>NZ_JAWRXD010000058.1:0-2380 GCF_046535215.1 Priestia sp. SIMBA_032 | reverse complement strand
TAATATCCTTTTAGGTGAATGCCTTCTTGTATAGCAAGCTTAATCACTTTTAAATGTTCTTCAATATATTTAATACGGGGAACGTCTACGATTTCTCCATCAATAATCGGATCTTCATCACCAAGCCCATTTTCAGTTACATACATTTTAATATCCCCATAACGCTCTTTTAACATATGAAGTCCGTCTAAAAATCCTTGAGGTGAAATTTCCCATCCCCATTTTGTATAGGTTTTATCTGCCATTTTTACGGTGCGATAAAAGCCGTCAAATGATGGATTTCCAGGAGCTAAAGTAGAGGTTTCTCTTGAGTGCTCCATAGACGAAACAGTTTCATTGTTTTTCTCTACGCGAATCGGTTGATAATAATTAAGGCCAATGAAATCATTGTGTTCGGCACTTCTTTTTAATGTATCGAGTTCTTCTTCTGTCCAGCTTGGAGTCCATCCTTTTTCTTTTAATTGCTGTACAACGTAAGATGGATATTCTCCTTTTAAAATCGGGTCATAATACCAAAACGTTTCATATTCATTCGCGTGTCTAGCAGCTAAAATATTTTCTTTTTTATTATCAACGCTATAAGCCGGTAAGAAAACATGTGTAATACCAATTTCTCCATACTGCTTGAGCTTCTTATAACTCTCTACAGCTTTTGCATGTGCGTAAAACACATAATGTGTAGCTTGAAAGTACTTCTTTTCATCGTTTTGAATACCAGGTGGATGAGCGCCTTTTAAATAGCCTAATCCGCAAAACATAACAGTTTCATTGAACGTAATCCAATGTTTAACACGGTCTCCAAATGCTTTAAAACAAACCTCTGCATATTTAACGAACGCATCGGCTGTTCGTTTATTTGTCCATCCGCCGTCCTCTTCAAGTGTCACTGGCAGATCCCAGTGATACAGTGTTACAAATGGAACAATTCCATACTTTAAGCATTCATTAATCACTTGATTATAAAAATCTAATCCTTTTTGATTGACTTCTCCATCGCCAGTTGGCAAGATACGTGCCCACGAAATGGAAAAACGGTACGATTCTAAACCCATCTCAGCCATTAACTTAATGTCTTCCTTGTAGCGATGGTAATGGTCAATGGCTACATCTCCATTTGTGCCTTGATATGTTTTTCCAGGAATCTTTGAAAAAACATCCCAATTGGTTTCGCCTTTCCCATCTTCATTCCATGCGCCTTCTATTTGATAAGAAGCTGATGCAGCTCCAAATAAAAAATCGTTTGCAAATTTCATGATAACACTCCTTATTTTTGTACCAACTTATAAAATTATTTAGGACATATTAAATTTATAGGTACAAATTCAATATAGATTATATACTTATTTTTTGCATTTGACTACAGAAAATGTATGATAAAGGTCTTTTTATCTTCATTTAATTTAGAGGGAGTTTAGTTGTTTGGACACTTTCTGACCTTTCATCCATTGCATAAAAAAATGGAACATTAGGACAAACCTTAGTATATAAAAGCCCAGTATCTCTTACATAACCATATACTAATCCCTTACTGCGGTAAGGGTTCTTTGTTATTTTTTGAGTGGACAGGCAAGCTTACTGCAGTAGCTACATAGTATCTAAAGTATTGTAACTCCGTTATCTAATCAGTAGCTAGTTCAGTATCGCTACCCCGTTAATACAAGCTTTATAACCCTGTTGAAGCCATTTGTGGAATCTGTAAGGGAGCTGAGCCGAGGAGGCGAAGGGGGCGACCGGATGCGTCGAGCTGAAAAAACAGGTACGTCAAAATCAAAAAAATTAAAAGAGTGAAAGAAGGTATCAACATGAGAAAAATAAAAGGATTCACCTTTCCAAAAATCTTTCCTTCACCTCACAAGCCACCTCTTACGAGACCTCGTCCCTTCAGAGCTTATTCCTTTGTTCCGTTTAGTCCACTAGCCATGCTTGACCCCACTATTTTGACCATAGGAGGCATTGTCTTAGGGATTGCTATCATCGAACGAATATTAGAACGGTGGGGTGTGATTGATCTTGTTGATCAGTTTTCAAGGATAATGCGCTTTATCTTGCCTGTCACCTTTTATGGAGCCTTACTTTACTTCTTTGCGACATTTATGTTTTGAGGAGGGGTTAGATGTTTGAGAAACTAAAATTGCGTGGAAAGCTTATTAAAGCGTTTCGTACAGCAGAGATTTACCGGGTGGTGAAACGTGGAGACCGTACCTCCTATCTGTTTCCGAAGATTCATCAAATCGATAATCATCGTACGTATACTCGGTACGCTTTTTCCTTACTAAATGGGATTGATCCTGGTCTTCTAACGAAAAAAAAGTGGGCATTACGGCAAGTATTAGGCAGCAATATCGAAATAAACGGCAGTCTGAAGAATTTTAGTATCACG
>NZ_JAWRXD010001361.1:0-244 GCF_046535215.1 Priestia sp. SIMBA_032 | reverse complement strand
CATTTTTCTAATCTTATTTTTGATTATGCAGGATTAAATAAATCCTTATTTTATCAATTTTTATCGGAACTTTACAAGGAAATACCAGTGCTTAGAGATGAATTAAAAGTTGATAAAAATGGAGAAGTAATCAATGATTTAACAAAGAAACCAAAAGAAATGTTAGAGCAATATAAAATGCTTCAATATGATTTACTCGTTGGAAATCAATATAGTAAAGATATTCTCTTTAAATAAAAGAAAC
>NZ_JAWRXD010001360.1:0-244 GCF_046535215.1 Priestia sp. SIMBA_032 | reverse complement strand
CGGGCGTCGGGCTGGTCGTCGGCGAGACCGACTTCTCCGCTTCATCCGCGAGGCCGTCGGAAGCCTCGATCGAGGCGGATCCCGGAGCACCGGATCCGAACGCCGCAGCCTGCGACGACGCGTCGTTGTCGTGTGCTGGCATGCCCGTTGCGACGGCGATCGCGACCGCCGCTGTGGCGATGCCCGCCGTGATGAGACCGCCGAGCGTCAACGTCGCGGCAGTGCCCGCTGTCGCGGACGAGCC
>NZ_JAWRXD010000156.1:0-436 GCF_046535215.1 Priestia sp. SIMBA_032 | reverse complement strand
AAAACAATTCAAGCTGAATACCGTTTCGGACTAACTGGTACACCTGTAGAAAATTCATTAGAAGAGCTATGGTCTATCTTCCATGTCGTCTTCCCGGAATTATTACCAGGAAGAAAAGAGTTCGGTGATTTAAGGCGTGAAGATATAGCGAAGCGAGTGAAACCATTCGTATTAAGACGATTAAAAGGAGACGTATTAAATGAGTTGCCAGAGAAAATAGAGCACTTACAATCATCGGAGTTATTACCCGATCAAAAGAGTCTCTATGCTGCTTATTTAGCGAAGTTAAGGGAAGAAACGTTAAAGCATTTAGACAAAGACACGTTACGTAAAAATAAAATTAGAATTTTAGCTGGTTTAACGAGATTGCGACAAATTTGTTGTCATCCCGCTTTATTTGTTGATGATTACAAAGGAAGTTCAGCTAAATTTGAAC
>NZ_JAWRXD010001359.1:0-244 GCF_046535215.1 Priestia sp. SIMBA_032 | reverse complement strand
AATATATGAACTTAAACTAGATACTAATTCTACTGAAAGTAAAATAAGATTTAATGGCACGGTTATACAGAATATAGTTGAAAAACAAAAAGAAAGTCAAAATGTAATTCTCGATAAAACTTTACAACAACATATTAATAAAGAGAATTTAGGTAGAGAGAATGTAAACGCTCCTATCACAAAAGAAGATTTATTACAGATTAAAAAATTAGAGATACTTAAAGAAAAAGGAAATGAGATAAAA
>NZ_JAWRXD010001358.1:0-244 GCF_046535215.1 Priestia sp. SIMBA_032 | reverse complement strand
GATGTGCATGTTGCCGGCGAGGCACGCCGGGCAGGTGCCGTCCCATGACAGCGGCATGACGGTGACGGCGTCGCCGACGCTCCATCCGTCGACGCCCGGGCCGATCGCGGCGATCGTGCCGGACATCTCGTGGCCGATGGTGGCGGGCGTGGTCACCCGGGCATCCATGTCGCCGTGGAAGACATGGAGGTCGGTGCCGCAGATGCCGACGTAGGCGACCTGGATGGCCACCTCCCCCTGCCCC
>NZ_JAWRXD010001357.1:0-244 GCF_046535215.1 Priestia sp. SIMBA_032 | reverse complement strand
ATCCCAACTGAGCAAAAATTCATTTTCTCAGTTGGGGATTTGAAAACATTTGGTGATATTGAAGTCGAATCATTTGGAGTTTCTCATGATGCGGCTGAACCGATGTTTTATGCTTTCCATAATAATAATAGGAAATTAGCGCTTATTACAGATACGGGATACGTAAGTGACCGTATGAAGGGCGTTATTAAGGGAGCTAATGCTTTCGTATTTGAAAGTAATCATGATGTGGAAATGCTTCGTA
>NZ_JAWRXD010001356.1:0-244 GCF_046535215.1 Priestia sp. SIMBA_032 | reverse complement strand
CTCAAAGAGAGCTAAATAATCAGGGAGTCCACTCGTATGATTAAGTAAATGTCTAATCATAATGCTTTCATAAGGAAGATTAGGTATCCATTTCTGCACAGAATCATCAAGACTTAGCTTACCTTCCTGAACGAGTAGTAAAATTGCGGTTGCTGTAATTGGCTTTGAAACTGATGCAAGGTTGAAAACAGATTGTGATGTCAATGGACGATTTGTTGACAAATCAGCACCACCGAAAGCTCCC
>NZ_JAWRXD010001355.1:0-244 GCF_046535215.1 Priestia sp. SIMBA_032 | reverse complement strand
ATGGTGCCCAGGGCGGAAACATGGCCGACAAGGGTCTCGTCCGCACAATCGACCGCTCGACGTTCGCGGCCGACGACCAGGTCAAGCCGCAGGCATGGGATCAGGCGACGATGACCGACGGTAGCGTCATCGGCGTGCCGGTCAACGCCCAGTCGTTTGCACTGTTCATCCGCGCTGATTGGCGCAAGAACCTCGGCCTCGAACTCCCCGAAACCTGGGACGACCTCGACGAGATGGCACGTGC
>NZ_JAWRXD010001354.1:0-244 GCF_046535215.1 Priestia sp. SIMBA_032 | reverse complement strand
CTCGAGGGATGGCGAGCGCTGCTACTTGGGCCGCTCCGACGTCGGGCTTGAGGTGCGTCTCCTTGACATCGTCGCGGTGCGGCACGTGGCCGATGGCACGATCAGACTAGAATTGCTATCGGGCCGTTCGACCGGCAGCATCAGAGCTGAGATTGACCCCGGCGTCGAGCGTCGGCGGTGACATGAATTCCCTCTTCCAGCGCACTCCGGCCAGCGCCAACGCTGCCCCGAGCGTAGCTCGTTC
>NZ_JAWRXD010001353.1:0-244 GCF_046535215.1 Priestia sp. SIMBA_032 | reverse complement strand
CCTCGGCGGATTCCTCCGTCAGGTAGGGCGCTAGCTGCCTGTGGGTGAGAGCTTTCGACCACACGCACTCCGCGTGTACGCGGTCCGCCACCTCTGCCGCGCGCCGCAGCCCGTCGTATGCCTCAGTCATGACTACAACTCTACGAATCTCCCACAACTCTCCCTGCGTGAGCGTAGGAGTTGTGGGAGATTCGTGGAGTTAGGGGGTCGCGATGCGCCGGTGGTGGCGTGCACGCGCTGAGAC
>NZ_JAWRXD010001352.1:0-244 GCF_046535215.1 Priestia sp. SIMBA_032 | reverse complement strand
GTGAAGGGATTATTAACCTTGGAAATATTAATAATGATTCATTTTCTAACATTATAGAAGGTGAAAGAGCAACAAACATTGTCGATGGATTTTCCAAAAGAGTTGCGGTTGAAGAGCTTTGTAGGAAATGTGGATATCGTAAAAGGTTTGGGAAGTAAATATGAAATAAGCCCTCATAAAGCGAGGGCTTATTTTTTATTCTTGATAAGAATGCTCTAATTCATCAATTAATGAACCAACGTAA
>NZ_JAWRXD010001351.1:0-244 GCF_046535215.1 Priestia sp. SIMBA_032 | reverse complement strand
CCAGGTAGCCGTCGGAGTCCATCGCTCGGAAGGTGAACCAGTACCAGCCGCGGGAGTTCATCCGCAATCGCTTGAGCGCATACCCGGTGTCGTCGAGAGGGATGATCGCCGAGTGCCCCTGCATGGTGGTCACGTAGATCGTTCCGTTCGCGGGCCCCGTGGCCGCGATCACCACGCCTGTGGTCCGCGCCTCCTCCACCTGCATGTCTTCGGTGCCGGCGATGTCCTCGAAACCCTCGATCAC
>NZ_JAWRXD010001350.1:0-244 GCF_046535215.1 Priestia sp. SIMBA_032 | reverse complement strand
ATCCAGCGGTGCCAGAGCGTTCTGAGCGACAAGAGCTGCGACATCCGAAGCCTTCGGGGTCACCAGGTCCGGCGTCGACTTGGTGGCGATGGCGGTGCTGATCTTCTGCATGTACGAGTCGGTCGGGAGGCCGAGGTAGCTGATGGTGATGTTCGGATTCTCCTTCTCGAACATCGCGATCAACTCCTTCAAGTTGGCGGTGCGATCCGGCCGGGTGTCGGTGTCCCAGAGCTGCAGGGTCACC
>NZ_JAWRXD010001349.1:0-244 GCF_046535215.1 Priestia sp. SIMBA_032 | reverse complement strand
ATTTGCGATGTGGTGTTCCCGTCGATGCCTTTGTTTAGGGTCAGTGGAAACGCGGCGAGGCCTCCGGTTTCGGATACAGCCCAGTCGGTAAAGCCAACGTTTCCCTTTGTGCACTGAAAGGCACGGCTATCGCCAAGTACCAGGACATCGGTCAGCAGCGGTTTATAGAGCCGTGCCAGGGCCTTCTGCACCGCACCGTCGGCTAGGATTCCCTGCTCCGCCGTGGCCGCGCCAACATCGCTCG
>NZ_JAWRXD010001348.1:0-244 GCF_046535215.1 Priestia sp. SIMBA_032 | reverse complement strand
AAAGAAAATGCTGGATATTGAGCAAGAGTCTTTGTTACCACGTGAAAAATTTGCAAAACAATTACATTGTCAGTTTAATGATATACAAAGGCATAAAGAGTTTATTATTATGCATGCGAGAGAAAATGCGATTCCGTTTAATAAAGAAGTGGAAGAATTTATGATGCGGATGAAGTTAGAGTCTCATGCATTTTATCGAAATAGTTTATTGTCCATTTATGATGAAAAGATTATGCCATATTTA
>NZ_JAWRXD010001347.1:0-244 GCF_046535215.1 Priestia sp. SIMBA_032 | reverse complement strand
CGAACCCATCGCGTACATCGTCAGCAGGTCGCGGATCAGCAGGGGCGTCGACCAGCCGTCGGCGATCACGTGATGATTCGTGATCGCCAGCACCCAGTGGGTCTCGTCCTGCCGGATCAGATGCATCCGCGTGAGCGGGGCGGACGCCAGATCGAACCTCTCGGCGCGTTCGGCGTCGAGCAGTCCATCGCGTGCCGCGACCCGATCGGTGGCCGCGAGGTCACCGAGATCGGTGAATTGCCAG
>NZ_JAWRXD010001346.1:0-244 GCF_046535215.1 Priestia sp. SIMBA_032 | reverse complement strand
GGAACGGCCGTTTCCACGGTGACGGTGATTGTCACGCCGGTGAATGATGCACCAACGGTGCCAAACTACACGTTCAGCACACAAGAAGATAGCCCAGTAATAGGTGCCATAGTAGGAACAGATGTAGATGGAAATCCTCTCAGTTATCAGCTGCAAGTTGCGCCAACCAACGGAGTGGCGGCAGTAAATGCGGACGGAACGTTTAGCTATCAACCAAATCCGAATTTTAATGGGACCGATCAAT
>NZ_JAWRXD010001345.1:0-245 GCF_046535215.1 Priestia sp. SIMBA_032 | reverse complement strand
CTGACCTCTTTTGTCGGGGTCTGCGGGCTGCTCAAGCGCATGACGCTGGACAGGATACTGCCCAATTATTTTCTCAAGGAAAACAGAAAAGGATCCAGCTACAGGATCATCATCGTTTTTCTGGTTTTGTGCCTGTCGGTGCTTCTGGTTACCCGAGGGGACCTGGAATCGCTGGCCGGGGTCTACACTTTTTCCTTTCTGGCCGTTATGGCGCTGTTCGGTCTTGGAAATCTCCTGCTGAAGGC
>NZ_JAWRXD010001344.1:0-245 GCF_046535215.1 Priestia sp. SIMBA_032 | reverse complement strand
GACCTACCGGAACCGCCCTATGCCTTCGTCCAGGTGCAGGGCATCGCCCACCTCGGTGAAGATCTGCCCGAGGTACACCGGATCGCAACCGCCTGCGGGACGCGCTACATGGGCGCCGACCGCGGGCCGGAGTTCGGTGACCGCAACGGTGTTCCCGGCGAGTTGGTGATCTGGATCGAGCCGACCAAAGTCATTGCGGCCCTCGATATGACGGCCTAGCCGTCAGGTGCGGGTGGCTGCCGCCC
>NZ_JAWRXD010001343.1:0-245 GCF_046535215.1 Priestia sp. SIMBA_032 | reverse complement strand
ATGATCGTGGCATCGTTGTCGCGGCGCACGCTCGCCTCAACGACGACCCGCACCGTGTCCTCGCCGTTCTCCGCCCATACCGCATCGGGCAGCTGTGGCTCGTGCGACGGCGCGACGTCGAGGGGTGCTTCGAGGATCCATCTCTCACCCGTGCGGGTCTGCTCGTGCTGTTCGAGGCGCAACGGTGTCTCGAACGCGAGCACCGGATCCACCTCGCCCTCGAGCCGGTAAACGATGACATCGTG
>NZ_JAWRXD010001342.1:0-245 GCF_046535215.1 Priestia sp. SIMBA_032 | reverse complement strand
CTCCGCGCCACGGGAGGTCGGTGGTCAGATCGAACGGCCTGCGTGCCTCCGACCTCAGGTTCGACTCCGCGTGAGCGTCCGGCAGCGGCCGCGGTGTCAGCATGCCGGTCAGCCGATTCCGGATCTGGTCGAGCGGCAGTAGCTGCGGCTGCGGGAGCCCGCCGTGGTCGATCAGTACCGTGCGCAACACCTCGTGCCGGGCGACCACATCCATCAATGCGTCGACCGCGGCCCGCGGTGTTGCC
>NZ_JAWRXD010001341.1:0-245 GCF_046535215.1 Priestia sp. SIMBA_032 | reverse complement strand
CCGGCGCGATCGTGATGGGTGTGGTGTGGCAGCTGTTGCAGACCTTCGGAACCGTGTACGTGACGGGTGTGGTCAAGAACGCCAGCACCACCAACAGTGTCTTCGCGGTGGTCCTGGGTCTACTCGCGTACTTCTATCTGGCGGCGATCGCCGTCGTCCTGTCCGCCGAGATCAACGTGGTGCGCAAGCACCGGCTGTACCCCCGGGCATTGCTGACCCCGTTCACCGACAACGTCGATCTGACC
>NZ_JAWRXD010001340.1:0-245 GCF_046535215.1 Priestia sp. SIMBA_032 | reverse complement strand
AGGTTTGGTCAATAACGCCGGTATCACCCAAGACCGCAGTGCATTGGCCATGAGCGCCGAACAGTGGCACAGCGTAATCGGCAGCAACCTTGACAGCGCGTTTCATGCCTGCAAGGCAGTGTTGCCGCTGTTCGTCGAGCAGGGCTTTGGTGCGGTGGTGAATATGGCCTCGATTTCCGGGCTGATCGGCGTCCCTGGGCAGGCCAACTATTGCGCGAGCAAGGCGGGGCTGATCGGTATGACGC
>NZ_JAWRXD010000155.1:0-439 GCF_046535215.1 Priestia sp. SIMBA_032 | reverse complement strand
AGGAAGTATTATCGAATTATGATATTATGACGGTTGGTGAAATGCCTGGTGTAACGACAGAAGAAGCCAAATTGTATACTGGAGAAGAACGAAAAGAGTTGCAAATGGTATTCCAATTTGAACATATGGATTTAGATTCAGGAGAAGGTGGAAAGTGGGATGTAAAACCATGTTCACTTCTTACTTTAAAAGAGAATTTAACAAAGTGGCAAAAAGCATTAGAGTATACTGGATGGAATAGCCTTTATTGGAATAACCATGATCAGCCTCGCGTTGTATCTCGTTTTGGTAATGATGGAATATATCGCATTGAATCTGCGAAAATGTTGGCGACTGTTCTTCATATGATGAAAGGAACGCCATATATTTATCAAGGTGAAGAAATCGGAATGACGAACGTTCGATTCCAATCAATTGATGAATATCGAGATATTGAAAC
>NZ_JAWRXD010001339.1:0-245 GCF_046535215.1 Priestia sp. SIMBA_032 | reverse complement strand
CTAATGTTTCGAAATATTCAAAAGGTAGTTTGTTTTGATGAAATTTAATAACAGTTTCTCGTAATTGTTTCCAGTAATCAAAAGCTGGTTGATATTCAGGTTGGGATTTTAGATTTTTTATAAAGGTTGTTTTAGCTGTACTACCTTTCAGTGTGAAGTCTAAAAATTGTGTAAGCCCTACTTTAATTTCTGTCATATTATATCCCCTTCCAAACATTATTCATTTAATAATAGACGAAAAATCC
>NZ_JAWRXD010001338.1:0-245 GCF_046535215.1 Priestia sp. SIMBA_032 | reverse complement strand
ATATCCATTAATCTTCTTTCTCGTTTTCTCTCTTTCACCTATCTTGTTTCAGAAAAAAGAATATACGAGTATGAAAGATATACTAGGGATACTTTTATTTTACTATGTGCTAATTAGTGGATATTACTTTATGGATGTTGTAAGTGAAAGAATGAAGAAGGATAGTAAAGATAAACGATAAATTTTATTGTATAAAAACCGATGGAGGATAAAAAATGACCGAGAGTGAAATGAAATTCCGTGAT
>NZ_JAWRXD010001337.1:0-245 GCF_046535215.1 Priestia sp. SIMBA_032 | reverse complement strand
ACAAGGAACACAAGGACCGAGTGGAAATACAGGTGCAACCGGAGCGACTGGAGCAACTGGTCAAGGAATAACAGGCCCGACGGGAATAACAGGTCCAACTGGAATAACTGGACCATCTGGAGGACCTCCTGGTCCGACAGGGCCAACTGGTGCGACAGGTCCGGGTGGCGGACCGAGTGGAAGTACAGGTGCGACTGGAGCAACGGGGAGTACTGGGGCTACAGGAAGTACAGGGGTAACAGGAG
>NZ_JAWRXD010001336.1:0-245 GCF_046535215.1 Priestia sp. SIMBA_032 | reverse complement strand
GTATCGATCCCGAGTTCCAGTGTTCCGGCCATGGCCCTGCCCTCAATTCATGCGTCTGCATGGAAGGTAGCACTTGCGCCGGTGGCGGTATTCCCCCTTCGCGCCCCGGTCAGGCCGGCCGTGGCCTCCGTGGCACGTAGCGCGGGATGTAGCGGGCGAGCATCCCGGCTCCGACGAGGCCCAGGATGCCCATGACACCGCTCGCGAAGGAGATCGAGACGAGCGCCGTGAGCAGCGACACGAAC
>NZ_JAWRXD010001335.1:0-245 GCF_046535215.1 Priestia sp. SIMBA_032 | reverse complement strand
GGCGCCGGTATTCTGTACATAGGTCTGCAGCAGGAACACCGTAGGCCCAAGCAGCAGCACGAACAGCATCAGAATCACCGCCAGGCTCAGGTTGAGCTCGGACAGGATGCGAATACCTTTGTCCAGGCCGCTGGCCACTGAAAGCGTCGCCAATGCACAGGTGGCGGTGATGAGGATGACTTGCACGGTGGTGTTTACCGGCAAACCGAACACATGATGAAACCCGCTGTTGATCTGCAATACCC
>NZ_JAWRXD010001334.1:0-245 GCF_046535215.1 Priestia sp. SIMBA_032 | reverse complement strand
GATTGTTGCGCAAGGCCTGTGCTGTGCGAGGGCGGTCTGGGTGCGAAGAGGGTTGAGACTCGCCCCGTCGGGCGGGCGATGTATCGCCCGATCGGGATGCATGCGACGGCCGTTAAAATGGAATTATATTTCCACAATGCTGAATTTGTGGGATGCTGAGTGGAGAGATCTTCGCCATGAGGCGATCGAACACGGAGGAAAGGGTGCAGAACATGGGCAGAACCGAACGCGCGCGGATCGAGACA
>NZ_JAWRXD010001333.1:0-245 GCF_046535215.1 Priestia sp. SIMBA_032 | reverse complement strand
AAACTCAGCCACACCGTATTGGCCAGCGGGATCAGGGTGATCAGCGCGAGCACGAGCATGGCCGGCGCCAGCAAAATCCATTTTTCTTTTGTCTGGCGTCGGCCAAGCATGAGGTCAGTCTCCTTGGAAAGCGCGGCCGTTTAGCGGATCCGCTTGACGCGGTCGGCGGCGGCTTCCAGCGCCTCATCCACACCGGCCTGGCCGAGCAGCACCTGGTGGATGTTCTTCTGCAGAATGTCGGAGAC
>NZ_JAWRXD010001332.1:0-245 GCF_046535215.1 Priestia sp. SIMBA_032 | reverse complement strand
GAGGTGTGCCTTCCGGTCGACCGCGTCATCCGGGACACCCCGGAGGGCATCCGGAGCCATCGACTCGGCGGCGGTGCGGCCGTCGCCGTCACGGTCGAAGGCGACGACACGGCGTTCCCCGCGATCCTCGCCGCCTACGATCGCGGCTGCGAGTGGATCGATGAGCAGAAGGCGACCAGGGTGGGGCCGCCGCGGGAGATCTGGCATGTGCTTCCGTGGGACGAGACGCGTCCGGCGCGCATGAC
>NZ_JAWRXD010001331.1:0-245 GCF_046535215.1 Priestia sp. SIMBA_032 | reverse complement strand
ATGCCCCGGACATGAGTATTCCTGGGCTTATCGATGATCTGGTGCACTGGTGGGGTCAACCGATGTGGGCGAGCCTTGAATGCATGACGACAACACATCACAATCACCGAATCCATCCACCGAGTGATCGCGAAACAGACGCGCAAGCAACCGGTTTGGAAAAGTTCATCAAAGACATCCATCGGATCGGCCCGGCACCGACGCGCCGGCGGGAAGCTCTGGTGGCCGGATTCACGATCATCCTG
>NZ_JAWRXD010001330.1:0-245 GCF_046535215.1 Priestia sp. SIMBA_032 | reverse complement strand
ATAAACCAATTTGTAACCCTATACTCAGAACCTCAGCTATTATTTTTATATTATCCATATATATAACTCCTTAGATTTTATGATAATTATACATCGCAGTAACCTGAATTTCAAAAGGTTGTTGCTGGTATGCAGTAGCTACAGGGATTTTTAAACCTAGGATATCTCCACATTGTTAGCAAGCTAAAAAACAAAATCTCTCCTAAAACGAAAAAAAGATGAACGAAATAATAAAAAAAGTTCAT
>NZ_JAWRXD010001329.1:0-245 GCF_046535215.1 Priestia sp. SIMBA_032 | reverse complement strand
AGGAAACCCTGGAAAACTTTCCACAACACAAACACTAAATTCATATGTTAATAATGACCTAAGCCAATTCAAAGAATTACAATCTTCTTCAGCTGGTTTTTATGGATGGGGATTCGGATTAAAACTAAGTAATTCTGAAACTCAATCACTAGCTGAAGCAATGGCATGGGGTAGTGCAGCAATTTGGGTTGCAGCCGAATTAGCAGCAGCTGGATATGTAACAATACCAGCTTCAGTCCCATTAG
>NZ_JAWRXD010000154.1:0-440 GCF_046535215.1 Priestia sp. SIMBA_032 | reverse complement strand
ATATCAACTTATTCTATCTTTCATGCTTGTATACCTACTAACATACTTACCAGTTTTTCCTCGTAAAATAAACACCGAGCGTCATTTCCACTCGGTTTTCATCAATAAACTTATTGCGATAACTCTACTTCTTTTATTTTCTCTTTCATTCTTGCTTTATCACGATTTAAAATCTCTTTTAAATACTTACCAGTGTACGAGCGCTCTTCTTTTACTACTTGCTCTGGCGTTCCCGAAGCGACGATTTGTCCACCTTTGTCCCCGCCTTCTGGTCCAAGATCAACAATATAATCAGCTGTTTTAATCACATCTAAATTATGTTCAATTACAAGTACCGTCTCACCACTCTCAACAAGACGTTGCAGCACTTCTAGAAGACGTGCAATATCATGCGCATGCAACCCAGTCGTTGGCTCATCTAAAATATATAACGTACGACC
>NZ_JAWRXD010001328.1:0-245 GCF_046535215.1 Priestia sp. SIMBA_032 | reverse complement strand
ATTACTCGAATCAATATTTTACCCAGGTAACCCTCTTCATGACGGTGCCGTTCTCGTAAAAAATAATCATATAGTCTCAGCTGCTAATATTCTTCCTTTAACGAAAAGTACAGAAGTTGATCCTGAGCTAGGAACACGTCACAGAGCTGCAATAGGCTTATCAGAAAAGAGTGATGCACTTATATTAGTTGTCTCTGAAGAAACGGGCCGTACTTCTTTTGCTTTAAATGGGATTTTGTATACAA
>NZ_JAWRXD010001327.1:0-245 GCF_046535215.1 Priestia sp. SIMBA_032 | reverse complement strand
CGAGTACCTGGAGGCTCACTTCGAGGCCGCTCGGGATGCCGTGGCCGAGGGGATCCCGCTCCACGGCTACTTCATCTGGTCGCTGATGGACAACTGGGAGTGGGCGTGGGGGTACTCGCGCCGGTTCGGCATCGTGCACGTGGACTACCGGACCCAGAAACGCACCCCCAAGCGGAGCGCCCGCTGGGTGGCGGACTTCCTGCGCGACGCAGTTCCCGCCTCCCGGGCCTGAGAAGAGCCGCGGC
>NZ_JAWRXD010001326.1:0-245 GCF_046535215.1 Priestia sp. SIMBA_032 | reverse complement strand
GAAGTTACATTATATTTTTCGACCATTATCCAATCTTTTCCTTCTTTATAAAAAACATAAAAAAAGAGCCCTTATTCTCAACACAAGGACTCTTTTCATAAACTATTTAGCTACCTCTTCTTTCGGCATTACCATACCTTTATAAAGTTGAACAGTTATCCAGTAATAAATGAAATAAATGACTAAGAAAATTCCTATTGGCACCCACACTTTCACAAACGGGTCAACTAATATAAAGCTAAATA
>NZ_JAWRXD010001325.1:0-245 GCF_046535215.1 Priestia sp. SIMBA_032 | reverse complement strand
ACCCGTTGTCCATCGACTACGCCTGTCGGCCTCGCCTTAGGTCCCGACTTACCCAGGGCAGATTAGCTTGACCCTGGAACCCTTGATCATTCGGCGGACGGGTTTCTCACCCGTCTTTCGCTACTCATGCCTGCATTCTCACTCGTGTAGGCTCCACCGCTGGTTTACACCGCGACTTCACTGCCCACACGACGCTCCCCTACCCATCCAAACGCTTGAACGAAAATGGATAAACCATCCGCTTG
>NZ_JAWRXD010001324.1:0-245 GCF_046535215.1 Priestia sp. SIMBA_032 | reverse complement strand
ATTTAAAGACCTAAACGATGCAAATTCAACTTTACGAGATGGTATTAAACGTACTGCAAGTGCAGGTATCATACAAGGTAGAGGAGATGGTTATTTTGACCCAAACACACCTATTACAAGAGAAGAATCAGCAATTATTGTAAACAAGGCTTTACAGTATAAAGGTATATGGGGACCAGTTGTAAGCCTACCATTCTCAGACAAAGACCAAATTATTTATAAAGAAGACGTACAAAGACTGTATG
>NZ_JAWRXD010001323.1:0-245 GCF_046535215.1 Priestia sp. SIMBA_032 | reverse complement strand
AACCTTATTTTGTTGCGGTAGAACAAATTACAACAAATTATAATGGTAAAGATTATAGCGGGAATACAGTAGATTTAGAGAAAATACGTAAAGAAGGAAAAGAGCAATACTTACCAAAAACGTATACATTCGACGATGGATCAATTGTGTTCAAAACAGGAGATAAAGTATCAGAAGAAAAAATTAAGAGACTATATTGGGCTGCGAAGGAAGTAAAGGCACAGTATCACCGTGTAATTGGAAAT
>NZ_JAWRXD010001322.1:0-245 GCF_046535215.1 Priestia sp. SIMBA_032 | reverse complement strand
AGTGATTGTGCTGCCGTGGATATCAGCCTGGCTACCTTGCAGGTTAATGGCGGATGCAACCGAATTGCGGGCCACCACGGTTGTTCCGCTCAGCGAGAGCTGGGAACCCTTGGAGGCCTGGATGTCCAGTGCATGGGTGCCGGCGTTCAATGTCAACTTGCCAGCCATTACACGGGACTGGTTCATGGTGGCACCGTTGGAGGTCAGGTGGGCATTTTCACCGATCACCCAATCGTCCACTCGAT
>NZ_JAWRXD010001321.1:0-245 GCF_046535215.1 Priestia sp. SIMBA_032 | reverse complement strand
GTGTTATTTATTGGTTTGATTAAAGAAAAGTTTCACTTTTCCTCAGCAATTACTGTTATCTAGTTTTCAAAGAACAATCGCAACCAAAATTCTTCTTATCTAATAAGAAGAAAGTAGTATGCTTTCTATAATTGAGAGATTGAACTCTCAAAACTGAACAAAGTGTCAAAACGTACGTCATGTAAAAATCCTTAGAAAGGAGGTGATCCAGCCGCACCTTCCGATACGGCTACCTTGTTACGACT
>NZ_JAWRXD010001320.1:0-246 GCF_046535215.1 Priestia sp. SIMBA_032 | reverse complement strand
AACACTACCTATGAATACAGTTCTGGTGGTACTGGTATCGTTATGGTCCGATTTGAAGGCTTTTTTGAGGTTTCAGCCACGTACCATTCCGGACAACGTATCTTTTATCATTTAAAGGAGGTAGAGGTTCCCTTCGAGGTGAGGGATAGAGTCGTCAAGAGTTTGTCGATGTAGGGCCGCGGTGGATCGGGTGACCAACCTTCACCACTGCGGTCTTCCCGAGGCCGCCGAGCACGACGCAGCTCG
>NZ_JAWRXD010001319.1:0-246 GCF_046535215.1 Priestia sp. SIMBA_032 | reverse complement strand
ATAAAATGCTGTTCCCATTCTTCTTTACTATAGCCACTAGGACTTATGGCATTATATAATCTTTTTGGTGTTCGCAAACCATCAAAATCTAGAATATCTCCAAGCCTTAATACAATTGCATAGAATTGCGGGAAAATATTATAGTCCCCAATTATATATTCTTTTTCTATATTATTTTTCACCCACATTATATCTTGTGTATGGGCTTGACATATCAACGCTAAAATTTGTCCAAAAGATTTAGTA
>NZ_JAWRXD010001318.1:0-246 GCF_046535215.1 Priestia sp. SIMBA_032 | reverse complement strand
ATGAAGCCAAGATCAAGAACATGGGTAACGCCGGGCGCAACGGCGGCGAGTACTACACGCCTCGCCCGCTGATCCGTGCCATGATTCGGGTGATCGCGCCACTTTGCAGACCACCCCAACACCCGTAAGATGCTCGAAGAAGCAGTACCCGCCGCTGCCATTTCCAACGCCGCCATCGACGAAACCGACGACATTTCCCAAAAAGCGATGGAACTGTTCGTCTCCGCTTACGGCGCAGAAGCGGGG
>NZ_JAWRXD010001317.1:0-246 GCF_046535215.1 Priestia sp. SIMBA_032 | reverse complement strand
ATTTTTTAACCAATAGGCCGAAATCGGCAAAATCCCTTATAAATCAAAAGAATAGACCGAGATAGGGTTGAGTGTTGTTCCAGTTTGGAACAAGAGTCCACTATTAAAGAAAGTGGACTCCAACGTCAAAGGGCGAAAAACCGTCTATCAGGGCGATGGCCCTCTACGTGAACCATCACCCTAATCAAGTTTATTGGGGTCGAGGTACCGTAAAGCAATAAATCGGAACCCTAACGGGAGCCCCCG
>NZ_JAWRXD010001316.1:0-246 GCF_046535215.1 Priestia sp. SIMBA_032 | reverse complement strand
GGCCCGACGGGGCGGCGATGGATTCGAAATGACAATGGCGCCGGCTGATCACCACGCGTTCGCCCGACACCATGCGTGATAGCGCCGTCCCGCGCCGGTCTATCGAACCGGCGGCTGTGACCCGGCTACTGACCGGCTTGGGGAAGGGGCTGGATCTGTTCATCCTGGGACGTCTCTAACGCGTTACGCACATACTCGCCTCCAATACGGTATCTGTAGGCGAGCGAAAAGGGCGCATTCGGATTC
>NZ_JAWRXD010001315.1:0-246 GCF_046535215.1 Priestia sp. SIMBA_032 | reverse complement strand
CTGCTCTCCTCGTCATCAAGATAGACCGAAATTGAATATCCCTTCACCGGATAAACATTGACATGGTCACCCAGTATCGACGCGAATCCACGGCTTGCCACACCTGCACAGATCACGACTTGATCGAACTCATCGACCTGCTCTTGATCGGCCATCGTTGACACAACCCGAAGACCTCCCGCGGACAGAGGAGTGATGTTCTGCACATTTGAGTCGAACCGGAATCGGACGCCATGGCGTTCGCAC
>NZ_JAWRXD010001314.1:0-246 GCF_046535215.1 Priestia sp. SIMBA_032 | reverse complement strand
CCCCTTGTTTTCACAGAGGATACGCAGGATTGAAAACTCGGTGGGAGTGAGAGATAACGGCTTCTCGTTCAGAGAACACTCATGCGTGCTTATATTAATGACAAGACCAGAGTGAACGATAACATTCTCGTTCTGTGCCGTTACTCCATTATATTTTTTATATCGGCGTAACTGCGCCTTGACTCGCGCAATTAACTCTAGTGGGCGAAAGGGTTTTGTAATATAATCGTCCGCACCAATTGTTAG
>NZ_JAWRXD010001313.1:0-246 GCF_046535215.1 Priestia sp. SIMBA_032 | reverse complement strand
CCATCACTTGTGAAGCTCCACTGCTGGGTTGCTGCGCCCGTGCAGTCGGCCAGGACGACCGCGCTACCCGGTGCCGCGGTCACTCCATCCGTCCCTGCCTGCATGCAGAGGTTGCCGTAGATCTGCAACTGGTTGTCCGCCGTCAGATTCCATGACTGGTTTCCTCCGCCGTTGCAGTCCCAGAGATCCAGTGCCGTCCCGGGTGTGGTGCTGAATCCGGGGACCTCGGCGCAGCGCTGCGAGGCC
>NZ_JAWRXD010001312.1:0-246 GCF_046535215.1 Priestia sp. SIMBA_032 | reverse complement strand
GCCAGGACGCACTCTGCTCGATCGCGGTTGCCGTCGAACAGGCGAAGTAGGCCAGTTTGCCGATCGGGTGTGCGCGCATCTCGTCGATCGTCGTCTGGTCGTCGTGGGACAGATGTGATTGGCGCAGCTGCCGCCGGAGCGGGCGCGGATAGTGGCTCTCGTCGCTGCGGACGGCCCAGTCGTCGACCTGACCGGCGTTGCGATCGAGCAGGTCGGTGAGGTCGATGCGCCCGGGGTCGCCGCGCC
>NZ_JAWRXD010001311.1:0-246 GCF_046535215.1 Priestia sp. SIMBA_032 | reverse complement strand
CCATGCAATGCAACCGTCGCCAATGTCAGCCGCAGTGCCGGGCGGCATATTTCGGAGAAGCATTCCGAGCCGCAGCGTGAATGCACCAATGATTTCGGCGTACCCCGACTCGCCCTGGCACACTGCTGAAGTGATCGCTGCACCCGCGTGAATCGATCGCCATGCCGCGAGGTGCGAATATTTCGCCCACGCGAAAACTAACCTGCCGACCTTACGTTCGGACAGGCCCGCATCACGGCAAAAGAG
>NZ_JAWRXD010000153.1:0-441 GCF_046535215.1 Priestia sp. SIMBA_032 | reverse complement strand
ATGGCATTACATGGAGCTGAATTATTAGCGACAGCAAAAGATAATAAGGCTGATTTATTCTATGAGGCGAGTGTGGCAGGAGGAATTCCAATTTTACGCAGTATCGTAGAAGGACTTTCTTCAGATCTTATTACGAAAGTAATGGGAATTGTAAATGGAACGACAAATTTTATTTTGACGAAAATGTCAGACGAAGGGAGAGCATATAACGACGTGTTAAAAGAAGCCCAACAACTTGGATTTGCAGAAGCAGATCCAACATCAGACGTAGAAGGTTTAGATGCAGCAAGAAAAATGACGATTTTAGCTACTCTCGGTTTCTCTACAAATGTAGAGCTTGTTTTGATATAATGGGCAAAAAACTAAATCAACCTGTATATCAATTAATTGGCGGGCGCTACCATGAAGAATTCCCTGTCACTCACGTTTTAAGTATTGCCG
>NZ_JAWRXD010001310.1:0-246 GCF_046535215.1 Priestia sp. SIMBA_032 | reverse complement strand
CTAATGCTAATTTCCCTAATTTCATAAAAAAATCCCCCCTAAGGTGCCCACCTTCGACTTGAACCATCAAAACTTGAAATTTTTACATTTTTATAGAAATTATTAGGAGAATACATCCGATTTTTATGTTAAGCTATTTGAGCTAGTATTTGTATCAATATTAGGGAGATGAATAGTATGTTGGGCGATTTTAATATAAATTCTAGTAATTATGAAAATGGTGCTGAAATCTTAGAATTATTAGGC
>NZ_JAWRXD010000057.1:0-3862 GCF_046535215.1 Priestia sp. SIMBA_032 | reverse complement strand
TTTGATATTCCTCAGGATCCTGAAAGCTATGTTCATCGTATTGGTCGAACAGGACGGGCAGGTACTAAGGGATTGGCGGTTACATTTATAACCTCGAGAGAACGGCATCACTTAAAAGTGATTGAAGATGTCACAAAAACAAGAATATCTAGACAATCACCTCCTACTTCTAGTGAAGTAATAGCAGGACATCAGGAAGCAATCATACACCGCGTTTTGAACACCATCGACAAGAGAGAGTTCGGGGAATATAAACCTGTGGCGGAAAAGTTATTAGAAGAAGTGGATTCTGTTACCCTATTGTCAGCTACTTTAAAGCTCTTAACAAAAGAGTCGAATATGGCTTCTGTCCAATTAACTGAAGTGGCACCACTTCGTAATGAAAAGGCAAAAACGGAGCGTAAGAGAAGTAGAGGCAGAAAAGAAACAGTATGGCGTGAAAAAAAGTATAGAAAATAATCCCTTACTGTTTTATGACTATGTACTTCATTAGTAGATATTGAGATTTATCACACGGTAAGGTGTCAAAATACAACTATCCCTTTGTGAACCAACTATCGAAGAAAGGTTGCTTATTTTTTTAACACATATACCAGAAAACCTATACGAATTGATGTAAGCCTTTCTCAGCTTCATTATAAGAATCACACGGAAACTTTAATTGTTAATCCTTATGATTGTGGAGAACTAAAAAAATATCAGGCAAAAGAACTGGGTAAAAATAAAGAATCTTAGGAGAGCTAAATTATTCCTTAAGATAAATTTTATTATTTCTGATATGAGAGAGGATGAGGGCTATGAGCGTAAAACTATTTAGTAATGGAGAAATAGTAAACATAAGAGTATCGAATGAATTAGTGACAATCTTAAAAAGTCATTATGTAAAAAACATGAAAAGATACTCTTATACGGTTACTAAATATCCAAGTACTTTTTTCTTTGAAGAAGAATTAATGAAGCAAGAATAATAAGTAGATAAAGAGGTGCTACACCTATGCTTAAATTTAAAGTTATTTTTGAATTTATAAATGGCAGGACAAAGGAATTAAAATTTGAAGCCACATCAAAGAAAGAAGTCATTAGTCATATAACAAAATATGAAAGATTCATTTCGAATGAAAAAGAGCTAGTGCACATCAATTTAAATAATGTGGTACAGTTTATGGTTACAGAAGAAAAATAAGAATAATAAAAATAGGCATCTATTAATTGGGGTGCTTTTTATTTTGATAGAAATACTGATTTAAGAAATAAGCAACACTATAAGGTTTAGAGCTTTTTGATTTCATGACGTGTCATCAGTGTCCTTTTTTATTTTGAGAAAACAGGGAATTTTTTAAGACTCGTCGTATTAATATAGATAAAGAGGTGGTTGAATTGAAGCAATTAATTATCAATAATGTTGAATTTAACGTTGAAAATTTCGAAGAAAAAACAATTACACATTCCCCTACAGATGAGCAGCTAAAAAAGATTGGTTTTGCATTTTCGGTTATAGGAAAAAAAGATTATAACTTATATGACTTATTTTTCGAAAGCCCTCATTTTGAACTTACTATTGTTGATACAAATGAGAAACTTAAAATGCGAAATATTTCACACAGTACTTTTTATCAAGCAGCAGAGATATCAGATGACACAAAAGTCGTATTTAGAATTAAGTTACAACAAGAACCAGTCAAAGAAAAAGAACTTACAAAAGATCAGAAGTTGATGGTTAATGCCGTAAATGAGGTTGTTTTATCTAGAGTAAGATTTAAGGCGTTAGAAGAAATACTAGAAGAAAAAGGATTAATCGAAGGTGATGAATTATTTGATAAGATTGAAAAAGTAGCTAAAAGAGACTTTGATACGTTAAAGAAAGAATTACTTTAGGGTAAAGAAGAAATAAATACGTAAAAGCACCCCTATCTTATCAAGGTGCTTATTTATTTTTCCATAACGAGCCTTTTCGTATATTATTTCCGAGAACAGTCGTTATGCTTAAGTAAATGATAAAGTATTTTGTGAAAATCATTAGTTTTACTATTTACTAAAAATATATACAAATATGTAATATTAATAAAGAATCTTTTCTACCCTTACTATTCTAGACGAATAGTAACAAAGACTGCTAATTAACTAATATTCTTTATATAACATACATTTGAGAAATTTTTTTCAAAGTTATAGATAAGGGGAATCAACCATCTCAACATGGAGACCTGTTAAAACTACTTTTTCTAAAGCATTAAAACATTTTTGAGAGGTTCCTATGTACATATAATAATCATAGCCAAAATGGACAAAGAACTGATTTCCTAACTCTAATTTACACCATACTGCATTTCGTAATGTTAATTTTACTAGCTTTTTTACTTCTTGAATACTTATCCATTGTCCTATCCATAATTTTGATATGAACTCAGTTTCATTTTGAGCTTCTATATCTTCAGACCATTGTTCTAACCCTTTTATATAAAGTTTGTTGATATTCATTTCATTCATGAAGGTTATAACGGCATTAATATACTTTTTTTCCACTTTCAAATATTCATCCATCTCTACATTTATTCCCACTTCAGAAAAACAGGTCCATTCATCATTGAGAAAGTAACCATTATTATCTCTTTTTAAGGGGTTATATTTCGTTACTCTCCAAGAATACAACTAGCACTCATCTCCTCAGTATAGGTTTTATATATCTCTAGTCAACATACCAGAAACTCTTGGATTTAAAAAGAACTCTGTTTGTTAAAGAGAATTCGGTATACAATTTGTACTTCCTGCAATTTTATTTAACTTATCTTTAAACCAATATAGGAAATAGGCATCAAAAATATTCAGAATAATGTAAAATATTAAATAGAAGTAACTTATGGAAAAGGTAGTGGAAGCTATGGCTAAAATCACAGGAAAAGAAAAAGTAGAGTTTTACTTAGATGGAAATTTATTGATGGAAGGTCCAGCCTCTGAATTTTTTAAAGAGGGAAGCATGCACGGGGAAAATATTCCATTAGGTTTAGGAGATAGGTTTGATATGATGAATTTCCCGACAATGGGTGACACAATAAAGCTTCGAGTTATGAAAATGAAAGAAGATCTTCTAGATTCAGGAGAAATTCACACGCTTAAATACTTTCTTTCAAATTATGACGATCAGAAATAATGGCATATCAAAAGCACCCACTAAAACAGCAACGTGTAATTGAAGTATATAGATAAATAAATCTATAAAATTATAGTGATACTTATACTTATACTTTTCATCTAAGTATACTTATGCGGAATTTATCATACCAAACAATATATGAATTTTCGTATGTAAATCATACAAAAAGAGGTTTTTTTCACTTTCTATCTAATGTTATAAGGTAACAAGTGTGTAGAAGCTAGGTTAACACCTCTACATACTAAGTTAAAATAATAGGATGAGGTGTTTGAATATGAATAAAATGGAACTAGTTAGTGCTGTTGCAACAAAAGCAGAACTAACACAGAAAGATGCTGAAAACGCTGTAAATGCGCTACTGGAAACA
Source organism: Priestia sp. SIMBA_032 (assembly GCF_046535215.1). Lineage (NCBI taxonomy): Bacteria > Bacillati > Bacillota > Bacilli > Caryophanales > Bacillaceae > Priestia > Priestia sp. SIMBA_032. Next base: position 344 of record NZ_JAWRXD010000057.1, on the reverse strand, counting down.
ATTTATGACACACTTGCCAAGAAAGAAAAAATCCAACTGATTGGATTTGGGACATTTGAAGTGCGGGACCGTGCAGCACGAACAGGTCGTAATCCTCAAACAGGTGAAGAAGTAGATATTCCTGCTTCGAAAGTGGCTGCTTTTAAAGCAGGAAAGGAATTAAAACAAGCTGTTAAATAACTATAGTTTTTGATGAATAAAACCACTATAAATTGGAAATTGATTATAAAAATGGAAACATCAACTCCAATTTTATTATGGTGTATGTGAACTGAACCCAAAAAGTTAGATCCTTTATCTAAGCAGCGAATGAGGATTGAATTCTGTATTCTACAGGGGTCAAT
>NZ_JAWRXD010001309.1:0-246 GCF_046535215.1 Priestia sp. SIMBA_032 | reverse complement strand
CGGCCCGGCGCCGGCCGGTACTGCGCTGCTCGCTCTGTACGACGAGGCGTTGCCCGCGGTGTACGGCTACCTGATCCGGCGGGCCGGTGACCGGAACGTCGCCGAGGACATCACCTCGGACACGTTCCTGGCCGCCATGGACCGGGCCCGGGTCGACGATTCGGTCGAGCCGTCGATCCCATGGCTCATCGGCATTGCCAGACACAAACTGGCCGACCACTGGCGCAAGATGCAACGCACCCCGAC
>NZ_JAWRXD010001308.1:0-246 GCF_046535215.1 Priestia sp. SIMBA_032 | reverse complement strand
ATAGACAATCGAGACGCCCTCGCCCTGCAGGCGACGGATCAGGCGGAAAAGCTGCCCCGTCTCCTGGTTGGTGAGATAAGCGGTCGGCTCGTCGAAGATCAGCAGCCGGCACTGGCGCGCTGTCGACCGGGCCGTGGCGACGAGCTGCTGCTGGCCGATCGTCAGGCTGCCCAGCTCGCGGCGCGCGTCGATCCGGAAGCCCAAGTCGTCGAGCACGGCCTGGGCATCCTTCTCCATCTCGCGCCG
>NZ_JAWRXD010001307.1:0-246 GCF_046535215.1 Priestia sp. SIMBA_032 | reverse complement strand
AGTGGGATGCCCGTGCTGCTCCAGGTAGCCAGGCGATGCCACCAGGTATTGGGTGACTGCGCATATCCGCCGAGCCACCAGCGATGAGTCCGGTAATACCGCGATACGCAACGCCGCGTCGAACCCCTCCGCGATCAAGTCGACGGCGGCATCCGACAGGTGCAGATCTATCGACAACTCAGGGTATTGGCGAATCAATTGCGGTATCAACGGCGCGACCCAGCGCAAGCCGAAAGACATCGGTAT
>NZ_JAWRXD010001306.1:0-246 GCF_046535215.1 Priestia sp. SIMBA_032 | reverse complement strand
ATGGCCAGCGTCTGGCCGGGATAAACTTGCAGGTTGAGACCTTCAAGGGCCAGGAACGTCGAGTCCTCACCCTTGACCTTGGGCAGCGCAAACGTTTTGCCCACGTTTTGCAAACTCAGGATGGGAGGCTGCGCGGGATCGATGCGGGTCAAGGGCGCGCGACGTTTGGCGAGCGCGGGGGCGGCACCAATCAAAGCGCGGGTGTAGTCGTGCTGTGGCGCGCCGAGGATCTGGCGTGGTGGCCCC
>NZ_JAWRXD010001305.1:0-246 GCF_046535215.1 Priestia sp. SIMBA_032 | reverse complement strand
GCCATTCATGAAATCTATCATTTCCTTCGGCGCGAACAATGACACAGCTGTGTCCCTGTCTCGGGGTGGGTGACCCTGCTTCAGCTCGGGGAAGGCGGTGTCCTGATAGATAATCCCAAACCCCACAGGTCCGGTTAGTCGTTCGCCGTTAACGCTCAAGGTGTCCGGGCTTGAGGGCGTCGAGGGCGCTGGAACCTGGAACAGCATGAGGGGGTCGCCGTCTGTGAACTGGCCGATGGTATCACC
>NZ_JAWRXD010001304.1:0-246 GCF_046535215.1 Priestia sp. SIMBA_032 | reverse complement strand
GGATCTAATTGATGAGAAATACAAAAATTATTTTAGAGTTTATGCATTTGATTTAGCATCAAAGGAAGCTGCGGGAAATGTACAAACGATAGGAAAACATAGTGCATGTATCTATAGTAATAGATCTGATACAACATTAGCTCACGAAGTGTGCCATGGATTAGGATTGTTTCATTCACATCCAGATGGGGTTATTAAAGACGCGAATCAAAAATATATATATCCATATGCTGGTTCAACTTCAAC
>NZ_JAWRXD010001303.1:0-246 GCF_046535215.1 Priestia sp. SIMBA_032 | reverse complement strand
CACGGCGATGCGCTGTCCTTCCAGGTCACCCAACCGCTCGATACCGGGTCTGGCCAGCACCAAGTCGGCCCCCACCGAGTCATCGCAGACGGCGACCACCGTCAACGGGATGCCTTCCGCCCGTCCCCAGCTGATGAACGTGCACGTAAAAGGCGTGTTCTTCCTGACCCAGACCCTGCTGCCGCTGATCGCCGACGGTGGCCGTATTCTCAACATGTCCTCGGGTCTGGCCCGCTTCTCCCTGCC
>NZ_JAWRXD010001302.1:0-246 GCF_046535215.1 Priestia sp. SIMBA_032 | reverse complement strand
AGGTCCGTCGCCGCGCTGGCCACTGCGCTGCGCGACAAGTACGGCGTCGGCAAGGGCGATCGGGTGGGAATCCTCGCTGCCAATACACCCGAATGTGTCATGACGTTCTGGGCCACTCAGGCCCTTGGAGCCATCACCGTCGGCCTCAACGGCTGGTGGGTGCCACGTGAGGTCACCTACGGCCTCGAGCACAGCCGGCCCACGGTCCTCGTGGTCGACGCGAAGCGGGCCGCCTCACTCCCCGAG
>NZ_JAWRXD010001301.1:0-246 GCF_046535215.1 Priestia sp. SIMBA_032 | reverse complement strand
ACCGGATTGCGCCCACGCGCGTACGCGTCGACGAGTTGATCGACCGACGACAGTGACTCGGCCACGCTGTAACCGGTTGCCGGATGGACCATTCCACCGGCCGCCCCGAACCGCAGCGGACCCGCAGATGCCCAGGGCAACCCGGAACTGTCCGACAGTGCGAAACGGACGGTCTCCGTCTGTGACGGTTCGAGGGACCGCGGATCGATGTCGAACCCGGCCAGCCGCTTGCCGAGCCGCTCCCGG
>NZ_JAWRXD010000152.1:0-441 GCF_046535215.1 Priestia sp. SIMBA_032 | reverse complement strand
GCGCGCCCGAGAGGAGTCGAACCCCTAACCTTTTGATCCGTAGTCAAACGCTCTATCCAATTGAGCTACGGGCGCTTCTTATGATGTTTACCGCCGTTGTTTTGGCGACATTATTATAATATCACTTCTATTTTCTTATGTCAACACTTTTTGAAAAGTTTTTTTTGGTGCGGCCGAGAGGACTTGAACCTCCACGGGGTCGCCCCCACTAGGCCCTCAACCTAGCGCGTCTGCCATTCCGCCACGACCGCTAAATACATAAAATGAATAAGATGCGGGTGAAGGGACTTGAACCCCCACGTCGTAAAGACACTAGATCCTAAGTCTAGCGCGTCTGCCAATTCCGCCACACCCGCAAGAAATGAAAATGAGCCATGAAGGACTCGAACCTTCGACCCTCTGATTAAAAGTCAGATGCTCTACCAACTGAGCTAATGGCTC
>NZ_JAWRXD010001300.1:0-246 GCF_046535215.1 Priestia sp. SIMBA_032 | reverse complement strand
GTGGTCGTATGCTTTGTTGTTCTACTTTTTTAGGAGATTTTGAACCTGTATCCATTAAAATGGCAAAGGATCAAAATTTATCATTAAATCCTGCAAAAATCTCTGGTTTATGTGGTCGCTTAATGTGTTGCTTAAAATATGAGAATGATGAATATGAGGCAGCAAAGGAACAACTTCCTGATTTAGATCAACGTATACAAACCCCGCATGGTACTGGCCGTGTGATCGGATTAAATATTTTAGAAA
>NZ_JAWRXD010000151.1:0-442 GCF_046535215.1 Priestia sp. SIMBA_032 | reverse complement strand
ACTGCCAGGGCTAGAGCACTGATCGAGCAAGAAGGCGCTACCGTAATCGTTCACGGCTCCTCATGGATGGAAGCCAACGCGTTGGCCCAATCAATGCTGGAAGATCCAGAAGTTGCCTTCGTGCATCCATTCGACGACGCCACCATGTGGACCGGCCATGCCACGATGATCGACGAAGTCGCTCGCAGTGGGGTGGAATTCGATTCGGTCATCCTGTCGGTTGGTGGCGGTGGCCTGATGTCTGGTGTCGTTGAAGGGCTGCACCGCAACGGCTTCAATCACATTCCTGTCCTGGCCATCGAGACCGAGGGCGCTGAGTCGCTTAACCGTGCCGTTAAGGCAGGAGAGCGTGTCGAATTGGACGCGATCACCAGTATTGCGACTTCCCTCGGTGCCAAGATGGTGTGCGAACGTGCATTCGAGCTGACCAAGCAGCATGATA
>NZ_JAWRXD010001299.1:0-246 GCF_046535215.1 Priestia sp. SIMBA_032 | reverse complement strand
CGGCGTTCACGACAGGGGCGGGGATGCGCTCGCTGTGCAGCACGACTCCTCCCGACTGGAAGAACTTGCTGGCCAGGTCCTTGGCCCAGACATGCTCGATCACGAGGATCGCGCCGGTCGTTCCCGGTTCCAGCAGGTCGGCGATCTGCTGCACGTCCTCATCGCCGGCGAGCCCGCTGGCCTCCAGGGTGATGTCCGTCAGCCCGATCTCGTCGCCGATCTCCTCCAGCTCGATGATGTCGACGC
>NZ_JAWRXD010001298.1:0-246 GCF_046535215.1 Priestia sp. SIMBA_032 | reverse complement strand
CTTATAATTGTTAGGCATTTTTTGATTTACTTCTGAAAGATATCTAATAGCTAATGGCGAAAGGTTTTGAGTAGCATACATTAATCCTAAATTTTGACGCACCATTAAAATAAATTGCTCTTCATCTATTTTTTGGAACATATCCATTGCCTTCGTGAAATATTCTTCGGCGAGTTCCCATTCTCTCAAATGAGTACAAGCTAAGCCTATAAGGTTATCACAAAACGCGACATTAATCTCATACCC
>NZ_JAWRXD010000150.1:0-442 GCF_046535215.1 Priestia sp. SIMBA_032 | reverse complement strand
AATGATAAATATAGTAATCAAGGAATATCATTTAAACAATTTTTATATTACGTTCAGGCATTTGGTTCCAATTCCCTAGCAATAGATATACATTTTAGCCAACAATACGTCCCTGGTGAAGAAAACTTCATCCAATGTTATATTCCTTTAGAAGATTTTAATGCACAAATCACCAAACTAGAACACACGTACGATTTGATAAAATCCAATTTAGCACTTCTTACAAATTCAGATCATCATCGCGCCCACAAGATGATTTATGCAGGGAGCTATGCAGAACTTAGCATTACAGATGAAGCCTTCCCACGATTTCCAACATACGAAAGCTTCTATGATAAAGAAACCATGGATTTAGTTACAGAAATATATGCACAGGACTTTGAAATGTACCCGTACACGAGAGGGATACTTTAAGTCTATACATTTTTCTATGAATAAAAGC
>NZ_JAWRXD010001297.1:0-247 GCF_046535215.1 Priestia sp. SIMBA_032 | reverse complement strand
CATCGTGGTGATCCGCGACGTGATGCGCAGCGGCTACGATTGCGAGCGCCTGGGCGACCTGATCGCGCCCGAGACGGAGGCGCAGACGGAGACCCTCGACCGGCTCCAGCAGGACGCCTCCGGCAGCTTCGAAGTGATGGGCTGAAGGGGACCGGCGGCGGCGCGCAACGCCTTGTTTCACGCCGGAAACCGTTTCATTTGAAATGAAATCGTGGTAGTCTCCGGCCCATGATGACCGGTCGGCCGC
>NZ_JAWRXD010001296.1:0-247 GCF_046535215.1 Priestia sp. SIMBA_032 | reverse complement strand
GAACACCGTGCCCGAGGTGCCGATGGAGACGACGACGTCGCCTTCCGCGGCACCGAGTCCGAGGGCGGCTCCGGCATTGTCTCCGGCTCCCGGTCCCACCAGCCCGCCAGCGGGAGTGCGTCCGGCCGCCTCGGACGGGCCGAGCACACGCGGAAGCACCACGACGCCGGACCCAGCAGCAGCAGCCGGTGCGTCGGCCGACCCCGCCTCCCGCCCTGGCCGCCCGAGCGCCCGCGCGACGACAGCC
>NZ_JAWRXD010001295.1:0-247 GCF_046535215.1 Priestia sp. SIMBA_032 | reverse complement strand
TAATTTCCGTACTGATCGAACCACTGGATAGCCTCTGCATGCAACAAATCATGGACCGCTCCATCCGTGTGCGGCTCATAACTGATGAAAGCTAAAAAGTCATCAAGGTTATCCCAATCTTCGAGAAACCCGAACCTGGGGTCGTTGGGGTCAATAATCTCCTCCCATTTTCCGTCGCTGCGAAAATGCAATGGTCTGCTATCTGCTGCGAATAGGTATCGTAATAAAACTAAGCTACCGCCGGGAG
>NZ_JAWRXD010001294.1:0-247 GCF_046535215.1 Priestia sp. SIMBA_032 | reverse complement strand
GCGTTGCCGGAACTCGTCGCGCTGTTCGCGGCCGGTGCGGCAGCCGGCGCGCTTTCAGCGCTCGTTGCCGCCGCAGCGGATTTCGCCGCGGGCGCGGGCGGTTGCGGCGCAGCAGCCGTTGCAGCGTTGAGCGACGTGCCGGCCGCGGCGCTGTTAGCGGCGGGCGCTCCAGCGGCCGGCGCTCCGGTGGCTGCGTAAACAGCGGCGGACGGCGCGATCAAACTCACAAACCCCGAACAGCCGATCC
>NZ_JAWRXD010001293.1:0-247 GCF_046535215.1 Priestia sp. SIMBA_032 | reverse complement strand
AGTCGACACTTCACGAAGACGTGCCGCTCTCGCCCGACTCCCTCAGTTCCTGGATCGTGATGTTCAGATCCTGGATAATCTGCAATGAGCGGGAGTACCTGCGGTACAACGCAGCGACGTCGCGCAACGCTTTCGTGTCGAGCTCTGGTTTAACCGGATCCGTCGGGTTCCAGTACCCGCAGGCGGCCGAGACGATTGCGGGCAACTGGAGGACGTGCCTGTCATCCCGTTCCGACCGCGTGAAGCG
>NZ_JAWRXD010001292.1:0-247 GCF_046535215.1 Priestia sp. SIMBA_032 | reverse complement strand
CTGCAGGTCGTCGGAGATCACGCTGACCAGACGCACGGCGAGGGTGACGGGCGGATCCCAGTTCGTGTCGACGACGCGGCCCAGGTCGTCGTCGCCGATCGTCCGCAGGAACTCCTCCGTCCGACGGTGCACGGCTTCGTGGTAGCCGATGAGGTCGGTGGCGCTCGCACGCGCGAGCTCCGCCACGTCGTCGGAGCTGTGGCCGTACCCGGTGTCCGAGACGTCGAAGGGGAGGCCGAAGCGCTCC
>NZ_JAWRXD010001291.1:0-247 GCF_046535215.1 Priestia sp. SIMBA_032 | reverse complement strand
CGTGGAACTCGCGCCTCCCCCGTCGCGCGACACTGAGGCGCGCATCGGGTTCTCCCCGGAGGGCGTGACCGTCATCGGGAGGCTGCCGAGCGGACGGTACCGGATCGTCGCGTCCGTGCCGCGTGAGCCCGAGGCGCCACGGCATCCCGACCGATCGTACCTGGACCGTCTTCTCGCCTCCCGAGGAATCCCTACGTCCACGGCCGGCGAGCCCGTGTGGTCCTCGCGCTTCCGGATCAGCCACCAC
>NZ_JAWRXD010001290.1:0-247 GCF_046535215.1 Priestia sp. SIMBA_032 | reverse complement strand
CGCTGGGGCTTTTTACAATCGGACGTTATAAAAATTCTATAAATATATCGTCCCTCTGGGACTATTCCTTGCAAATATTTTCTTTAAAAACATAGCTCTGGAAGAGCGTAATATTTATAGAAAAATATATAGCTCACAGTTTAAGAGCTCCAGCGGAGCGACATATTTACCACAAATAATATATACCCGCTGGGGCTTTTTACAATCGGACACTCTAAAATTCTATAAACATTTCGTCCCTCTGGGA
>NZ_JAWRXD010001289.1:0-247 GCF_046535215.1 Priestia sp. SIMBA_032 | reverse complement strand
ATGTATGGCATAAAGAAAGTTCGTTACATGAAGAAGAGACTAGGTGTATGTGAGTGAGTTTTATCAATCATAATGTTATCTCAAGCAGCGATGAGATGTATGTATAGTATTAAAAAAACTAGGGGAATGATGGGAAAGAAAGTATAAGAGGGAGGAATTAATTTTGAAAAAGAAAATGATGACGGTATTCGCTATTGGAGTAATGAGTTTAATTATATTAGGGGGTGCCTCTCCTTCTGAAACATCA
>NZ_JAWRXD010001288.1:0-247 GCF_046535215.1 Priestia sp. SIMBA_032 | reverse complement strand
GCTCCTGCTCTACGGAATCGGTTTCGGCACAGTTCAGTTCGCGTTCCTGTTCCTCGCCATGGATGAGGGGATGCCGACCGGACTCGCGTCGCTGGTCCTGCAATCGTCCGCGCCGTTCACCGTGTTGCTCTGCGTCCTGCTGCTCGGTGAACGAATGAGCCGGCGCCAGGTGATCGGCATCAGTGTTGCGATCGCGGGAATGGTGATCATCGGTGTCGACCGGACCACCCACGGCGCCACCGCGGCC
>NZ_JAWRXD010001287.1:0-247 GCF_046535215.1 Priestia sp. SIMBA_032 | reverse complement strand
ACCGTATACGGCCTCGATGGATACGCCGAGGACGATGCAGTCCGGTTCGCAGGTCAGCACCCGCTCGACGGCGTCGTCGAGGCCGCGATCGATGTCGCGCACCAACAATTCGAAGTCGTCGTCATTGTTGGTGATCCGGTCGGGGATGTGGATGCGTCCGATGTGGTTGGTGACACCGGTCGGCCGCATGTCGTCGTATTCGGGCTGCACGACGGTGTTCACCGACGGTGTCACGACCCCCAACTTC
>NZ_JAWRXD010001286.1:0-247 GCF_046535215.1 Priestia sp. SIMBA_032 | reverse complement strand
ACAGCAGCGCGTTGTTGGCGATCCAGATCCACAGCAGGAACACGATGATGCCGGCGAGGGTGCCGTAGGTCTTGTCGTAGTTGCCGAAGTTGCCGACGTAGAACGCGAACAGTGCCGACGCGATGCCGAGCACGATGATCGCCGCGATGGACCCGGGGGTCAGCCAGCGCACCCGGGGATGCTTGATGTTCGGTGTAGCCGCGTAGAGCACCGCGACGAGCAGGATGATGACGACGACCACGATGGG
>NZ_JAWRXD010000056.1:0-4560 GCF_046535215.1 Priestia sp. SIMBA_032 | reverse complement strand
CGCGGGGTGGAGCAGTTCGGTAGCTCGTCGGGCTCATAACCCGAAGGTCGCAGGTTCAAATCCTGTCCCCGCAACCAAATTATCTTTTATACATACTTGAATATATCATTATTATCCTTAGGCATAGCCTAAGGATTTTTTGTTTGGCTATATTTATAAACACTTGTTTAGGTTATGATATAAGATAGTGATGCAGATTAATCAGGAGGTTTTTTCATGTTACAAAGTAATATTCAAACTTATATTGAAAAAGAAATGAACGTTCAAGGTCAATCTTTATCTCTATACCAGGAAGAAAAGGAATATGCGTTGCAAAAAAAGTTGGTACCGCAAAACCTGATGATAGAAGAAAAAGAGGAATCTTTACGTTTTAAAGATTCTTATATCGAAAGAGTAGATAAAGAAACGGACGAGCTGATCGCAGAAGAATCTCCTCTTTCGTTTTTAGATACGCCCATTTCTTACTTGAAAGAACACAGAAGTGAATTTCTATATGTAGAATCAAAATGGTTCGAATTTATTAAGCTTGATGGATGTTCTTTTGAAGTGGATGATGTGTTTGGCACATATAAAGTATTAACGGGGCTACATATGCAAAAAAAATTCGGTTCTTTACTAAAACAATTTTTTGCTAACGAACTTAATGAAAGCCCAACAAGCGTCCAGCTTTTATTTAATGATAAAGATGGATTATGGGATGTGAATATTGAGTTAGATGCTATAAAAGAGTTTAATGAAAAAATGTCGATAGGTGAAGTTCTTGTTCTTATATATCGTTTTTTCTTTCATCTAGCGGAGTATGTAGAGAACGAAAAAGCTTAAGAAATGATGATTACTTTCACTGTAAAGCATAGAACGTAGTTTCTATGCTTTTTTTGATGAGTAATACGTAATGAATGCTAAATGAAGCTGGAAATACATTTACATCTCTATGTTTTTATGGAATGATAAAGAGTATCTTTACATATTAGCTGTTAATAGGACTCAGAGCAAGAAAGCTTCCGTAGGATGAAGTATAATATATACATACAGGAACTATTTTTAACTTTATAAAAAATGTCTGCTGGCGTATGGGATTATAAATAAAGAGGGGATGTTCATGTTATTAAGAAAAATAAAGTCTGAAGAATTGGCAGAAGTCTATCAAATGGGATATGCCGCATGGCCTAAAGGCAGGACGTACAAAGAGTATGTAAGAGATAATCAAAAAGAAGAAACATATGGAATTCGGTATGTATACGTAAATGAAGAGGATCAAATTATTGGTTCATTTATTTTGCTTCTTTTACAAACTCCTCGTTTAAAGTTTGCTTTGCATGGTATTGGATCCATTGTTGTACACCAGCTTTATCAACGAATGGGGTATGGCCGTGATATGCTTGAAGACTTTTTTAAAAAGATGAAGATAGAGAAGCGCAGCGCTATTTTTATGCTTTATAGCGATATTCTTCCTGAATATTATCATCAGTTTGGGTTTAAGGAGCTCCCTTCTCATTTACAACGTTATGCTCAATCCATTGCTATGGTAAATTGCAGCGAGTCACAATATGAATACTTAAGTAAGCAATCTATAGAAGACATACCGGCCTATTTTTGAAAGGTATGTCTTTTTTATAGTATTTATCGGCACAATCGTTTACAATTTTATGTAAGCGTTTTCCTTTTTGGGAGATGAATGAGTTTATTCGTCCTCATAACCGTAGGCAAATCGTACAGTTAATATAAATTTTATTACATAAAACCTTGCTATCATCTTACTAGTAACTCTTATTCATTTCCATACCATACCGATATGTACGTTTGCTGCTAAGTATAACCATATCAATATAAGGAGGAAGCAGGAAGATGAAACGATTATTTATAGCAGGGATGATTTTTATACTTTTTTTATCTTTAGGTGCTGTATCTTCTTCAGCCGCAGGAAGTTTTACCTCTAAAACATATAACGGAAGGACATACAAACTGTACGTACCTAGCAGTTATCAGGGAGGTGCCGCCTTACCTCTAGTAGTTATGCTACATGGCTGTACTCAAGACCCTGATCAATTTGCAGCAGGAACACAAATGAATGAACTGGCGGAGACAGAGAAGTTTCTTGTTCTTTATCCAGAACAACCCTCTTCTGCTAATTCAAATAAGTGTTGGAACTGGTTTGATACTGCTCATCAATCAAGGGGAAGCGGTGAACCAGCGTTAATTGCTGGAATGGTCAATCAAATAAAAAGCAGTTATTCAATAGATGCCGACCAAGTCTTTGTTGGAGGGCTATCTGCTGGTGCAGCTATGAGTGTTATTATGGGAGCTACTTATCCAGACATATTTGCGGCTATCAGCGTTGGGGCTGGCTTAGAATATAAAGCAGCGACTAATGTGACAGGTGCTTATACAGCAATGAGCAGTGGAGGTCCTAATCCTATCCAACAAGGAGATTTAGCCTATTCAGCCATGGGAGATCATAAACGAGTCGTTCCAGTTATTTTGTTTCATGGGACAGCTGACTACACTGTTGCGCCTATAAATGCGCATCAAATATTATCGCAATGGGCTCAAACAAATGATAGAGCGTCTGATGGGCTGGATAATAACAATATTGATGATACGGTAGATCAAACTGCAACAGGTACAGTATCTGGTGGAAGAAGCTATACGCAATATATTTACAAAGATACAGCAGGAAAAACAGTAATGGAAAAGTACATGATAGAAGGAATGGGACATGCTTGGTCAGGGGGAAGTACATCCGGTTCTTATACAGATCCTAAAGGACCGAATGCAACTAAATTAAGCTGGAACTTTTTTAAAAGCCATCCGAAAAATGGTGATGCTCCTAATCCAGGAGATATATTCCCACCGGTTACAGCTGCTTCACCAGCGGGAGGAACGTATGGAAGTTCTGTTTCTATTACATTATCAACCAATGAACCTGCCACCACTTACTATACATTAGATGGAAGCATACCAACTGTTAATTCTCTAAAGTACTCTGAGCCTATTACCATCAACTCTAGCAAAACAGTAAAGTTTTTTAGTGTAGACGCAGCGGGTAACCAAGAGGAAGTAAAGACGGAAGTTTATCAAATTTCTGGAACTTCAGAGAAACCTTCAGTATTTTCTTCGCTTGCTGCTGAAGATGGATTTATCGGAAACTTATCAGCTGACGGTATGAGTAGTTCTATTCATAAAATTGGGGATAAAGGAATGTACAATACCGACACATACCGAACCATTTTATCTTTTGACACAAGTTCTTTACCTGATGATGCAATCATTACGGATGTATCTTTAAAAATTTATCGCAAATCTTCAACTGGTAATATTTCATCTTTGAAAGGCGATATTAAAAGCGGTGTATTTGGAACTAGCAGTGCTTTAGAACAAATAGATTATCAGGCTTCACCATCTATTTCAGCGGGCTTCCAAATGTCAGTGCCTTCACTCAATAATGGATATACAACTATTCAACTTCCTTCCTCACTTTGGGGATATATGAATAGGACCGGCAAAACTCAATTTCGCTTGTCAAGCTCAGGTCCAGCGGACTTTTTAAGTGACGTAGTTGAAATTTATGGGGGCGACAGTCCTGCATATGCTCCAACTTTAACTGTTTCATATCAGTAAAAAAACCTTCTAAAAGCTAACTGCTTTTAGAAGGTTTTTTTACTGATAAGTTACTTTTATCACCGAATACAACTCCAACTTTTTATAGAGTTTTCTTCAAATTTTAACATGATTTTGATGAAATTTAATCATTATTCAAAAATGAATTGTCAGAAATATTACAAGAAAATGTTTAAAATTAATTAAATCCGTAATAAAAGTAAAATATTCCTGTAATGGAAGTGAAATGAACAGGTGGTATCATTCAGTCATTGAGTAAATAAGGAGGTATTCGGAAAATGAAGAAATTTGTATTTACTCTAGGGACAACGGCAATTCTTTCAGCAGGATTTGTAGGTGCGGCATCTGCCTCTACAAGCGGAACGTATGAAGTACAAAAAGGTGACACTTTATGGAAAATCGCTCAAAATCATAATGTGAGCGTAGACGAGCTAAAAGATGCTAATAACTTAACATCAACACTAATTTATCCAAATCAGACACTAAACTTATCTAGCATAAAAGAAATCGTACATACTGTAAAACGTGGTGACACTTTGTGGTCAATCGGTCAACATTATGGCGTAACAGTAGAAGAAATTAAAGAATGGAACGGTTTAACATCAGACTTAGTTTTCCCTGGAGAACAATTTAAAATTAAAACGGCACAAGCAGCTCAATCTCAAACAGCTAGTGCGCCAGTAGCAAAGGCAGCTCCACAAGCGCAGCAGCCTCAAACGGCACAAGCTCAGCAAGAACAAGCAGCACAAGAACAAACACAAAAAGAACAAGAGCAAGCTCAAGTAGCAGCACAAGAGCAAGCACAAGCACAGGTAGCACAAGAGCAAGCACAAAAAGCACAAGCTCAAGCAGCACAAGCACAGGTAGCACAAGAGCAAGCACAAAAAGAACAAGAGCAAGCTCAAGCAGCAGCACAAGCACAGGCAGCACAAGAGCAAGCAC
>NZ_JAWRXD010000149.1:0-443 GCF_046535215.1 Priestia sp. SIMBA_032 | reverse complement strand
ATACGACGGGGACACTCCCCTGCTTTTCGCAGTTGCCGAAGACAATCTTCTACCTCAATTGCGCGTGCTCGTAGAAAACAATGCAAATGTGAACCTCAAGGATTCGCTTGGCAACACCGCGATTTTCGGAGCGACCCAAATCCGCCAGTGGGACTCCGTCGACTATTTGTTATCGCACAAAGCCGACCCTACCGTCGTCAATGACGGTGGTGTGACATACGCCAATGTGCTCAAGATCGAGCTTGACAGTACGCCGAAAGGCTCCCCCCAGCTTGAGCGTATCGAGGCGATACGCAAGAAATTGATCAGCGCAGGCGGGAAGTGGCCAACGGCATGAGAAGTACCCGAGATGAAAAACGCAGGGTTGCCGGCATGAGACGACATCCCTGGGTAGCGCGATGACCACGTTATCGCGTTGCAAGATGGCGAAGGTTAATGCAGGG
>NZ_JAWRXD010001285.1:0-247 GCF_046535215.1 Priestia sp. SIMBA_032 | reverse complement strand
CCAATTATTTTAATTCCCCGAACTATTTCTTCTTCTGTCAAGCGCGAAAACCCTAATCGGAAAGTGTTCGCTCCTTCTCCATCAGAGTAAAAAACATCTCCAGGTGAAAACGTAACGCCTTTCTCATAACACTTTTGTAAAAGTGTGCGGGCGTTCATATGCTCTTCTAGCTCTATAAATAAATGCAGTCCACCATCTCCAGTCATTCTTTTGAAAGGAATGTACTGGTTACATGCCCCGACAGCTA
>NZ_JAWRXD010001284.1:0-247 GCF_046535215.1 Priestia sp. SIMBA_032 | reverse complement strand
CGGCTGGGACTGGTGGGTTCAGCTACCGGCTCTGCTGGCGGTCGTACTCGTGGCGTGGCTCGCGATCGATGTGCCGCGGTGGCTGATCCGCCTGCGGTACCGGTTTCGGCGATAGCGTCTCGGGCCCGGCTCCGGCCGCCGCCGCGCGGGCCTCGCGCTCGCGCAACCACTGCCGGGTCGGCTCTTCGATCCACGCGTAGCTGGCCGCCGACACCCCGATGGTCAACAGCAGGGTCAGCGAGAACAC
>NZ_JAWRXD010001283.1:0-247 GCF_046535215.1 Priestia sp. SIMBA_032 | reverse complement strand
ACGGTCACGGCCATCGCCGCCGTCAACCCGAACGGAAGGACGCAGCGTCGGAGTCGGGAGTTCAGCTGCCCAAGCGCGTTACGAGACTTCAACTCGAGTCCTGACAACGCGGCAGACCTGTAGCGAATAATCTCAGCAACCTTCGGCAAGCGCGTCGATGCGCTTCTGTATGCAAGTGACCGAGGACTCAACGGTCAGTGAGCGCGCATTGTCATTTACATGGTCGGAAACTCTTCGCCGCAGATCC
>NZ_JAWRXD010001282.1:0-247 GCF_046535215.1 Priestia sp. SIMBA_032 | reverse complement strand
GAAGTCGCCGAATGGCGGCGAGTGATAGACATCAATCTAACCGGCGCTTACATCCTTGCCAGGTCCGCCCTTCCCTGGTTGAAGACGTCAGCGAGTTCGACCATCGTCAACGTTGGCTCAGGTCAGTCGCTGCTGCCTAATTCCGCGGATCGGACCGCCTATTCTGCATCCAAAGGAGGCGTGCTGAATCTGACGCGCGCGTTGGCCGCCGAACTGGCACCTGCGATCCGGGCTAATACGGTATGCC
>NZ_JAWRXD010001281.1:0-247 GCF_046535215.1 Priestia sp. SIMBA_032 | reverse complement strand
AAGCTTCGCGCTCAGCATATAGTTTAATTAGGTCATCCGCAATGTCTTGTACAGATTTTTCAACTTTCGTTTTAACCTTTTTCCAATCATTTCCACCTAATTTGTAAACTTTCGGATCCTTACCTTCAGACCCTACATATTTTTGGACTTGATCAATTTGTTCAATTGGAACGTATAACTTATCATTACCTTGATATTTAATATTTAAATAATCTTTATGAACACCATTAATCTCTAATGTCTCAAT
>NZ_JAWRXD010001280.1:0-247 GCF_046535215.1 Priestia sp. SIMBA_032 | reverse complement strand
ATAGAAAAAAAGGGTTACAGATTCGATTGTAACCCTTTTTCCAAATCTTTTTTGTTTTATACGGCTCCTATAATGATTATAGGACTGAAGTATGATTCGAAATAGCGTTGATTATATGATTCCAATCGTCACAGTGAATCTCGTGACCCGACCCTTCTAGGGTTAGTAACAAAGCATGGGGAATTTCATCAACAAGAGCAAGACCATGCTCGTATGGAAGCACTATATCCTCTGTACCATGGATAAC
>NZ_JAWRXD010001279.1:0-247 GCF_046535215.1 Priestia sp. SIMBA_032 | reverse complement strand
ATCAATAGCTATTTCTTCTTCTGCACGCAGAGTACCTACTTTTACAGACTTAGCCACAGCTATCTCGCCTCCCCTTTCTAAAGACGATTTATTATCAGTATGGGTTGTATCTCCAATTACCATATCAGTTACAAAGAATAGACAACCTACAAATAACAGCAACATACTTGCTGCAATAATAAACTTTTGCATTCCTTTTCACACTCCCTTAACTTTCAGACTTTCGAAATCGAAATCCACTTAAAAT
>NZ_JAWRXD010001278.1:0-247 GCF_046535215.1 Priestia sp. SIMBA_032 | reverse complement strand
AACACGGAAGTTAAGCTCTTTAGCGCCAATGGTAGTTGGGACTTTGTCCCTGTGAGAGTAGGACGTTGCCAGGCAATAAATAAGACCCCTTATGAGTCTCTTGTAAAAGAGCATAGGGGTTTTTTATTTGAAATATTCTATCATAAGTAATGAAAATAACGCTTATTAACGCGCTTATATAGATTTTTTTGGAGGATTAGCTCAGCTGGGAGAGCACCTGCCTTACAAGCAGGGGGTCGGCGGTTCG
>NZ_JAWRXD010001277.1:0-248 GCF_046535215.1 Priestia sp. SIMBA_032 | reverse complement strand
TATATAAGCTAGCTTCACTAAAAAGAATTGCGATTGGCGGTGAAATGTTGCCTGTAGAGGTTATTAAATTGTGGAGAGAAAGAATAGGTACAAATGTTGAAATTCATAATGTATACGGACCGACAGAATGTACTGTAGTGACGACAACCTATAAAATACCTAGTCAGTTAAATGAGGATGTTGCGAGTATTCCCATTGGTAAACCATGTGCTAATTATCAAGTTATGATTTTGGATGAGAATATGAAC
>NZ_JAWRXD010001276.1:0-248 GCF_046535215.1 Priestia sp. SIMBA_032 | reverse complement strand
CCGAAACATCACACTTACATACTAACTTCAGCATGCAAAAAGAAACACTTCTTCAGCATGTCTTTTACGATTATAATACATTTTATCACTTCAGGTCAACTATTTGGCAGAATAAAAGAAGAATAGAAGCATTTCCTTTTCAAAAGTTATACAAATAGCTAGTATCCTTCTTTCATGAAGACAACTATATTTTTATCATTTCAACTTTTTTCATACAGGGATGCACGAAACGCCTCTCCACCTTCTAG
>NZ_JAWRXD010001275.1:0-248 GCF_046535215.1 Priestia sp. SIMBA_032 | reverse complement strand
CTTGGGTGAACTTGAAAGCAAAGCCTGCCACGTCCGGGTAAATCATCCGGAGCAGATCCACTACCTCAGAATGCACATGGTATTCCTTGTTGAGGCGTACGAACGGGATCTCAGCCGAGAGTTCCAACACCTCCACGCCTACAGCGATGTTGTATTCATCAAGATCCAGTAAAACCGAATCGTTTACTTCTACGGTGCGCACAACCTTATTTTTGCTCAACTCGATGTAGGCGGCATCCGCCGCTTCA
>NZ_JAWRXD010001274.1:0-248 GCF_046535215.1 Priestia sp. SIMBA_032 | reverse complement strand
GCATTGGTTTCCTCGGCAGCCGTGGCCATGGAGCCGGCGGTGGCTTCAAGCTCTTCAGCGGCACTGGCGAGCGTGGCCATGGAGACCTCGATCTGCGCCTCGAATTCGTCGGTAAGCGCTTTCACGGACGCCGCCCGCGCCAGTTCGCGTTCGGCGCTCTCCTGGTCCTTGCGGATCTGTTCGAGGCGTTCGCGGGAGACGCTGATGAAGTGCTGCAGCGTGCGGTTCAGGGCGCCGATCTCGTCGCC
>NZ_JAWRXD010001273.1:0-248 GCF_046535215.1 Priestia sp. SIMBA_032 | reverse complement strand
CTACGGTTCTTTGTGTGTCCCAACTGTGGCAGCGAATGATCTATGTATCCGAGATTTAGGGTATTTTCATTTGCAAGATCTTCAACATATACAAGATCAAAAGGCTTACTATATCTCTCGTATCAAATCGAATACACGTATTTATCAAAAAAATCCCAATCCTGATTATTTTCGAGATGGAAGAATCAAAAAAGGTACGGAGTATATACAGATAGATATGGAGGTCTTAATGAACACTCTTCAGCCAG
>NZ_JAWRXD010001272.1:0-248 GCF_046535215.1 Priestia sp. SIMBA_032 | reverse complement strand
GCGGCAATCGAACGGTGTCAGCGCGCTAGGACGCGGAGCCGTCGATGATCTTCACTGGGGAGCCTGACTGTCGGGAACAGAACGTCGTCCAGTGTGCAGAACAATTCCGGGCCTCGCAAGTACTTTGTTCTGCGAGCAGAATGGTGCGATGGTGCTCACCCGACCTGCGCTGCCCGCCGATGTCACCGCGGTGACCGACCTGGTGTCGCGGGCATTCACCCACTACACCGAACGCATCGGCACCGAAC
>NZ_JAWRXD010001271.1:0-248 GCF_046535215.1 Priestia sp. SIMBA_032 | reverse complement strand
CACCAAGAGCCGCACAAAATGACTTGCTTCCAACCTGCTACAAAAGCCAGGCCGGCCAAATTATGTCGGAGATTCGGCGACCTTGGTGATCGCTCAGAGCAGCTATCTGGCCGAAGACCAACGTGTTCAACGAACTGTTCTTTCGTTTTGGCTAACTGGAGCAGGCCTGCAAGCATGCGCTACGAAAGGTCTCGCTGAACTTGAAGCTTCCGCGCAGTTCCTGCACACCCATTGAATGCTTTGTGGTG
>NZ_JAWRXD010001270.1:0-248 GCF_046535215.1 Priestia sp. SIMBA_032 | reverse complement strand
CCCTTTTCCAGATGGTCCGGATTTGTCGGTGCAGGTCCATCAAGTAGACTTATTTGAAGGCTAGCCGCTTTTGCGCTAAGCCCTGTTACGCGCCTAACGGAGTCAATATGCCAGCACCGAGCAAGCCAGTACGCCGAACCGCAAATGCGGTTAATCTTGATGACAATCTACTTAGCGTTCTTGAGTCCATGCTGGAACACGATGAGAGAATAACTGCCCATGCCATTGTGCGTAGAATGGAGAATATA
>NZ_JAWRXD010001269.1:0-248 GCF_046535215.1 Priestia sp. SIMBA_032 | reverse complement strand
CTCAAGTCGATGACGGCAATGAAGTCGCAACTCTCGACAGACGCTCAAGGCTATCTGGCTGTGGCGTCGGACAAGGTCAATGCGGCGTGCGACGTCGTCGCGAACGCGGGCGCAAGCGCTGGTCCGATCTCGACCGACAAGATTTCCGCACTGGTCAATGATGGCGTGCCGGCCCTGATAAAGGTGATTGACGAGTCGAGCCTGGACAAAGACGCCAAGGCCGCCGCTGAGATTGCGCTGACTGCCGC
>NZ_JAWRXD010001268.1:0-248 GCF_046535215.1 Priestia sp. SIMBA_032 | reverse complement strand
ACTCGTTCTTCATGAGAAGCAAACTTTTTATAGGATGTAGCTTTATATCCATCTGGAGATTGCTCTACTTCCCACTTTTGAATATTTGCCTTGTCCTTCACATCGTTTAACAACTTTTGAAACGTATGTATATTAGAAATTGTTTTTGTTTCTCTAGCTAACCATGTCCATTTTTCTACTTTAGCATCATTTTTCTCTAAAGCCTTAATCATGCTCTCCATTTTCTGTTCATCGCTTATCGGTTTCAT
>NZ_JAWRXD010001267.1:0-248 GCF_046535215.1 Priestia sp. SIMBA_032 | reverse complement strand
GAGGTCGTCCTCGGCGGTCGCGACACCCGCGTCGACCACCTCGAGCAGCCGGTGTTCGCATGGCGCTGAGATGCGGGAGACAATGGTCTCACCTGTTCCGATCACGTTTCCGACGTCCGACCGCCGGGTAGGAGTATCGAGTGACTACATCTGTGGCTTCCATCGCGCGGACCCTGCCCCGGGCAAGCGGTCCGTTGTCGTCGACGATCATCTCTGCTCTGTCCGGTCCGGCCTCATCATCGGCGGGC
>NZ_JAWRXD010001266.1:0-248 GCF_046535215.1 Priestia sp. SIMBA_032 | reverse complement strand
CGCTGCTCGATCTTCCCAACGTCGTCGTCACCCCGCACCTCGGTGCGAGCACCGAGGAGGCGCAGGAGAAGGCCGGTGTCTCGGTCGCCCGATCCGTGCGTCTCGCGCTCGGCGGCGACCTGGTACCCGACGCGGTCAACGTCGCCGGCGGTGTCATCGACCCGTACGTGCGCCCCGGTATCTCGCTGGTCGAGAAGCTCGGTCAGATCTTCGCGTCGCTGGCGACCTCGCCGCTCACGAGCCTCGAC
>NZ_JAWRXD010000148.1:0-446 GCF_046535215.1 Priestia sp. SIMBA_032 | reverse complement strand
AAAAAAAGTGGGTGTTCGAAGGAGATTTCTTAGGATGTTTCGACCATCTTAATCATAAGTGGATAGTGGAACAGACATCTATGTTTCCGGGAAACACTCTCATTAAAAGGTGGCTTAAAATGGGATACGTAGAGCAGGATATCCTTCGTACGACAACAGAAGGAACCCCTCAAGGGGGGATCGTGTCTCCCCTTCTAGCTAATATCGCTTTATGCGGTATGGAAGAAGAGATTGGTATTGTTTATAAAAAGACATACAAGCCAAACGGAGGATATAAAATTGATCCAAAATGTAAGATAGGACGTGTTCTCTACGCAGATGACTTCGTCATCGTAACGGAAACGAAGGAAAACGCGGAAAGCATGTATGGGAACCTCGCTCCTTACTTACAAAAACGAGGAATTACACTTAGTATGGATAAAACTAGGGTTACACATATTGAGGAC
>NZ_JAWRXD010001265.1:0-248 GCF_046535215.1 Priestia sp. SIMBA_032 | reverse complement strand
CGTTCAGCTTCTCCGAATGCGCACACTGCGGCGAGCAGCAGCCGGTGCTCGCGGACGGGCGGATCGCCATCCACTTCACCCGAGACGGCGACCGCTGCGGCGGCTCCGAGCGCCGCCTCGGCGTCGAGGGCGTGAGCAGCGAGCAGGCCCGCCGCATCGAGGCGCAGCTCCGCCTGGCGCTCCGGCAGGTCATGCAGACGCGGACGTCGTAGTCGTCGCTTCTTGTCGCCTCTCGAGTACGTATCGGC
>NZ_JAWRXD010001264.1:0-248 GCF_046535215.1 Priestia sp. SIMBA_032 | reverse complement strand
ATCGCCCTCGTTGTAATGGATCCTGAAACACATTGGCTTATGCAAGGATTAATAAAGCAATTCCCGTGGTTTACAGTTTCTATTGTTTTATTCGTTATCGGATACTCGTCCCTTTGGTGGACAAACAAAAAGTACAATACACTAGGATATCCTCGTATTGCCGTTTTAGCTGTCGTCGCTCAATATGCATTTGCAAGCTACGCTTACGGCGTCGCGCATTTACCTTATATTATTTATCCTGACGTAAC
>NZ_JAWRXD010000147.1:0-446 GCF_046535215.1 Priestia sp. SIMBA_032 | reverse complement strand
CCTCGAATTGTCGTGGTTGTAGATGAGATGAGTATAATCAAGCGAGAAACGGATCTCGTAGAGATGATTCAACAGTTTGCCAGCCAAGGACGTGCTCTAGGTGTTCATACGATTATTGCGATGCAGCGTCCTGATGCCGATTTGTTGAATTCAGCACTCAAAGCAAACTTACGGGTTCGGATCTCTGGAAGGCAGGCCGATGAGATAAATGCAAAAGTAGCCGGAGTCATCGGTGCCGAAGAAATTGATGCCGCAGCCAGAGGGCGTATGAAAATTAAAATTGATAAAGTGAAAGAGTTTCAAGCCTACTTCTTAGATGAAGGAGCTTGTAAAGAAATACTTTCACCTTATAAAACACGTGTGAAAGATCCTGAACCAGAACTAGAAGTGGTATCACAGTCTATTTTTGGTTTATTAGAGAAGGAGGAGCAGCGATGAGTTTCCGT
>NZ_JAWRXD010001263.1:0-248 GCF_046535215.1 Priestia sp. SIMBA_032 | reverse complement strand
GAACTGAGGCTGCCGTCGCGTGGGTAAACAGTGATATCCCGAAAAATGCGCTCAACTAAGTTAATCCAGGAGTTGAAGGTCGGAGTGAGTGTATATGAAATACGTTGATGTCGCTTGAATAACTGTTTGAAGAGAGGCGTTTCCCTCAGCTGTTTTTTCGATCAAACTCGCCTTCTGCGGGATTTCCTGATGCTGTGCAACATGAATTAACAGATTGTCTCGTTGTTTTTTGCAATGGGATACTACTC
>NZ_JAWRXD010001262.1:0-248 GCF_046535215.1 Priestia sp. SIMBA_032 | reverse complement strand
CTATTTCCCAACACTTCCTGCATCGAAATTAAAGTATCATCTAAACGATGAGGCGCTTCATAAAACATCATTGTAGTTTGTACATAACGAAGCTTTTCTAACTCCATCTTCCGTTCCTTTTTGTTTCTCTGCAAGAAACCATAGAAATAAAACTGCTTTGTTTCAAGACCGGATGCAATTAATGCTGTAAGGGCTGCATTTGCTCCAGGAAGCGGAATTACATGATATTGCTCAGCTACTGCCTCAAC
>NZ_JAWRXD010001261.1:0-248 GCF_046535215.1 Priestia sp. SIMBA_032 | reverse complement strand
CAACAGCAGGCTCTTGACGCCGGCCTTGGCCGCCGCCTCCCCCGCCTCCCGACCGGACAGATGCAGATTCGGTGGCCGGTTCACCGGGTCGTGGGTCCACGACGCCTCACACAGGAACACGTCGGCCCCCTCGGCCAGTTCGATCAGTTCATCGCACACCCCGGTGTCGCCGCTGTAGGTGAGCACCTGACCTTCCGGACCGGTCACCCGGAATCCGAACGTTGCCGGCGGGTGATTGACCAGACGGG
>NZ_JAWRXD010000055.1:0-7026 GCF_046535215.1 Priestia sp. SIMBA_032 | reverse complement strand
CAATCTTTGAATGGTCAAAGTCAATCTTTCACTTTCAAAAAGCAAAAATCTTAAATCGTATCAATTTTAAATAACATTAATCGTTTACTTTTGTAAAATCCTATAGGACTGAAAATGGGCTTAAATAGGATGTTATCACGATTCTAACTAAATAAATACTTAAATAAAAGCTTTTGGTATTGCTCTTCGTCTTCAGGTAAGTTGTAAAAGGTCTACCTTAAATATCTAAAACAAACTTGCAATATGCATGAAAGATGAGTGGAAACGCAAAAAAGAGAACCCTTCTTTAGATGGTGTTCTCTTTTTTCTGGCTTCCTTGGGGGGAAACCGGAATTAGATATAAGAATTCACAAGTTACTCTTTTTAGATAAATTTAATTCTTCAATTTTAGGTTTTTTCCATAGTATAGTGATGGCTAAACCAATGATAATGACAACTGTACTGAAATAGTATGGGTAATTATAATATCAAATAGAATGCCTCCTAAGATGGGGCTAAACACGTTGGCCAGGGAGGTGAAAAAAGAGTTCATCCCTCCAACAAAACCTTGTTCGTTGCCGGCGATGCGTGATAAGTACGTTGTCACAGCTGGGCGAATGAGGTCTGCACCTATAAATACGGTAAATGTGACTGTCATAACTGTCCAGTACGAATTCACTAATGTCATTGTGAAGACTAAAATTGCAGATAATACTAATGACCAACGAATCATATTAATTTCGCCCATGTACTTCACTAACGGTTCAAATAGTAGGACCTGACATATTGCACCGATAATGGCACCGCCTGTGATTGAAATGGCAATATCTAATGGACTAAATGCAAATTTATGATCAACGTATAAGCTAAAGAATGACTCAAATACTGTTAACCCAAATGTCGATACAAAAATTACTACAAAAGCAATAAAGAACATAGGCATAAATATCTTCTTCAAGCCACTTTTCTTCTCTACTAGTCCCTTGTTTTCTATTTCACACTTTATAGCATAATAAGGTGGTCATAATATCATTCTTCATTATTAATAATGATATTAAGAAAACTTCACTTATATTGGAGAAGCTCACTTACAGCGCGCTACGAATTTCTCAGGTACACCAATGTAACCCATCGAGAGTATGCCTTCAAGATCATCATTTTTGATCATAATATCCAACGCTATCAATCACATTCCCTATGTGCATAACAAAAGTCATAAGAGTTATATTAACAAGAAGTACAATATCGGACGTTTACTTTCTTTATAGGAAATATAAGTGAAAAAAATTAGATAATTAAAGAAACATGCATATCACCTATTGTCTCAAGAACAATTTTTGTCCATAGATTTATAAAATGTTGGTTTGTATTAGAACGGGATTGAGAATATAGATTGATGCGCTTATATCGAGAGAAACTTAATAAATCAAATAAGAATTAAAACTGATGAATTTTAACATTAAAGAATTAGGGTAAGCGTATAAAGAGTTTCTATAAAAGAAATTCATTATTAACATCCATCATTTAGAGAAGAATACATATCTTATGTCTTACGTAGTAAATAGTGCTTATTCAAATGAAAATGTATCACTAGATTCGACAATATAATGCCGAGAAATAAATAAGGGGGTAGCTAGCCAATGGAGTTTCTATCTTTAATGCTTATTTTAATTGTATCATTGGGTTTAGCTTTTGACTTTATTAATGGATTTCATGACACAGCCAATACAATTGCTACATCGGTCACTACTCATGCCTTGTCTCCGAGGCTAGCTATCCTTTTAGCGACTTTAATGAATTTTGTAGGTGCTTTGCTTTTTTCCGGAGTGGCTCAAACCATTACGAAAGATATTGTTGATCCTTTTTCGTTACAAAATGGATCAATAGTTATTTTAAGTGCTTTAATGTCGGCAATTATATGGAATCTTCTTACCTGGTATTTTGGTATTCCAAGCAGTTCATCTCATGCACTTGTAGGGTCTATTTCCGGGGCTGCTATTGTAGCAGGAGGATTTCATGCATTAAATTATAAAGGGTTTCTAAAAATCGTTGATGGACTCATTATTTCGCCAATTATTGCTGTTTTATGTGGTTTTATTATTATGAGTCTGTTTCAACTAGTTTTTAAAAATTTTTCTCTTTCTAAAACGAACAGAAGAATGCGCTTATTTCAGGTTTTTACAGCAGCACTTCAATCATTTTCTCATGGAACAAATGATGCTCAAAAGACTATGGGTATTATTACAATGGCATTAATTACGGCTGGATATCAAACCTCAATGGATATTCCGTTTTGGGTTCGGATTAGTGTCGCAATGGCTATGGGAATGGGAACGACGATTGGTGGATGGAAAATTATCAAAACTATTGGAGGGAAAATTACCAAGTTAAACCCAGCAAATGGGGCGGCAGCTGATTTATCCTCGGCTCTAATTATATTTGGATTTACAGCATTAAAGTTGCCTGTAAGCACTACACACGTGGTATCTTCATCTATTATAGGTGTTGGTTCCGCACATCGAATAAAAGATGTGAAATGGGGTGTAGCGAAGCGTATTGTCATTACATGGATTATTACTTTACCTCTTACGGCATTACTATCGGGCACTCTTTTTGAAGTATTTTTTTTATTAACTAAATAAATTAAAAACGAAGAAAAATAAAAAAAGCTCCAAATCCGGAGCTTCTTTGATGTAAGCATTTTTGTAGAAATTGATGGACTGTGAAGATACATAGCAGTACAGTACCTTATACTTCATAGTAATGGATACGTATCAGGACTCCCTATAAGCAATTGAGAACCGTAGAATGTACCTTTGAATTACTGGCTATGATGTTCTCATCAGACAGCCTATAGACATTTCCTGTTGTATTTGTCACTGCACCACCTGCTTCCTTAACTAGTAATACGCCTGCTGCAATATCCCATACACTTAAACCATACTGCCAGAAAGCACCTAACCTTCCACAAGCAACGTAGGCTAAATGTAATGCTGCTGAACCTAATACACGAATTGATCTAAATTCCTTGCCAATAGAATCCATACTTGCTATATTCACCTCACGAAAGGCTGATGTGGAGGCAAAACCTGTAGCTATCATACAATCAACTGCTTTCTCTGCCTCTGATATCGAAATCTGTTTGCCATTACAAAAAGATCCTTTCCCTTTTTCAGCCCAAAATAATTCATCCCTGCAAGGATCGTAAATAACGCCAAGGATAATTTCCCCTTTGCAGGCTAGCGCGATTGAAATGGTGAACCCTGGAATTCCATGAATGAAATTTGCTGTTCCATCAATAGGGTCCACAATCCACAAAAAGGGAACATCTTGAGCATCTTGAAGAACCTGGCTAAGAGGCTTTTTAGCAGCAAAAGACTCCTCTTCGCCTAATAAAGAATGTTCTGGATGTGCTTCTAAAATGAAACCCCGAATCATTTGTTCTGAGTGCTTATCAATCTCCGTCACGACGTCAAAATTTGAGCTTTTTTTCTCTGCAATAATACCTGTGCTGACTTGGGAAAGTATCATTTCACCTGCTAGCCTTGCTGCATTACGTGCTGTCTCTAAATAACTCATTTCCATCTCCCTTTCTATCAGTAGCATCTATTATGATTTAGTAATTAATTCGACAGGGAACGTATGAGTCCTTTGTTAAACCAACCTATCACCACAGTAACACTAACGAAATAAATACTGATTAACGAAAGAAATTAGGATTTTTTAGATACTATATTGATAAGTATTTCTTATTTTAAAAAAGAATAAAAACATAATTAAATCATTCCATTTATCCCCATTAATAATCCATTTGTCTTTATGTAAATCATAGCATGGATCATAATCATGAAAACTAAAATGGCAGGTGACGTAATGCTCTTTCCGTCTGTCTTATTCCAACAATCCACAAACCATTCTACAATAGTTTTTGTCTCAACTTCGAACAATTGAACAAAAGCTGCTTTTTTATGGGCCTCTTGTACATATCCAGGTTTTAGAGATTGCAGTTTTTGCATAAAAACATCGATATTTAATTTAATAGGGTCGATTGGCGTATGGAGTAACACTTTTTAAAACGATATAATTCTGAATATACGGAATTTTTTGAGTGGGAGAGTGGAAGTATGAGTGAAAAAAATAAAGAAATTGAATTTATAAAAATCATATGTGTCATAGATGGTTTGACCGAAGGCTTGAATATTATAAAAGGGCAGGAGTATTATGGATTTGAGACTGTCGATGAGTTGGGTTATAACGTTTATATGGAGAACGAAAAAGGAAGATTACCTATTTATATTGGATCATATCTAAAGACATATTTTCAATTAATAGATAATGAAATACATGTTGTAACGTTTGAAAAAAATACCTAACATTTTAGACGGCCCTGCTTTTTTTATAAAGGAAAAGTGAGGTCATTATCTATAACTAGTGAAGGGTCCAATAAAGAAAGCAACATGAAAGGCGTCATTACGCATATAAAGCTTGTATTAGCGCGATAACGTTACTTCGTTACCTACTGATTAGGTAACGAAGTCGCGATTCTTTAGATACTATGTAGCTACTGCAGTAAGCTTGCCTATCCACTCAAAAAATAAAAAAGATTTTATTTAACTGCAACTAAATATTTAAAGAGGACTTATTTTACTGTTATTGAATCTATACAGGACGGTTTATTTCAAATCTCAATTGCAGAGAGGGGAAATGATAATGGCCACTGGAAGAGAACGGGCGGCAAGGAGTATTTTGGGTCAATCAGGATTGAGGAATAGGAATCCAGACAACGCTACGTTTGATGAAAAAGGAACAAAGCCTCGCGCCTCAAATTTTGAAAGAGTTGCGACTCCTCGTGAGGGTTCTACTCGAATAGCAAGGATGGCAGAAGAATATAGAGCTGAATATAAAAGAGTAAAAAGAAGAGAACAATTTTTGCAAGACACAATAGATTTATTAAGTGATTGTAATAACAAGCAGTCCGTTAGAGAGTTAAAGGAATTAATTAATTTAGCAAAAGAGCGATTAATAATATATCAAGGTAAATAGAAATTATTCCTTTTTTTATTACTGATATAATATAACACTAATACGTTCACATACACATTTGTGTGAGTGCATTTTTGCTAGGAGAGAGCAGCCGGTATATGATGGTTGCTCTTTTCGTTTTTAAGGAGGTATGATTACATGAAAGATTGGTTTAGAGTATTCACTCTCAGAGATGGTTCAAAGAGAGAAATTAGAATTGATTACGACAAATATGGGCTTTTTTACAAATTGTACAAATATACAACTTATTATAAGGAAAGTATTTTACTATTTATTTAACGTTATAGAGTTTCCATATATGTTTCTCTTTATAACCTATATACTTACTCCAACGTTCTCCTTGGCTAATATAATCTTCAAACGTAGCGTTTCTAACTACAATATACCCACCACATTCATCTGCGGTTTGTTTTGCGATGGACTGTGTGTCAAAGGGAAATGCAACCAATTCATTGTTTGTAAATTCATAACTAGATATCTCTTTCCTTTTTACGTTTCTACATGATTCATTTACATAATATAACTTACCTAACTTTATAAAATAGTATGGATATTCTTTGTTAGGCAACTTACTCCCCTCCATTTCTACACCCTTCAATTGCTTTATAAGTAAATATTAACCTGTTATTTGGATTTAAAAACCTAAAATCCTCCTAAAAAAGTCACTCTTTTAGAGTAGCCTCAATTACGCAAATGTTAATGTGTTATGCTACCCAAATAGATGCCAATTAGGTAACGGAGTCGGAATTCTTTAGATACTACGTAGTTACAGCAGCAAGGCTGCTTGTCTACTCCTAGAAATAAAAAAGGAAAATATACCTCAGTAGGTACTCATTAGATGGTCATAGAATATGTACCCTTTTTTTATATATTGAGGGCTTGGCCTAGTCGCTTATATTTTTCATGAAATGGACGAGGGGTCCCAAAGACTGAAGTAAAACGTAATGAGGAACAGTAGGAGCTTGGTGAATCTAATTACATGAAACTAACAAAAAAGAACCAACAACTAAATGTCAGTTCCTGTGTATTGTATAAATGTAGTCAATCTTTATCTTCATCTTCATAAATAAATAAGCCGTTTACCAGGGTTTCGAAATCAGGAGCTAACTCAAAAATAAGTGTATCCGTTCCCCATTCTAAATCCATATAAATTACAGGGGGATTATCTCTTGTATTCCGATAGTCGAGTGCAATCCACCAATGTCCCTCTCCGCATAGTAGAACAATATCTTTTGGTAACTCCCATTCTTCTATATAATAATCACTGGATAAAATGCCTTCTTTCCCTATTCCATAAATTTCAGGGACATTTACATGATCGTCTGCCCAATTTGTTGGAACGGAGGTAGGGTAGTCACAATATTTTAAAGAGCCCCCATTCTGTATTTTACATAATTCAATATAGGATTTTGGTAACTTCACGCCCAACTTCTTTTCTGCTTCGTTGACCATTTCTTCTGTTAATTTTTTTGATTGACTGTATCCATCATCCCAAATACCCCTCATTTTCCCAACCCTTTCAATCAGTACCAACTAAATACTCTTTTTCGTCCCACATTCGCGGCATTCACGTAAGAAAACGCCACCTTTTACGGAACTTTTGAAGTAAGCTGAGTTGCAGTTGTTGCACCTGCCACTGACTTTATCCGGAAATTCAGCATAGTCATACACTTTATCAAGATCGATTTCTTGCTGCTGTTTCTCTTTCATGTCAATCACTCTTTTCTAATTGCCTTTTATTAGCTTACCACAAAAAGCGAAGGTGACATTATTTTATGTAAAACGAACATAAATTAGCTCATTTAACCTCATTTTATTTTTTAATTCGAATACTTCATCGATAAAAACAAACAAATTCCCCAGGGAATCAACAAACTGAATGAATCCTGTCTCTGTTATACATTGGCCTTGCTTATAATATGTAAGGTAAACTTGTTTATTTGTATGTAGGGCTTCAATCAATGTGAAATTGATTTGTTCCATTTTCTCTTCTGTTAAAACAGG
>NZ_JAWRXD010001260.1:0-248 GCF_046535215.1 Priestia sp. SIMBA_032 | reverse complement strand
CGACGCGGCCCTTGACATCGACGCGAAGGGCACGCTCGGCCCCGGCGTCGTCACCGCATGGCGCTGGAAGGACACGGCGGGCAAGGTGCTCGAGCTGGACCTGCGCAGCGATGTGCTGTTTCACAACGGCGACACGCTCAGCTCCGACGACTTCAAATTCACGCTGTTCGACCGGCTCCAGGCCGACAAATCGCTGCAGGTCGGCGGCATCTGGTGGGCGCTCGAAGGCATCGAGATGCCGTCACCGA
>NZ_JAWRXD010001259.1:0-248 GCF_046535215.1 Priestia sp. SIMBA_032 | reverse complement strand
AAGATCCATGGAAAATCCATTTCGAACCACAACGCGCATAATCGTCACCGCTTCCATATCTGGAGGCAATGGGTAGGCAGGTACTTGCCAGCCGAACACACGCAATTGTCGAGATAAATCATAAAGATTCCAATTTGATGTGTAACCTTCTTTTAGTCGCCAAGCGAAAACCGGAATATCCGAACCATCGGACAAAAGTTCAAACGGTTCCATCTTCTGAATGGCTTTGCTAAGAAAAAGAGCGACTT
>NZ_JAWRXD010001258.1:0-248 GCF_046535215.1 Priestia sp. SIMBA_032 | reverse complement strand
GCGGCTATCTCGTCGGACTCCGCCACGTGACGGGCGTCGACGGCAACGATTGCCGGATCCGGGGTGGTGCGCTCCTGCAGATCTCCCGGCCGCGCAAGAAGGCGTTCCTCGAAGCGCTCGCCGCCCACATCGGATCCCGGGGATCGACCCCGTGACCGACATCGCGGCATTCTCCGACATCCCGCGCCTGCTGACGGCGGTGGCCGAGTGGAGCGCCTGCGTCGTCTACGTGATGATCCTCTCGCGCC
>NZ_JAWRXD010001257.1:0-248 GCF_046535215.1 Priestia sp. SIMBA_032 | reverse complement strand
CCGCCGACGGGGCGACGCTGAACGTCGACGCCATCGGCGTCGTGAAGCTCGCCTCGGATCCCTCGCACGTCGACGCATCCGGCATCGAGGCGGCGCTCGCACGCGCCGAGGACGTGGACCTCGACGACTACGCCGACGAGAAGCGCGAGCTCCTCGAGAGCGTGACGGCCGACGCGCGGGCCGCGCTGCAGGATCCGGTGGCGTACGGACTCGATGCCGAGGGCGCCTCGGCCCTCGCGGATCGCATC
>NZ_JAWRXD010001256.1:0-248 GCF_046535215.1 Priestia sp. SIMBA_032 | reverse complement strand
ATACAAATCGACTACAACCAATCGTTTTCACAATTAAGATTTCTTGTATTTTATTAGGGTAGATCCGAAATTTATATGCTTTATTTATTAACATTGATTGCACCTCACTTTCTAGCGTTCTCCTTAATAGGATACAAAATAAGTAGGCTTACACCTACCGACATTCATCTCCCACTTAAAATTGGTGTTTCACACCTTCACATTTTTGAGGAAGGAGTCTTCTGTCGGAAAATGATAAAAAAATAACC
>NZ_JAWRXD010001255.1:0-248 GCF_046535215.1 Priestia sp. SIMBA_032 | reverse complement strand
ACTTTGCAGCTCGCCACGCCCTGGCTTGATTGCGCTCAGCTGAAGAGGGGCCGGAAATCAATCCGAGCTTTCGCTTTGCCGCATCAACTTCGCTACTAGACAGGCTGCTTGGGTTACCACAGGAATCGCAGATACTGGTTCCCGACCGATTCACGGCCGCACATACTGAACATTCCCATCGATACTTGATTGGTTCAGCCACCATTTGCGGTATAACGTTTAGCTAAGCGGCGCGCGTAAGCGCGTCC
>NZ_JAWRXD010001254.1:0-248 GCF_046535215.1 Priestia sp. SIMBA_032 | reverse complement strand
GATGGAGTTAACTTTATTCGAGATTTTACTCGATATCATCAAATGACACCAAAAGCAGTTATGCCAATCGTTTTCACCTCGATGTTAGCAGGTGCAGGTGCTTTCTCTTGGGAACAACTTGGTTCTCTTCGCTATATTCATGCTCGGACTCCACAAGTGTATTTGGATAATGTAGTAATTGAAAAAAATGGAGAGTTACTAATTAGCTGGAACTATGTTGAAGAGTTGTTTGATGTTGATGTAATAGA
>NZ_JAWRXD010001253.1:0-249 GCF_046535215.1 Priestia sp. SIMBA_032 | reverse complement strand
CATCTGTCGGCTTGCGTCGTCATCCGCAGGCATTCCGGCCGCCGCTTGCCGACACCCCCCCACAGCGTTCGGCCAGCACAGGCCAACACTCGCCCCGTCGCCGCGCGCACCGATGCCACACCCGCTCACCCCAGCCTCCGTGCCGGACATCACAAGCGTGTGATTATATTCCTGTTACCGGAAAAGAGCAAGGTTGCGGAGATTCTCCGATGCACGACTCGGTTGTATCGCGCCTGCGGGCAAGGCACG
>NZ_JAWRXD010001252.1:0-249 GCF_046535215.1 Priestia sp. SIMBA_032 | reverse complement strand
CCTGCAGCAATCGGCCGAGGAAGTCGGTGAAGCGCTCGTGGTGCCGGGTCAGGTCGGCGTCGGAGTACGACTGCGGGTTCGCCTCGAAGTCCACCCGCAGGTTCGAGCCCGACACACCCGGATACAGGTTCATCGACAGGTCCTCGACGGGGCCGGTGGTCAGAACGTGCAGATGTCCCACGACATCGCCGAGTTCCAGGATCGGATGGAACATCATCAGGTTGATCGACGGTCCGAACAGGCCGCGCC
>NZ_JAWRXD010000146.1:0-448 GCF_046535215.1 Priestia sp. SIMBA_032 | reverse complement strand
AGGAAGAGATGTTAGCGCATCTCTTCTTTTTATTATATGCCAATTTATTCGCTGTTACACTTATATAGTATTCTACGGAAAATATATCAGATTCCTATTTTGTGGTCAATTTGATCCCGCTTTAACGGGCAGTAAGACCCCCACCTCAAAATTCAGTGGAAGCAAAGAAGTTAGGTGGGGGTCGGGCTGTCCGTAAAAGTCCGATTGGTGAGGGCTGATTAAAGTTTCACTTTATTGCATGATTGAAAAGGTGTAGTCTTATTCCTTTTCAAACTGAAAAATATCCCGATTAATAAGTTGATGGAGATACCTATCCATTTCAGCAGCAGAAACTTTTCTTTCACTTTTAAACCACCATGCGCTTAATGAGGTGATTGCCCCTGAATAAAATTCAATGATTAAATCAGTGGGCATCGTATGATTTTTGTGCAGTTGATTTAACGCTTCT
>NZ_JAWRXD010001251.1:0-249 GCF_046535215.1 Priestia sp. SIMBA_032 | reverse complement strand
CCAGCAGAGCGGTGCCGACGCGGGCCCGCAGCTTCGGCGCCGCCGTGGCGCCGACCAGGAACGCGATGTTCCGCCGGATCAGGATGATCGCGACGACGCCGAGCAGCACGCCGACCAGGATCGAGCCGATCGCATCCCACGCGGCCACGCCGGTGATCTGGTGCATCGCGATCGCGCCGGCCGCGATCGCCAAGCCGATGAGCGCGGCGGAGTCCTCGAAGAACACGGCCCGCAGCGTCGTGTCGCTCG
>NZ_JAWRXD010001250.1:0-249 GCF_046535215.1 Priestia sp. SIMBA_032 | reverse complement strand
AGGTCGGTGGCGGTGAGACGCCCGGTTCGCGGATCGATCGTGGTCACGACGTCGCCGAACACCATCCTGTTTATTGAGATGATGTAGTCGCCCGGTTCGTACTGGCCGGTCTGGACGTCGACGCTTCCCGTCGCCGCCCCGGTCACCCCGGGAACAGAGAAGACCACATCGGCTCTGGGGGTGAGGCCGGCGGCCGCATCCAGATCCGCAGAGGAGCCGGGAAGCTCCGTGACCCAGCGGGGATCCGCC
>NZ_JAWRXD010001249.1:0-249 GCF_046535215.1 Priestia sp. SIMBA_032 | reverse complement strand
CCATGAAGCAGCTTGTGCTTGTAAACCGAATTCACCGAAAGCAACTTCAGTTCCACCTTTAGCACGACCACGCATTTTACCACGATGCTCTCTACGATATTTTACGCGTTTTGGCATTAACATATTATTTTCCTCCTTCCTCAGAAGCTTTCTTTTTTGTAGGAAGGACTTCTCTACGGTAGATCCATACTTTTACGCCTAATTTACCGTATGTTGTATCAGCTTCAACTGCTGCATAGTCAATATCAG
>NZ_JAWRXD010001248.1:0-249 GCF_046535215.1 Priestia sp. SIMBA_032 | reverse complement strand
CGAGAGGGCCGTTGGTGGCTGGTGCGGGTTCCCGAGCTGCATGCTGTCACCCAGGCCCGCTCCATCCGTGAGATCGCGATCATGGCCCGGGATCTCGTCGCAGCCCTCCTCGATGTCGAGGTCGAGGAGGTCACTGTTCACGTGACG
Organism: Priestia sp. SIMBA_032; assembly: GCF_046535215.1. Lineage (NCBI taxonomy): Bacteria > Bacillati > Bacillota > Bacilli > Caryophanales > Bacillaceae > Priestia > Priestia sp. SIMBA_032. The sequence continues at coordinate 102 of NZ_JAWRXD010001248.1, read as the reverse complement.
TACGAGTTACCGGAGACAGTGGCCACGACCTGGGCGCAAGCCGAAGCCCTGCGTGCACAAGCCGATGAGGCTGCAGAACGGGCGGCAGCACTGCGCCGGGCG
>NZ_JAWRXD010000145.1:0-448 GCF_046535215.1 Priestia sp. SIMBA_032 | reverse complement strand
ATCACCAGCTAGTGTTGATGGTAATTTAATTAATACACTTACATACGGCATTTATAGATTTCAAAGAGGGTATATGGAACGTATTCGTTCTGAGGCTGATTTCATAGAACAAAGAGCGGTTGAATTTGAAACTGTTGATAAACAAAACTGAAAAACGGGTGATCTTCATGAAAAATTATGATGTTATAGCACATGCTGCCGATGTAGTAGGTGCCAAAAATGATTTAGAATCGTGTATTTTAGAATTAGAAAATCACAGAAAAAATGTCAATGCCATAAAAACACTATTGGGACATAGCTGGAAAGGAAATACCGCTAAAGAAATTGAAAGAAGGTTAAGTGAAGTAGAGAAAGAACTTGTCTATAGAATTGATGAATTTAGAAAGATAGGAGATGATTTAGATAGATATAGAAGAGCAATGGATAGCTTCGCGAATCAATTCATGAT
>NZ_JAWRXD010001247.1:0-249 GCF_046535215.1 Priestia sp. SIMBA_032 | reverse complement strand
CTCGGCGAGGCGGATCTGGTGTCGTCCCGCTTCGGCGAGGGACAGGTCGGCGACCTTGAAGGGAAGGGCGGTCGAGGTGGGTGCTGGCATGCCCCCATTCTGGCATGCCGCTCCCGCCCGCCGCCCGGTGCCGATTCGTGACGAATGTGGCAATCGGCGCCGCCGGAGCCCCGATTCGTCACGAATGTGGGTTCAGCGCGCGGCGGCGATTCGTGACGAATGTGGCGAATGGCAGGGTCGAATCCCCGA
>NZ_JAWRXD010001246.1:0-249 GCF_046535215.1 Priestia sp. SIMBA_032 | reverse complement strand
CTCCTGCGACCCGTAGCCGTAGCCCCACTTGAGCTGGGCGACCCCGGTTGCGCTGTTATCGGTCAGGGTTCCGTTCGGGGCGAGCGACTCGATCGAGTAGGAATCGCCCGCTCGCAGACCGGGCCAGTAGACGATGCCCATGTGGTGGTCGCGCGCGAAGTCGGTGACGGCGGCGAAGTAGGCGGTGTAGACGTTGCCGTTGTGGGCGCCGTAGTTGAGCCCGATGGTCATCGGGGCGCCGGCCTCGTC
>NZ_JAWRXD010001245.1:0-249 GCF_046535215.1 Priestia sp. SIMBA_032 | reverse complement strand
CGCAACTCGCTAGTCGGAAACTGCTCAATCAGCTCACTCACCACCACATGCTCCAAGCCAGCATCGTGCAGAACCGACTTCCGGCGGCACAGCTCCCAGAAGCGCATGATCACCGAATGACTCCACCCTTCCCACATCGCTGCCGCCAAATCGATCACCTCGCCAGATACCTCGCCCTGACCTGCGTTACGTAGCAGAGCAAGCCTCTCCGCATGCCCGGGAAGCGGGAACCTCAAGACGCGATCAAAA
>NZ_JAWRXD010001244.1:0-249 GCF_046535215.1 Priestia sp. SIMBA_032 | reverse complement strand
GCTGACCGTCGCCGATCTCGACGCCGGCCACGGCATGAACATGGAAGCGCCCGGCGCCTTCAACGCAGCACTCGTCGAGTTCCTGCGCTCGTGCCCCACATCGTAGATCAGCTGATCGAGGAACGCGCGGAGGCCCTGCGCCGGCGGCCGCTACTCTGGCGCAGCCTGAAGCCTGTCATCTATCCCCTGCTCGGCTATCGCGGCGCGCTGCGCATGGCCGACACCATCGCCGGCCTGTCCGGCCTCGAC
>NZ_JAWRXD010000144.1:0-448 GCF_046535215.1 Priestia sp. SIMBA_032 | reverse complement strand
ATATATAACATCCCCTTTACTGTTTAATAAAGTAAATAACTGCCATTCCTAATACGATCCCGCCTACCATCAACAAAAACTTTTTCATCACTATTTCCTCCTTCATTTACTTGTTAATTTGTATCTTTATCATAGACTTCTTTCTGATGCTATTGTCCGCAATCCGTACTGTATTTACCGTAAAAAAGGCGAACCACTCTTATGTGGTTCACCGCAATTTCAACAGATGACATTGATTGTATGAAAACTTCTTAAATGTTATTATAAAAATATTCAGAAATTAAACGATATACCTACAAAGAGAGGTGTCTAAACCGTTGCAGATACAACGTAACTTCGTTTTCATTTTATGTGTAACTATCCTGTATTTTTGTTTACAAGGCTATATCTTATATAAAATAAACCAACCATATAGTGGAGTTCTTATTTCTAAAACAGACTCAACTAC
>NZ_JAWRXD010001243.1:0-249 GCF_046535215.1 Priestia sp. SIMBA_032 | reverse complement strand
AACGACGTCATCGGTGCGCAGCGGGCTTTCTCCGACACCCTCTCGGGCGTGGTGTCCAACATCGTCACGCTGACGCTGACCGTTGCCGTGATGCTGTCGATCAGCTGGCAGATCACCCTGCTGACACTGATCCTGCTGCCACTGTTCGTCGTCCCCGCCCGGCGCATGGGCAAGCGGATGCAGGCGCTGTCCCGGCAGGCGGCCGAATACAACTCCCTGATGTCCACCCAGATGACCGAGCGGTTCTCG
>NZ_JAWRXD010001242.1:0-249 GCF_046535215.1 Priestia sp. SIMBA_032 | reverse complement strand
AAGCTGTGCTTCAATTACAGTACCCGTTGCATAACGATTTGGGTTTGCTTTATATTCTTCTACTTCACTTACAAGAAGAATCATCTCTAGCAAGTTGTCAATTCCCTCGCCTTGGATTGCAGAAATTGGTACGAAAATTGTATCTCCGCCCCAAGCTTCTGGAACTAATTCATATTCTGTTAATTCTTGCATTACACGATCAGGATTCGCCGCTGGTTTATCCATTTTATTCACAGCAACAATAATTGG
>NZ_JAWRXD010001241.1:0-249 GCF_046535215.1 Priestia sp. SIMBA_032 | reverse complement strand
CGGGCGGCTTGGTGATGCGGTGGTGCAGCACCTGGGCCCACGGCAGTTCCTCACCGACGATGTCGGCCGTGATGCTGAGCGCCGCTGCAACGGCGTTCGTCATGCCCCACTTGTTGTAGCCGGTCGCGACCGCGACCTTCCGGTCGGTGCGCGGCATCCATCCGACGAATGGGGTCATGTTGGCGGATCTGTAATCCTGTGCCGACCAGGCGTGGGTGCGCGTGGCGCTCGGGAACCAGCGGGTCGTCC
>NZ_JAWRXD010001240.1:0-249 GCF_046535215.1 Priestia sp. SIMBA_032 | reverse complement strand
ATGGAAACTTAAATATGATTCAAGGATCTATTCAGCATTTAGTAACAAGTGCACCTTGGCTATTTGCCATCGCACTATTCATTCTATCTATTTTACTGTACAGCCAAGCAGCAACAGTACGTGCCTTAATGCCACTTGGACTATCCCTTGGTATTCCACCAGCGCTACTGATTGCGATGTTCCCTGCAGTAAATGGATATTTCTTCATTCCGAACTATGGAACAATCGTTGCTGCCATTAACTTTGACC
>NZ_JAWRXD010000054.1:0-8000 GCF_046535215.1 Priestia sp. SIMBA_032 | reverse complement strand
TTATTGTTAGGTACTACATACCCGTTTTTTAACTTAAAGGTGTTTTTTATTTGTCTCACTCTAGGGGGTCAGTCCCGACACCAGTAGCTTTTTTTGTTCTCGTAAGGAAACTGGAGAATTAGCAATATGATGCCTCACGGCGTCTTAAGTAGTTTGATCAAGATATAAAGAATTCATGTAAGGAAAAATGTATATAGAATATAATTTTAAAAAAGAAAGGCTACTAGAATAAATCCGCCACAGCTTATGGAATGAATAAAAGAAATAGCAGTATTAAGCCTGTTCTATAGCCTTTAAGGCTATTATATAGCTAAGAAGTACGTATGAGGTTTTGTGAAGATTCTTGGTGCAGATTCTGAAACAGTTGAACAGCTTTTGTCATAGACGGTGTATTGAGTTTAGTTTCTTTAAGATAATTCTTCTTTGATTCTTAATCGTACACTCTTCAGTCGAGCAACTTCATCAATTAAATCCGACGCTACATTCACGATATTTTCAATACCTATTAATGGTTTTTCGCTTTGACCCATGATAAGACCCTCCTATTTTTTGATGGCGACCCATGCTATAATAAAGGTCCAACGTTTTAATTGACACGGGTGCTTCCTTTCCAGGGGAAGTGCCCTCTTAGTATTTAGTTTGGACTTGCTAAGGTAAAAAGAGGTTTCAAAGGAAAATAAGAGAGATAATACTTTGCCATTATGGAAATAAATGATGTAAATAATTTTTCTCAAAAGAGGAACTTTATAAATTTAATAAACATGCCGAAGAATTAAAGAATGAAATAAAGAAGCCATCCTACCTCGAAAAGTTTTGAGTGGCTTGATAGATGATTTATTAAAACAACAAGTTTGTACTGAATGCTTTATTTTAGTCTACTAAGACTGATTGTTTATAATAAAGTTTGATCAAAAATCCTGTATATAACAGGATTTTTTCTTGTTCTATAGTAGAACCATTTCATTGAACAAAAAAGAGCTTAGACTTAAATTTGTTGGGTTTAATTTATCTAACGAATGCTGTTCTATTATTGCTATACTAAGATTCGATGAGTTTTTAATGGACTTAAATGTTCATTATAAAGAAGGAGAGAATTGAATGGCTACAACAAAGACGAAAAAAGAGCTTGCAGCAAATAATCTAGAAACTAATACACCAACTGTTGAACAGCTAGCGTATTATCGAATATTAGCCCCACTAAAAGTTAGATCACTCTTATCTCATCTTAATTCAAGTGAAAAGAAATCTATTTCCTTTGATTTTAAAAAAATGAAAAATGAGGATTTAGATCCTTTACGTCACACATTTATAGAAGAGGTAGACAAACAGCAAATAGGCTCTACTGAAACATCTGAAAACAAAGAATCTACGCCTTACAAAGTAGATTTTGTTAACATGCAAAAGAAAGCTTTTAATTTATATGAAGGGATAATTCACGTATACGGTATCCCAGACGACGGTATTAAGTTACCAGTGGAGGAAGTTAAAATAGATGAGTTGAAAATTGGAAAAAACGAAGTCGTTTATATGAACAATGAATCCATCCTTGTTACTTACCGAATCATTGACACAGAGAAGGGATTCAAGGTCGTTATAGAAGATACTTTAACGTTGGATTTTGATAGGAGAAAGAAATCTGGTCTATTCCATCTAGAAAGAGTAAAAAGTCTCGGTTCCTATATGAAATGTTTACGATTAATAAACTATTACATACAGCGCAATAAGTTTCCTTTTCAATCTCTACAGTTATCTGGTGGGACATTAAATTTAAAGGGACATCTCCTACAAATTGAGGAAGAGATTGAATCCTACAAAGAACTGATAGATATTTGTACTCAAATTGGAATAAGTGAAAATTATATATTTGATGATAAGGAAGATTTCCCTTCCCTATTCAATGCTATAATCAATATCTTTAAAAATAAACAATATAGCTTACTAAATATTCATCAAGAAAAACTAGAAAAAACGGGGATAATCAATATTGAACTTTCCAAATATGTGAAACTAGCATTAGTATATGCAGATGGATGTTTCCTTAACCTTTATAGTGAAGAAGCGTTAAAAATAACGGGTAGATATTCGTCTATAACAGATGTAGCTAGTAATCACGGGCAGGATACTGTTGAACCTGTTATGTTATCTGATAATCGGGAAAATTATGACCAAAAAGTAAGCATTTTCGCTTCCCGAAAAATTGAAGAAATGGTGAAAGATACAAACTTTGATTTTGACATAGTAAAATTATCTTTTGCCGATGAACATCATGATATACAAGCTGACTTAACAATTACTAGTTCTTTAGAGTATATAGACTTTTATGATAAAACCCTCGATGAAAATTATTTAGAGCTTGCTCTTGATTTAAATCAGCGATACTTAGCTAAGTATCCACAAGATGATATTGCAAAAGTTAATATTTATCTCATTAAACTCAAGCAAGGTCATGAATTATCAGAAGATGAACAAAATGATCTTTATAATATACAAGCAAGAGCAGAAATGAATAACGAGCAAACAATATGTTTTGCATGTGAGGTTTTGTTGAAAAATAAGACAAAAGCGAAGAGAATATTTGCTACTCTTCCTGGTGAGGAAAAAGAAGAAATCATGGAATTTCCGATCTACCGTTTTTATCAAAACTTGGAGTAGTATGCTCATCTTTTTCTGTATATAGCTTGCTAATAAACTTTTATAAAAGCTCCCTTTTATAAAGTTCTTTGTCCTTAATATTATAAATAAGCCCTATTTACCCACAATAGGGCTTATAAATTAAAAAAGTCTTCTACTTTTAGTTTTGGGTCAATTTTTTTTAAGACATTCATAATTTTCTTAATCGTGGTACCTGATGGGATATAATTTGAATCATTATAAATCTTGCTAACTGTTTTTCTATCCATCTTAGTTACTTTAACTATTTCCGTTTGATTATAGCCTTTGTTCATTAAGTATTTTCCTAATTTACTCTTTTTGGTTATCTTAGGCATGAGAGCACACTCCTTTTTATAAAGGATTGACACTTTCAAAAAAAATATTCATTTTAGGGAAAAAATTCCGCAATAAAATTTATTTACAACATATAATAAACTATAAAATAAACAATATATAAATATTGCTTATGCAGAGTTGGAATAATGTCGATATTTTTGTCATAATCATATAGCATGAATACAGTTAAGACCGCCTTATACACTGATACATATTGGGCGGTCTTTGTTATCGATATTCTTTACAATGGAACTTTGCACAAAAAACCTTTTCCCTCTAGGCAGAGGAAAAAGGTTTTTTTGCGTGAATATTAGATAACGAGATACCATCATTCTAGCAAATCATTTTTCAAAAAAGGTTTTTAACCACTTATAAAAACTCTTCTTTTGTTGTTGTGCTTTTTTTAACGCTCTAATTTCACGAGCCATTGAGATTAATTGACGTTCGCGTTCCTCAAATTTTGCATCGATATAACTTTGTATCTCTTTCATTTGCATCTCACGTGGTTCTAGGCTAAGGGTTTGCTTTTCAGTTGAAATGTTAGGTGGAGTGGCTGGTATTTGTACTAAGTTAAATTTTTTTGCAACGGTTATAACGGCTTTTTCTAAGGTCATTTCGGGATGAGCATAAATTCTTTTTAGTTCATGAAAGATGGAAACGTCGTCATTTGTATAAGCTAATCTACCTTGTTTTTTAGTAAAGTGCACACCAATTTTGGCAAAATGGAAGTTGTATTTTCGTATAGTTGATATGGGCAAACCAAGTATATCGGCTAATTCTTCGGTGGTATATGCTGCTTCTGCGGTTATGACTCTCAACATATGATCACCTCCTCTTATCAAGAGAACTATTCTAGGTATATATGTAAAAACCTTCAAATAATAAGAGGACCATATTTGGTGTTTTGTCATTTTGCCGTTAATATACCAATCTAAATCCTACTCAAAATGATTTAATTTTTATCTACATTCTCTGCTTGATTAAAATATTTAATCGTTTTGATATCCCCGTTTTTGAATACAATAACCTTTTCACCTTCATGAAAGGACACTTCTTTAATTTCTTTGTCATTGTCATCCTCGGGCTCTTCGATTGAATGAACAAGACAACGGATGGCCTGATCTAACTTTCTATCAGCCGTATTCAAGAAAGATACATTCAGGCCTAGATTTGCAAGAAACTCCCGATGCTTTTCCAATTCATCAGATGCCTTTTGAATATATTCAATCGCTTTTTGTTTATTATTCATTATTATTCATTTAGTAGACTCCTACACCCTTATTTTTGATATTCATAGACAACAGGAACTTGATCCATTTTGACCGTTTTGGCCACGACATAACGACGGTAGCCATCTTTTAAGATCTTTGATCCTTTTTCAATCGTTATGGGCTCATCTAGGCGTCCTGTACGCTTCACAAAATCGATTACCTTTTGCGTTTTTTCAGGGTTTGGGCGTGTCTTTAAAAACTCTTCCGGAACGATAATATCATCAAAGTTCAATAGATCCTGAGTTCCCTTCGGTTGGTTGGATAGTGGTGTCTTTTTTTTCTCATCCTTTTTCTCTTCTGTAGGCGCTTGTTGTACTTCTGTCTGAATAGGCTTTACTTCTGTATTCTCATCTTTTGCTACAGGTTGAGAAATAGGTTCTTGTACTTCTCCCTGTGCAGTAGATTCCGTGTTATTTTGAGATTCAGAAGGCGTAGATGCTTCTTGCTTGGGTTCTTTTTTCGCATCTGACTCATTCTTCTCTTTGTCATTTTTATTCGGGAGAACGGTAATCTGAAAACAGATGACCCCTACTTCACCAGGACATTCATCAATTGGAATGTCTAACGTTGGTTCCCCTTGAATTAAAATCTTTTCATGCATGATGCTTTTCTTCGTGAGCCCTGTTTTATTAAAGGCTTTCTTCGCAACAAACACCGTATACGAAATAAAGGTACTCTTCTTTAATCCTTTAGGCGCAGATGGTGACCCTTTTTCACGCATATCAAAGGCAACATAGCGATCATATTCTCGTAAAGGTCCTGTGGCTAATCCGGTTAAGGTAATTTTATGTGGCATAATAGTCTCCTCCTGCGTAGATTAGTAGTTATTGTTTACTTAGAACACAGTTCTAAGTAAACATAGTCTATTAAAACATCAGCTTCTAAGAGATTTCTACTTTTTAAAATTAGGAAGCTGTGTCTTTTAACTGATTATGTTGGCGCAAACATTCTTGTTCTTCTGGCGTTAAAGCTTGTCCTAGGTCTTGTTTTACCTGAGCTATCTCCAACAAACTATACGTGGAGCTGTGCACCTCCAACAGGCCCTCTTCTTCCAGTGTTAGCTCTTGTCCTAAATCTTGCTTTAACTGGATCATTTCAAGTTGCTGATCCAAAGAAATCTCTGATTCTTTTATAGCTTCTTCTTGCTGCTGTTCAGCCTTTAACCAATTTGGAACTAGTTCCTTACGGATAATCCGTTTTGGAGTAGCTAATGTTGTTTCTTTACTTTCGTTATGTATAACTTCTTGTTGATTTGCGTATACTGATGAATAATCCTGACTTTTAGGCTTTGTTAATTCATAGAATTGATTTTTCGCAATCTGATAGATTAATCGACACATATCCCGTAGGGATAACGGGTTGCCTTGTTGATTGGCTTCATGCACATATTTATCTAATCCCACAATGGATGTATACGCAATTTCATGTATGTGCTCTTTCTCAATCTTAATCTCTGTATCTTTTTTTACGGCTTTTGCAGCATTTTGAATGCGAGCATAGAAGTCTTGTAGTTGATGTCCATATTTACCTGCATAGACTTGATTGACTTTCTTAGGCACACCTTTGATGTAGGTGAATGCCTGTGAAACAGACATTAAATGATTATTTATATGATTTACAGGTAAATCAAGGTTAATAAAGGCATTCGGTGATTTATCGACCTCTAAGCTTGGTGTATCAACGTTTTCAGCACTTTCTGGATGCGTCACAGGACGTGTCACAGGAGTGGTCATTTCTTCTTGTTGAAGCGTTTGTATACCTGTTGTATCATGGGCAAAAAAGATTTCGTCGCAAATGTGATGAAAGTTTTTATGGCTTTTAAGGATAAATACATAACTATCAGGATGAGTACCTGTTGCATCCTCTTTAATGTATCGTGCGACAAGTACAAACGGAGTCGCTTTTAACGAGCGTACAAAACGAGAAACCGTACTTTTGGATACATTAAATTTCTTCATAAGCGTTTCAGAACGGATCGCTTGAATGCCCGTAGCCACTAGGTTATAGATGACATGATCCAGCATTTCCATTCTCTTTTTAGGAAATTCTTTATGTATAGCAGATTGTTGTTGTTTAAAGTGGGTACAAAGCATCTCTAAAAACTCTTCTTTCTTTTTACGAAGCGTGGACTTGTGGGTCCATAACCATTTGAACCGTCCATTGAAGGTATCTACATCTTTTAAATAACAGGTTAATATTTTTGTCATTTGTTCATCTTCTCCTTTAAGGAACACAAAAAAGACACTGTTTCCCTGGAAAAAGGAAAACAATGCCTTGATTTTGATGAACTAAGCCCTTGAAATAGATGTCAATTTCGTATAAAATAAAAACATAAGTTTTATTTTATAGAAAAACTAACTCTATTAACAAGAGACTTCGACAAGAGTTTTCCCTATCGTGTTTAGGGTGAACGGTTTAAGAGTGTTGACAGCACTTCTTAAACAGTTGAAGTCTTTTTTCTATTCCGGTCCTTTTTGTTAGTTTTATTATAGCGTTAACTAGTCTCATAATTCAATAAAAATTAGCAAAATATATCAAAACGAGTATTTTAGGCTAATCTTTTTCATTTAGATAATAAATAATTTCAAAATTATTTATTATCTAAATGAAAAATAAAATCTTTCTCTCTACTCTCAATCAGCATGCAAAAGTGCAATTTTTAGTTTCAATAAAAATGATCTTTCAAACTGGCATTATTTAAAAGAGGCATTGCCCTTAGTTAAGCTGAATTAACTAAGGGCAATGCCTCTTTCATTTTTTATCTTTTACTAAAATTAGGTTAATCATTGATTTTATTTCATGTCATACTCTCTTTCAAGGCGGTCTACTAAATGTTCACTTATGTAATCTTCGATGAAAGCACGTTTTTTACTATGATTTTCTTCCCTTTTAAAACTAAACAGACCAGTTTTCACGGTGGTATTCCGTTCCTCTTCAGGTAACATACCCCATTTTTCAATGGCTTCTTTTTTTAATTTGTTCCTAATTTTCAATTCGTTTAGACGTTGCTCTTTTTCCAAGATTCTTTGGTTGTTTGTAGTTGTAGATGTTTCAGGAAGTGCCTTTAGTACATCTTGAAATTGAGATAAAATTTTTTGATTTGTTTGTCCACTTTGATTCATAAATGTTGTTAAAACCTGAACCATAGAATCAATTTTCTCAGTTGCCTCTGCTAATTGTTCTTCTAAATTCACTATTTTCTTTTCAAAAACTGTTTTCATAGGTTCATTCTTTTCTAACATCTCTGATGTTGTTTCTCCATTAAAATGTGAACGGATTTGCTTAATAGAATAACCATGTTCTTCTTTTAATCTCTTAGCCTCAAGTAACATATCAATCTCTTCTCTTTTGAAACGACGATGACCACCTTGAGTGCGAATTCCTTGAATATTAAAGTCCTCTTGATATCTTCGAATTGTTTGATCAGACAGCCCAGTAAGTTTTATTACTTCACTTAATTTGAATTCTTCCTCAGTTTGTTTCAAATTAACCCCCTCCTCTTCTCAATTATAATAACAATAAATTTGTTGTTATTATAACAGAACTGACAACAAATTTTGAGAGATTTAATAATGGATTTTTTGTTAGATTTACAGGTTCTTTTGCTATTTTTGATAGCATAGGCAATTCAAAGTCATAGTTCATTATAACAAAGTTCTTAAGGAGGCTAAAGAGATGAAATCTAACTGTAAATCTGTAGCAAGTGACTGTTAAGTTTAGATTGGAGAAGGCTAAAGAGAT
>NZ_JAWRXD010001239.1:0-249 GCF_046535215.1 Priestia sp. SIMBA_032 | reverse complement strand
AAACCAAGCGCTTAGAGTCGTATTAGAACGTGCGAAAACATACAATGTACCAAGAACAATTATTGATCGTGCAGTTGAAAAAGCAAAAGGCGGTTCAGAGGAAAATTATGACGAGCTTCGTTATGAAGGATTTGGACCAAATGGAGCTATGGTTATTGTAGATACACTTACAAATAACGTAAACCGTACTGCAGCAGATGTACGAGCTGCATTTAGCAAAAACAGTGGTAACATGGGTGTAAACGGTTC
>NZ_JAWRXD010001238.1:0-249 GCF_046535215.1 Priestia sp. SIMBA_032 | reverse complement strand
GCTTCGCCTTCAACTGCGGGGCGGCGCTCACGCGAGCACCTCCGCAGGAGTCGTGGCGGCGGCGCCGGCAGCGGCGGCGGCGGGCGTCCAGCGGGACGACGAGATGCTGCCGTCGTAGAGCGGAAGCGCGAGTGTCGACTCCGCCCCGTCGTACTGCCGCCACGGCCGGGTCACGCCGCCGGTGCCGAACCGGCGGACGGCGGCCACCTCGTCCAGGTCGATGACGTCGGTGAGGACGGCGCTCTCGGA
>NZ_JAWRXD010001237.1:0-249 GCF_046535215.1 Priestia sp. SIMBA_032 | reverse complement strand
GAACCGCGCAGTCAACGCCCTGCGCGTGTCCTACCATCCGCACGGTGAGCGCTTTGACGCGGCCAGTGAACCGCCTGGCCTGCGCATCCTGCGCAGCGGGGCGGTGGACCTCCGGGACAGCGACAACAAGCTCCTCGACCGGCTCGGGGAGGGCGAGAACTTCCATATCGGCAACCTGAACGCCGGCGGCGACACCGTGGTCGCCGCGGTGATCGAGGATGCGCTCCTCTACCTGCTGCCCGACGAGGC
>NZ_JAWRXD010001236.1:0-249 GCF_046535215.1 Priestia sp. SIMBA_032 | reverse complement strand
CGATCGCAGCAGGCCACCGGCGCGAGCGCGTCTGCAGCACTCCTCTGTATGTCGCGACCCAACGGAACGATTACCGGCGCACGCTCGCCTCTTTGCTCGCGCAGGCTGCCGACGGTTCCCTCCTCGTCTCGGAGCCGGTGATCCACCCGCTGGCTGAAGTGTGGGAGGCGCACCGCGCGGCCGAGGAGGCTGCGCCGGGCACCAAGGTCGTGCTCGCGATCGGCTGACCCGGCCGTGGCCCGCCGCCCG
>NZ_JAWRXD010001235.1:0-249 GCF_046535215.1 Priestia sp. SIMBA_032 | reverse complement strand
CCCGCTGAATCCCAGTGTAACCATTATACTCTATGGTCGGTTTTCTGTTTTTACCTCCGGATTTGGTTTCTATAATAATAACCCCGTTGGCAGCCCTTACCCCATAAATAGCGGAAGAAGATGCATCCTTAAGTACGTTCATGGACTTAATGTCATTCGGGTTCAAGAAATCAATATTGCTATAGAACATACCATCAACACCATATAAGAGGCTTGTCGCATCCGAATAAGTTCCCAGCCCACGAATAC
>NZ_JAWRXD010001234.1:0-249 GCF_046535215.1 Priestia sp. SIMBA_032 | reverse complement strand
CCATCGACTTGCCCCACTGCACCTCCTGCGCGTTGTTCGAGTACCAGATGGTGATCGGGCCGTGGGCCTTTATGGCGTCGCTGGAGCCTCCTCCGCTCGACCCGCAGGCGGCGAGCGTTCCGGCGATCACGCCGGCGGTGAGGAGGGCGGCGGCGAATCTGCCCCGTCGCAGAGTGTTGTTTCGCATGGTGTGCCTTTCGTGGGGGTGAGGGTTCAGCGGGCCGGCGGCGCGGTCGAGGCGCGCACCAC
>NZ_JAWRXD010001233.1:0-249 GCF_046535215.1 Priestia sp. SIMBA_032 | reverse complement strand
CCTCCGCCGACGCGATCCACATCATGGCCCCCCACACCCCGGCCGCGATGGCCGACGTCGTCACGCTCGATCCGCGGAAGATCCGACAGATCCCGCATCCCAGCTACGAGGGGGTCTACGACACCGCCGTCACTCGCGAGGAGGCGCGCGCCTCCTTCGACATCGCCGACGATGACACCTCCGTGCTCTTCCTCGGCCAGATCCGCCCGTACAAGGGTGTCGACGCGCTCGCGCGCGCCGCGGCGACCG
>NZ_JAWRXD010001232.1:0-249 GCF_046535215.1 Priestia sp. SIMBA_032 | reverse complement strand
GCAGCATGGGGCGCTGCGACGAATTCGCGCAGCACTCTGGTGAGCATGCGGACCATATTTTCGGCAGCCTCAGTGCCGATATAGTCCGTGGCGTATTCCAGAAAGCCACTGATATTGAGATCTTGGTCCTCGAACAGGAACAGCGACAGATCAAGGCGTGCGGCACCGGTATCTACATCCGACACGGTCAGTTTTAGATTACCGGTATCCAACGTGCGTTGCTCCTACTCCTTTGACGTCAATTTCAAA
>NZ_JAWRXD010001231.1:0-250 GCF_046535215.1 Priestia sp. SIMBA_032 | reverse complement strand
CTGGAGTCGAGTCGTGCACGCAGCACGGCCACCGGTGTCTTGAGCGCATGCGCCAGGTCGGCCAGCGCCTCCGAATAACGGCGGGCGTTGTCGCGCTCGGCGGCCAGAAGAGTATTGAGGTTGTCGGTCAGAGGACGCAGCTCGCACGGGTAGCGACCCTCGATACCCGCGCGACGCCCCGATTTGATCACGGCCACTTCGCCGGCTACGCGGCGCAGCGGGCGAAGAATGACGAACAGCAGGATCACCT
>NZ_JAWRXD010000143.1:0-449 GCF_046535215.1 Priestia sp. SIMBA_032 | reverse complement strand
CCGCCCCCGCACGGTCAGCGGAGCGGGCCGCCGTCGGCAGGAGTTCCAGGTGAAAATCATGTTCGTAACATCGGGCGGCGGTCATCTGGCCCAGCTCCTTCCGCTGCAGTCCTGGTGGAAGGAACATGCGAGGGAGTGGGTGACGTTTCGGCAGCCCGAGGTGGAAACCGCCCTGGCGGGAGAAAACGTTACTTGGTGCTTTTTCCCCACCACACGCAGCGCGCCCAACGCGGTCCGTAATCTGTTTCTGTCCTGGCCGACGCTGAGGCGGTTTCGTCCTGATGTGGTGGTCTCAGCGGGGGCCGGCGTCAGCGTTCCGTTTTTTATCACCGCCCGCATGCTGGGAATCCGCACTGTCTATATTGAATGCTTCGACCGGATCACCATGCCGACCTTGAGCGGACGCATCTGCTATCCGTTGGCGGATGCCTTCTGCATCCAGTGGGAAG
>NZ_JAWRXD010001230.1:0-250 GCF_046535215.1 Priestia sp. SIMBA_032 | reverse complement strand
TGTTCGTCGAGCCATTACCCGAGGTATTGATCGAACCCTTCGGATACACGGACCCGCACGTGCCCTCACTCGAGTTACCGCTGATGTGGATCGTGCCGTTGTCCGTCGTGTTGATCGAACCGTTGATGTCCGTGCCCGTGCCGTTGGTCGAGTCGCCCGAGATGTTGGTCGAGCCATCACCCGAGGTATTGATCGAACCGTTCGGATCCACCACCACGCCCGTGCCATCAGTCGAGTTGCCGCTGATGTT
>NZ_JAWRXD010001229.1:0-250 GCF_046535215.1 Priestia sp. SIMBA_032 | reverse complement strand
CTCGAACGACGCATACGAGTTCGGTGACGTGCGCGCCTCGGAGGGCATCGACCCGACGTGGGACGCGGGCGTGATCGTCAAGCGCGTCTCCGTCGGCGACCGCGTCTGGTACGACAAGGACAAGAACGGCAAGCAGGAAAACGACGACAAGGGCCAACCCCTGCTGATCGCCGAACAGCGCACAGTACAGACTGGCGAGCGCCGAGACGGTGTGGTTGTGGTCAGCAAAGGCCTGCAGGCCGGGGAACAG
>NZ_JAWRXD010001228.1:0-250 GCF_046535215.1 Priestia sp. SIMBA_032 | reverse complement strand
GGCCCACTCCACAGAGATTAATCCAATCCCAGCTTTCCTGCAGACCAGCCGCACGCTGTTTTCGCTAATCGCCATATTAAAAGCATACGGAAATGAAACTGACTGCACTTCTCCTTCTTAGGGCCTTACTGTATGGAACCCTCAACCGGGAGCCTGATTTTGGGAGCGCCGGAAAAACGGCATCAAATACAGATGAGCGGGTATCGGAAGGATCAAATTATAGGGCAGGAGCTGAAAGCCGTATCCGGCG
>NZ_JAWRXD010001227.1:0-250 GCF_046535215.1 Priestia sp. SIMBA_032 | reverse complement strand
AGCAGGGAGCGCGATACTGCTTGAGGACACCACGGGCAAGGGGCATCAGAGTCGTGTCATCGGCGACGTGCCAACGCTTCTCGCCGTGGTTCAAGTCTGACGTCGAGGTTCGCGTTGCAGGGGCGCAAGTTCATGCCGTCGCGTCACGTCATGCCCGAGAAGATGTCAGTCCGAGCTTTGGATAGGCCCGCTATGTCATGGCCGGGCCCTCTGAACAGGGCGAGAGCCGCGTCGGGCGCGCGAAGCCGCA
>NZ_JAWRXD010001226.1:0-250 GCF_046535215.1 Priestia sp. SIMBA_032 | reverse complement strand
ATGGGGGGTTGATCCATCCCAAGTGCCGGACGTGTTTGATGAGTACCAGGTTGATGCGATCCTGATCGGCAATCACGTCATCCGGTGCGTGTTCAACCGCAACCCTTTGGGCGGCCGGCCATATCACAAAGCGTCGTTCCAGATCGTGCCCGGCTCGTTCTGGGGTATGTCGATTCCCGAGTTGATGAGTGACGTGCAGGACTTCTGCGGTTCAACTGCCCGCGCACAGGCCAACAACATGGCGTTTGCC
>NZ_JAWRXD010001225.1:0-250 GCF_046535215.1 Priestia sp. SIMBA_032 | reverse complement strand
ATCCAGGACATGATCTCGCAGGGGGCGCAGGCCCTCATCGTCGCGCCTCTCAACAGCGACGGGCTGGAGCCGGCGCTCCAGGCGGCGAAGGCGAAGAAGATCCCGGTCATCACCGTGGACCGCCTGCTGAGCTCTGGCGCCTGCGACACGTACGTGTCGTTCCTCGGCTCGAACTTCGTGCAGCAGGGCAAGCGCGCCGCCGACCAGCTGATCGACGGAACCGGCGGCAAGGGGAACGTCGCGATCCTGC
>NZ_JAWRXD010001224.1:0-250 GCF_046535215.1 Priestia sp. SIMBA_032 | reverse complement strand
AGTTTGGAGCATGCAATGAAATCGCAAAATTAATTTGTAGTTCTTCTTCAGCAAACTTATAAATTTTCGGGATAATTCCACTCGTCGAAACAGTCATATGTCTAGCACCAATATGAAGTCCTTTTTCATGGTTAGTGATGCGTAAGAATCCCATTAAATTATCGTAGTTATCAAATGGTTCTCCAATTCCCATAACAACAAGAGAACTTACACGTTCTTCTGTTTCATCAAGCGCACGCTGAACTTCTAC
>NZ_JAWRXD010001223.1:0-250 GCF_046535215.1 Priestia sp. SIMBA_032 | reverse complement strand
CGGCTGGACGCTGTTCGCCGTCGTATGGGGACTGGCGCTCGGCGGCATCGCTTGCAAGCTCGCCTGGCCGCACCGCTTTGCGGCCCTGCGCATCGCCGTCTACCTGGCGATGGGTTGGCTGGCCGTCTTCGCCGGTGACGAACTGCTCGACACGCTCTCCACCACCGGCCTCGTCCTGCTCGTCGCCGGCGGCATCACCTACACGCTGGGGGTGATCTTCTACGCCGTGCGCGCGATCCCCTTCAACCAC
>NZ_JAWRXD010001222.1:0-250 GCF_046535215.1 Priestia sp. SIMBA_032 | reverse complement strand
CTCTCGAGCACGCCTACCGACTACTGATCAGCAGGCACGGCACGTTGCACAGCGCCTTCGTCCGTCGTGATGATCACATCGATCGTGAGGTCCACGACCCGGCGCGACTGGTCCTGCGGCCGGCTCCGACGGTGATGGCCTCGACATCGGAGGCATTGCGGGCGTTACTACACGATGCACTCGACACGGCCTGCCATCCCTTCGACTACCCGGCGTTCTTGCTCGCGGCGATCAACCGGACCGAACGGTC
>NZ_JAWRXD010001221.1:0-250 GCF_046535215.1 Priestia sp. SIMBA_032 | reverse complement strand
ACAGCCGGCGTTGGCCTCACCCCATTAATCCAAGAAGAGTACGAGTCAAAACTGGAAGCACTCCACGAACTCATATCTGGGGCCAAGCCGCCAAGCATAGAAAACTTGAAGTCCGCAGGTAGCAATTCAATGCCCATCACCCGGGGCGTCATTACTGCACTACGCGACGAACCCGACCAAGAAATCCTGGCACAGCGGCTTGCTTCTGAGATCGCGGTCACCAGCGTGCTGGAAAAAGCCCTCCTGCTGC
>NZ_JAWRXD010001220.1:0-250 GCF_046535215.1 Priestia sp. SIMBA_032 | reverse complement strand
TGACGCTGACCCGCGACGAACCCGACGCCACGGCCTTGGCGACCACCTGCACCGCATGGGTGACACACAGGTCGATGGTGTCGAACCACGAGAACCCGATGACGCCATACGGTCCCGGAGCGAGGAACAGGTTGGGGAAACCCGGAACGGTGATGCCCTCGTAGGCATGCATCCGTTCCGACTCCCAGATCTTCGCCAGATCGTGGCCGTCGATCCCGCTGATCTGGTAGGGCAGGTCGAAGATCTTGAA
>NZ_JAWRXD010001219.1:0-250 GCF_046535215.1 Priestia sp. SIMBA_032 | reverse complement strand
GGTGCGACTCAGCACCTCGCCTTGGCGGCGTGCGAGCAGTTGCAGCAACGAAAACTCACGCGGAGTGAGATCGATGCGTGTGCCTCCTCGCCTCACTCGCCGGCGATTCACGTCCATTTCCAAATCGCTCACCTTGATCAGTTCGCTTTCGCGAGGCGGCCCGCGTCGCGCGAGCGTGCGCACGCGCGCAAGCAACTCGACGAAAGCGAAGGGCTTGACCAGATAATCGTCCGCGCCCATCTCAAGTCCA
>NZ_JAWRXD010001218.1:0-250 GCF_046535215.1 Priestia sp. SIMBA_032 | reverse complement strand
CATACGGCCATTCTCCTCCTGCTGGAGGGCGTGGCAAGAGAGCAGCGACGGGTCCTTCCACAGTTCCGACGAGCGGCGGCGGGACTGCGCCCAGGGCGAACTCCGTGGGACGGATTAGGCGGACAAGCGGCGAAGGTGTGTATGGTTTGCCTGTCGGACGACCGGCCCTCTGGGGCGTGGGCGCCGCCGCCGGGGGAGCGGACCACGCCGGTCCAGTCGTGGACGACAGTCAGCTGTGGACGACACAGCG
>NZ_JAWRXD010001217.1:0-250 GCF_046535215.1 Priestia sp. SIMBA_032 | reverse complement strand
CTGTCGGGACTGTTCACCGTCACCGAGTAGGTGACGGTCCGGGTCGCGCCGACCGCGAGCGGGCCGGACCAGCTCAGCGTCGGCGCGGCGTAGGTGGCGCCGTTGTTCGCGTCTCCGTTGTACGTCGCGTCATCGATCACCGCGGTCAGGTCGTCGGTGAAGGAGGCCGGGCTCGCCGTCGTGTAGGCGGCCGTGCCGGTGTTGGTCACCGTCACCGTGTACGTGACCTTCGTGCCCGGGGTGACCGGAC
>NZ_JAWRXD010001216.1:0-250 GCF_046535215.1 Priestia sp. SIMBA_032 | reverse complement strand
ACCCAAACCTCCTGTAAATAGTCCGAGATACCTATAAAATTCATCCCAGAGCGATTTTATGTTGGAGTTGGCCATCCAAAGTGCGAGCAACATCCCGATAAGCCCGGTAAATACCGTGACAATTCTTGCAATACGCAATAATCGTTTATCGGCCACTTGTTGATTGAACCGTTTGTAAAAATCGTTGCAAAAGGCTGTGGAAACCGAGTTTAGACTACTGCTAATGCTACTCATGGCCGCAGAAAAAATG
>NZ_JAWRXD010001215.1:0-250 GCF_046535215.1 Priestia sp. SIMBA_032 | reverse complement strand
GTCGTTCAATCGGACAAAATCACCTGGAGTTCTGAGAGTGTGTACGGCGGTTCGGCGTCGTGCCCGCGGTAGGCCACGAACGCGGGGTCGAAGGCCGGGTACTTTCCGATGAAACCACCGGCTGCGCTGTAGACCTGTCCGGTGATGCCGTCGGCCAGATCGCTTGCGAGATAGGCATACAGCGGGGCCACATACTCCGGTGGCGCCGGATCCAGCGCGGCATCGCGGGTGAACTCGTCGAGCAGTCCAC
>NZ_JAWRXD010000053.1:0-8757 GCF_046535215.1 Priestia sp. SIMBA_032 | reverse complement strand
TATGAATTAGGTTAGAGGTTACCAGATATATTCTGACTAAATATACTGCCATTCTTAGTATTAGTTGAATTTTTCTCATTAATAACATTCATAAAGTTACCTGTATTGCCCGAGCCAGCTCCTACTTCAGCTATAGCTGTACTCTTTGGTGCAATCTTAAAACAATCACCAAATTCAACAGTGGGTGCTGAGCCGAATAAACTACCAATATTGACTGCGCCTACAACAGATGGCATTTGCATCTCTCCCTATACTATAAATTAAATAAGTAGACATGTTAGTAGCAACAAACCTGAAATAATAATCCTCAAATAATACATTTTAATTACTTATAGTTTAATAATAACCTCTTAAACTGAAAGGTACGAGGGGTCCCAAAATAGGAGCTTCTCCACCACCGTAATACTTTGGCGCTTTAGCTGGATTCCCCAATGGATAATTCCCCCACTAACTATTAACTTCTCCACTAGAAGTGAGTACAAATCCAGTAGGTCGTTCAAAAGAAGGGACAAAATAAGGATAGAAAGTGTAATGAAAGGGAGTATAAAACGATGAATAAAACACGTAATCACCTACTTTGCGTCAAAAGAAGCTATGGTCTAATGAATAGTCCATATCCCCTATGTATAGAGCAAACTTATATAAATCTGTAACAACGTCATTTTCTTAGACAGACGGGTGACACTATAAAGTGCTGATGTTGAAATATAATCGATAATACTTACACTCTATTCATCAAACCACCTTTAAGTTAATTGTCCTTTATGAATAAATTTTTATCCCAAGAGCAAACTACTCAAGAGAGGTATCACTTTTAATACCTTGATACGTTACTGAAAAAACTCCTAGTCAACAGCAGGAGTTTTTTTCTATTTTCAGGCTGTATATGGTATACAAGGTTAGTTAACATAATGTCTCTTTCCGGAACACATCACAAAAAAGAACCCTTGTCGCAGAACGGTTCCGCCGAGGGTTCTTTTTCCGGAGTATGCAGCTTTTTATACATCCTTGATTTATCAACGTTCTATCCAAGGACATTCGCCAAAATAATGTATAAAAAGTGCACCTTTTATACATATGCTGAAACCTCTAAATAATTGATTTTAAGTGTAAATATGCTATATTAAAGATCAGACTATTTTTTACAAATTTCAACATAACCCTATTTTTGAGCAACCTCGCGTCCACTGCCGAGGTTGCTCTTTTATTTTGTATATGTAGCAACATATTAAAAATAGCCTCTAATTACAGAACGTGATAATCTATGAATGTTTCATACTTCGAATACGTATGAACAAACCCTTACAAAAAAGCAACCTCGTTCATTGGCCAATGCCGAGGTCGCTTTTTTGTTGTTTTTAATAGCTCTATTTAATCTTTTCTAATTCATTTAACATCTCGTCAATAAATTGACTAATTTCTACAGTATTGTTGCTTGTAAAACCCTCTTTAAATGCCGTTTCTATCAAAAATTTTCTCTCTTTTTCAATCTCAACGGTTAAAGCTTCTTTTAAAATCACTTTATGAAACTCCAATATTCCCCTCACCCATTTGCTTTTAATATCAAAACAAATACAAGGTTGATCATTCTAAAGGCGACTAACCTTGTATTCATTTTATCTTTTTATGTTCATACAAATATTTTACAGTATACAAATGTCCTTATACAACGGAATTTTGTCTAAAAATCAAAACTTGTCATACAAATTTTGATTTTTGTCTTCACAGTTAAGAAAGTTTGTGATATACTTCACATATAAAGATATCCATGACGAACCAGAACACTCTTGAATGTAATATAAAAAAGCTATTTCTCTCCAATGCCAATACGATTGAAATAGCTTTTTTTATGCTCTTTTTTAACTCCTCATTCCTCATTTCAACCCTTTTAATTATTCATATAACTCTTTTCACACCTTATTAACGAATAATATAGTATTTATAAAAAAAGGATGCTACTATTAATTAAAGTAATCTTTTCCTTATTTCTTATATGTTTGAACCCTATTAAAAAGCTATCTAATTTCTATGGAAAGCCAATTGCCTATAGAAATTAGATAGCTTTTTTATGCTCGTAAAAATTAAAAAATAGGAGGAGAAACATTATGTTGACCAGAGATGAACTTTTCTTATTCAACAGAGAACTATTATTTTTACTAAATCAACACTCTACATGTACTGATTCTAGTCTAAAAGAGATACTGGTCACCCAGATTGCTCTTATGCTTGCTGTTCTTAGCTAAATTTATCTCTCTATTTCTTGATCCTGACTCTTATTACGCTTCTGAATGTCACCAACATATTGAAAGAACGAAATCCGCTTCACCTTCTCTACACTCTTATCAATCCAATTCAAGGCTTTTTCCTTCCAAGCCTTCAATGTCTTATTCTCTTCTCTTAATTCACGAACTTGCTGATTTGCCTTATCAAGCTCTTTTTTTGGCACATAATCCTTTATATAACCAAGATTCATCTTCGTTAAGCTCTCATTTACTTGATTTTCTTGTACGAGCTCTTTTTTCGTTTTCTCATGTTTCTGTTTCTCAATCATTAAATCATCGCTGAGAGAGCTTATATGAGCTTTATATTGCGTATCTAGTTCTTTCTTAACCTCATCTCTGAGGTTTTCTTTTTGTTCAATGGAAAAATCACGGACAAACTTTTGGCGCATTTGTTTTTTCGCTTTCTCCACTTCACCATCTTGATGAGCCACATATACCTGCAGCTCTTGCCTTGTCTCACTCAAATCATGCTTTAATGCTTTATTCTCTGTCTCATAACGATCAAGCTCATGACTCAATGCGTGGGTACGCTCATGCTCGGCCGCCAATGTTTGCTGCAGCTCTTTTGTGAGACTCATAAGCTCATGAAAATCTGCTTCTTCCACTTTCACCTTGGAACCCATGACACTCTTGGCCGCCTCTACTTCAAGAGGTTGGCTACATAATTCTTCAATACTTCTCTCGCTACGTATCTCAACGGGTGGTGCTGATTTTAGCTCCACTAAATTGTCCATCTGTTGAAGCTCTTTTTCCTTGTGAGCCACTAGTTGTTGCAAATGCTTTAGCTCTTTTTCACGTTCTTGTTTCTTAAACTCATGCACACTTTTATGCTCCAGCTCGCTCGGCTCGCCACGCTCAATGTCATAGCCACGTTTGTTCATGTAGTTGTGAAAATCATCTTGAATTCTACGAATCTTGGTTTTGCCATGAAAGTACTCTTTCGCCGCCAAGCGCCGATCATCCGTTATCGGCACAAAACCCACGTGCATATGTGGCGTGGCTTCATCGTTATGTACGACGGCATATAAAATATTCTGCTGACCATACTTGCCAGCTATATGGTCCAGTGATGCTTCAAAATATTTGCGCTGCTCGTCTCGCGACATCGCATGCATGTATTCCGGACTGGCCGATACAAAGAACTCTGCCACCAGGACCGCATCATTCCGAATTTTTCGTTTCACACGGGTGGCCGTCATCTTCTTAATTTCTTCATGGTACTTAATTTTATTCTCGTTCACAAAGTCATAGTTGAGCATCGTTCTGTTTGAATCGATGTCTTTATTTTTACTGTTCTCGCCTTCTCGTTGGTTGTGTTTCTGGATCCCCAATATTGCGTCTTTGTGGAACTTTTGCATGCGGATAATCCCATATTTGGCCATCCCTCAATCCCCCATTTCGACCACTGTACTTGGGTCTAGCATACCACAATTTAAGATTTGGTGTAACGCACTACACCAATTTTTCATCTTCGATAAAATTGGGAGCGCGCTCTACGAGGTGGCGGTCGGCGTTCCTCCCTGTGTTTGGCTCCGCCAAAATGAAAAAAGACATCCTAAACGGATGCCCTTTTTCATAAAGACCGTGGACGCCGTCCACCACCTGCCAAAGGGAAGCCCCTTTGGAATGGCTTCTACAAACACCCCCACCCCCCTCAACCTTTGAGGGGGCTCCCTCGCCGGTTGGCGTCAAACAAACGGGTTTGTTTGAGTGCCAAGAGGGTTTGGGTTTGGTGAATCTATCAACTCCTTAAATTCTCGACCTGTCGGTCTTGCGATTTACCGTTGACAGACACTATAAAATACATCTTAAAAATTTATAAAAGGGTAAAAACTCTCGTCAATTATTAGGTAACTCTTTACGATCATCCGCCTCTGGTAGTTTTTCTATCCACCCTTTTTTAATCATAATTCTCCCAAAAGATGAAATCGTTTTTAAATCCCGAAGAATGGAGGCATCACAATGTCCAGCTACATCTATTCTCATACTTGTTACCATAGCTGCAGCATAATACGTAGTGGCTAAATTAAACAAAAACCCAGCATGAAACACCATTAATTTATCTGAAAAAGGAGCTACTTCAGAATTTGTAATTTCACTGTCTAATAATTGGGGAGGTTTAAGATTTTCATCCTGAAGTACAGAAGAGAAGATATTTATATTTTTATTAACTGTATGTAAACAATTATCCATAAATTTATGAATATCTTTATCCTTAATTACCTGTTTAAATCCAACGACAAGAGCTTTAGCTGCAATACTCTTTTTTAGGTTAAAATAAATATTTCCTGCTTCCATTGAATTTAAAGGCCTTTTATCTCCGAATAAGTCCATAACATATCCTAACTCTGTAACTGATTGACTCTTTTGAGATTTAGAAAAATAAGGAGATCGTTGATAAATGCCTTTGGATAAAAGAATTTCAATCGATTTATTATAAATCTCCATAGCATCAATATTACATTGGAAATAATGATCTCTTATATCTTTTCGAGCCGACACACTGAAAGATATACTATATCCAGCTAACCCGTGCATTGTCATCTCATGCATGTAGCCTAACCAAAAAACATCTGTAAACAGAGGCGGAGCATCTACATTTACATCTTTTTCAGTAAATCCTTTGGGCGGCTCCAACTTTTCAGATTTAAAAATATTGCTAAGCGCTTTTAAATGCTTCTCGGATATACCTAGGGTAAATTCGTATAGAGAATAAATCTCAGGGTCTTTAACAGTTGCCAACACGTATTTGTTAATACAAACAGCCATTGTATCTTGAATATATTGTGTCCATAAACTTGTAATTTCTGAGGACGTTAATCTCATTTTATTATCCAAATTTGTTACCTCCAATACTATATAAACTTATAGTATTGTGCCCAAAATTCTCACATTTAACATGATTTTCATATTCATAACAAAGGCCGCCATTATATATCAGTTTATAAGGCGGCCGCCATTGTTAATTTGGCATTTAACTGAAATTTTAATAGTATGAGAATCAATCGTATATTACATTTTTTCCTTCTTCACTTAACTTTTTTAAAGATGTAAGCATATGATTTATTTCTTCATCGGAATGTCTTTCCCATGAACCTAATTCGGCTACTATTTTCAAAGGGGATTTAGATCTATAAGAACGTGTCGGGTTTCCAGGAAATTTCTTGTCAGTTAGATTTGGATCATTTTCAAAATCGCCTAATGGTTCTACAATATAAATTCTCTCTTTTGAATTAGACCTTGCTAATTCAGCACCCCATTTAGCAGCGTTTAATGTTCCAGTAAAATAGATATGGTTAGATTTTTTATCCTGATAATTAGATAAATACAACGGCTCAAGCAGATCTCCAATCTTTAGTTCTGCTTTAGTACCATGGAAAAACGGACCAGGATCTAAGACATTTTTCTTCTCATTCATATAGCCACACCCTTTATACTTTTTGACTTGCGTATAACAGTATAAGGCCGGACATGAGTAGAAAAACAGTCTATAAATAATTTTCAAATAGGGTTATAATTAAAGTAGAGATTAAGATTTTAACGGAAACTAACCATCCAAATAAAAAAAGACTGCTGAATAACCAGCAGTCTTTTTTTATTTCCAAAATTCCCACCACTTCTTTTTTTCTTGAGCAGCAGCAAGTTGTTTTCTTGTTTCCTGAATTTCACGTATATGACTCATACTTTGCTGATCCATACGTTCTACAAGCTTTTTATTAAACTCCATCTGTTCATGTAATTGCTTTTTTATTTCTTCAATACTTTGAGCCATATCATCAATTTTATCTTTGAACTCATGAGCTTGAACGGCCATCTGTACAGGTTGTATGGCGGGCGTTCCTTGCCTTACACCATAACGCTCAACTACTTCTAAAGATGCTACTTCTTTGGTTTTCCTTTGGACTTTTACGAGTTGTTTAAATAGCTGTAAAGCGTTTAAGTCATGTTTAGTAAAAGCCCGACTATCATTCTCTCCTTTCACAAACTTATAACCTGTGGCCTCCAATTGAATACACCACTTTCTTAAAGTACTATCTGACACCTCTAGCTTCTTTGCTACTTCACTAGTCCAATAAGCTGGCTCTTGGCCAAGCTTTGCATCTGACATGCCGTTCCCTCCCGTGCACGCATATTTATGTAAATAGTTATATTTCTCACCTAAAATATCCTTTAAAGAATAACAAAGAACGCCCCCCATGCACACCATTTCTCTGCGTGCATGGGGGGCGTTCAACCCCGTGCAAGTACTGATATATCAATGTTTATAAGCGATACTATTTTATTGAATCATATCTATATTAAAAACAGATGCACGCCCCCCGTGCATGCTATTTACTTTAATTCTGAGTTATAACTTTACCCGTGCAACCCCGTTCGTTTTGGGGTGGCGTGCTGGCTAGGGGTTCGGGGACTAGTCCCCGTTTGTGTAATCTATTTTTAGCAAAATTACCAACTATGGACGGCTGCTCTGGCGGTTCGGTAGGTATAATGGCCGTCACAAGCCGATCATCTTAAACTTCGTTTTGGGTATGTTCGGCTTGGCGAAAGAACCAATCCTGCCGAAATTTGAAATGCAAGGAGAAAAGAGTGGAGATTTTTTAAGTGATTCTCTTAAAAAATACTACTCGTACCTTGTATGGAAAATAGCCATTCTGATTTGTTTTTTATAAACGAAAAAAATATAAAAAGACTCTTGCAATTCTATCAGCGAATTGCTATTTAAATAGAGTGAGAAGAGATAAGTACAAGAATATTGTTATATCAACGTTTATAGAAGATAGGGTGTTAAAAAAATTTAACACCTGTGTTAAATTTTTTTAACACCTAATTTTATCCAAAACAAAAAAAAAAAAAACTGCAAGAGTATTCTTGCAGTTAAAATAGATAAATAGGTAATTTATGTTTTTTCTTTGCTTCCCCAACTTTTATATTTCTAAGAGCTTTTGAAAATATTTGCTGCGTTGCTCTATCTACCTCATCTTTAGGTGCATTGCATAAAATATTTGGATTAACAAACCAAGTTCTTGAACTACAAATTCGTCCATCTTCAGTTGTTACTCCTGTTTCTGCTACTCCTAAGATACCTTTATCTAGTAACTCATTCATCATTTTTGATACTGAAGTTCTAGTTTTATTTAACTTCTTTGCTAAATAACTTGGCGAAGCTGCTGATGGTTTACCTTCATTTTCAACGTTCTTCTCAACTATTACATTTGATTTGAACTCAAGAAATCTAGATATCTCAAACAAAAAAGCTTTTTCAGCCTGAGTCAGATAGCCAATTTCACATAGATAATCAATATTTTCAGTGATCATCTGCACAAACTTCACCCCATCAGTTTTTTTCTTACGTTTACCAATAAAATAATCTTCTCCAGTAGTCTTATGTAAAATCTGCAATAACATTTTCTGTTGATCTGCTGACAAACCAACCTCTGCCTGACCAATTAGTTCTTCAATCTTTGAATCTCGTACTCTTGCTTTTTTTTCTGCTTGGTCTAAAGCTTTTTTCACTTAGTATTCCTCCAATTTTCACTGGAAAGAATATAACCCCTTGTGATAGAATGTATCTATAATGAATTCAAAAACAGAAGGTTAATTCCTTCCTAAATAATTTGTAAGAAGAAGTCCTCCGAGTCCGCGAAAACTTGAGGGCTTTTTCTTATGTCTAATTTTCTACCAAATCCTACATTTTTGCAAACCCTATTTGTAGAATAAGCAAGAAAACTCACCTAAAATGTAGGTGAATTTTTTAGTCTAATAACCCTTTTTCTTTAAATACTTTTCTCAAAGCTTCATTCACCAATTCAGATTTATAACTCTTAGGAACTCGATCAATAATACTTAAAACATCATCATCGAAATAAAACCCTCGATATACTCTTTTAGATCGGTCTTTTGGATTTTGCAGCAAAATATCAATTGCATCTACTTTGCTAGCATTGGTACTAGCTTTTAAAAAGCTAGTACTAGTACTTTCACTTTCATTTATATTACTAATACTAGCTTCTATTTCACTAGTAGTTTGCTTTTGTTCTACTAGTACTTTACTATTTTTAGAAACAAGGGTATTAAAATCAACTTCTAAAGGTTCTGGCTCTTCCCCAACATAACGATAAATACTTTGCTTACTGTCCCATTCATACCCTAGTTTCTTAATCCTTAATTGAATGGTACGAGTACTTACACCATACTGATCAGCTAATTCTTTAATTGTAATTTCTTTCATCATAATTCCATTTAACATCTTTTTTACTAGCATCATACTAGCCTCCACTTCCGTTTTAAAAGTATAGTACTAGTATTCAAATGCAATATGATATTTCCTGCTATAACTTCTCTTACCTGTTAACATAAAACAGATTATCGGAAAGAATCCCAATATAATTTATTCTATAGGTTCCTTAATTATATGAATTAGGTTAGAGGTTACCAGATATATTCTGACTAAATATACTGCCATTCTTAGTATTAG
>NZ_JAWRXD010001214.1:0-250 GCF_046535215.1 Priestia sp. SIMBA_032 | reverse complement strand
AGGACAATTGGAACACCAATATCGGGTTCAATTTTGCCCCTATCGAGTATTCCAATTTTGCCTTGCGAGGTGGCCCAAGATTGCGACAATCGCCCTGGGTGAGCTTTTGGAACAGTATCAATACGGATTACAGGAGGAAATTGCGATTCTCATTTTTTCACAATGGTAGAAAAGCGCTGGACAACTCCATAAAAAACTATTATATGGAAGGAGGGTTTGTTTATCAGCCCTTAAATGCATTACGGATTTC
>NZ_JAWRXD010001213.1:0-250 GCF_046535215.1 Priestia sp. SIMBA_032 | reverse complement strand
AAATATTCGAACCCATGGATTTCACCCTTTGCATTGTAGACATCTACCTTATTTAACTGCCCCTCCACATAATAATATTTGTTTATATTTTTTTTACTTACAGGCTCCTTTGCGGACAGCCTGCTGGGTTTTATACCCGACATTTCCAACTCATAAGGAATAAAAGAAATACCGCCCCCTTTCGACCACTTAACACTCGAAGCTTTGGCACAATTCGTATCAGAAGCCAAAACAAAGGAAGCGTCCTCAG
>NZ_JAWRXD010001212.1:0-250 GCF_046535215.1 Priestia sp. SIMBA_032 | reverse complement strand
CTACTGGCGCGCCACGCGCAGCGCAAGCGCCACCGCCTCTGGGGCCACGGCGCAGCAGGTCAGTTGATGCGCGCACACATCTGGATTCCGCTGCTGGCGCTTGGCGCACTCGTGGTTCTGCTCTACGCAGGGATGCAGGACATGGATCGTGCCCTGCCGTCGCCGATGATCGGGAAGGCGGCGCCGAGCCTGCCCGCACCGGAAAACAGCGAAGCCGCGGCCGTGCTCAACGCCGCCCAGGGGCAGCCCC
>NZ_JAWRXD010001211.1:0-250 GCF_046535215.1 Priestia sp. SIMBA_032 | reverse complement strand
GCGGTAGGTGCCTTCCACACCAATTAGTTCACTGTGCCGGCCCTTTTGCACAACCTGTCCATCCTCCAAGACGAGGATGAGATCGGCTGCCACGATTGTGGACAACCGGTGGGCGATGACGATTTGTGTGCAGTTCAATTCCCGCAGACTTTCGCTGATTCTCGCCTCCGTCACCGTATCCAGCGAACTCGTGGCTTCATCCAGCACCAGGATCTTTGGGTTTCGCGCAATGGCGCGTGCCAGCGCTACC
>NZ_JAWRXD010001210.1:0-250 GCF_046535215.1 Priestia sp. SIMBA_032 | reverse complement strand
ACGCTCGCTGGCCGGTATTGCCCGGGCAGCCGAAAGCGGCGCACAGCTGGTGCTGCTGCCGGAGCTGCACGCCACGCCGTATTTCTGCAAGACCGCCGACGTGGCGCTGTTCGATCTGGCCGAACCCATTCCGGGACCGACCACGGAGGCATTGAGCGAAGCGGCACGCCGGCATCAGATCATTATCGTCGCCTCGGTATTCGAACGGCGTAATGCCGGCCTGTATCACAACACGGCCGTGGTCATCGAC
>NZ_JAWRXD010001209.1:0-250 GCF_046535215.1 Priestia sp. SIMBA_032 | reverse complement strand
GGCGACTCCGAAGCCCGGATCAAGGCGATGCTCGACGGCGCGCCGGGCCTCCGGCCGCAGCCCGTCGTGGGCGGCTGCCGGGTCAGCTACTACTACGATCCCGACGCCCTGCGGCCCGAGACGGTCGCGGCCGTGGAGGCGGCCGGCTTCGACGTCATCCTGTCGGCCGGCACCTTCCTCGACGTGATGCCGCGGGGCGTGGCCAAGGGGCCGACGCTGCTGCGCTTCCTCGACGCGCTGGCGCTCGACC
>NZ_JAWRXD010001208.1:0-250 GCF_046535215.1 Priestia sp. SIMBA_032 | reverse complement strand
ACATGTCTAAACAAAAAGTAATTGTAAAACAGCTAAATTCTATTCAAAACTTAGGTGCTATGAACATTCTTTGTACAGATAAAACCGGAACTTTAACAGAAGATAAAGTTGTCCTTGTTCGTCACTTAGATTCTAATGGAAATAAATGCAATCGTGTCTTGCAATTTGCCTATTTAAATAGTTTCTATCAAACTGGATTGAAAAACTTAATAGATAAAGCTGTTATTAAGCATACAGAGGAAAACAATAC
>NZ_JAWRXD010001207.1:0-250 GCF_046535215.1 Priestia sp. SIMBA_032 | reverse complement strand
CTACACACGTCGCGATCGACGGACCGTGCGCAACGTTGCTGATACTTGCAGTCGTAGTCTGGCTCTGGGCGAAGCATAGGCTCGCGAACGCGCCAAGCGACGCCGCCAAACCTACTTGGGCGCCGCGCGAAATGACATGTCGAAGATGTGAACCCGTCTTCTCGTGCCGCGCAGGCTCTCCGCGAGACCTGTTGTCCGAATTGCGTACATTGATTCGCTTGATGATTTCGAGCATCTGATCTCCATTTGA
>NZ_JAWRXD010001206.1:0-250 GCF_046535215.1 Priestia sp. SIMBA_032 | reverse complement strand
GGAGAACAAATGGGTGCCTCCAGAACAACCGCAAGAAGATATTTAGAATACTTAGTAGCGACAAAAGAATGCATAGTAGAATACACATATGGCATTATCGGACGACCAGAACGAAAATATCGAATAGGACGAGGACTATGAAAAAACTATTATTACTATGCATATGGATCATGACAGGAGTAATAGCTGGTTGTTCCTCAGAAACATCCCATACGAATATAGTGAACATCGACAAAGTAGAAATCGTTGC
>NZ_JAWRXD010001205.1:0-250 GCF_046535215.1 Priestia sp. SIMBA_032 | reverse complement strand
AAAAACCGAAAGTTTTAAACTCTCTCTATTACATATTTATTTTTGGAAAAATAGCCTAACTCCAAATACTAATAATACTGTGCCAGTAATACCCTCTATTGTACGGTTCACCTTTTCTTTTCTTAAAAAAGTTCTTAATTGACGTATTAGAGAGATATAAAGTAAATACCATATTGCTGTCAAAGTCGTAAATGTGAATCCCAACAAAAGAAATTGGAAGAAATGACTTTGATTACTCACAATAAATTGG
>NZ_JAWRXD010001204.1:0-250 GCF_046535215.1 Priestia sp. SIMBA_032 | reverse complement strand
ACTTGTCTAATATATAAATAAAAACACTCACAAGGTTCATACATTGACTCTGTGAGTGTTTTTTATAAGCTTTATGTCTTCTGGTCATCTTATCTTTAAGATGCAGAGCTGACCTTATTTCTACCATTTCGTTTCGAGTAGTATAACGCATCATCCGCCGCTTGAATAAATTGCTCTGATGACCCTTCATACTCTGAAACCCCTACCGAAACCGTAATTTTTATTTTTGTTCCATCTAACAATTGAAATG
>NZ_JAWRXD010001203.1:0-251 GCF_046535215.1 Priestia sp. SIMBA_032 | reverse complement strand
GACCATCATCAGGGCCCGGGCCAAGCCGTGGACATCTCCGCCGAGCACGGCCCTGATCTGATTCCAGATCCCCGAGGACAGGGTCCGCAGGACGTAGGACCGCTCGGAGGCGAGACCGCGTCCCGAGCCCACCATCGAGGCGAGCACGGCCTTGGAACGCCCCTCATGCAGGCAGCGGGACAGGAAGTAGCGCACCGTACTCCGCCGGGCGGTCACCAGATGGTCGACGGCCAGGCCCTCGTGGCGAATGA
>NZ_JAWRXD010001202.1:0-251 GCF_046535215.1 Priestia sp. SIMBA_032 | reverse complement strand
CCACCGCTGCGACCACATCGGCCTCGCCGACCGAAACCGACTCGACCGGCACCGTCACCGCGGTGGCCGGGGTGATGACCTGGACCGGCTGCCCGTCGATCTCCGGGTAGACGGTGCGCAGAACCTCATGCCGCACAGCGACATCGGCCAGGGCCTGCGCCAGAACTCTTTCGTCGACCGGATCGGGGTGACTCCAGAACACCGGCACGTTGTAGGTGGGATCGGCGCCGCCGACGGCGTACATCGTCCAC
>NZ_JAWRXD010001201.1:0-251 GCF_046535215.1 Priestia sp. SIMBA_032 | reverse complement strand
CAGACCTTAAATAAGAGCTGTGATGAGCCTCTGGCGGACGAAGTTCTTCGAGAAAGTTTCGAACTCCGGTGGCCGGACCTAAATGGCTACGTCTCCGAGTTGGACCTAAGCTCAGAGATAAGTGGTCCGGAGCGAAGCGCCGCGGATAAAATTGATGAGGTGCTTCTCGAAGTTCGAGAAATTGGACGCCAAGTCGGAATTATGGGCGCTAGGGTGATGCATCCGTCTAGGGTGCCTTCGTCGGAGCGAGG
>NZ_JAWRXD010001200.1:0-251 GCF_046535215.1 Priestia sp. SIMBA_032 | reverse complement strand
GGAGATTTGATGTACAACCTGATCCTCATCGCAGCGCGACCCACCGACTGGACGCATGAGCAGTTCATGACGTGGTGGCGGGGCGAACACGCCGAGGTCACCTATCCGCTGCCGGGTTTGCTGCGCTGGCAGCACACCGAGCTGTTCGAATCGTTCGGTGGCCGGTCCGAAGGCTGGGACGGCCTGTCCGTCTTGAGCTTTGAATCGCGGGAAGCCCTCGAAACCGCCCTCGCGAGCCCGCAGTGGCAGGC
>NZ_JAWRXD010001199.1:0-251 GCF_046535215.1 Priestia sp. SIMBA_032 | reverse complement strand
GCCCGGGAGCACCGCGCGGCTCGGCGCTCGATGTCGTCTCGGCCTATACCGAGCCGGACAGCCGGGGCGCCATGGCCACCCTCCCGCCGCAGGTCGCCGCGGTCGAACTGCTCAACCTCCTGCGTCCGACCGTCGCCGTCGGCCGCTACCTGACGTTCGCCGCCCTCGCGCTGCACCGGCATCCCGGCTGGCGCGACGACCTGGCTGCCGGGAACGACGTCGCCGCGCACTGGTTCGCCCAGGAGGTGCGC
>NZ_JAWRXD010001198.1:0-251 GCF_046535215.1 Priestia sp. SIMBA_032 | reverse complement strand
CAGGCTTCAGTGGGCAATCTGGCGCTGCTCGCCCGTAGTTTCGAGGCGACTGGGGACCACGCTCGTGCTGCGCGGCACTATGAACAAGCCAATGTCAAAGGAGCTTTCCAGAATCCCGACATGCTGGTAGCCGAAGCCCAGGCGCGCTTGCGGAATCCCTCCCTTTCCGAGCAAAGCATGACCATGGTGCGAGCACGCGCAGAGCGGGCATTGGCAATCGCGCCGACGCATCCCGGCGCGCACTATCTGGC
>NZ_JAWRXD010001197.1:0-251 GCF_046535215.1 Priestia sp. SIMBA_032 | reverse complement strand
AGCAAGATCTTTTATTTCATCATGTGTATTTACATGAATTCTTTCCGTAATTTTTTCTTTAGAAGAAATTGATTTAATAGCTTGAATTACATTTTTAATCGTTTTTGTAATGGAATTCGAAATATAGAGTGAAACGATAATGGAAATACAAGAAAGTAAGAACAATAAACTGTATAACCAAATCTCTAATTTATTATTTTCAATATCTAATTGTGCTGCTCTTTTTTTCGTTAATTGCTCCTCAGTGCTCC
>NZ_JAWRXD010001196.1:0-251 GCF_046535215.1 Priestia sp. SIMBA_032 | reverse complement strand
ATATACAACTGCTGTTCCCGCAATTTTCACTCTGTCTCCCTCATATTTACAATATAGTGTTCCCCCTCGGTCAGACAGCTGTCTTGCTACCATTTCATCTTTACCAAGACGTTGGGCCCAAAATGGGATGAAACTACAATGTCCTGAACCGCAAACTGGATCTTCATTTACATTGAGTTTCGGGAAAAAGACTCTGGAAACAAAATCATACTTAGTACTTCTGGCTGTAACGGATACAGCTAATCCATCAG
>NZ_JAWRXD010001195.1:0-251 GCF_046535215.1 Priestia sp. SIMBA_032 | reverse complement strand
CTCACAGACATTTGATGTGATTGTCTTTTTAGAAAAGAAAGATGATGGAAATCGCTATATTACAGAGATGATTGAGTTATTGGATTATCAAGATGATATACAGTTCAATCAGCTTTCTCAATTTATCCCTTCGGGTGAGGAATATGATGAAATGAATGAAAGAGTAGGAAAGATTCATGGAGATCATATCATTACAGCCAAGATGTCAGCTGAAATGGAGAAGAAATTCCGTTCTTCTACTGTAAATCCAG
>NZ_JAWRXD010001194.1:0-251 GCF_046535215.1 Priestia sp. SIMBA_032 | reverse complement strand
ATTCGCAGGCTTTGCGTCGGCAGGGGAAAGTAAACCGATGTCCACCACCCTGGCGTTTGTGCGCATGTTGGGCGCATTGCTCAAGGCCCCTGTGCTGGGCGAGCGCATCGTGCCGATTGTGGCCGATGAGGCGCGCACGTTCGGTATGGCCAATCTCTTTCACAAATACGGTATCTATTCGCCCCAGGGCCAGCTTTATATGCCTGAGGACAACGATTCCATTGTGTCGTACCGCGAGGCACACGATGGGC
>NZ_JAWRXD010001193.1:0-251 GCF_046535215.1 Priestia sp. SIMBA_032 | reverse complement strand
CTACAGTCAGTTCAAAGTCAGGGCCGTTGCTTTGGCTGCCTGCGACTAGGGCTCGGGCGATTAGAGGTAGCATTGGTTAAGCCGTAAACAATCTGATATTTGTAAAACCTGACTTGACGACCTCTTGGCCGGCAACGACGAGCTTGATCTTTCCAGTGCTTACCAGCTCGAGGAATTTGATGGCATCTTCGTATCGCGCGCGGATTTCTTCCGACGGTTGATCCGGCCAAGCGAAGTAGCGCGCCAAATCC
>NZ_JAWRXD010001192.1:0-251 GCF_046535215.1 Priestia sp. SIMBA_032 | reverse complement strand
CCGTCGCCGTGTATTCGCCTATGTCCGTCTCCGACCAGTACGTGACTTCGCGCGCGCCTTTGCGCCCCTCGCGGAACAGCATTGAACCTGCCGTTGGCTTCTGTTCGTAAAGCACGAAGTTCTTGAAGCCGGTCTTGAGCCACTGAACGAACTCCTCGCGATCGAGCTCGCGCACATGATATTCATTCGGCGGTGCGCCAGGCGGCGAGTAAATCGGCCGATTGGGCGTCGATATGATCATCAGGCCGTTC
>NZ_JAWRXD010001191.1:0-251 GCF_046535215.1 Priestia sp. SIMBA_032 | reverse complement strand
GACCCTGGTCCAGGCAACGCGACCGGCGCACCGGGTATCCCGAGCAGCGGACCCCGTGGATAGCCGGTGAGCTTCTTCTCGGCGATCGACTTCGGCGATTCGTCGCTGTCGCTGATCAACCGCGCGGAGGCGAGATTGAGCACCGGATGCAACGTGCCGTCGACGACGACATACATCGCGCCGGCCTTCTTGCTCACGATGATATTCGAATCACCCACGGTGCCTTGCGGTTTGATGAGTCCGTAGACCCC
>NZ_JAWRXD010001190.1:0-251 GCF_046535215.1 Priestia sp. SIMBA_032 | reverse complement strand
AGCTGTTCCCGTCATCTGTGGGCAGCGCGATGAGCAGCGGGCTAACCCGTGAGAGAGCGCTCTTGCCCAGCAGCTCTAGGGCGCAGCATGCCCAGAACGCGGCCTCCTCGAACTCGACCGAACGGTCCATGGCTCGATTGATGAACAGCCTGCTCTTCAGCCAGAGGCCCTCACTGTCATACGGCATTACTCGAGTCATGATCGGCTCCACTGGAAGGTTCGCCGCTCCAGAACACGTTCCGCGTCCGCCG
>NZ_JAWRXD010001189.1:0-251 GCF_046535215.1 Priestia sp. SIMBA_032 | reverse complement strand
GATGTAGCTTTTGCGCTACGTGCAAACCCCACGGCCAGGATCAGCTTTAAATGCTGTTTCTCAAGCTCACCGATTCGCTGTTTTGCCCAGTTCGGGTACTCTTTTTTGTAACGTGCCAGGCGTTGTACAGGGGACTCTCCCCTGCGCAATCTAAACTTCCTTCCGAAAAGAATGGCTTGATTCTCGCTCATGTCCAAAAGCGATGAGGAAGCAACGCGTTTCTTTACCGAAAGTCGTTGCCGGATTGCGGC
>NZ_JAWRXD010001188.1:0-251 GCF_046535215.1 Priestia sp. SIMBA_032 | reverse complement strand
ACGAGGATCCGCGCCCAGTTGAATCCGGCCCGGACCAGAAAGGCCAGGCCCAGGGAGACGGCAAGCGCGAAGATGCCGGAGAGCACCGTGGAGAACGTGCCACCGGCGATGGCGGCGGAAATGTAGGAGGAATCAATCTCCACATTGGCATTGCGGGCGGTTTCCTGCAGCTTGTCGATGAATTCCGGGGAATTCATGAAGGAAATGGCGAAAGGCAGCGAGATCAGTCCCAGGACAGCACTGGTCACCAG
>NZ_JAWRXD010001187.1:0-251 GCF_046535215.1 Priestia sp. SIMBA_032 | reverse complement strand
CGGCCCAGTCGACCCTCAACGCGTCGGACGTCTCCTCCGGGGACGGCGGCAAGAACCTCCTCAACACTGTGCTGCAGAGTGTGCAGGCGTCGACGTCCAGCCGGCTGGTGGCGGCCTATCGGGTGCCCGGGCAGGACACGGGCGTGCTCGCACCGCCCGACCGCGGCAGCCCCGCCATGAACTCCGTCATCTCGGACGAGCTGCGGGCCAAGGTGCAGAGCGGAGGGACGAAGCAGTTCTACCAGTCGGTC
>NZ_JAWRXD010001186.1:0-251 GCF_046535215.1 Priestia sp. SIMBA_032 | reverse complement strand
ATACCTTTTCCCGTATCTTGCACTGTAATAGTTAATATATCCCCTTGTTGTATCTTAACTTCAACTTGTTTCTGTTCACAATTCGTAACTGCCTCTAATGCATTATCAATTAAATTTCCAACAATCGTAATAAGTTCATGGATAATACTTTCATCATCTATTTCCGGCATATAAGAATCTTCACTTATAATTAATTTTATATTTTTCTCTCTAGCATAGCTGAGCTTCCCGAGTAAAAAACCAGCAAATAC
>NZ_JAWRXD010001185.1:0-251 GCF_046535215.1 Priestia sp. SIMBA_032 | reverse complement strand
AGCGCGACATGCGTCGCCGCCGCCGCGACCAGCAGCACCGTGCCCGGCCACGCGCGCCAGGGCGCGATGCTCAGGAACAGCAGCGCGTTCATCGCCTCGACCGAGATCAGCCCGGCGACGTGATTGAGCAGATGGCCCAGGACGAAGGCGAGCAGGACGAGCCCGCTGATCAGTCGGAGTCGGGTCGTCATCACGGCCCTTTGGCATGGCCGGGTCGGCGGGATACGATACCCGCACCCGACCGGCCGGAA
>NZ_JAWRXD010000142.1:0-452 GCF_046535215.1 Priestia sp. SIMBA_032 | reverse complement strand
GTACGAGGAATAACGGTGAATGCAATACTTCCAGGATTTATTAAAACAGATATGAATGCAGAACTTTTGAGCGACCCAATGATGAAGCAGTACGCTACTACTATTTCCGCTTTCAATCGCTTAGGTGAAGTAGAAGACATTGCCGATACTGCTGCATTTCTTGCTTCTCCAGACAGCCGCTGGGTTACTGGACAATTAATTGATGTGAGCGGAGGATCTTGTTTATAAAAAACATATATTTTCAAATCTTTTTTATTGCGCAATAAAACAATTTATATAATACTATATAAAACATATACATTTAGGAGGATTACAGCAATGTCCGAAAAAACATACGAACTCGCAACCTTCGCAGGCGGTTGCTTTTGGTGCATGGTAAAACCATTTGATGAACTTCCTGGTATTCATAAAGTACTTTCTGGCTATGCAGGAGGTCATGTAGAAAAACCAAC
>NZ_JAWRXD010001184.1:0-251 GCF_046535215.1 Priestia sp. SIMBA_032 | reverse complement strand
CTTACTCCAACATGCTCAATCTCATCAAATACAGCAGTTAATGAAATTCCGTTTTGCACACCATAATTAATAATTTTATCGATAGAAGTCGCACCAATACCACGCTTTGGCATGTTAATAATACGTGCAAAACTAATTTCATCATCTGGATTACCGATTAAACGTAAGTACGCCAAAATATCTTTAATCTCTTTACGGTCGTAGAACTTAGTTCCCCCGACAATTTTGTAAGGAATGTTAGATTTAAGGAA
>NZ_JAWRXD010001183.1:0-251 GCF_046535215.1 Priestia sp. SIMBA_032 | reverse complement strand
ATAATTAATTCCGAACCAGAACTGTCTTTTCCCGTTCCCACGTCATCCATACCATAACCTGTTTGCCCCATAACAGAAATTGATTTTAGGTATTTTGGAGTGGGGTACCCATCTGCATGAACATTTAGATTGGGATATGCCGCTGCGTAGGCCTCCACAAGCGTATCCAACATTTTAGTATTGCTTTGCGTTTTTCTCCAGCAACCTGTGGCAACGATCAATCCTTCAATATCAAACTCGTTGGAACTTAC
>NZ_JAWRXD010001182.1:0-251 GCF_046535215.1 Priestia sp. SIMBA_032 | reverse complement strand
GGACCCGTCGCGCGAGTGGTCGTTCATGGCCTCCAACGGGCACGATGTCGGCTCGTTCAACAAGCCGACGTCGTCGGCGACGTGGAACGTCACCGTCCCGCGGACGGGCACGTACCGGCTCACGGTCCTCGCCGGAGCGAACCAGGCGCCGGGGCAGCACGCGCTGTTCGTCGACGGTTCGCTGTCGCAGCTGATCAAGTACTCGGCCGACCTCGGCTGGACGTACCGGGGCACCACCGACGTGACGATCC
>NZ_JAWRXD010001181.1:0-251 GCF_046535215.1 Priestia sp. SIMBA_032 | reverse complement strand
CATCGAACACGTCCGCGGCGGCGGATGCCCATTCGATCCGGCCCGGTCCACACTGTTCGAACCGGTGGGTGCATGATGACGCTGACCAACAATTCTGCCTCGGACCCAGCCGTGACCGACGTGTGGCGATCACGATCGACGGCACCGAGCTCCGAGTCCCGAAGGGCACCTTGGTCATCCGCGCCGCGGAGCTGATCGGTGTGCAGATCCCCCGATTCTGCGACCATCCACTGCTCGATCCGGTGGGGGCC
>NZ_JAWRXD010000052.1:0-9201 GCF_046535215.1 Priestia sp. SIMBA_032 | reverse complement strand
CTTACGCGTATAGTATGTAGTGTTTCTATTTTTTGATAACTGTTAAGCAAACTCTATAGAAACTAACTTTGTATATCATATACAGCTAAAAACAGAAAAAACAACTGGTCCTGTTCAGTTGTTTTTTCTGTTTCATGAATGATAATCAATGTTTGGCCGACGTTGCAGAACGTCTTGAGTAGTTTGCTCAAAGTATTAAACATTATTCATTAAGAAAGTTTGTCTAATGATCTAACCTCTTACGATCGTCTGCTTGTGGGGGTTGCTCCATCCATTGATTATCAATCATTTCCTTTCCGATACGATTAAATATCCATAAACTAGCTAACGCAGCTTTTTCGTTATGTGCTGCAATATCAGCTCTCATACTTGAAATGAGAGCTGCGTTAAAATAGGTTATTGCTACACCATATAAAAAACCTGTTTGAAGGAGCATAAGTCTATCTGAAAACGGAGAAACAGTAGAATTTGTAATTTCTGTTTCAACTGATTTAGGTAGATGTATGTTTTCTTTGGCTAATAGAGATGAAAAAGTAGTTATGTGTTTATTTGCAGTTTGTACACCTTTATCTAATAATGTCCGCACGTTTGGATTTTTTGAAACTTGTGTAAAGCCAAGAATCATCGCTTTCGAGATTATTACTTTGTTTAAATTAAAATAAGTATGGCCACTTTCTATTGCATTCATCGGTCTCTGCTTACCGAAAACATCTGTTACATAGTGATATTGTTTAATCATTCCTGCCTTTTTGGGTGTTATATAGGTAGGTGGTTGCTGGTAAAGTTGTTTTGAAATAAGAAGGTCCTTTGATTTCTTATAGATTTCCATCGCATCAAGATTGCACTGATAATAAAAATCTACAATGTCCTGGCGTAGGGAAGTCGTAAAAGCTAAGCTATGTTCATTATGTCCGTGTGTGCTCATCATATAAAGGGATTTGAGACACAAGACGTCTGTAAACAGAGGAGGGGCCTCTAAGTTTACGTCCTCTTCTGTAAATCCTTTAGGAATTGGAAACTTTTCTTTCTTAAATAATGCTTTTAAAGCAACTATGTGTTTAAGTGAATAGTGAAGAGCCGTTTGAAAAAGGCTATGTATCTCAGGATCTTGGATAGTGTGAAGCATATATTTATTTACACATACAGATAATGTTTCACGGATATAGTGTGTCCATAAGTTTGCAATTTCAGGAGATGTTAATCGATTCTTTTCCTGCAATTTTCTTTTCCTCCGTGTAAAAACTATTTTTGCTTAGTTTCCCCTCTTTTTAGGCTTTCATACAGGTTAGATTTTTCTCATAATAGTTCCGATAAGTGGTTTTATGTTAAGTATGTTTAACTTTCTTACATCTTATAGTTGGACAATATATTCTTAAGACAGGACAAAAATACCTATTTTCCTGATGTTAGAATCAATAAGGTCAAAGGGATAAATTAAAAGTTTATACAATGTATCTCCAAATAATAAAAGTGTAGGTGATAATGATGGCAACAATCGATGATTTTTTCAAATTAGATATTCGTATTGGTACTGTGGTAAAAGCCGAACCATTTCCAGAAGCAAGGAAGCCTGCAATAAAATTAGAGATAGACTTTGGGGAGCTTGGAGTAAAATATTCTTCAGCTCAGATTACAAAACGCTATAAACCCGAACAACTGATTGGATCTCAAGTAGTTGCCGTGGTGAATTTTCCTCCTATGCGTATTGCAGGTTTTAAATCCGAGGTACTAGTCATAGGTGGAGTTCCAGAAGAGGGCGATGTAGTCCTATTAAGGTCTAGTGAGTTTGTTAAAAATGGTACACCGATTGCTTAGTAAAGTCATCAAAGAAAAATGAACTAATTTATAATTAAAATAAATAGAAAGGCACTAGTCTTGAACTAGTGCTTTTTTATTTATGCTGTTAACTTACATTACGTTAAGTAAATAATAAAGCATCTTGTTAAATTGATTAGTTTTTGTCCACAACGATTTAAATTTCCCCACTATCAGCGAAAACAAATTCCACATTGATCTTCAACAATCGCGCCCTTTCGGAATAGAGCCTATTCAACTACAGCTAGTGCAAAGTACACGTTTTTATGCGCCTTTAAGTTCACATTTAATCCTGTCATATATCGTTTCTCAATATCCGTCGGGCTTAAATTCTCAAGCAAATTCAATCCGAGTTCTGCCATTTCTTGCTTCATACTAGCTGGATCAAAACCCGTTTTCATTGGCTCTCCTATCTTATTCATCATTTTTTCTTTCTTTTTCAAATCAGTGGAAGTGGCTTCCTCATTAAATTCATCTACACTGAAGTAATCAAATACAATCATGCTTCCAGAGGGAGTCACTTTAGGTATATTAGCCAGTGTTTTATATACTTCTTCTTTGGATAAGTACATTGTAACCCCTTGCCAGCTGAAAAAACTTTTAGATAAGGCAGAATAGTTTAGTGATGAATTGAATTTATTTACTATATCCTCTCGAGTGAAGTCAATAGAAATGTAATGTAGGTTTTCTGGATGATTCCACCCCACCTTATCGACACATTGACGTTTAAAACTTTGCGTCGCAGGATGATCTAATTCAAATACATTAAGACTCTTTAACAAATCAGGATATCTAAATGCAAAAGTATCTAAGCCAGCACCCAAGATTACATACTGTTCTACACCAGTTTCAATCGCCTTCATTAAACAATCTTCTGTGTACCGAGAACGGGTGATAGAGGCTGTAGAATTCATTAAAGCCTCTTTTGGCATAATCTCCTCTATTAATTTTTTTTGCTCTTCAGGAATTAGGTCATATGCCAAAAAGTCATTGAAAATTTTGTGGTTTGCATATTTTGAGTGAATACCTCGAATATAAGCTGTCATCATCGCGGTAAAACTGATTTGGTTTTCCTTCATTTATGAATCTCCTTTTGCAATTACATTTGATTTTAACATTCAAATACTATTTTACCTTTAAAGGGTTATTCCAGAAAATGGCCCGTTTGTGGTATAATCTTATATTACTTTTACCACAGGAAACCCCTCCAGATGTAGGGTTTAATACAATCTGGTCACCAAGAGCTTCAATTTTTAATTCTATAACTTCTACTTCACTAGCTACCTTCAAATTCTTCCCCCATTTCTTTTATATGAATACCAATCCTATTCTGTATTTTATTGAAAAAAGATTTAAATACCAGACTGGAAAAAAATACAAAAATGTGGTATTATAGAGGTAGGAAATGAATGATTTTTATTAAAAATAATAAGTTTTGAATAGATATTTTGAAGAGTAATATGAAAAAACCTGTATTTGAAAATACAGGTTTTTTGCTTCTTATAACATGAATTATGTTAACTACGAATGTATATCTTATACAGTCTAAAAACAGAAAAACTACCTCTGGAGTTGGGAAGGTAATTTTTCTGTTGCAGAATTTAGTTGTATGAGTCGATGTTTAATAACATCTTGGGTAGTTTGCTCTTGGTAAGCAAATTTATTCATTCACCAGTAGTAGTTTTTGTTTGAGAAAGGTTAAGTATGTACTGCTTTGAGTGGGTATCTTTTTATTTCTCATGGTTCAGATAATCAAAAATCGTACGATTAGCAAAGTGAGCTTAACTAATCGTACGATTTTTAAGATTTATATTAGATGAACAGATTAGTTTTCTTTTTACAAAGTACATTATAAAAAAGGAAAGTGAAAATATGATGAAAGTATAATGAGTTATATAGTTAATATAGCTTTAAATGGAGTATACAGGCTAAAAAAAGCGAAAAATCCCTGCTTCCGTCAGTGATTTTTCTGATTATCAGTATGCTATACATACTCTAATGTCTTTTAAGTTCATAAGCAGTTTACTTCAGTTATAAAAAAATATTCATAGTGGTTAAGTGTTATGTTACATATAATTATTCTTTTATGATTTCTAAGAGAAACAATTATAATAATCTTGCTTTTTATTAAATGGTGTTTAAGTTTTGTGAACTCATTAGTTTTACGACTGTTTCACCAATTTGCCTTCCCAATCTTAAACCTTCATCATTGTCTACTTTAAAATGTACCCCAGCGTACAAACGAGATTGAGCACTTTCTTTCATCAAATTTTTTATTCTTGCTGACTCTGAGGGGAAGAAATAACTTAATAATATTTCTGAACATCCTGCAATAGTAGCATGGGCAGAAGGATAAGATGGAAAGCGAGGAGTAATCAACACAGTAGATAAATTTGTCCCATATTGATTTGGTCGTGCTACATTCCATAGATATTTTAAAAACCATGTGATTACGAATGTATCGTTTATAGCAGCATTGGAATACCCTAGAGCTCTAGCAATATGAGGTGATCCTAGCCGATATTTTTCACCTAAATCAAAAATCGCAGCAGTAATTTTTGCACTTAGTTCACCTGTACCCCAATATTGCGCAATTTGTCTTTGTTGAGGAGTTAGCGACTTTAATGTTTGATTTACTAGAAAAAGTTCTGTTTGCCAATTAATATCATCAGGATTTTTAATTCTCCAATTGATAGGTTGATGAAAGGGATCTAAGAAATTATTATCTCTACCTTTTGAAAAAAAAAACATTGGCCAATATCCTGCTTCTGAAGAGCCTTTAGGAGGGGTTTTCTCTCCGTCATAAGGGTGTTCTTTCCATTTTCTATAACTTGCTCGCATCAGTCTCAGCCCCTTATAGAATTTATTCTTCTTGTTCTTTATGATTAAGAATAATAAAATATGTCAATATCTTTTTTAGAAATAAACCCCCGATATTACTTACTCAATTTATAGAGGAAAGAATGTATATCAAATGTAGGTTAAAAACAGAAAAAACTACTGGATCCAATCAGTAGTTTGTCTGTCATTTTAGAAATAAACAGGAGATTTCGAAGTTTATTTTCATAATTTATGATATGTAAAGTAATTATAAATGTTTGAACAAATGTTGATATTATAAAAATTTCCAATTGAAAAGGTGTTTCCAACGTTTATGGAAATACCTTTTGTTAGGTTTCTTTATTATTGGCCAGCTTGTTGATTCTTTTTAGCCTCTGCTTGAGCATTTTGTTGTTTTACTGCTTGTACATCCGTTTCACTAGCAAATTCTGTTCCAAATTTGTTAGATGCAGATGCAGCATTTTGTTGTTTTACTTTTGCAGCGTTTGTTCCTGCAGAAGTTTTGTTTGGCCGTTGGTTGTTATTCATTACAATCACCTCCACAAAAATTAATGTTCCCAAGGAGATCGTAACTATTCTAAAAAGCCTTTAAGGAATATATGATTGCCGATAAAATCTATAAAAAAGAAAAAACCACTGGTGTGCAATCAGCAGTTTTTTTCGTTACATAATTAGGTTGTATAAAACGATGCCCCGTTTCTTCTTGAGTAGTTTGTTCAAGTTACCAATAGCCTATTCATAACAAAGAAAGACCTCCTAGATCTAAGGAAGTATCAAGGTCCTCTTTCTTAAGAATTTCTTTTACCATCTCATTTTATCGGTGCTCCCGGAGCATAATAGTATGGAGGGACTTTAAGCCATCCCCGTCTTTTCACAAGTTCTTTTA
Source organism: Priestia sp. SIMBA_032 (assembly GCF_046535215.1). Classification (NCBI taxonomy): domain Bacteria; kingdom Bacillati; phylum Bacillota; class Bacilli; order Caryophanales; family Bacillaceae; genus Priestia; species Priestia sp. SIMBA_032. Next base: position 3,659 of record NZ_JAWRXD010000052.1, on the reverse strand, counting down.
GGGTTGCTCCAAATGTCATATATTCCTGCAGATATTCAATCCATATCAAAGTAACATCATTGCGTGCGGATTGAATGATTGCATTTGCACAATAGGTAATTAAAATAACCATTTTAATATTAAGGCTGTTTGCAAGTTCATCCTCCGTTAACTTGACCCCCAATGGAACATCGCTTGGGTTAGACTGTGGCTTGGATTCACTTAAGGGTGGAAGGGGTACTCCTTCTGATAACATAAAAGCAATCATTCGCTCTTTCTGTGATTTGAACATCTCAACTGCTTCATGGAAAGCTTTTCGTAATTCGGGATCCGTTGTACTATTAACCCCTGCTTCGGAATGAACTTGTTCGTCAGCTAATTCGGAAAGGTAGGACCAGCAGGACATGACTTCCCCCACATGTAAGGGTGATTTGGGTTCCTCGTCAACAAATGATTGAATAATATTTTTAAGAGCTTTTCCGACATCTGGCATATTTCTCACCTCACTTTTCTGCTTGGGGTAGACCTGCAGGATGATACGGCGGTGGCACCTTGATCCATCCCCGTTTTCGCATCAATAATTTAAAGGTTAGTAAAAAAGTTATGTGTTCTTGCAAAAATCCGGCCCACATCAGACTAACATCGCTGCGAAGGGATTGTGAAGCCGATTCCGAACAGTTTGTAATCGCCATCGATATTTTTTTCTTAAGGCTGTTTGCAAGCTCATCATCTGTGAGCTTCACCCCTAATGGAACATTACTTGGATCAGAGATTGGTTTGGATTCACTAAGAGGTGGTAACGGAATTCCTTCTGATCGCATAAATGCTGAAATTTGCTCTTTCTCTGATTTGAACATGTTGACGGCTTCTTGAAGGGCTTTTCTCAATTCAGGATCCGTTGTACTGTTAATTCCTGCTTCAGTCTGTACTTGTGTCTCACCCACTAACGCTAAAAATATCCAGCATCCCATCGCCTCGCCAATATGAAGAGGCGTTTTGTTCTCATCTTTAACAAAAGACTGAATTACACTTTTCAAGGCTTGCAAAATATCAGGCATATATTTCACCTTCCTTCTTTTTTTTACTTTCCCCTAAAGGGTATTTCTAATGCATAGAAGACTTTTTAGTACAGCATTTATTAGAAATCGGGCCGAGTGGCGAGCCTATTAGGGAGAAAAACAGAAGCGTAGTTGTACTTATGCCTGATAGGAAGAGGAAAACCCGTTCAAAGAAATAATCGTTTAGTACCAACTAGTATATAAATTACTTTCTACGAGTCATTTGAACTAAGCAGTCGGTAAGAAAGATGATAGCAAAGGGAACAATAAAAACAACTAAGTGTATGACGAAGAATTTATAAGACTTATGATTCACTTATATTGAATCCACCTTTATATATTAGATTGAATATTTTAGGGTTTCTTAAGTAGAATGTTCATTTAAAGAAAAAACATTCATTACTATCTTTTTGAGTTTTTGACAATCCTATTAAAAGGTTATCTTAGTGAGAGGAGAAGAGAGGAAATACTAGTAAATATTATTATGGGATTTATTATACCTTGGATTTTTGGTTTCATATTATACAAAAAAGAACCTATAATTGTTCTTTTAATTGCACCAATAGGAATGACAGTAGCCTTTATGTTAAATGAGTGGGGAACTAATTACTTTTGGCAGTTCGAACCAACTTTTAGAAATCGAAGTTTATCGGCATTTCCTTTAAATATTGGTTTCTATCCCGTCCTATCTTCTTTTTTAATTTATTTTAAAATAAAAAAGAAGGTTAATACCATCATGCTTTTACTTTGTTTTACTCTGTTTACTACAGGTTTTGAAGGGGTGGGCTTAGTCGTAGGAAGAGTAGAGTATTTTAATGGATGGAATATTATTGGTACCTTTATCAGTTATTTAATAGCATATATTGTTATTTATGGTTATTATCGAATTTTGGTAAAACATCAAGTTTTAAAAAATTAAGCCTACACCCTATTTTCTACGAGTTGCTCGAATTAAATGATTTGTAAGAAAGAGAACAGCAAAGGGACCGATCAAAGCAATGAAGTATACAATAAAGACCTTATGTAATTTATCATTCATGTATAGTAAATCCACCTTTATATACTAGAGTGAGTATTGAAGGGTTTCTTAAATAGAGTGTTCAACTAAAGAAAAACTCATTCATGCTCATTAAAAAGCGAAAAAACTACTGGCCATGTTCAGTAATTTTTTCGCTTTTCGTAATTAGATTGTATAAGACGCTTCCCCGTTTTTTCTTGAGTAGTTTGTTCAAAGTTAGGATTGATTATTCTTATTTGCAAGCTCTTTTCTATCAGAAGCTAATAGAGGCTGTTCTAGCCATTTGTTTTCAATCATGATATTGGCTCCATCTTCTGAATACATCTGTACTTGCACGGACATTTTGTTATACATGACCCCTAAATCGATTCTAGGACTTTGAGCTATACCAGTACCATAGAAACCTATACCTAACGCATTTAAGGTAGCAACATAAGACATCATTAATTTTTCTGAGAAGACATGACTTGTCACATTTGTTACCTCTGCAGCCCATGATACAGCGATAGGAATATCACTCTCTGCTAATTTTCCACTAAACAATTGAACATGTTTTTTAGCAATTTCAATGCCCTTAATAAAGAATTGTGTAACATCCTTTGATTTGGCTACTTGACTAAAACCCATTAGAGTAGCAATACCTAACGCATTTCTTTGCGCATTAGCATAAAGATTACTTACTTCTATTGCTGTAAGAGGTCTTTTTTCTCCAAAAAAATCCCATATAAAGCTTTGCTTCTCAACAAAATCAACATGATCTAAATTAGGAAAATAAGGAGATCTGACATATATCCCTTTTGTTAATAATTTATCCTTGGACATTTCAAATAAGGTCATGGTATCTATTAGGCACGTTTTGTAATAATCTGTAATATCTTTTCTTACTGTTGAAGATAAACTAGCCGCATAGCTTGTCAGGCCAACCTTGGACATTTGATGAATGAATTGTAATACATATGTATCTGAATAAAGTCTGGGCGCCGTTAAGTTAACATCATCTTCGACCTTAAATCCTTGAGGAATCGTATGTTTCTCTTCAGTCAGTATGTTAGCTATTTTTTGTATATGTTTACTAGATAATTGTGCAGCATATTCAATGATAGGTTTGATCTCCTCATCTTCTACTTTTTCTAAAAAATAAAGTAACATACACTGACTAGCACTGTCATTTAAGTATTGAGCCCACAATTGAGCGATTTCTGCTGAGGTTAGCCTAATCTGTTTTTTCTCTTTCACTTAACTTCCTCCATACTTTAATAATTTGTATTATTTTCTCCAATAAATTTTTTCCTATGAATAAAGATTAGGATAAGTAGGAATAGAAACCTAAATGAAAGGAAGCTATTATGAGAATATGCTAATGAATTAAGCTTTTCTTTATATAAATATAAAGGCCTCATACCTATTTGAAGCCCTTTCTGTTTTATTTCCTAAAATACGTTTTATGGTGCGACAAGAAGTCGCTTTCTTACAGTGTAGCTAACGCTACTCATCTAGACGTAAAGATGATCTCCATCCGAAACGGCATTCTTGGTAACGAGTCTGTCGGTTGCATGAGGAAATGTGGAAACAGAGGACAAATGCATGGTCCAGAATACTGCTAG
>NZ_JAWRXD010001180.1:0-251 GCF_046535215.1 Priestia sp. SIMBA_032 | reverse complement strand
AGGGCATGGGCGCTACAGGATGGCGCTGGTGGAATGGATCTGTGTGGTCTCTGCCGGCATCGCCTGCTAAGACCGCCTCAGAAGCAGAAGCCCTGGCGCAGTTCCATGCAGACCGCAGCGCATCCATCGCCTGGTGCATGGACTGGCCCGAGGGCGCGCGAGTGCAGCGGATCAACCCCGAGACGGGGGAAGTGACTGGGGGTGCGGTATGAGCGCACTCGACATTCAAGCAGGCGGCCATCACTACAAGG
>NZ_JAWRXD010001179.1:0-251 GCF_046535215.1 Priestia sp. SIMBA_032 | reverse complement strand
CTGGTTTTACATCACAAGTACAACCACAAAGTTTACGGAATGTATCATCACTAATAATGCGTGATACGTTTGCACCACTGTTTAAAATTCTATTGTTCTTACAGACAGGACATTGTACATAATATAAAGTTTTTCCATCTAAAGGAAACGTTTGTATAATAAGATCCATGTTGACTCCTTTCATATCTATGAAGATAATCATCGGAATATGAGTGTGTAATAAGGACAAAATTACCTTACACCATACTTTA
>NZ_JAWRXD010001178.1:0-251 GCF_046535215.1 Priestia sp. SIMBA_032 | reverse complement strand
GCTGCTAAACCAGAAAAGCGTAAAGCAGTTACTGGTATGTTAGCTGGTCTAGCATTAACTTCATTCTTAACTGGTATTACAGAGCCTATTGAATTCTCATTCATGTTCTTATCACCAGTATTATATGGTATTCATGCTGTACTAACAGGTCTTTCTTTATTCATTACAACATCACTTGGCATTCATGATGGTTTCTCATTTAGTGCCGGTGCAATCGATTACGCTTTAAACTTTGGTATTGCAACAAAACC
>NZ_JAWRXD010001177.1:0-251 GCF_046535215.1 Priestia sp. SIMBA_032 | reverse complement strand
CGAACCGCCGACCCCCTGCTTGTAAGGCAGGTGCTCTCCCAGCTGAGCTAATCCTCCAAAAAAATCTATATAAGCGCTATGAACAGCGTTATTTTCATTACTTATAATAGAATGTTCCAAATAAAAAACCCCTATGCTCTTTTACAAGAGGATAATAAGGGTCCTTATCATTGAATTGCCTGGCAACGTCCTACTCTCACAGGGACAAAGTCCCAACTACCATTGGCGCTAAAGAGCTTAACTTCCGTGTT
>NZ_JAWRXD010001176.1:0-252 GCF_046535215.1 Priestia sp. SIMBA_032 | reverse complement strand
CACCTACCGTACCTCCCTTTGCACAAGCTGCTACTACTGTTTCATTTTCAGTAGTATTCGTAGCCGCGAAAGCATAGCCGTTAAATGTAAATAAAGTAAATATAAAAGCTGTTAGTACTGTACAAATAGATAAACGACGTAACAAAATAAATTCCCCCTTTTTTTATAATTTACTTCTTCACAAATGATTATCTTAAATATTCTAATTATTTTCAATATATTAATGTTGAGAAATATTAGTTGTATTTTTGA
>NZ_JAWRXD010001175.1:0-252 GCF_046535215.1 Priestia sp. SIMBA_032 | reverse complement strand
CTGGCACTGGCGACAAAACTGAAACACGTTACACTTTTGCCAAGACCGTGATTGCGGTCACTGTTCTGTTCGAAGTTGCTCTCCGGCCCCGGCTGGGGTGCGGCGGCTTGTAGGCACCCGTGCGTGCCGCGATTCAGAGCGTTCGATGAAGCCAAAAGGCGCCTTGGTCAGGAACTTCAACGAGAAGTGGGCGATCGAAGAGATCGAAATCGGCGACCCGCGGCGCAGCGAGGTCAAGATCCGGATGGAAGC
>NZ_JAWRXD010001174.1:0-252 GCF_046535215.1 Priestia sp. SIMBA_032 | reverse complement strand
GACACCAGCGTTTACGCCTCCGAGATGCGCAGTGGTGCGCGAAACCGTGCCATCGCGTACATGCTGCAGAGCTTCGGTGACCTGCAGGCCTCGCCGGAGGACTCGATCGACCTCTATTTCCGCCAATGCTCGCTGATCGTCACGACCAACGATCTCGCGGCCATCGGGGGCACCCTGGCCAACGGGGGAGTGAACCCGCGGACCGGTCGACGGGTGATGACGCAGAGTGTTGTCCAACGGGTACTGAGCGTG
>NZ_JAWRXD010001173.1:0-252 GCF_046535215.1 Priestia sp. SIMBA_032 | reverse complement strand
TCGGTAAATACTCAACCATATCCCCACCGATAATAAAGTGAAACTGCACATCCGGATACTTCTTCGTCAATTGTAACATAGTGTCATACGTATAAGATGGGCCCTTCCTGCTTAGCTCTTCTAAACAAATAGAAAAGTGTTCTTCTGCCTCAGTCGCAAGCTCTAACATATGTAAACGACTTTCTATACTTGTAATATTACGTCCTTGTTTATGTGGCGGAATCTGGTTTGGCAAGAACCATACTTCTTCCA
>NZ_JAWRXD010001172.1:0-252 GCF_046535215.1 Priestia sp. SIMBA_032 | reverse complement strand
GCTGGTGAACGTCACGGGCATGGCCGACACCATCAACGGTGTCATCGCGCCGTCCAAGGCGAACATCATCTCGACATTGGCGAACCTCAACCCGACCGCAACACTGCTCGGCTACCAGGCCCCGGGTCTGGCCTGCTTCCTCACGGCGACGGCCAGTGCCGGTCAGAAAGCGTTGCCGGTGTTCGGCGTCGACGACGCACGAGTGCATCTGAACGCGGGCCTGCTTCCGGGTAAAGAACCGTATCGCTACCC
>NZ_JAWRXD010001171.1:0-252 GCF_046535215.1 Priestia sp. SIMBA_032 | reverse complement strand
CGGCATCCTGCCCACCAGGTGATGTCTTCAGGCGGAGGGCGGTGGGATGATGGACCTCATGCCCATGCCCGCACCCCTACCCGTCAAGAACGGGGTCGGACCGACGAGGCTGCGTATCCCGGTGTCCGGGCCGTGGACGACGGTCGCCGAGTACATGGTCGCGACGTTCGACCACCTGGACCCCGTCGATCTGTACCGCCGATTCGACGACGGTGAGATCGTGGGCACCGACGGCAGCCCGATCGATCGCAG
>NZ_JAWRXD010001170.1:0-252 GCF_046535215.1 Priestia sp. SIMBA_032 | reverse complement strand
ACTGTAATTGTACGTGGTAAGCCTGTTACCATGTCACGTCCGCGAATTTCAAGCTCTTCGCTACGTGCACCTGGGAATACTGTACCAACTTTAATTTTAATATCTTCTGAAGTACGTTCTCCGATTAATAGCTTATACTTACGTTTAATATAGTTTAAGATCTCCATATCAAACTTATCGCCAGCCATTTTGATAGAGGAAGAGGTAACAATATCACCCATAGATAGTACAGCGATATCTGTTGTACCTCCA
>NZ_JAWRXD010001169.1:0-252 GCF_046535215.1 Priestia sp. SIMBA_032 | reverse complement strand
AGGATCCACGATGAATAGTATGGCCGTAGGCGTTGACATCGCCAAGCAGGTTACCCGGTGCACTACGTTGATCCGGAAACCGGAGAGATCGTGAACAAGCCGATCAAGCGGGCGATGTTTCTTGAGCACTTTGCGAACCGTGCGCCGTGCCTCATCGGGACTACTTAAGATGGGGCATGAAGTGAAATTGACATCGGCTGAATTTGCCAAGGCTTTCAACATTCGAAACAAGAACGATGCTGCTGATGCACG
>NZ_JAWRXD010001168.1:0-252 GCF_046535215.1 Priestia sp. SIMBA_032 | reverse complement strand
CCGTCAACCTATTGCTGGCTTACGTTCGAGTCCGCGATGCGCAAGGAGTGGGTGTAACTGGATTGCGTGCCAAAGACTTTAAGATTGTCCGGTTGAATCCCTGGGCCGAGCATCCGGCAGGGGAGAGTTTGCCAATTCGCTACTTGTCTGAAAAACTGGGGATTCCGGACTCGCCTGCGGGCAGCTATGTCCTCGGCCTCGGGACGCTGGACGATGAGAGTGGGCCTCGGGAGTGAGCTTTGATGATTACCG
>NZ_JAWRXD010001167.1:0-252 GCF_046535215.1 Priestia sp. SIMBA_032 | reverse complement strand
CCCGCAGCCGGTGACGGCAAGCATGGCCAGGACAACGATTTCACTGGTTCGAAGCTGCCGCATCATCCTTTGTTCCTTTTACGTCCCACGTCCGTTTGAACGCCTGTTAGTGCGCGGGTCGCGATGAATCGCGCCCGTGGCTGTTGCCGTGAGTGGCGTGCTGTTCGCTGCTGCCGGTACACTCGCCGAGCTGGACGCGTGCAAGCGCCGCAGTTGCGTCGTGTAGCCGAGACTGCACAAGCGCTATGCCAG
>NZ_JAWRXD010001166.1:0-252 GCF_046535215.1 Priestia sp. SIMBA_032 | reverse complement strand
AATTTATATTTTTCAGACTTTTACTTGTTTTATATGGGAAATATTAAAATAGTTCATCAGTTTTTTAAGGATTATCTAGTGTTATATTATGTCGTATGATTTTAAAATATAACGGATTAAGGATTAGTATATAAAAGGCAAGGAATTGCTTATATTACAGATTTTTATAAGTAGTATTTTTAAGAAAAACTTTATAATTTAAAACTGAATTCTTATATTGTTCTGCTAATTTAAAGGTGCTCTAAATAGCTG
>NZ_JAWRXD010001165.1:0-252 GCF_046535215.1 Priestia sp. SIMBA_032 | reverse complement strand
ATCTCGTCGCAGAATTGCCGGACGCGGCCTCGAGCGTCCTCACCAGTCCGATGATGGTCAGCACGATCTTGCTTCTCACCGTCCATCCCCTTCTCAACGTCGGACTGCGACGATTCCTCGACCGCCGGCGGGCGCCGATCGAGCACACAACGGACCTCGACCCGCAGAACGTCGGGGCGAACCTGTGACAACAAACATCGATCACCACAGAAACGGGTCATCCAGCATGAGCGCAACGTCCTACACCGCCCA
>NZ_JAWRXD010001164.1:0-252 GCF_046535215.1 Priestia sp. SIMBA_032 | reverse complement strand
AATGATCGGATATAACAATGAGCGAAGGATATTCTTCGGGCGACGAGCCCCCTACATCTAATTCCCCTACTGAAAATTCGACCACCACAAAACGCAAGCGGAAGCCCAAAGCGCTCAAGCTAATTCCGGCTTCCAGCATTACGCCAAGCGAGCCTTCATTTCTGTGGTACCCCTACATTCCAAGCGGCCTGATCACTGTGCTTGCGGCCAAGGGCGGGCGCGGCAAGAGCCTTTACGCCTGTTCAGTCGCAG
>NZ_JAWRXD010001163.1:0-252 GCF_046535215.1 Priestia sp. SIMBA_032 | reverse complement strand
ATACCCAGCGAGAAGCCGCCTGCCTTCTTGCCCGCCACCTCCGTCAGGCCGACGTCGGCGAGGACCTGGTCGACGCGGTGCAGCGGAATCCCGTTGGATGCCGCCATCCACCGCAGGTGGTTGCGCGCCGACCGGTTGGGGTGCACCCACTTTGCGTCGAGAAGCGCCCCTACCTGCGTCAACGGGTTCTTCAGGTCGCGATACAGCTTCCCGTTGATGGTTGCTGTTCCCGCGCTCGGGCGGTCCAGACCG
>NZ_JAWRXD010001162.1:0-252 GCF_046535215.1 Priestia sp. SIMBA_032 | reverse complement strand
CTGGTTGGAAATTTTGATGGGCTCCATAAGGCTTATGCTGATCTCTTCGAATACTATGATGATCACAAAACCTTACCAAGTCTATGTGCGTGGGGGGATGAATACCGGAAGCTGGTGCAGGTCTTACTGAACTCATATGAGACGGCGCTTGCGGAAATAAAACTAAACAAAGTATTAACCGCATCAGACCGCTCTCTTTTGCATATAGGTTGCCATACAAGCAACGAGGGTTATGAAAGGCTTTCTTCGATC
>NZ_JAWRXD010001161.1:0-252 GCF_046535215.1 Priestia sp. SIMBA_032 | reverse complement strand
GCATGAGTCAAGCTCTGGGCGCCCTCGCCTGGATTGGGGTCGCCCTCGGAGCGATGCTCGCCATCCGAGGGGCTCTGTACCGCCAAACTGCGACCACCGCCTTCGGCGTATGTGTCGGTTTCTATTGCCTGACCGGGGAGACCTACACCGCCCTGGTTCCGGAGCACGGTGTCCGCGAGCTGTTGAGCACCTCCGAACGGATCTGGGGTGCCACTTCGGCCGTGATCGCGGGCTGCGCACTGGTCGCCACCC
>NZ_JAWRXD010001160.1:0-252 GCF_046535215.1 Priestia sp. SIMBA_032 | reverse complement strand
CGCCGCGATCAGGCAGATCACCGACCTCGAGTTCGTGAACGCCGGTGGTACCGGTTCGATAGAGGCCACCGCCGCCGATCTGTCGGTCACCGATATCGCCGCCGGAAGCGGATTCTTCGGTGGGCACCTGTTTGACACCTACTCGCATTTCAAACCCGCGCCGGCGATGGCGTTCGGTCTGTCGGTGGTCCGGATCCCCACCCGCAGCATGGTGACCTGCCTCGGCGGGGGATGGATCGCGTCGGGCTCGCC
>NZ_JAWRXD010001159.1:0-252 GCF_046535215.1 Priestia sp. SIMBA_032 | reverse complement strand
ACAATGGTTTTAAAGCCCGTTCTTATAAAGAGAAATTCTTCCAAAAGGCTTGGCTGACATTATTGTTATCTTAACAATAATGAATTTTAACAAACAGTTCAGGATAGTATTGGGTTAATTAAAATATACTTTTGAAATCAGCTTGAATTTAAATAGGCATGCTGGCTCAAAAGCTATCAATTAGTCAAAATATAAAACCACATGAACCAATCCAGTCCAATAGTAAAGATTTTCAATCACCTTTGTATTAAC
>NZ_JAWRXD010001158.1:0-252 GCF_046535215.1 Priestia sp. SIMBA_032 | reverse complement strand
CATCTTCTTCCCCTTTCATTTTCTTAAACTTCATTTTTCCTGATGTTCTCTTTTCAGAATCACTGCCGCGAGTTCCGAGCACAGGGCAGCCAGAAGCGTTTGTTTAACAAACGGACATCTGGCAGACTGCGGAAGTCAGGCAGTCCTTCAAGCCTTTTAAAACATCCTGTCCTAAAGAGCATCCTAAGGCAATTCCCGGACGAAAGTAGAAAAGCCTTTTGGATTGCTCCCATCCCGTCCATATTTTGAACG
>NZ_JAWRXD010001157.1:0-252 GCF_046535215.1 Priestia sp. SIMBA_032 | reverse complement strand
GGCAGCTCTCACCTGCGCAAGAAGCTCTTCGGCCAGTGACTGCATAAGTGCCTGGTGAGCATCAGCCAGTTGCTCATCCGGGGTCGTGTCGGGGCTTGCCGACGACCCGGTCGGCATCACGCCTAGCATATCGCTCACCTGGGGCTTGGCGGCGTGAAAGTCAGCGAACTCAGGGAACTGCTTCAGCCAGGTCACGGTTATGCGCGCAGGGCCATTGGCCAGTGCTTGTCGACCGCGGTCGGTGATTTGCAC
>NZ_JAWRXD010000051.1:0-9588 GCF_046535215.1 Priestia sp. SIMBA_032 | reverse complement strand
CAAAATCTGGATCATGAGGGGATGAAGTCCCAAGATCGGAATTACGATAAGATGGAGTCTCAAAATCTGGATCATGAGGGGATGAAGTCTCAAGGTCGGAATTATGATAAGATGAAGTCTCAAAATCTGGATCATGAGGGGATGAAGTCTCAAGATCGGAATTACGATAAGATGAAGCCTCAAAATCTGAATCATGAGGGGATGAAGTCTCAAGGTCGGAATTACGATAAGATGAAGCCTCAAAATCTGGATCATGAGAGGATGAAGTCTCAAGGTCGGAATTACGATAAGATGAAGCTTCAAAATCTGGATCATGAGAGGATGAAGTCTCAAGGTCGGAATTACGATAAGATGAAGTCTCAAAATCTGAATCATGAGAGGATGAAGTCTCAAGGTCGGAATTACGATAAGGTGGGGCCTCAAAATCTGGACCACCTTTTTCTTTTCTAACTTTTCTTCTGCCCATTTGGTATTCTGTTTCATGATAAGTCGGAACAGCGTAGAAACGATAATCAAAATAAGTAGGATGGGTATAATACATGTCTACAGGATATGAATTTTTGCATTTATGATCAGTTGGGTGATAAGTACGCATCAGAGGATAATATGGAACATAAACATAATAGTTCATTTATTCACAACCTTTCATTTTTCATTCATCAGCATATGACCCAATTGCTTGGTTTGTGTTACTAAAAAAAATTTCATATGAACAAATATTAAGATTATTAACCGCAGCAATTATAAGGGACCAACTTCTTATTTTTACGAGAAGTTACGAGGGATATTTAATCATTATATTTAAGCAATATCTAAAGGTTTTCCCTTCTTATAAAATCTTTCTTATCCTCTTGATTAGTTTGTTCAAATTGGTAAACAATTTATATATATAAAAGAAAAATATTGGTTTTTACTTGTGACCATCAAGATTTTTTCTTTAAGGATAACCATTCTATATTGTAGAGCCTATTTTTTAGACTAGGTGACACTAATACAAGCCATTTTTTTTATTGTGAATATAATATCCTATTCTATATATAGGGGGTATTATATATGAATTGTTGGAATCGTCTTGTATTTTGTTGTAGATGTAGACGTCGTCATGAATGTAATCATCACCATGGTTCTAGCTGTAAACATCACCATGAATGCGATCATCACCATGGTTCTAGCTGTAAACACCACCATGAATGTAATAATCATCATGATCACCGTTCTAATTGTAGATGCCATCGTCACTGTGACTGCAATCATTGTGACTGTTCTAAATACTAAATGTAACTCTATAAGAATGGGATGGTCTAAGAATAGACTATGCCATTCTTATTAAACAGATTATGTAAATTGTCTTTGTATGTCGTATACAGCCTAAAAGCAGAAAAAAACTACTGGATCCATCAGTAGTTTTTTTGTAATTATACGATTATTAAGTTAATTTTTGGAATTTATTACATTAAATTAGATGTAAGTGTTTGGTCAAACATGGAGATTTAAAAATATATCTAATAAAATATATAGTCAAATGAAGCATGTCCAATTCTAAATAAGATATATATTTAAGCTGTTGTTATAGCTTGAATTTGATTAGCATTTACTGTGACAATATTTGTGCTAGCGTTTGTCCCAGTACCTGTTCTAGTTGCAAAAGAAGCTAAATTAGTTGTAGCATTAAAGCTTGAAAATACAAGATTAGTAAGCGTAGCACCGCCTACGACTAAGGTTGGAACTGGTGTTCCAGGATCTAAGATTCTTAATAAGTCTGTAATCATCCTTTGTATCCCCCCTTATTGCAATAAATTAAATGTAAATTTATAATTTACATTTGATTTATTATATGTAAATTTCAAATAAGAGCTTGTACTATTTAATTATTTATTATAAAAATAAATATCGAGAATAATAATTATGTTGCTAAAAATGTACAGTGTATATAGATTAGAAACAGAACAACTACTGCTCTTGTACAGTGGTTGTTCTGTTTGCCGCAAGGTTTTTGAATGTATGTTTCATGGCCTCAGTTCACAATAATTATTGTTATTTTATTCATATAGACAATTTACTTAAAGTAAGCCAATAAATATGATTTATTTGGTAGTTAATATAATCTTTATCTTAATTCTTTTCATAATATAATCATTACACATTGAAATCCTCTTCAGTTAATCACTGAAGAGGATTTTAAATCTATTATGCTAACAGGAAATTAAATGCTTGCTCGATAACATTTGAACCAGCTTTTCTTAAGTCGACCTTTATTTAGTTATACATTGTCCTAGATAATTAGTAGAATAGTCAAAATTAATATAAAACTTTGTATAAGAATAACTGTATCAATATTAGTTGTAGTAGCATGAACATTTTTAGAATTTTCGATAATAATTTTATGATTGCTAGATTGTATAACTTTTGCAAGGAGTAAAACTTCGACTGTAATTAATCTTATTGAATTAGCATCTAAACCTATTAACGTTAAAATAAAGGTTAAAACTTGCAATAATGATTGTAAAATTATTGCTGTTTGTGTATCTGTGATAGAAATATTAACATTACAAGAATCTTTAACAACAATTATTGAATTGGAAATTTGCTTGCTTAGGATTTTTTGTATTGTTTCAGTTCCAATGAGTGCATTGCTATTAAAGTTCAACACTCCACCTCCCTTTTTAAGATATAATATATTAATATGAAAAAGAAAAATTTTTGCTTGTATGCTTGTCCTTTTCAAGCAATGAAATTTAAAGATAGGGGTAGCTACTCCTATAGTATCTATATAGTGTAACTATTGAATTATATTTCCTTGATAGTTATGTTCTTGCTTAAGAAACATAGCTTTTTAATTCTGATAAATCTCGTTATATAAACTAAAAGTGAGTAATTTATACAACCTAAAAACAGAAAAACCATTGCTTCTGTACAGTAGCCTTTTTCTACTTAGAATAGAAAATTTGGCGTGATTTATATAGAACCTTACAAACTAAATTGTTTTGAATATTTTAATAGGACTAAACTTTTTTGGTTTTTACTATTCCATGGTTAATAATTTTAAAAAGGCTTCTATTTTTAAGAAGCCTTTTTGTTGCAGAAAAAATATGCATCAGAGTATTGTAAATTCTATAGACGTTTGTAAATTAACTTTATATTTGTATAAATGATATGGAAGTATAAAAATAGCTGTTATTAATTCCCTATAAACAATATTACAGTAAGGGTTATCTTCACTGATTAACAAGACACAGAACAGGACATTATAGTGCGAAAATTATTTCAAAGTGTAATAGCATCAATACGCTCACAATCAACTAAAAGAATACCATCATTCTTTCCCCAAAATGTAGCGAGACCAGTCTTAGGGTTAAATCCTACAAAATTCTGAACTTTTATTTGTGTACCATTTACTAAAAGGTTTTTAACCTTTTTTCCTTGGTGAAAAGTTTCTAAAAGGCTGCACACACTTTTAGAACTGTATTTTGAATTCAGATCAATATGATATACCTTCTGATTATGATTCTCGGCTATAGAATTAGAATTAAATATTTTGGGATTGGTAAATCGGTTAACAAAAATTGACATTTTAAGTTTCCCTTTCTTAGTTTGGATAATATCTGAATAGAGCGTCCTTTTAAATTAACAGAAGAGCTCTTTTACAAGCTCTTCTGCAGTTACACTGTTACACTATTATCTTATAATGCTACTCAATTCGAAGTGCTTGTATATCTCTACAATCTAAAACAATAATAGTTCCTGTCTCCGTTTCCACATCAACAAAAGTTGCACAGAAAGTATCCAAATTAAAGTTCGTAAAAATAAGGTCTTCCAGTACATTTCCGTTTAGAAATATATCAACTTGTGTCCCTGGTTGTAATCTTTCTAACTGATCACATACACACTTATGATCTCTGCTCATACAAAACCCCTCCTTAAAGAAGAAAAATAAATTCACATTGCTATATATTATATGAAAAATATTAAACATTGAATGGACAAAGTATGGAGGGAAAATACCTATTTTTAGCTGTATATTAACATCAACACTAAACTTGTACATGATAAGCTTGTTTAGATAAAAAGGGCAATCGAGATTAGAAACTAAATCTTAAAAGTTAGATACATTGCCTAAGTACCTAATGAGATCAAACTCTTTATCGTACAAGGCTCAACCCTTTTAATTTGATTCGTTTATAATTACAGTAAAGCTTGTAGATCTTCTAACTCTTGTTTAAATCGTTGCTCAATTTTCAACCCTCAAATATTCCACATCGTATTAAAATCTACATCTAAGCTCATATTTTCTGTATTATTTACCTTACCAATATCGATATAACGGTTTCTACAGATAGGAATAGATTACTAAAAGGGCAGGTCTAAGTCTTTGCTCTAAGTTATATAAGGTTATATATAGTTATTGTGACATAGAATAAGTGAATCAGGCTATTAGTCGCTCACTTTATGGAAGCAATTTAGATCAAGCATGAAATATAGAATTAATAAGAAAACTTATCCACACCTTTGTGGTTATCAGAGTTTTACGGTGCTAAAAAGATAATTGGCTACTATTGAAAAATATTATGTATATATTCTATATAGTAATAAGTCTCCTTTATTGTATCTGCAAACATATATACAGTTAACATGATCATAAAATTTAATTATATAACAGAAAAAATGCTATCGATCTTTTAAAGTAGCTTCTTATTATGTAAGCAGAAAGAGTTATATTTTAAAGTAGCCGACCCATTTTACGGCTTATTAATATAATCTAATAGCCTATACTAAATTCTATAAGCGGCCTTTAATTTTATAAATGGAGTGATGGGAGCTCTATGTGTAGAATTGTAATCTTTGGGAATAGTTGTGCGGGTAAATCAACATTGGCTACTTCTCTCGGAAAGGACCTAATGATACCTGTTTATCATTTGGACTTATGGTTTCGTGATAAAAACATGCAAAGGATTAAACAGCTTCGTCGCCGAAGGCGCAAATTCAGGAGGCAATTAGACAAGGTAGTAGAGCAAAAAAAATGGATTATTGAGGGGTGGGGGTATTTTGAAACTTACGATATACGTTTTGAGAAGGCTAATGTAATTATTTTTTTAGACCTTTCACCGGAAGAGTGTAAGAAACGTTTAATGAATAGAGAGAATTATAGAAAAAAAGATGGAACGGTTGATAAGAGAACCTTGAATAATCATTTACACAAAATTGATAAATTTCATCAAACAAACCGTCTTCTTATATTAGAGTTGTTTCAGAAATATGAAGGGACATATGAGAAAACCTTATTTCCTATTGTGAAAAAATTCAATTATGATCAGCTGATGACTGCTCTTAAAAATATAGTATCGTAGCAAATTTTCTTTATAAATAAAAATTATTGTTACCTCTTATACACAAAATATCAAATAATGTTTTCTTTTTCTAAATGTATTTTTGTATTTATTTTTGCTAATATTTTTAAGCCTTCATTTCTTCTTTTTCACTAAAAAACACCTTTACATTCAATGTTAGTTATTAAATGTGAAGGTGTTTTTATTTTGTGAAATTAGAGAACCGTGAATTACTTTATTCGCAACCAAAGGATCAGTTTCTACATCTTATTTTTTTCTCTTTTTAGAACAATCATCCCGAGATTTCTCTTTTTTTGTTTCAGAACAATCATCCTGTGATTTCTCTTTTTTCGTTTTAGAGCAGTCATTTTTTTGTTTGCGTTTTTTCTTTTTAAGACGTTTTCTTTTCCTTAGATTGTTGACTGGACGGCTAATTGGGGGTGTAGGTGTAGGCGCCCTTTCTACAGTAAATGTAACCGTAGCTTCACTTGATACCCCATCCGTATTTGTTACACGCACGACAGCAGTGTCCGTTCCTACAAAATTAGGGTTAGGAACATAAATAAATTCACCTGTTATTCGATCAACCAGCAACTGCCCGTTTTGTGGATTTTGAGTCACTTGATAAAACAATTGTAGAGAATTTGGATCTGTGGCGATAATTCGTCCTGTTGCAATAGTATTAACCAACAATCTAAACGTTTGGGCTGCTATGATAGGAGGCTGAGGTAACCTACCTACTATAATTGTAACTAGCACAATAGAGTCTGTGCCTAAATCGTCTCTTACTAATACTGTAAAGAAATCTGTTCCTATAAATCCGGAGTTTGGTTGATATACAAACCTCCCAGAAGCATCAAGGGTTACATTGCCATTAGCCGGTTCAGTAGTCAGTGTGTAATTTAATGGTCTTTGTAATAGATTTGTTGCTTGCACGCTGTCAATCACCTGTATCCCCTGAAGAGTAGTAAACGTATTACTGCCTGGTGTAATGATATTATTACTTGGAGTTGAATTAATAGTCACAACTGAGAATGCCTCTTGCCCAGTGTCATTCCTTACAACTACAACAAACAGATCTTGACCGACAAACCCTAAGTTTGAAGTGTAGGTGAATGTGCCGTCTGTATTTAAAATCACTACACCGTTTGCAGGCGGTGTTACCACTGTGTAGGTGAGGGGTCTTCCTAATGCATCAACCGCAATAATTTGACTTCCAATAATTTGACCTGTTGGAATTGTCAATTCCTGATCCTGTGTACTAATCGTATTATTTATTCCTTCAACTACAACGTTCACACTGCTCGTTGCAAACTGATCCAAATCATTTTGAACAAGTACGGTAAAGGAGTCAATACCGGTAAAACCCATATTGGGTGTATAAATAAATGTACCATTCGCATTAAAAACAATTGTTCCATTTGAAGGTAAATTATTTACTTGATATGTTAACGGCCTTCCTAGTGTGTCGGTTGCTGTAACTTGCCCTGTAACCGGTTGGTTTGCTTGCCCTCTCACTGTAAGAGGAGTAACTGTAATAATATCTTGATTTTCTTGAACCACTACTCGAACAATTCCAATGGCTGAATTGCCTCGATCGTTTTGCACAAGTACGGCAAAAGAGTCTATTCCAAAAAACTGAGGGTTCGGCGTGTATGTGAATGTGCCATCCGGATTTATTCTAACTGTTCCATTTAAAGGTGGCAGGTTCAATGAAAAGCGAAGAGGTCTTCCAAGAGAATCGGTAGCTATTACTGTCCCTGAGACACTCACATTTTGTTGGGTTTGCACTGTTACATCCTCTAGTGTAATAGTGCTCTGGGCTGGATTTATTATTATAATAACCGGTGCAATTGCTTGGCCTCCCTGATCATTCTGAATAAGCACATCAAACTGATCAATACCGCTTACACCTGGAGTTGGTGTATAGATAAAAGTTCCATCCTGGTTCACAATTGCTGTTCCGTATAACGGAGGAGTGTTAAGCGTGTAGGTTAACGGCCTGTTTAACTGATCGCGAGCTGATACTTGATCGTTTACTGACTGATTTTCCTCTGTTCGAACCGTCGTATTTGTCACTATAATTTGATTTACTAGTGGGTTAACAGTCACTTGTATGGTAGCTGTGGCGTTTAAACCAGTTTGGTTCTGAACAGCCACTGTAAATGACTCAGTTCCCACAAATCCTGAATTTGGTGTATACGTAAAGGTGCCATCCGGATTTAATACGACTATTCCATTTGGTGGTGTGCCAAGTAACGTATAGGTTAATGCTTCACCTTGAGGGTCAACTGCCTGCACTGCCCCTGACACTGGCTGTTCTTCAATTGTAGTCAAGGTTTGATCAGACACAATGGGTGCCCTTTCTACCGGTCCTTCCGTAACAATGGAAACAGTTGCAACAGCTGTATTACCGAGAACATCACTTACAAGCACTTGGAATTGATCTGTTCCAAAGAATCCAGCATTTGGTGTATAACTAAATGTTCCATCTGGGTTAACTAAGACAGATCCATTAATAGGATTAGACGTAAGTGTATAAAACAACTGATTTCCACTCAAATTTGTAGCACTTACTTGCCCAGAAACTGGTGCATTGAATAAAGTAGTTATTTCACTATTAACAACTGAAATTCTGTCTCCTACTACTACTGTCACAACAGCGTTAGCGATACTTTGGTTTCCAGCTGAATCTCTGACAACGATACTAAAGACATCTTCTCCGGTGAATCCAGGATTTGGTGTGTAAACTAAAGCACCATCTTGATTTAACACAACGGTTCCATTTGATGGGGAAATGGCTACAGCATAACTTAACGGAAAGCCCGCTGGATTCACAGTGGCAATAGATCCACTTACAGGTTGATTTGCTAAAGTAGTTAAAGTGAGCCCTTCAGCACTAATCGGTAAATCTTGAGACTGCACTTCCACGGTAATAGTTCCAAACCCTTGGTTTCCAAGAGTATCTCTGGCAAAAACAGAGAATGAATCTGTTCCTACAAAACTTGGGTTCGGCGCATAGGTAAAGGTGCCATCTGCATTAATAATGGCGGTACCATTAAGTGGCGCTAAACTCAGCCCATATACTAGTGGATCACCTTCAGGATCAAAGGCAGGAATTTGCCCTGTTACAAACTGTCCCTGTACAGTCGAAATTGATAAATCTATAACGAGAGGTGGTTGATTTACTCGAATTACACTTATAGTCACAAGAGATTGTGCACTAGCTCCGCGACTATCCCTTACCTCTACTGTAAAAGAATCCAAGCCAATAAAATTAAAGTTTGGTGTATATAAAAATGTTCCATCTGCATTTACCACAGCTGTGCCGTTAAAGGGAGTACCAGATAAACTGAAAGTGAGTAAATTATCATCTGGATCTGTAGCGAACACTTGCCCATTGATTGCTACGTTTTCTATAGTCTGAAGAATAACATCACTCGTAACTGGCGAATCATTCATATCAATAACTGTAACATTTACAATAGACACTGCTGTAAGACCTGTTGAATCTTCTACAATAACTGTAAATAAATCTGGACCTACATAATTAGAATTTGGTAAATATACAAAACTTCCATCTGCATTTACTATAACGTTCCCATTTACTGGAGAGGTTCCTAAACGATAAGTGAGTGGATCCCCATTCGGATCGGTTCCTACTACCTGGCTGGTTACGGATTGGTTTTCAGGGGTAGTAATTGAATAATTCGGTACAGTAGGTGGCTGTTTAACTGGTATAACAACAACAAATACATTAGTAATAATAAATTGTCCAGTTGGATCAGCTATACGTACAGTGAACGTATCGTTTCCAGCAAAATTCTCATTTGGTATATAAGTGAACAATCCTTCTTGATTGATTATCGCTGTCCCATTAGTCGGTAGATCTTGTAAGGTGTATATTAGAGGGTCTCCATCTGGATCAGTTGCTACGATTTGGCCTGTAACTGGGATTTCTTCAAATGTAGTAACCGTAATAACATCTGGGCCTACTGGTGGATCATTTACCGGCAGAACTGTAATCGTGATTGTAGAAACTGCCGTTCCTCCCTGGCCGTCACTTACTACTACACTAAAGCTATCTATCCCATTGTAATTTTCATTTGGCGTATACGTGTAGGTACCGTCTGGATTCACAATGACCGTTCCATTTACTGGACCTGTCAGTAACCCGTACGTCAATGGGTTGCCATCGACATCCGTTGCCACCACTTGGCTATTTAAAGTCGTGTCTTCATTGATTACAAACTCATAGTTTGGC
>NZ_JAWRXD010000141.1:0-454 GCF_046535215.1 Priestia sp. SIMBA_032 | reverse complement strand
AAAGCAGTATCGTGAAAAAAGGTGACAAAAATGTTGTCTTCGTTGTAAAAGACGGTAAAGCGAAAGAACAAGCAGTTACTGTTGAATTCGAGACTGATAGCGAAGCAAAAGTTTCTGGAGTGAAAAAAGGAGAGGAAATTATCTCTAAGCCTGAAAAAGACTTAAAAGATGGTATGGAGGTTGTCGCCCAGTGATTAACTTAAAAGGCATCACGAAATCCTTCCAAAATGGTGCAGAGTCCGTTCAAATATTACACGGAATTGATGTAACACTGAACCAAGGAGAATTCACTTCGATTATGGGACCTTCTGGTTCTGGTAAATCAACATTAATGAACATTATCGGTTGCTTAGATAAACCGACGACAGGTACGTACGAACTAGCTGGTCAAAACATTTCAAACATGTCTGAAACAGAACTTGCACACGTACGTAATAAAGAAATCGGATTCGTA
>NZ_JAWRXD010001156.1:0-252 GCF_046535215.1 Priestia sp. SIMBA_032 | reverse complement strand
ATACCTTCTTAACACTAAGTGTACAAGTAAAAGAAGACATTTTAATCGATATCTTCTTTTTTTATAATAACAACACAATAAATTTCTTTATGAATTAGAGGAAACTCTAAAACAAGAAAAAGTATTGTTGTAATCAAAAACTGGGCATCAAACAAAAAGAATAAAAAACAGGTAATTGTTCGTAATCACAATTACCTGTTTTTTATCATTTATATTTACTCTTTATTTTTTTAAAATTTCATTAACCTCTCC
>NZ_JAWRXD010001155.1:0-252 GCF_046535215.1 Priestia sp. SIMBA_032 | reverse complement strand
ACACGGTTGCGGTCTGCTGCCTCACGGCCACCGCATCCGGATACCACCACCGAGGACCAGCTCCTGCCAGCCTGCTCCGGTCGATCGGCGTACTGCCGACCTCCACCATCCTATCAGGACGCCCTCTGCCTGGTGAAGGCGAGGCACGCCGCAGACCGCGGTGTCCGCGGGCGCCGGGGTCGGCCGGCGCCCGCGGAATCCGTCAGTCCCGGTGCTCCTCGTGGGTCTCGTCCTGCGCGTGGGTCTCGTCCT
>NZ_JAWRXD010001154.1:0-252 GCF_046535215.1 Priestia sp. SIMBA_032 | reverse complement strand
TCCTAAAAATGTAATTTTTGGTGGTCTTAGTAGTATAACAATGGACTCCAGAATTACTGCTAACTATGATGCCGCGACTAGAAAACTTGTTTTTACAGTGCCTAATTCAATGGTGGTGGCAAATGGTCCTCTTACGCCTTATACGATTAAATTTAAAGTAAGAGTTGTAGACGATTGTAATGAGTTAATTGATGCTTGTGCTAACAGAATTGAAAATATTGCTTATTCTAAATACTATGGTGTAAAAAATAC
>NZ_JAWRXD010001153.1:0-253 GCF_046535215.1 Priestia sp. SIMBA_032 | reverse complement strand
ATTATAAAAAATCTGCGCTAATCTTTTTAATCTGTGGCTTTAATTTAGCTTTTAGCAAGAAATAAAATCTGCAAGCATCTGATTGAATCTTTCCAAATCTGCGTGGATTTTTTTTCACCACAAATTACACGAATTTTCGCAAATTATTTTTTTGCCAAAGATTAAAGGATTAAAAGGATTATAAAAAATCTGCGCTAATCTTTTTAATCTGTGGCTTATTTTTTATGCTAATTGTTTAATAGATTCAATTTTG
>NZ_JAWRXD010001152.1:0-253 GCF_046535215.1 Priestia sp. SIMBA_032 | reverse complement strand
CTTCTGTCAAACGACCTCCTTCTCCGTTTCTCAAGGAGTGGAGGATATTGTATGACACCAGAACCACCGCCACGAGCACGCCAGGAAGAATGCCGGCCATGAACATCGACGTCACCGAAACCCCTGCCGCCACGGCATACACGATCATGACGACACTCGGAGGTATCATGGCCCCCAGCCCACCTGCCGCCGCCACCATGCTACCGGCATAGGGTCGATCGTAGCCATGAGCGCTCATCGCTGGGATCATGGC
>NZ_JAWRXD010001151.1:0-253 GCF_046535215.1 Priestia sp. SIMBA_032 | reverse complement strand
CTACCGCATCGATCTGGTAGAGCAGACTGCCAACGAGGCACTGCGCAGGGCGACCCTCGCTCAGGACCAGGTTCAACAACTGCTGCAGCAGTCCAGACGCAAGTAGCCGCCATGGCACAGCGTTGGTTGAACTCCAGCCTGTTGTTGGTGTGTGTGCTGGCTTTGCTGACTGGCGGCTTGGCCTACCTGGCGCAACAGCCCGCTTGGGCGGCGCTGGCCTGGGCGACTGGCGGCGCCTTCATGGCACTGGTAC
>NZ_JAWRXD010001150.1:0-253 GCF_046535215.1 Priestia sp. SIMBA_032 | reverse complement strand
CATAATTAAAACCGGGTGTTTTATGAACATAGCTAAGATTTTAATTGTAAAAGAGAAGAGACCGGTGGCAAACCATATTTTTTTGACAGCAGGTATATGTTTACTGACCTCAAATAGCCAGCCTTTTTTCCCTACATACATTCCGAGTAGGAACAGTGGAGACATAAAAATTATTGCGAAAACTGATATGAAAAATAATCCGAATGCACCGTCAATTCCCATGTAATCAAAAGGATTTTCAGTCAATCTAAAG
>NZ_JAWRXD010001149.1:0-253 GCF_046535215.1 Priestia sp. SIMBA_032 | reverse complement strand
GTTCTCCCGTTTAATAATGCAATAATGGAATAGATCATCAGCTGTTTTTTGTGATATAACCCAATCTTTATGAGCTATTTGTCCAAATTCCTTTAGTATGTCGTTTCTCTCTATACATTCAACCGATAGTCTTTCTTTTACTGTCCTGTTCCAAGTACCATCTTGTTTCCCGTTATGAAGGATATTGCCGCCGTTACTTGTAATGGCGTATTCGGGAATGATTTCGTTTTGGAATAAAGCAATACGCTGAAAC
>NZ_JAWRXD010001148.1:0-253 GCF_046535215.1 Priestia sp. SIMBA_032 | reverse complement strand
AGAGCGCGGCGGCCGTCTGATCCTTGCCTACCGCGTAAAGTGCGACGCCGGTATTAGTCCGCCGAAAGACGGCCCATAGCAGTGCGACCGCGATGGCGACCAGACCGGACACGGGTACTACGCCCCATAGACTGTTAGTCAGCGTGTCACTAATCCACTCCGAAACGCTGCCTCCAGGGGCATCGAGTATCACTAATGCCAGGCCTTTCGTGAGAATCATCATTGCGAGCGTGACTGCAATAGACTGAAGTCC
>NZ_JAWRXD010001147.1:0-253 GCF_046535215.1 Priestia sp. SIMBA_032 | reverse complement strand
AAAAGTAGGGACAGGGAAGCATCATTGTGCGCTTGATGATGCGATGACGACGTACAATATTTTTAAACTAGTAGAAAAAGATAAAGAGTATTTAGTAAAACCAGCACCTCCAACATTAGGAGAACTCGTTGATTTTTCAAAAGTGTTAAAGAAAGTGAGCACACAGTAACGACCAAATTGCACATTATGTAATTTGGTCGTTTTGTTTTTTAAAGTTTGTAGTCTTTCTTTAACTGTTCTAATGTTTCTAGAC
>NZ_JAWRXD010001146.1:0-253 GCF_046535215.1 Priestia sp. SIMBA_032 | reverse complement strand
AGTGCTTTACGAATACCAATTTCACGCGTACGTTCCGTTACAGATACAAGCAAAATATTAATAACACCAATACCGCCTACTAATAAAGAAATTCCTGCAATTCCGCCAAATACCATTTTTAACATATTCGTGGACTCGTTAATCATTTCAATCATTCAGAATGAATATCTTATTTTTGTGTTACTCTAGTAAAAATATAACCAAATGAGTCCAATGTATTACTCAATATTAATTTCTTCTAAGATTATAGATG
>NZ_JAWRXD010001145.1:0-253 GCF_046535215.1 Priestia sp. SIMBA_032 | reverse complement strand
GATCGGCGCAGGCGGTGCCGCGCGCGGGGTCGCCCCGGCGCTGCTCGATGCCGGGGTTGCGGACCTGTTCGTCGTCAACCGCACGCCGGCACGCGCCGATGCCCTGGCCGACGCGCTGGGCGAGCCGGGTCGCGTGCATCCACGCTATCTGGAGACGCTGGGCGAGCTCGGCGAGTTCGACCTGATCGTGCACGCGTCCTCCGCCGCACGTGCCGACGCGCTGCCGGCGCTGCCGCGCTCGCTGGTCGGCACG
>NZ_JAWRXD010001144.1:0-253 GCF_046535215.1 Priestia sp. SIMBA_032 | reverse complement strand
AAAACAGAACCAGCTCCAGCCCACCCGCTCGTAATCGTCGTACACGGCGAGCTGAAAACCCAAGGCGTACAGGAAACTCAGGAGACGAAACACCTGGGCGCCGCGCCACAGCGGCGCCACCGGATCGTCGTCGGTGCCGGATGGTCACCGAAGTGCGCTCGAGGATCGGGTCACGCCACACCCTCAGCTGGACTCGCCTGCGTGGTCCTGCCCGTTGTCCGGTGTCGCGCCGGAGGCCCGGAGCGGATCGAGC
>NZ_JAWRXD010001143.1:0-253 GCF_046535215.1 Priestia sp. SIMBA_032 | reverse complement strand
GCACCAACACCGTGCAAACCACCAGAAACTTTATAACCGCCACCGCCAAATTTACCACCAGCGTGGAGGACAGTCATAATAACCTCTACTGCAGGACGTCCCATTTTTTCTTGTATACCAACTGGAATACCACGTCCATTATCCGTTACAAGAATACTATTATCTTCTTCGATACTAACGTTAATTTCATCGCAATATCCTGCTAACGCTTCATCGATACTATTATCGACGATCTCCCATACAAGGTGGTGAA
>NZ_JAWRXD010001142.1:0-253 GCF_046535215.1 Priestia sp. SIMBA_032 | reverse complement strand
AAGTAATTGGCCAAGTCACCGACCTGTTTATTGCCAAAGGCTGCAGTTAGATCAAGTCCCTCGGAAAGAGCCGCACTACCGAGATTATCTTTTAAGCTTCCCCCATTGATCGCCGTGTTGACGCTTCCTACAACTAAAGCATGCGTGGTGCTTCGAAGCACATTCTCACTGACCGTATTCCAATCCAGCAGACCTGCCCTATACCCTGGATTGCTGACGCCACTGGTATTTAGAATCAGCGGTCCATCGGGGT
>NZ_JAWRXD010001141.1:0-253 GCF_046535215.1 Priestia sp. SIMBA_032 | reverse complement strand
CGTAGAGCTTCGCGCAGTGGAGGCCGACTGATCGCGAGCTCTTCAGTCAGTCTTTCCTCAATGAGCCTGGCGCCCGGAGCGAGTTCTCCGGACAGGATCTTCTTGCGAATGGCATCGGTGGCCATCTTCACGAGGCTCGGTGCCTCCAGGCGGCCAGAAGGGCTCTCGGCGGGGGTCGAGCGAGAAGTGGTCATGAGGTCTCCAATGTCTTGCCACTGAGTATAGGAACTAAATCGCAAATTTTGGCTATTGA
>NZ_JAWRXD010001140.1:0-253 GCF_046535215.1 Priestia sp. SIMBA_032 | reverse complement strand
CAGCAGCGGGACCGTCAGATTGGCGAGGATGATCGGCCCGGCCAGACGCCAGACCCGGCCGTCCCAGCCGCCCTCCGGCGCGGCGCCGTCCGGTTTCGAGGCGCTTTCCATGGAGACGGCAGAGTGGCGGGCGCAGGCGGGGCCCGGCAAGCCGTTTCTCAACCGGTAGGCAGCGGGACGGGGCGGCGAGACCGGCCGGCGCCGAGTCACCGAAGAGTCGTCGAGCGATAATGGCGGAGTCCCGGCCGCCGGC
>NZ_JAWRXD010001139.1:0-253 GCF_046535215.1 Priestia sp. SIMBA_032 | reverse complement strand
ATGTTAAATTTTGTAACAGAGAAAAATCTGACATCAATAGATTTAAGTGAAGCATTAGATTCTATCGATGAGATACTCTACGAAAATATCAGACATTTTCTAAAGCGGGTTGATCAGCTATCTCATGATGATCGAGTTGAACAAATTGATTTTCTTCACGGTATATTCGGCCTTGCCCATTATCTAATTTCCAGACCTAAAAATTTACATCAAAAGGTACTAGTGGATTTCTTTGATAAGCTTGCAGAAATTG
>NZ_JAWRXD010001138.1:0-253 GCF_046535215.1 Priestia sp. SIMBA_032 | reverse complement strand
ATCCAGTTGCTGGATGGCGGGATCAACGTCCTCTCCTTATCGGCGATCGAGACCTTGTTTTTTTCAAGCGCGGTTTCAACGATATGCGCTGCATGGCACGCGCTGAAGCCGAGTCTAGGTCGCGATTGTAACGTGATGTAACAGCTGTCATCCCACCCAACGGGTGCGAAATTAGATTTTTCCGCACAAATGTTTGTTTCTGAACACGGAGAGGCCTCGCTGTTAGCGGGAATGTAAAAGCGTCAACAACAGG
>NZ_JAWRXD010001137.1:0-253 GCF_046535215.1 Priestia sp. SIMBA_032 | reverse complement strand
GACCATCATCATCTCGACAATAGACTCCAGCGAGGAGGCGCCCTGCGGATCGCTGGCCATCTGCTGGCCGCGGATATAGCCGTAGCGATTATCCGTCACGGCCCGCATGTCGGCCTCGTCGCGAATGATGGTCGGGCGGATGAAGATCATGAGATTGGTGCGGCGGCGCTCTGTGCCTTCGGAACGGAAGAGCCGGCCGGCGCCGGGAATGCGCGACAGGCCCGGCACGCCGGAGACCGAGTCCTCGTCCTCC
>NZ_JAWRXD010001136.1:0-253 GCF_046535215.1 Priestia sp. SIMBA_032 | reverse complement strand
TCGTCATTCCAGGATAATCCGCTGATAATTCATCACTATCACCTTTTAAAACATTCGGATGCGCAGTACAAAATACTAAAACCCCAGATAACTCCTTCGTTTCAGCATCTCTTATTGCTAACATACCAATTCGTTTATCTACAACACCATCTATATGTGTTCCCATCTTCGCTGTTCCATCAGATGTTCTCTCTCTTCTATTAACCCCAATATCACCTGTCGTAACACTCCAGCCAACTTCACATCGCTTCAA
>NZ_JAWRXD010001135.1:0-253 GCF_046535215.1 Priestia sp. SIMBA_032 | reverse complement strand
GGTTCATGCCGCCTCGAAGGCCGTATTGGCCATCACCTCCACCATCCGTCCGGCGATGCTCGAGTTCATGGACAAGGTGGCGATCAACGCCGTCGAAGACCACCTCAGGATGGGCCTGGACCGCAACGCCGGGGCGTTGCTGGTCGCCCAATCCGACGCACCCGGCGCCGCTGCGGCCGCCGAGGTCGCCATCATGGAACAGGCGTTCACCGACTGCGGGGCCACCGAGGTGTTCTCCACCACCGACCCCGAC
>NZ_JAWRXD010001134.1:0-253 GCF_046535215.1 Priestia sp. SIMBA_032 | reverse complement strand
CCAGATGCCACACGCCGCGCTCCCACACCGCCAGCCACGCCGACCCGTGATCGTCGACCAGCTGAAACCGATGCGCGCGCCGCTCACGCGACGGATCCCACGTGCGCTCGACGATCGGCCACGGGCCCGCCCACGACACGACCCGGCGCCCATCGAGGACCGCCGGCGAGGCCGAGAGGAAACCGCGATCATCGACCGACACCGCCTCGCCCTTCACCCCTGTGACCGACACCGGCCTCGGCTCGCGGAACAC
>NZ_JAWRXD010001133.1:0-253 GCF_046535215.1 Priestia sp. SIMBA_032 | reverse complement strand
CTACGTCGCGGTCATCACCGCGATGAACCTGTTCAGCATGTCGTCGACGTCGCGCGTGAACGGCATCCTCGTCGTCTTCCAGATCGTGCTGATCGCGGTGTTCGTGGTCCTGACCTGGACGGCCTTGAACGCGGGCGCCGGCACCGGCACCCCCTTCAGCCTGACGCCGCTCCTCCACACCGGCGTCCACCTCGGTGCGGTGATCGGAGGCGCCACCGTCGTCTGCTTCTCGTTCATCGGCTTCGACGCGATC
>NZ_JAWRXD010001132.1:0-253 GCF_046535215.1 Priestia sp. SIMBA_032 | reverse complement strand
CGCGCCATTCCCGAAAGCGGCGAAGAGCGCATCTATCGCGATCTGGTGCGCGCTCGATTCGCGAACCTTGCGCCGGAGCAGATCGCCGTCGCCGACGTTATGCGCCGGTATGAGGTGGATCGCGCCGCCGCCAACCGCGTCCTGGCCCGCATGGCCGAGGAAGGCGTGGTCGAGCGCGGTCCGGGCCGCTTCTATCGTTTCGGCCCGGTGCTCAATGACGCGAACGCCTATCACGAGAGTTACGAGTTCCGGC
>NZ_JAWRXD010000140.1:0-455 GCF_046535215.1 Priestia sp. SIMBA_032 | reverse complement strand
CATAGTAAGGTTCCAGCTATGCGAGGGTAATATATTCTTTTGGAAAATTTCTTTCCGTTTTGTTTTGGATCCATCGCAAACCTCAAAAAGCTCGGCTATCATCTCAATATGCCATCATTTTCGAAGGTTCGCTAGTTTAATGGTGTTATTAAGTAATTGATTGTTAGGTCGATTTATAATCGGTTGTATTTCTCAGCTTCAGATGCTGTCATTTGTTACCCACAAATTTTTCTGCACTTCGTCCCGCTTGTAGATCTGCCGCTGGCATCCATCTACCGTAAATTTTTGTGAGCCTGGCCCTGCAGCATGGCTAAGATCGCAGCTTGTTCCTCCGGCGCGAGCGGAACCACGTCATCATTCTTCAGCGGGGATTCCTTACGGGAGTACGTCCAGCCTGCCAGCGGGTTGAGTTCGATCAGTTTCTCTTCGCACACTTCGTTCAGCGAGGAGCGGAG
>NZ_JAWRXD010001131.1:0-253 GCF_046535215.1 Priestia sp. SIMBA_032 | reverse complement strand
CGAATCAATATCGTCCGCCTTCACACCGCGATGTTCGGCGAGTCGAGTGATCCCAGCCACCCGGCTCATAAGTACTTCAAGGAGCGGTGGCGAGAGGGCGACAGACGAATGACCGAGAGCATCCGCCGATTTCAGGCAGTGGGGGTGATCGATGAAAGCGTCGATCCGCGCCAAGCCTCCCGGTGGATCCACACCGCGTGGGAGGGGCTGCAACTCCAATGGCTTGCGGAACCCGATTTCGACATCGAGACAG
>NZ_JAWRXD010001130.1:0-253 GCF_046535215.1 Priestia sp. SIMBA_032 | reverse complement strand
GTATTTTGATTTATCTAATTCTTGTTCATTAACGTTATATTCCCCAGTAGCTTTATCTTCGACAATAATATCCGTGAAAATATATTCTAATTCATTTGCTGCCTGAACGAGTTCTTGTTTAGAAGGGTAAGAACTTGGCAACCTTTCTTCAGCAAAAGCACTAGTTGTAAAAGATGTAACAAAGCACAAAACGAGTAACAAAGAAAATATTTTCTTTGTTACTGAAAAACCTCTTTTCTTTAAAATCGACATA
>NZ_JAWRXD010001129.1:0-253 GCF_046535215.1 Priestia sp. SIMBA_032 | reverse complement strand
CTATCGGTTTCTTTTTACTCCGTTACGGATTCCGTTTGAAGAAGGCGAGCTTTATTATGGGGATTGTACTCCTCGTAAATGAAGTGTTTATTTTAACATTAGGGGCAGTGGACTATTATCAAACAGGAAAGTTCTCTAATTTTCAAATCATTACTGTAATTATTTTACTGTATGCAGTTTTCTACGGGAAAAAGGATTTGAAGAAGCTTGATATATTTGCGCAAAAGCTAGTTGCGAAATGGCGTAATGAAAC
>NZ_JAWRXD010001128.1:0-253 GCF_046535215.1 Priestia sp. SIMBA_032 | reverse complement strand
AAGTAGCGGCCCCACGATGGCACTTTGATGCCAACCTCGACATCGTTGATCGCTCGATCGAATCCGCCTACGGAAATATCGTTGTCGCGTAATTGAACGACGGCCCTGTACAGGCACCTGTGCCTGCGCGGCAAAAGAAGTGATCTTGCGATTCGAAAACGCAAAATTCCTACCACGCCTCGCCCTCGAAAACGACGAATTGACCATTTGAGGTGACATGCGCAGCCATCTTATGCCGCCCTCCCCGGCTTTC
>NZ_JAWRXD010000050.1:0-11388 GCF_046535215.1 Priestia sp. SIMBA_032 | reverse complement strand
AGCGAAGTGGCTAAACGCGGCGGACTGTAAATCCGCTCCTTCGGGTTCGGCAGTTCGAATCTGCCCCCCTCCACCATCTTTACTGGGCTATCGCCAAGCGGTAAGGCAACGGATTTTGATTCCGTCATGCGTTGGTTCGAATCCAGCTAGCCCAGCCATAGAGAGCCATTAGCTCAGTTGGTAGAGCATCTGACTTTTAATCAGAGGGTCGAAGGTTCGAGTCCTTCATGGCTCATTTTAATAAGCGGAAGTAGTTCAGTGGTAGAACACCACCTTGCCAAGGTGGGGGTCGCGAGTTCGAACCTCGTCTTCCGCTCCATTTATATATAAAAAAACATATTGGGGCCTTAGCTCAGCTGGGAGAGCGCCTGCCTTGCACGCAGGAGGTCAGCGGTTCGATCCCGCTAGGCTCCACCATACATATAAACATACAACCTTTAAGCAATTTGCTTAAAGGTTTTTTTATGCAGTTTCTACAAATTAGAATTGTATATATATTCAAAAAAGTGTTGAGTTGAGCCATCGCTCATTTAGCCGTTACAATAAGAGAGTAGCAACATTTGTGATGGGGGGACATATTATGAATAAGCTTTCAATTATTGGAGTACCAATGGATTTAGGTCAAACTCGCCGAGGGGTCGATATGGGGCCAAGTGCGATACGATATGCAGGTGTTATTGAACGCATCGAGAATATTGGATATAGTGTAGAAGATAAAGGGAATATTGAAATTGCCTTAGCTGAACGAGTACATAGTGATGAAAATACAAACTTAAAGAATTTAAAAGCTGTAGCGGATGCTAGCGAAAGGCTTGCTCAGACCGTAAGTGATGTTATTACAAATAAAAGGTTTCCTTTAGTGCTAGGGGGAGATCACAGCATCGCTATCGGAACATTAGCAGGAGTAAGTCGTCATTATAAAAATTTAGGCGTGATTTGGTATGATGCACACGGAGATTTAAATACAGCAGATACGTCTCCTTCTGGAAATATTCACGGTATGCCATTGGCGGCAAGTATAGGTATAGGAGACGAAGCATTGACTCGAATTGGTGGCTATACCCCTAAAGTCAAGCCCGAAAATATTGTGATTATCGGAGCTCGCTCTTTAGATGAAGGAGAAAAAGAGCTAATAAAGGAAAAAGGGATTAAAGTGTATACGATGCATGAGATAGATCGAATGGGTATGACAAAAGTAATGGAAGAAACAATTTTATATTTGCGTGATAAAACAGATGGCGTTCATCTATCACTCGATTTAGATGGATTGGATCCACATGATGCACCTGGAGTAGGAACTCCAGTTATCGGTGGAATAAGCTACAGAGAAAGTCATTTAGCTATGGAGATGTTAGCAGAATCTCAGCTAATCACTTCTGCCGAGTTTGTGGAAGTGAATCCTATTTTAGATGAACGGAATAAAACAGCTACCGTAGCTGTTGCATTAATGGGCTCACTTTTAGGAGAAAAATTAGTATAAAGCATTATTACCTACCAAAAGGTATATGAAACATATGTGAAGATAAAAAAAAGAAGCTCTTAGTTCGGATTCGAGAGCTTCTTTATATAGAAAAAAACTTTTCATATTCATTTAATAGACCATCTAGCTCTGAACTTACTCTCACCACTGTTAGTGATGATAAAGGATTTTCTGCTGCAAGAGTGACCATGTTATTTCTACATTCTTCAATTTGATTCAAAAGGTTTTCTTTTGTATGAGTCAAGCTTTCCACTCCTCCTCTTTTCATCTATACTAATTACATAACCTACGTACGATCTTTTTAAACGTATTTGACAAATTTTTGTTAAAATAATTAAGCATAAGTGAAACTTTATGATAAAGTACACGTATATATACTATCCCGCAATGGGCGGAGGTAACCGTTACATGGATTTATTATTAAAAAGAAAAATAAAAAAAGTAAAAAAAGGTGACCAAGATGCGTTTGCTGACATAGTAGAATATCACAAGGATAAACTTTTTCATCTATGTTATCGAATGCTAGGAAACCGGGAAGAAGCGCAAGACGCTGCACAAGAAGCGTTTATTCGAGCCTATGTAAATATTCATAGCTATGACACGAGTAAAAAGTTTTCCACTTGGTTATATCGAATTGCTACAAATCTTTGTATTGATCGAATTCGTAAAAAAAAGCCAGACTATTATTTAGATGCAGAAGTAGCCGGGACCGACGGGTTAAATATGTACTCTCAAATAGCTGCCGATCAGGCCTTACCAGAGGAAGAGCTAGAGCAAGTAGAGTTGCAAGAATTCATTCAGTCGGAAATATTAAAGCTACCTGAGAAATATCGAACTGTCATTGTCCTAAAATATATAGATGAGCTGTCGTTAAAAGAAATCAGCGATATTTTAGACCTGCCTCTTGGCACGGTAAAGACTAGAATTCACAGAGGACGTGAAGCTTTAAGAAATCGACTTCGCCACTTGTAAGGAGTGAACTAAGAATGAAATGTCCAAAAATGTATGTAAACCTCATTCATGAGCATTTAGATGGAGATATTACAAAAGAAGATGAGCTGTTATTAAAAGAGCATTTGCATCAATGCAAAGGTTGTCAGCAGCATATGCATCAGTTAAAAAGAACGATTGCATTTGTGCAAAGCACTTCTCATATAGAATTACCTATGAACTTTACAGCAGGTGTTATGGCCGGGTTACCCCGTGAGAAGAATCGAATTCGAATGAATAGATGGTTTACAAACCATCCGATTCTTAGTGCAGCTGCTGTATTTATGCTGTTAATGTCCGGCACGGTGTTTTCAGCTTGGGAAACGGATGAAGACTTTTCTGTTTCAAAGCAGCCGAACCTGGTCATTCACGATAAAACAGTCGTTGTACCAAAAGGTGAGACCGTCAAAGGTGATATTACTGTGAGAAATGGCGATATTAAAATTGAAGGAAAAGTAGATGGAAACGTTACTGTTATACATGGGGATAAGTACCTAGCTTCTGCAGGAGAAGTGACAGGCAATATTGAAGAGTTAGACAAGATTTTTGACTGGGTATGGTATAATGTCAAAACTCATGCCAAACAAGCTGTTGACTTTTAATAGTTGAAACATAAAATCGTCCGCTTATCTTGTTAGAGAGGAACAGTGGACGGTTTTATTTATATAAAAAGAAGGCTACATTATATATAGGAACAAGGATTTAAAAATAAGATGTAATTTACAGTGTAATTTTGTTTTATGGTATAATAAAACGGTTATGTTATCTTTATTACATATATAGAGGAAGTGAGAAGATGCCTATTGGAGACCTGCCAATCCTCTCATATTTAGGAAAAATTGTTGATGTTCTCCTGGTATGGTTCGTCATATATAAATTAATTATGGTCATAAGAGGTACAAAAGCAGTACAGCTTTTAAAAGGAATCACGGTAATTTTAGTTGTCCGCTTTATAAGTAACTTCCTTGGACTAAATACGCTGCAATGGTTAATGGACCAAGCGTTAACGTATGGGTTTTTAGCTATCATTATTATCTTCCAGCCAGAGCTGCGCCGAGCGCTTGAACAGCTTGGGAGAGGACGTTTGTTTTCACGCAGTAATTTGCCTGAAGAAGATGAACGTACCGTTACGATTGAGGCGATTATAAAAGCAACGCATTATATGGCTAAAAGACGCATAGGTGCATTGATCTCAATCGAAAGAGAGACGGGTATGGGTGATTATATTGAAACAGGTATACCACTCAACTCTAATATTTCTTCTGAATTATTAATCAACTTATTTATACCGAATACACCACTTCATGATGGAGCGGTTATTTTACAGCGGGATCAAGTAGCCGCTGCAGCATGTTACTTACCTTTATCTGAAAGTCCTTTTATTTCAAAAGAATTAGGTACTCGCCATCGTGCTGCTGTAGGAATAAGTGAAGTAACAGATAGTGTGACTGTCATTGTATCTGAAGAAACTGGAGGCATTTCCGTTACCAAAAACGGTGAATTGTATCGTGAATTGACAATTGATACATTGAGAGAAATGCTAGAAAAAGAATTAGTCACAACTTCTAAAGCAACTTCTTCCACTCGTTGGCAATGGAGGTTGAAGAAGAATGGATAAATTGATGAATCGATCGTGGGTTATGAAAATTATCGCGTTGCTGTTAGCCTTCATGTTATATTTATCTGTTAATTTAGATGATGGTACCAGTTCATCAAATAAAATTCTGAACCGAAGCAGTTCTGCCAACACTGGAGTAGAAACATTAACAGATGTTCCGGTTCAAGTATCCTACAATGAGAAGAACAGAATTGTAAGAGGTGTTCCGGATACGGTCATTATGACACTGGAAGGTCCTAAAAATATTTTGGCTCAAACAAAGCTACAAAAAGATTATCAAGCTTATATTGACCTTGATAATTTAAGCTTAGGGCAGCATAGAGTCAAGGTTCAGTATCGAAATATCTCTGATAATTTAAACGTAGTGGTTAAGCCTGATATTGTAAACGTAACAATTGAAGAACGCGATTCAAAACAGTTTTCAGTAGAGGCAAGCTATGATAAAAACAAAGTCAAGAATGGATATGAAGCAGGGGAAGCAACCGTTAGTCCAAGAGCCGTCACGGTAACGGGCGCATCAAGTCAATTAGATCAAGTTGCTTATGTGAAAGCTATTATTGATTTAGATAATGCTTCAAAAACAGTGACGAAACAAGCAACTGTTGTCGCACTAGACAAGAATTTAAATAAATTGAATGTAACAGTTCAACCAGAAACGGTCAATGTAACAATCCCAGTGAAAAATATTAGTAAAAAAGTGCCAATCGGTGTGATTCAAGGAGGCACGCCAGGCGACGGTGTCAACATTACGAAGCTAGAGCCTAAAACAGATGCAGTGAAAATTATCGGTCCATCTGATTCTTTAGAAAAAATCGATAAAATTGATAATATTCCAGTCGATGTTACCGGTATTACGAAATCTAAAGATATTAAGGTGAACGTCCCTGTTCCAGACGGAATAGATAGTGTAAGTCCTAAACAAATTACCGTTCATGTGGAAGTAGACAAACAAGGTGATGAGAAAGACGCAGAAGAAACGGACGAAAGCGCAGCTGAGATTAAGTCATTTAAGAATTTACCGGTTTCTTTAATTGGTCAATCCTCAAAGTACACGTATGAACTGCTTTCTCCTACTTCAGTAGATGCCGATGTAAAAGGACCAAAATCTGATTTAGATAAGTTGACGAAAAGCGGCATTAGCTTGTCAGCGAATGTAGGGAATTTATCTGCTGGGGAGCACACGGTTCCTATTATAATAAATAGTCCTGACTCTGTTACATCAACACTATCAACTAAACAGGCAAAAGTTCGTGTAACAGCGAAAAAACAATCAGGGACAAATGATGAACAAACGGATAAAGAAACAAGTGGAAGCACGAGCGATCAAGAAACAAAGCCAGACACGGGAACTGGATCAGGATCTGAAACAAATCCTGGGACGGGAAATTCAGGTGATTCAACTGATAAACCAAGCGAAGAGACTAATACACCTGAAGATAATACAGATACACCAACAGATAATACAGAAACTGGTGACGATAGTAGTAATCAAAGTGATGAAAATTCTACACCCGTAGATGGACAGACAGATAATACATCAGGAAACTAAATGTTTTGACATGAAGGAGAGAAAATTAATGGGTAAGTATTTTGGAACAGACGGAGTACGAGGAGTTGCCAATAGTGAATTAACTCCTGAGCTTGCTTTTAAAATTGGACGCTTAGGTGGTTACGTTCTAACAAAAGATTCAGAGCGACCAAAGGTATTAATCGGACGCGATACACGCGTTTCTGGTCATATGTTAGAAGGAGCGCTTGTTGCAGGATTGCTTTCAATTGGAGCAGAAGTTATGCGATTAGGCGTTATTTCAACTCCAGGGGTAGCGTATTTAACAAAGGCACTTGGCGCACAAGCAGGAGTCATGATCTCTGCTTCACATAACCCAGTTCAAGATAACGGAATTAAATTCTTTGGTCCAGATGGATTTAAACTATCAGATGCACAAGAGAATGAAATTGAAGCGTTAATGGATAGTGAAACAGATCAATTACCAAGACCTGTTGGGGGAGACTTAGGTCAGGTAAATGACTACTTCGAAGGTGGACAAAAATATCTTCAATACTTAAAACAAACGGTTGATGAAGACTTCTCAGGTATTCATGTGGCATTAGACTGTGCGCACGGAGCAACGTCATCTTTAGCAGCACATTTATTTGCAGATTTAGATGCGGATATCTCTACAATGGGGGCATCACCAAACGGATTAAACATCAATGACGGTGTAGGATCTACACATCCGGAAGCATTAAGTGCCTTCTTAAAAGAAAAAGGAGCGGATGTTGGGTTAGCATTTGATGGAGACGGAGATCGTTTAATCGCAATCGATGAAAAAGGTGAGATTGTAGACGGTGATCAAATCATGTTCATTTGTGCAAAATACTTGTATGAACAAGGACGTTTAAAGAAAAACACGCTTGTTTCTACCGTTATGAGTAACTTAGGCTTCTATAAAGCACTAGAAGCTAGCGGGATTGAAAGTGCACAAACTGGTGTAGGCGACCGTTATGTAGTGGAAGAAATGAAAGCTAATCAATATAACCTAGGTGGAGAACAGTCAGGTCATATTATTTTCTTAGATTACAACACAACAGGTGACGGTATGCTTTCAGCTATTCAGCTTGTAAACATTATGCAAGCAACGAAAAAGCCTTTATCAGAATTAGCAGCTGAAATGAAGAAATATCCTCAGCTTCTTGTAAATGTAAAAGTAACGGATAAGCATCATGTTACAGATAACGAGAAGGTAAAAGTGGTTATTGAAGAAGTGGAAAAAGAAATGAACGGTAATGGCCGAGTACTTGTACGCCCTTCAGGAACAGAGCCGTTAGTACGTGTTATGGTTGAAGCACAAACACAAGAAGAGTGTGAAACTTATGTAACGCGTATCGTAGAAGTAGTAAAAGAAGAAATGGGCTTAGAGTAATTCATTAATTATATGCATAAGCGGTGACGTTTCAAGCTGCTTATGCATATTTTTATATTGTTGAGAAAAATTCTTGGAAATTATCTGATGCTAAAGGCTGTTTTTACAGATAGTAAAGAAGATAATTGACGTTTTCTCACTTCTTATTGTAATATTAAATCTGTTCGTCTCTTAATTTATGTAAAGGAGTGAACAATCTAGTTTAAAAGTGAATACAAAGCGCCTGAACTAAGTAAAGGGACGGAAACGACTTAGTTGACGAGGAGGAGGTTTATCGAAGTATCGGCGGATGCCTCCCGGTTGTTGATTATCACGGCCGAAAACTTGATGTGAAAAACAATGAGGTGACTTATTGGACAAAAGCATTGAGATGATAATCATTGATGATGAAAAGAGACTCTCTTTTCATACATGAAGGAGGATTTTATCTATGTGCGGAATTGTAGGATATATTGGAACAGAAGATTCGAAAGAAATTTTATTACGTGGTCTTGAGAAGTTAGAATATCGTGGCTATGACTCAGCTGGTATTGCAATTGTTAACAATGAAGGCGTACACGTATTCAAAGAAAAAGGCCGTATTGCAGAATTGCGTCAGGCAGTAGATAACAGTGTTGTAGCACCAGCAGGTATTGGTCATACGCGTTGGGCAACTCATGGTGTACCAAGCCAAGAAAATGCTCATCCGCATCAAAGTACATCTGGACGCTTCACACTTGTGCATAACGGTGTAATTGAAAACTATGCTATTTTAAAACGTGAATATTTACAAGATGTAACGTTCAAAAGCGAAACGGATACAGAAGTAATCGTTCAGTTAATTGAAAAAATCGCAGCAGAAGGCTTAGATGTAGAAGAAGCGTTCCGTAAGACAGTAAGCTTGCTTCACGGTTCTTATGCACTAGCTCTTGTTGATAACGAAGATAAAAATACAATCTACGTAGCTAAAAATAAAAGCCCACTTCTTGTAGGTGTTGGCGAAGGATTTAACGTTGTAGCGAGCGATGCTATGGCAATGCTTCAAGTGACAGATCAGTACGTAGAATTAATGGATAAAGAAACAGTAATTGTTACAAAAGAAGGCGTAACAATTAAAACGCTTGATGGTGAAGTGGTAGAAAGAGCACCTTATACAGCAGAGCTTGATGCGAGTGATATTGAAAAAGGTACGTACCCTCACTATATGTTAAAAGAAATTGATGAGCAGCCTTTAGTTGTTCGTAAAATCATTCAAGAGTATCAAAATGAGAACAATGAACTGCACATTGATGCAGACATTTTAGGAGCAATGGATGAAGCAGACCGCATCTATATCGTAGCATGTGGAACAAGCTATCATGCAGGCCTAGTAGGTAAACAATTCATTGAAACGTGGGCGAAGGTTCCGGTAGAAGTGCACGTAGCAAGTGAATTCTCTTATAACATGCCGCTTTTATCTGAAAAGCCATTGTTTATCTTTATCTCTCAAAGTGGAGAAACAGCTGACAGCCGTGCAGTATTAGTTCAAATTAAAGAACTAGGTTACAAAGCGTTAACAATCACAAACGTTCCGGGATCAACATTATCTCGTGAATCTGATTATACGTTATTACTTCATGCAGGTCCGGAAATTGCTGTAGCATCGACAAAAGCTTATACAGCTCAATTAGCAGTACTATCAATTTTAGCGGCTGTAACAGCAAAAACACGCGGCATTGAATTAGAATTTGATTTAGTTCAAGAGTTAGCAATCGTAGCAAACACAATGGAAGTACTTTGCGACGACAAAGAAGAAATGGAAAGCATTGCTCTTCAATTCTTAGCAACAACTCGCAACGCATTCTTTATTGGACGTTCTGTTGATTATTATGTAGGTTTAGAAGGTGCGTTAAAACTAAAAGAAATCTCTTACATCCAAGCAGAAGGATTTGCTGGAGGAGAGCTTAAGCACGGAACAATCGCTTTAATTGAAAACAATACGCCAATTATTGCATTAGCAACACAAGAGCATGTAAACTTAAGCATCCGTGGTAACGTAAAAGAAGTAGTAGCACGTGGAGCTAATCCTTGTATCATTTCAATGAAAGGATTAGAAACAGAAGAAGATCGCTACGTGATTCCAAAAGTTCATGAAACACTTTCACCACTAGCAGCGGTTATTCCTTTACAATTAATCTCTTACTACGCTGCATTGCACCGCGATTGCGATGTAGATAAACCACGTAACTTAGCAAAATCAGTTACTGTAGAATAATAAGGTTCTAGACACCCTTCTATTATAGAAGGGTGTTTTTGTATATAATTCTCATTGAGCTAAAAAATATATTTGCTTGCTCAATTTATTTTATATAATAGAGTAGGTAAATGAACGAAACTCACTTATAAAAAAGGAAGTGAAAAGTATTAGTGGAGTAGCTCAAAGTATAAAGTACGTGTTGCGAGGCATCTTTTTTGTCTTGTATTTTCCCTTTTATTTTGTATTTCAAATTTTGTGTAAGCTATGGATATATTTTATCACTAAGCCCCTCATATGGATAGGAACAAGAATTATTCAACCTGTGATTGAATTTATTTGGAGATACATTATACGTTTCTTGTTCGTTTATCCTATTTCTTGGCTATGGAGTGTCCTCATCTATCCTTTTATTCTCTTCGTTTGGAAACGATGGTTTTTGCCTATAACTAGATTTATATGGAATTACGTTTTATACCCTGTGTTGTATCTAGTTTGTTAACCTTGTTATCTTTTCTGGAAATATGTTGTGCTGCCATTTTACAATGAAATTGTTATTCCTGTGGTTTCATTTTGTCAGCGTATATTCCTCTGTTTCTGGAAAGGAGTTAAGTGGATCGTAATTCATATGATCTACTATCCTTTAAGGTGGTTTTGGATGACATGTATATATAAACCGCTTAAAAAATTATATATCAAAATCATTCAGCCTGTTTTCAAATGGTTTTCTCATTTATTTAGTTAACAAAATACACCAGAAGATTGCTTTTCTTTTTTAGGTATTAAACTCGAAAGATAAGAGGGAATTGATGTATAATAAAAACGGATATATCATTGCCTATTTATTTTATTAGATTCAATTTTGAAAGAGAGTGAAACAATATGGGCCGTAAGTGGAACAATATTAAAGAAAAGAAAGCGTCAAAAGATGCTAATACAAGTCGTATATATGCCAAGTTTGGCCGTGAGATTTATGTGGCTGCGAAACAAGGCGAGCCAGATCCAGAATCAAACCAAGCGTTAAAAGTTGTATTAGAACGCGCGAAAACATACAATGTGCCAAAAGCAATTATTGACCGTGCGATTGAAAAAGCAAAAGGCGGATCAGAAGAAAATTACGATAATCTTCGTTACGAAGGTTTTGGGCCAAATGGGTCAATGGTTATCGTAGATGCTCTTACGAATAACGTAAACAGAACAGCTTCAGACGTGCGTGCTGCTTTTGGTAAAAACGGCGGTAATATGGGAGTAAGCGGATCAGTAGCGTACATGTTTGATCCAACAGCTGTTATTGGTGTAGAAGGTAAGGATGAAGAAGAGACGCTAGAACTGTTAATGGAAGCAGATGTAGACGTGCGTGATATTTTAGAAGAAGAAGATTCTGTAATTGTTTATGCTGATCCGGATCAATTCCATGCGGTACAAAAAGCGTTCAACGATGCTGGTATTACGGAATTTACAGTAGCTGAGCAAACGATGCTTGCTCAAAATGATGTAACTCTTCCTGAAGATGCACAAGCTCAGTTTGAAAAAATGATTGATGCATTAGAGGACTTAGAAGATGTGCAGCAAGTATATCACAACGTTGATTTAGGATAATAGTGAAAGAGGCAGACCTATCAAAGAGGTCTGTCTTTTTTTATAGGCCGTGTGAAAAGCATCTATTGACTCTTTCCCTTCGTTTGGAATATGGTAAGATAATGAATTAAGAATAGAAAATAGTAGAATTTTATAAGAAATAAATGGAGGGAAAGCAGTTGAAAAGATTAATGGTGGGGATGGCGTTAACAGCTACACTTGCAACGGCTGTAACGCTTGGCTTTGGCTCAATTGGGGAAAATCAAGAAAAGGCATATGCAGCGACGGTTACATATAAAGTAACGGCAAGCAAGCTAAATGTGAGAAGCGGAGCGGGAACGACTTACGGGATTATCGGCAGCGTAGTGAAAGGTCAAACGCTATCTGTGATGAGCAAAAGCGGAAGCTGGTACAAAATTAACTATAACGGCCGCACGGGGTATGTAAGCAGCGATTATGTACAGTCATCAGGAACAACAACGCCACCGGCAGAAAGCACAACGTACATCGTAACGGCAAGCACGCTGAATGTAAGAAGCGGAGCGGGCACTAGCTATGCATCGATAGGAAGTGTGACAAAAGGCCA
>NZ_JAWRXD010001127.1:0-253 GCF_046535215.1 Priestia sp. SIMBA_032 | reverse complement strand
GGGCGTCTCGAGCGACCCGTACTACCTCTACAACAACTTCTTCTCGACGGCGAACACCGCGAAGGTCGGCGAGGCCGCGCCCGTCAACGTCGCTCGTTTCAGCGACCCGGCTGTCGATGACGCCCTCGCGGTGCTCAAGAGCACGAACCCGGACGACCGGATCCGCCGCGCGCGTCGACGCACCATCGCATCGCTCGTCCTCGCCGCGCTCCTCGTCGTGCTCGCCGCCGCGATGCTCATGTTCGGCAACACC
>NZ_JAWRXD010001126.1:0-253 GCF_046535215.1 Priestia sp. SIMBA_032 | reverse complement strand
CCCCCACTCGCGGGCTGGGCAAACCCGTTGACTTAACCCTGAAACCCCTGGAGCCATTCAATGAACCTGTACCTGCTGCACTTCTGTTACGACCAGCTGCCGCCCCCGACGGGCCAACTTGAAAACCTCGGCACGAGCCCTCTTTATATGGAGCAGAGGCACGGCCGCGTTTACCTTGGAATTCGAAGGCACGCTGGAATACGAAAGTGACGTGCAGGAGGTCGAGCAGTGGCTGCAAGGCCAGTTCGCCGTC
>NZ_JAWRXD010001125.1:0-253 GCF_046535215.1 Priestia sp. SIMBA_032 | reverse complement strand
CTCAGGTGCGGGATCATGCCTACGACTGCGGCGTCGACGTACGTCATATCCGCGGCATATTCACCAAGTTTCTGAGGGGTTCCGACCGCAATGAAATGAACCTGGCTCCCCTTGATTTGTGACGTGTCGGTGGTGAATGTGAGCCTTCCAGATGACAAAGCACCCGTCAGCAGCTCCGGAAGCCCGGGCTCAAAGAACGGCGCCTTTCCCTCGCTCAGGGCTCCGATTTTGGCTTGGTCGACATCCACACCCA
>NZ_JAWRXD010001124.1:0-253 GCF_046535215.1 Priestia sp. SIMBA_032 | reverse complement strand
CGCGTTTCTCTGCTGGTTCGTCTGCGGTCGATTCTGGGCGCAGCTGCTGCGTCGGAAGATGTTGCTCGAGCGCCTTCGTTGAAGCAGCACCCCACTTCGCCCGGCCGGTCGTTCCCCGCCTGACGAAATTGGGCGCGGCCCGGCGCAATGCGGCACGGGCGGCTCGTGCTGGCCTGCCATCCAGGGACTGGAAGCGTGATGTCGTTCACTCCGTGACTCCTGCCGAAGCCGATGGTGAGCGCCTGTTGCCGGC
>NZ_JAWRXD010001123.1:0-253 GCF_046535215.1 Priestia sp. SIMBA_032 | reverse complement strand
CGGGCAGATGAACAGACAGAATCCCCGCCAACAGCCCGACGACGGCAAGATGGGCCCGACCCGGGTCCGCGATCTGTCGGGCGTGGCCGCCGTGGTCGCAGTGGTGGTGTTCTTGCTGGTCCGCGTCAGCTACGGGTCGATGCCTCCGCTGCCGCTGCTCGCCGGGGTGGTGCTGTATCCGCTTGCCGCCCTTGAGGTTGTCATCGCGGTGGTGGTCCGTTCGCGCGTCCGGGAGCATGAGGTCGGGGCGCAG
>NZ_JAWRXD010001122.1:0-253 GCF_046535215.1 Priestia sp. SIMBA_032 | reverse complement strand
ACACCCCCAGCGTTGCCAACGCAAGCGAGTATGCCCGGATAGTCAGGGAGCGCGCCGTGGAGCGGGCTCTGTATGACCTGAGTGACCGAACGCTGGAGATCGCCCAGAGTGGCGGCGACATCCAAGACAAGATCGCGGCCGTGCAGGCAGCTGCCATGGCGATCGACACTGGCACCGATGGTGATGAGATCGTCAAGGCTGGTGATCTGATGGCAGAGCAGCTGGAGGTCTGGCAGGAGAGGCATGACCGCCT
>NZ_JAWRXD010001121.1:0-253 GCF_046535215.1 Priestia sp. SIMBA_032 | reverse complement strand
CCCTCTCGATCGATCAGCATCCGGCCGGCTTCATCCGAGAGGGCCTCGCCCAGATTCCGGACGGCATGGGAGTGTTCTTGGCGATTGCGCTCTCGCTGCAGCTCATCTATCTCGTCATCGTGGGTGCGGCACTGATGTCGATCGGCGCGAGCGCGCGTTCCAACCATCTCGGTTTCGGCGCGCCCGTCATCGGCGGCGTTGTCACCTACGTCGTGATGACCGCGGTGAGCTTCGTGGCGATGCTGCTCGTACC
>NZ_JAWRXD010001120.1:0-253 GCF_046535215.1 Priestia sp. SIMBA_032 | reverse complement strand
CAGTTAGATGGAATTTTTTACTTATAAGTGCAATTTACACCTATCTGTTTTTAAAGTCAACACATTTGTTAGAAAATAGAAAAAAATAAAATATAGACTTGAAGTTTTATTCAGAATATTAGAAAATAGTGAATAGGTTGAATTGTTTCAAAAAAGAAAAAGGGAGTGTAGGTAAAGTGATTGATCAAAAATTCGATCCACTACAAGCATGGAAAAATGCTTATGAACAAACCGAAACATTTTGGGGAAAAGC
>NZ_JAWRXD010001119.1:0-253 GCF_046535215.1 Priestia sp. SIMBA_032 | reverse complement strand
CTTCACGAGCGCGCTCTGTAATGTCATCGTTGAACGGGTGCTCATCGCTTACAAGCGGACGCACACTCCAGGCCATTTGCTCACCTAGACTTGTGTAGTGCGTGATCCATCGCCCATGCTCGTCGAGTTCTGCAATATGAGCCTGTTTACGATACTGATTTAACTCATCAACAGGAACGTCGAACCCCTGACCTTGAAGCCAACGATCAGGATTGCTGAACATTTCCGGAAGGTCGCCCTTGGTTGTTTCTCC
>NZ_JAWRXD010001118.1:0-253 GCF_046535215.1 Priestia sp. SIMBA_032 | reverse complement strand
CACCCAAAAATATGGATAGGTGTCTCTAATCCTATTTCCATCAAAGATCTTCTAATTTTATAAATGCTCATAGCCCGTTCAAATATAGAATCTCCCAGCTCTTTTTCTGTGAATCCTACTACATCAAAGGTAGAAAGAAGATTAATCTGTTTTGTTAAATTATCTACATCAATAAGTAACTCACCATAATTAAACGGTTTACATAAAAAATCACTTGAAAATTCAGGGAATTTATTAAAACTCCCTTGCGCAA
>NZ_JAWRXD010001117.1:0-253 GCF_046535215.1 Priestia sp. SIMBA_032 | reverse complement strand
AGAAAGCTTATAATCCTTATATTTTTTGACAATACTTTGACATTTTCACACAAAAAAAGAAGAAAGCTCCTGTCGGTAGCTTTCTTCTCACAAGGTATGTTATCCCTTATTTTTCTGATACAGTTTTTAATTCCTCTAATAATTCTTCTACATAATGTTGTGCACTTTGTGCTGCAATACTACCGTCACCTGTTGCAGTTACAATTTGACGAAGCATTTTTTCACGAACATCACCAGCTGCGAAAATACCAGG
>NZ_JAWRXD010001116.1:0-253 GCF_046535215.1 Priestia sp. SIMBA_032 | reverse complement strand
ATCGTCGCCGTCGCCGCCCGGCTGGGCACGCGCGCGACGCGGTGGCTGTCCATCCACGTCGGCCGCGACGCGCCAGAGTCGGCGGACGGAATGCTGACGGACCACGCGCTGGACTTCGTCCGTCTGGTGCGGGCGGGCGAGCTGACCCCGTCGGGGAGCGAGAGCTGGGTGCTGCAGACGGTCTGCGGTCAGGGCAGCGGGCTGACGGCACGATAGAGGTGTGGAGGAGAAGCGAGTGAACGACGGTCGGTCC
>NZ_JAWRXD010001115.1:0-254 GCF_046535215.1 Priestia sp. SIMBA_032 | reverse complement strand
GCCGCGAGCCCCGACGCGGCGAGCTGCTTGTAGGCCGCGACGACGGTGTTGCGGTTGATGCCGAGGGATTCGGCGAGCGCGCGCACGGGCGGTAGCGCGTCGCCCGGCGCGAGGCTTCCTCGTTCGACGAGGGCCCGCACGCTGGCGGCGATCTGGGCCGCGGTGGATCCCGAGATCGCGTCGTAAGAGTCGGTCATCGTGGTCGATTGTCTCATGAGGATGGGGTTACACTTTGGCCTAGACCAATGATTGAC
>NZ_JAWRXD010001114.1:0-254 GCF_046535215.1 Priestia sp. SIMBA_032 | reverse complement strand
AGTCAATAATCAATTTTTATGTACAATTGTTGATAAAATATATGTTCACTGAAAATTCCCATTCAAATGGTTTTATTTACATATATTTCATGTTATCTTACTAGTAGGGTAATAAATCCCTATTGTTATTTTAATCATTTATAAAGGGAGGAGTTAATATTATGAAACTTCGTTATGCTCTTGTAACGTCGGTTGCTTTTCTAAGTATTTTAGGTATCGGAACCACAGATTCACAGGCTTCCACTGATTTTAAT
>NZ_JAWRXD010001113.1:0-254 GCF_046535215.1 Priestia sp. SIMBA_032 | reverse complement strand
ACGGATGACATTGATCACTTTGGCGTCTTCGAACAAATTGTGAATGAAATTGATATGATAGATACCGTGAGGGTTCTTGAACCCGAAGATTTTCGCCTTCGGAGCGTGGGTATCCGTGTTTCGATTCAGGGGCGAGAAAATCTCGAGTGTCCATATCTACGAAGACCCCGACTTCGGAAGCGAAGACGCTCAACGCGTACGATTTTTGCAGGGACACCCGGCGGACGAATAGGTGTTGGCACCGCAACGAGTAG
>NZ_JAWRXD010001112.1:0-254 GCF_046535215.1 Priestia sp. SIMBA_032 | reverse complement strand
ACTGCTTTAATGTTTACATTGGGAATTACATCTCAAACAGATAGTCACGTAGTAAAAGTCGTTCAAAGTATGATGGCAGACGGAGACCATGGTGGTTGATGTCCTTTGACCCGGAATTCAGTCCCGGGTCTTTTTTTATTGAAACGAGATATAAATCGTCAGTTTTAACTATATAGTTGAGAAGGAATGCTTATAAAAAGAAGGAAGTATTATCTACATAAGAGGCGGAGTTTATAACCAAAAGATTCATGTCA
>NZ_JAWRXD010001111.1:0-254 GCF_046535215.1 Priestia sp. SIMBA_032 | reverse complement strand
CATCCGTTACTCTCTATATAACCAGAACCTTCATAATCTGATCGGATACTAGACGTGAACCAACACATAGCACCAGCGCTATAACCAGCAATAAGTGTTCCTTGCTGCAGAGCCAATAATAATTTTTCATCGAGTCTATGTTCTTTCCATTGCGTAAGCATGTGAATATAGTTCCCGCCACCTAAATAAATTAAATCGGCTGAATGAATCATCTCGTCTATTTCATACTTTGAAGGTGAATCTGTTGTAGTACG
>NZ_JAWRXD010001110.1:0-254 GCF_046535215.1 Priestia sp. SIMBA_032 | reverse complement strand
GACGCACGGGCTGCGTGGGCGGACGCGTGCGCCGTGACCGGCGACACGATCAGCTGGGTGGGGCGGCCCGGCGACGAGGCGCCCGCCGCCGAGAGGGAGGTCGACCTCGGCGGACGGCTCGTGCTGCCGGGGTTCGCCGATGCGCACACCCACCTGCTGATGATGGGAGCGGCGCTCGGGCAGGTGTACCTCACCGAGGCGCGGAGCGTCGACGACATCCGCGCGCTGCTTCTCGAGGCACGGGCGGCCGACCC
>NZ_JAWRXD010001109.1:0-254 GCF_046535215.1 Priestia sp. SIMBA_032 | reverse complement strand
CGAAGAGATCCGGCAACCAATCTGGACGGCCTTTGTATAGGCGCATGAGCCATCGATGGAGCAGAACGGCCTTGCGCAAAACCCGCACGCCTGCCTAAACCCCTTCAGGAGCGGCTTTAGCAGCGAACACCGGCGTAGCCGGTGCCATCCACCGAGTTGGATGCTTCGCGGCTAAAGCCGCTTCCACTTGTTCAACGCTGACCTGCACACGAGAGATGAATACCCGGCGAGCGAGATGCTGCAAAGGCGTCGCG
>NZ_JAWRXD010001108.1:0-254 GCF_046535215.1 Priestia sp. SIMBA_032 | reverse complement strand
CGATGAGCGGTGGATGCGCGAAGTAGTGCTCCTGCACGGGAGCGAAGGTGGCATCCCGGCGCGCCAGCGACTCCGCGGCGTCGGGCGTGTCGACGGTCAGGTCGGCGCCGAACAGTTCGGACGGGTCGGGGGAGATCGCTTCCCACTCGGAGAACGGGAGCGTCGGCGTGACGAAGGCGGGTGGCCGGTGGCCCGGGAGGGTGCTGAGCTGCACCGTGAGCCGGATCGCCCGTCCGATCGGCTCGCCGGCCGTC
>NZ_JAWRXD010001107.1:0-254 GCF_046535215.1 Priestia sp. SIMBA_032 | reverse complement strand
CTCGGCAACGCCCAGCCTGTAAGCCTGCGGCAGGCAGTCGGTGGGTGACGTAAAGGTATCCGCATCCAGTGCCTGCGGGAAGAACTTCACGAAGGAAGATTGATTGCCGATGAAGGTGACGTGGGGCACCTCGGCGGGTGCCGCGTCGGGCAGGGTCAGGATAAGCCACGGGCTGACACGTGTCAGCTCCCGGTCGGAACAGATGACGCCCCTGTTTTGGTACCATGACCTGTAAAGGAACTGGGCCATGTCGC
>NZ_JAWRXD010001106.1:0-254 GCF_046535215.1 Priestia sp. SIMBA_032 | reverse complement strand
CCGTGCGGGTCGGCCGAGGCCGGTCCGCCGGGCACCGGGGTCGGGCCTAGCTGCGCGCCGGTCACATCACCGCGCCGATCTGCCATGGAATGAACTCGCTGTCGCCGAAACCGAGCGCCTCGCTCCGGCTCGGCTGGCCCGACGCCGTCGCGAGAATCAGGTCGAAGATGCGCCGGCCCATCTCCGCGACCGGGATGCCCGCGTCCAGCACTTCGCCGCAGTTGATGTCCATGTCGTCCGACAGGCGCTGGTAC
>NZ_JAWRXD010001105.1:0-254 GCF_046535215.1 Priestia sp. SIMBA_032 | reverse complement strand
CGTAAGCAACTATCTTATAAAACCGGTCACGTTAGAAAAATTTGTTCGCACAATT
The DNA here is from genome assembly GCF_046535215.1 of Priestia sp. SIMBA_032. NCBI lineage: Bacteria > Bacillati > Bacillota > Bacilli > Caryophanales > Bacillaceae > Priestia > Priestia sp. SIMBA_032. The sequence goes on along the minus strand of NZ_JAWRXD010001105.1, from coordinate 199 downwards.
GAAGACTATAAAAGAAAGAAGCAACTATTACATAGTAACAATGAAGTAAATCAAGCACTCATCGATAATTTCTTCGGGACTTCGCAAACACAAGACATAAAAAACTTACCGACAGGTGTGGATCCGTTAACACTGCAAAAAGTGAAAGGCATTATAAAAGGATTCGAAGAGGGCATTACAATAGAAGAAATGGGAGAAC
>NZ_JAWRXD010000004.1:0-528256 GCF_046535215.1 Priestia sp. SIMBA_032 | reverse complement strand
AAAAAGACCTGCTTTGGGGAAACAGGTCATTAGAAAGGGAGTAAAACTATGAAAAAATATGCTAATTGGCTTCGCAAGTACTATCTTATACCTTTATGGTGAAAAAATGATGAAAAGAGAAGCGGGATATAAAAAAAGACCTGCTCTGGGGAAGCAGGTCTTCACAAAGGAGTAAAACTATGAAAAAAATATGTTAATTGGCTTCGCAAGTACTATCCTATACTTTTATGGTGAAAAAACGATGAAAAGAGAAGCGGGATATAAAAAAGACCTGCTTTGGGGAAACAGGTCATTAGAAAGGGAGTAAAACTATGAAAAAATATGCTAATTGGCTTCGCAAATACTATCCTATACCTCTATGGTGAAAAGATAGTGAAAACGATATTAGGATATAGCTCCTATTTTTCCATATTATAGATTCATTTCTCTTTAATAGGGTATACGTTCATTAGAATCGATATAAACTTAAAGAATTGGCAGGGAGGTATATATATGGAAAACAAAAACGAAGCAACTGCAAATCAACGCGTGGTTCACCGCGCTCGAAATAGCTGGTCAGGCTTTTTGTTTGGCGTAGGGTTAGTTGCTTTTATTGATGAAGCAGTGTTTCATCAGCTGCTTCATTGGCATCATTTTTATGATAAGTCCACAACGGCCGCCGGTTTAGTGTCGGACGGTTTGTTTCATGCATTCAGCTGGTTCGCTACAATTGCATCACTTTTTATGGTGGCAGATCTAAGGCGCCGAGGCGGCTGGTGGGTGAAAAGGTGGATAGGGGGAGTATTGCTTGGAGCGGGGGCGTTTCAGCTTTATGACGGGACCGTGCAGCATAAGCTTATGGGACTTCATCAAATCCGGTACGGAGTGAAGATTGCACCTTACGACATTACGTGGAATGTACTTGCATGTTTGATGCTGTTTATTGGCATCATTTTAACATGGTTTACACGTAAACAAGGTGCACATCATGATTAAATATAAAGTATTGTCTCAGCTTTTATTAGCCCTGCCTTTTGCCGCTGCCTTTTTTTTATACATGTGGGCTGTAGCGTCTTCAAATGCAACGTATACAAAATGGTCATTATATAGGACGTCCAGCTGGACACTTGGTATTTTATGCGCCATATCTTCTGTAGCAGGACCGCTCGCAGCCCGTGCTCATATGGACTTTACCGCGCATATGACGGGGCATTTGCTTTTAGGTATGCTAGCTCCGCTTTTAATGGCGTTAGGAGCACCTCTTACGCTGCTGCTTCGCACGCTTCCGGTTCATGCAGCCAGAAAAGTGTCAAAACTTTTAAAAGGACGGTTTGTTCGGTTCATCAGCAGTCCTGTGACAGCTTCTGTGCTTAACGTAGGAGGACTTTGGATTCTTTATACAACAAGTCTGTATGGCATGATGCATCACTCTTTTTTCGTGCATGTGGCTGTACATATTCACGTGTTTTTAGCCGGCTATTTATTCACCGTATCGATGATTTCAATCGATCCTTCGCCGCATCAGAAAAGTTTTACGCACCGAGCTTCCGTATTAATAATTGCTCTTGCCGCTCATGGTATTTTATCAAAATATGTGTACATTCACCCGCCTATACACGTCTCGGCGGCAGGGGCGCAGCAAGGGGCTATGCTGATGTATTACGGAGGCGATTTAATCGACTTATGTTTAATTGTGCTTCTTTGTTATGAATGGTTTAAGAGGGTTCAAAAAGTATCTCTTATATAAAAAACGCGCAGAAAGTATCGTACTTTCTGCGCGTTTTTTTAGTGAATGTTTCGTTTTTTAAAGCGTCCGCCGCGGACTTCGGTAATATCTGCAACGGCTAAAAAGGCAGTAGGATCAAAATCTTCAACAATGGTTTTTAGCTTTGATTCTTCAAGGCGCGTAATGATGCAGAAAATCACTTTTTTATCATCGCCCGTATAAGCACCTTCACCGTGCAAATAGGTAACGCCTCGACCTAGACGCGCATTAATCGCATCGCCAATGTCATCAGAATGATCACTAATAATCCAAGCTGATTTTGACTCTTCCAATCCTTCTACAACCGTATCGATGGCTTTAGCGGCAATGATGTATGCAAGGATAGAATACATGGCGCGGTCCCACGTGAACACAAATCCCGCTGCTCCTAAAATGAAGAAGTTGAAAAACATCACAATTTCTCCTACGGAAAACGGAATTTTTTTACTGATTAAAATGGCAAGTATCTCCGTACCGTCAAGCGCTCCGCCGTAGCGAATTACGAGTCCAATTCCAATTCCGAGAATAATTCCTCCAAAAACGGTAGCAAGAAGAACGTCTGCGGTAAACGCGGGGACATGGTGAAACATAGAAGTTAAGATGGATACAACCAGTATGCCAAAAATAGTGGAAAGGGCAAATGTTTTCCCCATTTGCTTGTAACCGATAAATACAAACGGAAGATTGAGTACAAAAAGAAAGATTCCTAGATTTACGCCAGTAATATGCGAAAGCATGATGGAAATACCGGTAATTCCTCCGTCGACAACGTGGTTCGGAACGAGAAAAATTTCAAGTCCTGTGGCCATGAGCAGGGCACCGATCGCAATGGCGATGGCCCTTCCAAATACCTGTCCCTTGGACAGCTTTCGGTGCTGAATTTTCGTTTTTTCGATTTCTGTCATTTGCATCTCTCCTTTGATGTCTCATATGTATTTCTCACTTTAGAAAAGTGAAACTATCTTTAATTATACCTTACTCTGCACAATTAGTGGGGATAGACGGCTTAATTACTTGTTTCACTATATAAAAAAAGCCTGCTTTAGAGTCATAAGCAAGCTTTTTAAGGAGTAAAACGATGAAAAAAAGTTGGCTTCACAATTTTCACTATATAGAGGTTTGATAAAAAATGATGAAAATGCCGGCATGTGCGGTAAGAAAATCGGGGATACTAGTTAAAAAAGGCCAAAAGGAGATGACGAAATGAGCATGTGGATGATGTATAATCACTTGATGCATTCGCAAATCTTTTTAAGCAGCGTATTAATTAGCGGTATTCTTCTTGTTAGCGGAGGATTTGTGTACGGCAGAATAATGAGCAAAAAGTAAGCCTGATATTACCACGGATAGGTTGTTAATGGAAACTGCTCGGTAGCTGCTTGGTTAATGTTATACTTGCTCCATAAGCTTAGCGTGGAGGTGTCAGCATGAGCAAGCATCATGATCTAACAGCATCATATGGAGAATCGCTAGTAACGTGTGAACATCAGTTTGAAGCTAGCTATTACTATCATCAAGTGCGCGAACAGTGCATGAATCACATTCATGAAATAAGCAAAGCGGTAGATGAATTTGTTGTTGATTTTACAGACGAAAGTTTAAAAATCTTAGAGCTGCTTTACTATGATTTAGAAGACGGCAATCGCTTTGACTATTTTTCAATGACAAAAGAAGAATTTGAAGAGTGTATGGGCGTATACTTTGGTGAAGTGGTTACGTCTACTATTGACGAAGCGCGCTGGATTGTGAAAGAATATCCGCTTATGGAAAACAAGTATGTGACCGGAATTGAAAAAGGGAATCTTTCACTCATGTTTCCCCATGGCTTTTTTAACCATAAAGAGCGTCATCCAGAGTGCGTTTTTACTCTTTATCATTTATATAAACAGCTGCAAAAATAGGAAAAAGGTGAACGTACGTTCACCTTTTTTATTGTCCCAGCTTTATGGGAATATAAATATCCATTTCATATGTATCACTATATAAATTGCTGTGTATAGCTGTATTTACAATTTCAAGAGCAGGACCTTCAATCATGCTGTAAGGAGAGTTCGGCAGCCATTCATTCCAGATGCTGTTATACGTCGACCCAAGCGATGTAATGGGACCTCTGTGTTTAAACTGCAGGTATGTAAACGAAGGAAACGTATGAACGCTCATACCGTTTGGAATACAAGCCGTATCAGCCACTTCTGTACCTGCAATATAAAAATAATTTTCTCTTTTCGGAGCCATGCAAATGCCTGTAACCATATGAGGTTCTTTTGAAGAAGTAATCATTTCTTTTTCTTTAAGTATTTGCTTCAAAAGATTCTCTTTTTGATACTCTCCGTTTTTTGCTATGCCTATCACTGAAAATCCTTCTTTATATACAACTTTACCTTGCATAATCCACCTCGAATTTTTCAAGCTCTAGCTTTTATTCTATCAATCATAAATTACTTTACCGTGATTGTAACATAATCTTAAGTAGATATCGATGCAGAAAATGGAACATGAGCAAAGCTTCAAACGCATGCTTGAGATACTTTAATTGTTACATAAAAACAGCGCGGGAATTCGTACGCTGTTTTTACTAATGCAACACTTTATTTATATAACGTTTACGAAGAGTAAATACGGGAAACTCCTTAATATAAGTCAAAATGGTAGCTAAACCAGTAGTCGTCCTGCACATTTTTTGTGTTTGAAGCGACAATATGCTCATGACCTTGTTCGTCCGTGGCAATCCAGTTGTAGTTGATATCCATTCTAATCGGATACATATTTCCTTTTTTAAACAAAATAACGGGGGGAGTTACTTCAACAAACTCGTTTAGTTTTTTAACAACATCTTCTTTACAGCGAATTAGCTCCATGTCTTTTTCTCCTTCGGTGTTATTGCACAATCATATTTTTTGCGTTGTGCACAATATATAATTTAAAATAACAAAGGTAAGTTTAGCACATTTTACAAAAAACAGAGAACTAAAAAGGAGCGATATCGATGAATGAACAAATTTTATTAGCAGAACGCCCAAAGGGAATGCCAACAAAAGATACGTTTAAATATGAAAAAATTGAAATGCCTACAGCAAAAGAAGGCGAGGTACTTGTTCAAACACTTTACCTTTCTGTTGATCCGTATATGAGAGGACGCATGAACGATACAAAATCATATGTTCCTCCATTTGAGCTAAACGCACCGCTTGCAGGCGGCATTGTAGCACGCGTAACGGAATCAAAATCAGATCGCTTTAAACAAGGCGATATCGTGACGGGTATGCTTCCATGGAAACGCTATTCAGCGGCAGAAGCAAAAAACTTACAGAAAGTTGATCCAGAGCTAGCGCCAATTACAACGGCTATCGGCGTTCTTGGTATGCCTGGTCTCACAGCTTACTTTGGACTGCTTGAAATCGGTCAGCCAAAAGAAGGCGAAACAGTCGTCGTTTCCGGTGCAGCAGGCGCTGTTGGATCTGTTGTTGGTCAAATCGCTAAAATTAAAGGCGCACGTGTTGTCGGCATCGCAGGTTCTGAAGATAAAATTGCTTATTTAAAAGATGAGCTCGGATTTGATGAAGTGATTAATTATAAAAAAGGAAATGTAAAAGAAGCATTGAAAGAAGCGTGTCCTAATGGCGTGGATGTTTACTTTGAAAACGTCGGCGGAGAGATTTCAGATGCAGTTGTTAGCTTATTAAATAAATTTGCGCGCATTCCGCTTTGCGGCCAAATTTCACTGTATAACTTAGAAAAACAAGATGTTGGACCACGTGTTCAAACACCTTTATTAATTAACAGTGCGCTAATGAAAGGGTTTATCGTAGCCGACTATGCTGACAAATTCCCTGAAGGCATTAAGCAGTTAGGCGAATGGGTGCAGCAAGGAAAAATCAAGTACAGCGAAAACGTTGTAGAAGGTTTTGAAAATGTACCTGAAGCGTTCCTTGGTTTATTTGAAGGAGCAAACTTAGGAAAACAGCTTGTAAAAGTAGCAGAATAAGCGTAAAAAACCGTGCGGGATTATTTCCGCACGGTTTTTTTTTACATCGTTGAAGCCGTTTGTTGTTTGGCTTCTTCTTCGATATGTTCACCAGTTCGTTCGATTGGCGAGCGCTTGTGATAGCGTCCAAGCAGTCCTGTCATGATGAAGATACCGATTAATGAATAAAGAACTTGAACTACGCCGAATACCACTGTTGCAGAGCCTACAATCAGCACATCTGTCAAAAGCATTGTTTTACCTGGATTAATGCCAAACCTCTTATCAAGAAACACACATAGCATGTTGATGCCGCCAAGAGAAGAGCCGTGGCGAAACAAAAAGATTAGTCCAATGCCGACGATAATGCCGCCCAAAACCGCGGCTACAAGCGGATGCGGAAGCGTAAATGAAAAGTTGGCAGCTAATAAATCGGACATCACTGACATCAGGCTAACGCTGATAAAGCTTTTTATCGTAAACTGCAGTCCAATTTGTGTAAGAGCCATAAAATAAAATGGTAAATTGATAATAAAGAACAATACCCCAAATGAAATACCGGTTAAATGCTGCAGTACGATGCCAAGTCCTGCTGTTCCGCCAATAACGAGGTTAGAAGCGGTTAAAAATTGAATTCCGATGGCAACGCATAAGCAGCCAAAGGTAATCCATCCCCATTGTTTTACGTGATTCATATCTCCATCCCCTTTTGTATATTTATACAATACTTTCGATAGAAAACACCGTCTTTTAATTCACAAAATCTATTTTACTATATATCTTTTCAAAAAAAAGCACTTTTGTGAGAGAATCTAACACAAGATAAAAAGTTAGATAATTCAGACTTATCAACTTCCTTCAAAGCAAATAAGTGATAAACCAATATGTTTCTAAAAAAAGATCGAAAAGAAAGAATGAGAAAAACGGATTTTGGAAAATGTATAAACAAATATTTGGATAATGGTTAAAAAAAGGGAGAAAACATTAGTTAAAACGAACTATTTAACTTTACAATTAAAATATCATTCGTCTTTATATTGATTTTTTGTGTATTTAAGGTAATATATAACATTATTAGAATGAAAATATGTAGAGATGGATGTGGATGCGAAATGAATAAGAAATTATCAGCGTTGACAGGAGTGGCTGTACTTGCTTTTTCACTTACAGCATGTGCCCCTCAGCAGGAAAAAGAAGTGTCTGCTGAGAAAAAAGAACCCGCTCAAAACCTAGCTAATCAGCAAATCATGGCGGACGCTTGGTACCAAACATCCGGCGAAATGAAAGCTTTGTATTATCAAGGCTATAATACAGGAAAGCTTCGTTTAGATGAGGCGCTTGCAAAAAGTACCGATAAAAAGCCTGCCATTATTTTGGATTTAGATGAAACCGTGCTTGATAATAGTCCATTTCAAGCATCAGCCATCAAAACTGGTAAAGGATTTCCTTATAAGTGGGATGAGTGGGTGCAAGCAGCAAAAGCGAAAGCAGTGCCAGGTGCTGTCGATTTCTTGACGTATGCGGATCAAAAAGGCGTAGATATTTACTATGTTTCAGGTCGTACAACTTCTCAGCTTGAGGCAACAATTAAAAACCTAAAGAATTTACATATTCCTCAAGCAACCAAAGATCACGTCCTATTAACGGGTCCAAAAGATGAAGGAAAAGAAACGCGCCGTCAAAAAGTAGCGACGAATCATAATGTAGTCCTGCTGTTTGGTGATAACTTATCTGATTTTAGCGGCTTTGATAAAAAATCCATCACTGATCGAAATAAACTTGTAGAAGAGCAAAAAGAAGCTTTTGGTCAAAAGCTAATTGTGTTTCCAAATCCAATGTATGGAGATTGGGAAGGAGCTATTTATAACTACGACTACTCAATTTCGGACAAACAAAAAGATAAGCTTCGCCGCGCACAGCTTCAGTATTTCAATTAAAAAATAGGTTGAAACATAACGAAATCGCTCCAATCAAAAGGCGAACAAATTGGATACATGAGCTGAACCGCTTGTTACACCGCTGTTGATTTCCGTACAAGACTTCGCTTTCCGCGGGGGGCCGATGAGCCTCCTCGTCGCTTCTCACCTGCGGGGTCTCATCTATTCCGCTTTTCCCGCAGGAGTCTTCGTCTTGCCCTCCAATCAACAGCTGGTAGCACCTGCATTGAATGAAACCTATGTTCACCATCACAATAAAAAATCCGAACGAGGTTGATTCTTCATTAAGAATCAACCTCGTTCGGATTTCTCTTCAACTCACATATTGTTGTCCCAGCTTTTTTAACCTTTTTACTATACCCTATTTAAACGATAGCTTGTCCAAATGATCCTGCCTTTTAAGAAAGAAGCCAAGGAGCATAAGGAGCTTGCTTCCACTCGTGTTTTAACATGCCATAAATCACAAGGTCGTGGTAGTGATCATATAGATATTCACCTTCTCTGCAAATGCCTTCTTCTGTAAAACCTAGGCGTGTAGGGATGGCTTTGCTTTTTTCATTATTAACGCCGCAGCGTATTTCGACTCGATGAAGGTTTAACGTATTAAATGCATAGTTTAGGCATCCGTGTACGGCTCTTGTCATAATGCCTTTTCCTTGAAAATCATGGCCAATCCAATAGCCAAGACTTGTACTTTTGTTTCCCCAATTAATTCCGTGAAAACCAATCATCCCGGCTATTTCTCCGTAGTAGCGAATGATGGCCTGGAACCCTTGGTTATTATAGTATTGAGCTCTCCATTCAGGGATGAGTTCGTCGTAGTCAGCAATGCTTTGCATGCTATCTACCCATGGGAGCCATTCTTTTAGGTAAGGTCTTGACTCGTTAATAAGAGAAAGCAAGGGGAAAGCGTCAGTTGATTCAATCAAATGCAAACTAACTTCGTCATCAATTTTGTATTCAAACATACGAAAGCCTCCTGTGATGATGGGCCTGCTGAGATAAGCGTAGCGTGTAGGCAGTTCTAACATCTAGTTTTTCTTTATTCTACCACAAGTAACAGGGAGGAGAACGAGGAAGTTTAGGCTAAAAGTAAATAACACATAAAGTCGATAGGATTTTAATGATTAAAAAAATTAATAATTGAAAGCACTTTTATCAATATTTTTACAGAAAAGAGGCATATACAGTGATACAATGGAAGAAGAGATAAGACGTCGTATGTATACATACTTTCTAACAAACATGACATTGGATTGATAAAAGCAGGTGGTAAAAACATGGATGTACAACTATTAATAACGGTATTTGCACTCGGGTTTTTCGGGTCATTTTTAGCAGGTATGCTTGGAATTGGAGGATCAGTTGTTTTGTACCCGCTGCTGCTATTTGTCCCGCCTCTTGTAGGAGTGGGAATATTCAGCGCGCACGAAGTAGCTGGTATAGGAGCCGTACAGTCGCTGTTTGCCTCCGTTTCAGGAGCTCTTGCATACAAAAAGGGCGGCTATTTGAATAAACCGTTAATTTTATATATGGGTATCAGCGTCTTAGTTGGTAGTCTCATTGGTTCAACGCTATCAAACTCGTTTTCAGAAGGAATGATCAATTTCATTTACGGCGTGATGGCAACAATTGCTGCAGGATTAATGTTTATGCCCAAAAAAAATAATCCAGCGGCCGATTCATTCGAAGTGACGTTTTCAAGACCTTTGGCAGCAGCTCTGGCGTTTTTAGTTGGAATTTGCGGGGGGATTGTTGGAGCAGGAGGCGCATTTTTACTTGTTCCTATTATGATTACCGTGTTAAAAATTCCTGTGCGCGTAACGATTGCAAGCTCATTAGCCGTGACGTTTATTTCGTCTATGGGGACAACATTTGGTAAAGTAATGACGCATCAAGTCCTTTTGCTTCCGGCGCTTATGATTATTGGAGCAAGCTTACTAGCAGCTCCAATTGGCGCTTTTGTCGGGCAAAAGACGAAGGTAGCGTCGCTGCAAGTTATCTTAGCGGTCGTTATTACGGCGACTTCGTTAAAAATATGGTTTGATTTACTAATGAAATCTATTCATTAAAAAAGCTGCCTTTTTAAGGGCAGCTTTTTTATTTTGTTGTTGATGAAACAAGGTGAGCGACTAAAATATAGCGTTCAGGTGCTGAACCAACGTAGTTAAATGGATAACAGGTGCTGACGCTTAAAGTGGCTCTAGGTTTCGGCACAATAACGGTCCGGTCATCCGCATCAACAATTCGTACTTTGTTTACTTTGTATGTGAAGGTGCCTGCTGCTGTACTTACCACAAGCGAATCGCCTTCACCCACGTCGCCAAGCTTACGAAAAACCGTATCGCGATGTCCTGATAGAACAGAATTGTCGTTTTGACCAGGCAGCACGCTTCCTGCAAAATGACCGACGCCTTTTTCTAATTCATCTTCGTTCGTACCGTGATAAATCGGCAGCTTAGCGTTTAATTTAGGAATATATAATTCTCCCATTAAATCACCAATTTTTGGCTGTTTCGGATAAGACACATTTGACACTTTCGGCTTTTTTTCCGGGCTAGCAGTACGGGAGTGTACCGTTTTTTTAGCTTCAACAGAAGAAGCTTCAGCAGAAGAGTCCGCTGTTGATGAGTCCTTGCTTTTAGAAACTGAAGCTGCGGCTGGTTCTTCTGTATCCATTGTTTTAAATGCCAAATAGCCTCTTGCAAATTTATAGGCGTTTGTTGTTGTAAACCAAAGACCAAAGCAGATGACAGCGGCTAAAAGGGAAAGAACAATCAACCGCTTTTTACGATTGATTGTTCTTCTTTTTTTTCTTGGTTCCATTTTATGCGCGTCTCACTTTGCGGAAAAGAACAAAGCCAGCTGCTACAAGCACTAATCCAATTAATGTATTTGTTACATAATTAGAAGCCGTTTCCGGAAGTTTTCCGCCTTTAACGGTTTTTTGTACAGCGCTATTCGTTTGTTGCTTCTCCGGTTCTTGTTTCTTTTCTACTGCTGGTTTTTGTGCTTGAGCTGGTTTTGCTACAGCTTCAGCAGATTTTTCTACTTCTTTTCCTGTATCTGTGATGATATCAGAATTGAACATATCGCCTGTGATCACCATGTCTGCTAAAAATTTACCGTCTGTCGTATAAAGAGAAATTTTTAGACTTGCATTTTTTAATTCTTCTAAGTTGATTAAATCAGTAAGAGAAAGCGGTCTTTCATTTCCGCCTTGTACAAGTGAAAATTTAGCGTCTAAATGGAAGATTGATAGCATTTCTTTATAAATAGACATTAATTCAGCGATTTGATCAGCAGATAATTCTGTTGCTGTATCAAAATCTTCGAATGCCGCTAAGCGCTCGCCTAATTGATCTAAGCGGTTAAGCGTTGCTTCATTTGAAAGCTCATCTTCTAATGATGTAAAATGTGCTTCAATTCGATTTAACTCTTCTGAAGTTAAGCCTAATTCAGACTGCATGAATGATAGTAAGCCGCTTAAATCTTCTTCGCTTAATTCATCATCGTAAGAAGTGTCTTCTTCGTCATATGACTCATCATCTTCATACCAGTCATCGCCCTCTAGATAGAAGCCGACATCATCGTATAAATCATCTAGGTACACATAATCGTCTAAGCTTTGGCCGTTCTCTTTTAATAACGCATTTAAGCTTGTTTTGTCTAAGTCAAAATCTGCATACAAATCTTGCAGGTTATGTAAGTCAGCTGCAATCGGTTCACCTAAAAAATCTTCTAAATCTGCGATTGTATCGTAGTTTTCAAGACTATCGTCATACAGTGAAAGTGAATATTCAACGTCGTCTTTGGTTACTTCAAAGCCTCGCGTTTGGCTTACCGATTTTAAATACTTGTTGAAATCTGCGTCAAATGTTGACGCGGCTGCGAATGAAGACGTTGGAAGTACGCCAACAAACAGCAGAAATGATAATAAAATTGTCCCCAGTTTTTTCATCAATTTTCTCCTTTTTTTTACGTTTTCTACAAGATTATATAGTAAGAGTTATAAATTTACAATATATACTTATATTATATATACCTTGAATATAGTGGTAATTTAAGGTATTTATAGAACTATATATTTTGAGAATATCGTATGAAAAGGAGTGGAAAGCCCTAGATAGAAAGAAGGGGAAAATAAAGAAAAAGATTTATACTTTTTTTGACAGAGACAGAAATATAAAAAAACATCAAAAAAGAACAGCACTTAGAAGCTGTTCTTTTTGAAATGATATGTAAGCATTAGCATAGATAGTTGAAATTCGATACCGTTCCGCTTTAGAAAAAGGTGGCTACGAGTTATGATTTTAGTAAGGATAGTGAAGAAAAGTGAGAGCGCGGTTTTGTCAGCTCTATTTTAATTCCTTTTAGTCTTAAACGTTCTACAAACTGTTTGCGTTTTTTTCGCTTTTCATGCGGGGATTGATTCATATTTGCCTCATCCTCCATATATAGTCAAGTAGCTAACATATCATTATCATAATAAAAAGATGACGGTTACACAATAAACATTCTCAAATATTCACAAAGATTTAAAATTTGTTACATTGATAGTGTACATGTACCCGATTCTCTTTTTTTATAACATCTCAGTGTGCTGTTTTTAAATTGAAGTTTTGTGAGTCCCGTCGCAGGATAAAAAAACATGATCAAAATGGGGATGCAGACTTTTATATTTTGATTCATTGTGCTTAAAAGCTATACTAGTAGTGCGTATAGAAAAGAGGAAAACGAAATTGTATATCTCATCTATTCGTATACAAAAAAGAAAGAGGGATCTTTATGAAAACAGAACAGCAGTATTTTGAAGAAGGAAAATCAATTCAAACATACATGAACGACATGAGTACATTAAAAGAGGAAAGTTTAGCTGTTTATGAACAATTTCAGCTTCCACAAGATGGCCTGGCTGACACTCTAAAAGCTTATCAGCTTCACTTCTTAGCGATTACTGAAGATTGGTGCGGAGATGCGATGATGATTAACCCAATTATTCGTAAAGTAGCTGAAGCTGCCGGTATCGATGTGCGCGTTGCACTGCGCGATTCGGACACCGAATTAATTGATCGTCACTTAACAAACGGCGGCCGTGCCATCCCAATTATTTTAATTTTTAATAATGAAGGGAATTTACTGGGGAAATGGGGGCCTCGTGCTCCTGAAGTTCAGCAAATTGTCGATGAGCTTCGCGCCGAACTTCCTTCAAAAGAAGATCCTACGTTTGAAGAAAAACAAAAAGAAGTCTTTTCAGCGTTACGAACAAGATATAAAGAAGAACCGGCTCTTTGGTCGTATGTTTATAACAGCTTTAAAGAAACCGTGTTAGCTGTTGTAAAATAATTTAAAAAAGCAAGGTAAAATGAGCGCTTCATTTTATCTTGCTTTTTTTCTAGTTATTGCAGCAAAATCGTTTGTATATCACTTTAATGAAAAGGCTACTTTTATGAATATTAGTGTTCAAAACGCGCACTTTTAATTGATAAAACGCAAAAAATTCTAAAAATAAAAATATATTTTATTCAAAACGCGTACTTTTTAACTTGATGATGATATAATAACAAATAATAAATGAAGAAAGGGGACGCGTGAATGAATGTAAAAGCTTTTGGTTAGTACTTTTAAGCAGAATTTTTAGAGTTCAACATGCACTTTATTTTTTTAAATTTAATGAAAGCGCTTAATAACGCACTTCTCAGAATATATAGAAGAAAGGTGTTAGATACATGAATAACTTACATAGAAAAATGGGAACGTTTTCTCTCATGATGGTTGGACTTGGATCTATTATTGGATCAGGATGGCTGTTTGGGGCATGGAGAGCTGCTCAAATTGCAGGTCCCGCAGCAATTGCTTCTTGGATTATTGGAATGGTTGTTATTTTATTTATAGCTCTTTCTTACAGTGAACTAGGGTCTATGTTTCCAGAAGCCGGAGGTATGGTTAAGTATACGCAGTACTCGCACGGCTCATTTCTTGGTTTTATTGCGGCTTGGGCAAACTGGATTGCAATCGTATCGGTTATTCCTGTTGAAGCGGTTGCCTCTGTTCAGTACATGAGTTCATGGCCGTGGGAGTGGGCAAAATGGACAGGGAGTTTAGTAGAAAACGGAATTCTTACTGGAAAAGGCTTGGCTATTGCTACAGGACTATTAATTATTTATTTTCTTTTAAATTATTGGACAGTAGGCTTATTTTCGAAAGCTAATTCACTTATTACCGTTTTTAAAATTGTGATTCCAGGGCTTACAATTGGTGCTCTTTTATTCGCAGGATTTCACGGCGGAAACTTCTCTTCTGCAGGAGGCGTTGCTCCAAATGGATGGGCAAGCGTTTTGACAGCAGTTGCTACGTCTGGGATTGTGTTTGCTTTTAACGGTTTTCAAAGCCCTATTAACATGGCGGGAGAAGCAAAAAATCCGGGTCGCTCTATTCCAATTGCGGTAGTAGGCTCCATTTTAATTGCAACCGTGATCTATGTATTGCTTCAAATTGCGTTTATTGGAGCGGTAAATCCTTCAGAAATCGTAAAAGGATGGAGTCATCTTAACTTTAATTCGCCGTTTGCTGATTTAGCGATTGCGTTAAATATTAACTGGCTTGTTATTGTGTTATATGCCGATGCTTTTGTATCGCCATCAGGAACAGGTATTACGTATACAGCTACCACGTCACGTATGATTTATGGTATGGAAAAAAATAAATACTTGCCGAATATACTGGGACGAGTTCATCCGCTTTACGGCGTTCCTCGTCAAGCCATGTTTTTTAATCTATTTGTCTCATTCATCTTTTTATTTTTATTTAGAGGCTGGGGAATTTTAGCCGAAATTATTTCTGTAGCTACGTTAATTTCATATCTTACTGGTCCTATCACGGCTATGACGTTAAGAAAAACGGGGACCGATCTTTATAGACCTTTACGTATAAAAGGGTTAAACGTAATAGCGCCTCTTGGCTTCATCTTTGCTTCACTTACTCTTTACTGGGCAAGATGGCCGTTAACTGGACAGGTATTATTTATTATTTTAATAGGACTGCCAATTTATTTTTACTACCAGGCAAAATCAAAATGGAAAGGTTTTGGTCAAAACTTCCGAGCTGGCGTTTGGATGATTGTCTACTTATTATGTATGATGACAATCTCCTGGATAGGAAGTGAAAAGTTCGGGGGACTCAATATTATTAAATACGGCTGGGACATGGGTCTTATTGCAATTGTGGCACTTTTCTTTTATGCTTGGGCACTTAAAAGTGGATACAAAACAGAGTATTTAAAAGAAGCAATCGATGTTAATAATGAAATGAAAGCAGTGGAAGCACAGACTGCCTCAGCTAAAGAGCAAGTTATAGAAAAACAAATTAAATAAGTAGTAAAAATGAGACTGGGACAAAAGTATTTCAGTTGAAGTTAAATGCGAACTATTAATTATTTTTTGATTGGTAGTTCGTGTTTTTTTGTTGTTATGTTGAATATAGATTTTATCTGTATAGTTGGTTCTAGCAGTTAATTGGAGGGCAAGGCGAAGACTCCTGCGGGAAAAGCGGAATAGGTGAGGCCCCGCATAAGCGCAAGCGACGAGGAGGCTCACTGGCCGCCCGCGGAAAGCGAAGCCTTGCACGGAAATCAACTGCGTTGTAACAAGCAGTCCAGCTTATGTATCCAATTTGTTTGTTTTTAGGTTAGATTGATTTAGTTATGTGTCAGCCTCTTCTTTTGTGGATAAATTTTATTTTTTTGAATACTAGATAGTAAAAAATGCTATAATGGTTGGCAAAATCATGCAGGGGGAGAACGACTTATGGATATCGTATCAATCACTTCTTTTTTAGGCGTAGCCGCTTTGCTTACGGTTATGCCTGGACCTGATAACTTATTTGTTTTAGCACAAAGCATATCACACGGTAGATATGCAGGAATTTCGACTTCATTAGGGCTTTGTACGGGCTTGCTTGGTCATATAGCTGCAGCAACATTGGGTCTATCGGCTGTTATCTATCAATCGGCTTTAGCTTTTGCTATTGTAAAATACGCTGGAGCAGCTTATTTATTATATCTGGCTTATAAGACGTTTACAGCAAAAGATTCCGCTCTCGCTGTTGAAAACAAAGAAGCGGTTGAGTACAAGGCGCTATATAAAAAAGGAGTGATTATGAATCTGCTAAATCCAAAAGTTTCGCTCTTTTTTCTTGCTCTTTTACCTCAGTTTGTTAATCATTCAACCGGAAACGCGACACAGCAAATGCTTGTTTATGGAGCTGTATTTTTAGTTCAAGCGCTGATTATTTTTACGTTAATTAGTCTATTTGCAGGGAAAGTAGGGGAGTTTTTACGGAAATCTCCAGCGCTGTCTAAGCGGCTTAATCTCGTGCAAGGCTCTATCTTTACGCTTATTGGCTTAAAAATTGCTTTTAGTGAGAAATAGCAGAAGATAAGATGGTAAACCTGCTTTTTATCTCTATTAAAAGGCGTGGACATAGGTTAGTTAAAGGGAGATCCGAACGATAAATCCAATTCGTTCGGATTTTTTATGTCTATGGTAAAAGCAGGTTTCATGTATGTAGTTGCTTCTAGCTCATTTATCCGTCTTTATGTTGTGCTTTAAAACACCAGTGCCTAGCAAAATTCAGTTTTTTGAGTAATTTTTCTCCAATCTTTAAAGGGACGAACCCTTCTTGTCTACTTACATATATATATATAATGGAAGATAAAACATCGGACAAAGCCGGTGTTAATCCCAATTTCTTTCATATTATGTTTGAAAGGAAAGGTTCACATGAAAAAAGTATGGCTAGATGCAGGGCACGGCGGTACAGATTCAGGCGCTTTAGGAAATAATTTGCGTGAAAAAGATATTACGCTGCAGCTTGTACTACACGCGCGGGCGTATTTAGAGCATAACTATTTAGTAGATGTTCAAGTAACTCGTTCAACCGATGTGTTTGTTTCATTATCAGACCGAGCGAACCGGGCTAATGCATGGGGAGCGGATATTTTTGTTTCGATGCACATTAATGCTGGAGAAGGTACTGGATTTGAAACGTATCGGTATCCATCACAAGAGGGAAGTCAATCTTTTCTTTTACAAAAAGAGCTGCATACGGAGATTTTACCAACCATGCGGAAATTTGGAACGATTGCAGATCGCGGTTTAAAAACGGCTAATTACGCTGTTCTGCGTGAAACAAATATGCCAGCTGTTTTAACAGAAAACTTGTTTATCGATACGACAGCCGACGCTGAAAAATTAAGAAACGCTACGTTTCTTCGGGAAGTGGGAGAAGCGCACGCGCGTGGAATTGCTAAGTATTTAAACTTACCTTCTAATGGAGTTACATTCTATACCATTCAATCTGGAGACACATTTTATAGTATTGCAAAGAAGTATAATATCACCGTTCAGCAGCTGCAAGATGCAAACTCTAGCGTAGATCCTACAAAACTGCAAATTGGTCAGCAAATTGTTCTTCCTGTCACTACGTATACTGTACAAGCAGGAGATACGTTTTACAGCATTGCGAAAAAATATAGCATGACCGTTCAGCAGCTGCAAGATGCAAATCCTGGTGTGGATCCTGCAAAACTGCAAATTGGTCAGCAAATTATCATTCCAGCTGTTTAATATCTGTAAATAAAAAAGATGACACGGCAGCGTGTCATCTTTTTTATTTATTGAACTAATCTTACAAGCATATGGGCAAGGTGATGCTGCTGTTCTTTGTCTCCAACCTTCCACAGTTCGTGAAGCAGGTTTTCCTCTCGATTGCGCGGCTCTTCATGCTTAGCAAGGTAATCAGCTACTTTCTGAGCTGTTTTAGCAAGCTGCTCTTCGTTCATCCCTAACTTTTCGCCTTTTGAGACCTTGTCCCCTAGATAACTTTTAAATCCTTCGAAGCTAGAGAGAATATCCTCTTTCTTCTCCTCGCTCATAGAATTAATTGCTCCTTCAACTTTTGCTGAATGATTTGTTTCTACAGAATTACTCATAGTTTTTTTCTCCTCTCATGGTTATATTTGGGTGTTAGAAAGCATATTCCCTGAGGATTCAGTAAATAAACGTCCGAATGTGTTATTTTTATATTATGGCGTTTTACAAGGACTTAAAAAGGTGAGATCCACCGAGATTTTATCAGCCAATAATAAAATGACAAAAAAGACTTTGAATAAAGAAATCAAAGTCTTTTACTGATTTTTATACTGAAGCATCATACTTCGGGCGTAGGAGTAGGCGGGGCATAGCCTTCCTTATATTTATCATCGATTTCTTGGCGAATGTCTTCGATGCTTTTGCCTTTGCTGTAGTCTACTACAGCCTGAGCCGCTATTTCTAAACAGACGCCGCATTTTGTTCCGTGATCATCCCACGTCACTGCGCCGTTTCCTTTGTTTTCAAAAATAAAACAGTCGTAGTTGTTTTGATGATTAGCTTCTTCTCCACATCCGCAGTAGCAAGGAATGTTTTCTAGTAAGGTTTGATGCTTAGCAGCGGCTGCATAAATAAGCTGCATGTCTTCGGACTTGTCACTTAGAAAAGAGGGAAGAGTTTCACTATTTTTTGTTTCTTCTCGTTTATCACCTAATGTGTGCTGCTGATGTTCTTCATGTTGTGTTGCTTCTGTACGTTTGCTGCCTGAACTTTCTTTACTTTCGTTTCCGCAGCCGGAGACCATGCTTGCTGCAAGGACAACTGTTATGACCTTTGATTTTATCATCAAAATGTTCATCCTTTCTTCAATTAAAGCTAGACAATAATATGTACATCCATCATGTGAAAAAGGCATCATTCGTCTTTGAAGTCATTCATCAACTTTCTGCAAAATAATTTTCCGATACATACCTTTCAACATGACGCTTGAATTCTCCTTCAAGATAAGCTGATCCCGGCTTGCTTCAAACACATGTTCAAAAGAGAGGCCAATATCCGTTCCTAGTAATTTTACGAAAGGGCGGAATATTTTTTTAGGAAAAGCCGCTGATTTCTTTTTAGTTTCAAATTTATCAAAAATCAGGATAGTTCCCTTCGGCTTTACTACTCTTGTCATTTCTTTTAAAGCTTGCTCCGCATCAGGTACTACGCTAAGAATTAAGCTTGCTACAACTACATCAAACGAAAAAGAGTCGAATGTTAGCTGCTGAGCGTCCATTTGGTGGAAAGTTATAGACGGGTTTTTGTATCTATCTTTTGCTTTTTGAAGCATTTCACTTGAATAGTCGATGGCTGTTACATTTACTTCATGAGGAATAAAAGCTAAATCTGCACCCGTTCCAACACCTACAAATAAAATGCGCTGTTCAGATGAAAAGTGGACGTCTTGAAAGACTTTTTTTCTGGCTTGATAAAACATCCCGTTATTAAAAAAGACATCATAAAAAGGAGCCCAACATTTATAAATAAATTGATTCCAGCGGTTATTCATGTAAACCCTCCTAGAAAATAAGCTTTCCAACGCCTGTTGGAAAGCTTATGGATTCCATTTATTTTTTCATTTTGAGTAAGCGAAGGCTGTTTAAAATAACAAGTAGCGCTGCTCCTGTATCGCTTAAGACGGCAATCCACAGAGTAAGCCAACCTGGGAAGATAAAGGCTAAGGCAATGACTTTAACAATAATAGAAAACCAAATGTTTTGTTTGATAACAGCTAACGCTTTGCGACTTAGCTTCATTGTATGAGGAAGCTTTTCTAAATTGTCTGCCATCAGGACAATATCAGCTGTTTCCATGGCTGTATCAGTACCAGCACCGCCCATTGCAATGCCAAGATCAGCAGTAGCAAGGGCAGGGGCATCATTAATCCCATCTCCAACCATAGCCGTTTGATATCCTTCATGTTGAAGCTGCTGTATGGCCTTTACTTTGTCTTCAGGCAGCAAGTCGGCGAAATAGCGGTCTATCCGAGACTGAGAAGCAATCATTTTAGCTGTTCCTTCGTTATCACCGGTTAACATCACAATTTGCTGCATTCCGTTTTGTTTGAGGCTTTCTAAAGCAGATACGGTTGTATGTCTGATGGTATCAGCTACGCTAATAATGCCTAGAACACTTTTAGCTGTTCCGACAATAATAATCGTTTTACCTTCGTTTTGAAGCTTTTCAATATGAGACCAGCATTGGGATAGAGGTGTTCCTAAATCTGAGAATAATTTTGTATTACCGGCGTAATAAACCGTGTCTTTAATTGTTGCTTGCACGCCTTTTCCTGTAAGAATTTTAAAATTTGATCCTTGTAAGGAAACGACTTTTTTCTCCGCTACATAATCCACGATAGCCCGAGCGATGGGATGATTCGAATAGTCTTCAAGAGTTTTTGTTATCGCTAAAAGCTGATTTTCTTCAGCAGCCAGGGAAACAACTTCTGAAACGGCTGGTTTTCCTTCAGTCAGCGTGCCTGTTTTATCAAAAGCAATCGCATTGATTGCACCTGCTTTTTCTAAAAACGTCCCGCCTTTAATGAGTACGCCATTTTTCGCTGCGTTTCCAATCGCAGATACAATGGCGACAGGAGTAGAAATGACTAGTGCGCATGGACAAGCCACAACTAATAATTCAAGTCCCTTGTAAAACCACTCGCTCCATGCACCATCAAACAGGGGAGGGATGACCATAATGAATAAAGCTAAAATAAAGACAATAGGTGTGTAAATGGTTGCAAATTTATCAACAAATGCTTGAGTCGGCGCTTTTTTCTCCTGTGCTTCTTCCACTAAATGAATGATTTTAGAAATTGTCGTATCTTCGACTAGCTTTGTTACTTTAATTTCTAACGATCCGCTTTCGTTAATGGTGCCTGCATAAACAGCATCACCAATTACTTTATCAACGGGAATAGATTCACCTGTAATAGGAGCTTGGTTGATACTGGATTCGCCGTTTGTAATTTCACCATCTAGCGGAATTCGATCTCCTGGCTTTACGACAATCGTAGTACCGATTGAAATATCTTCCGCTGCTTTTTTAATCAGCTGGCCGTTTTCCTTTACCCATGCTTCAGAAGGAGCTAGATCCATCAAACCTCGTATCGAGTTTCTTGTTTGTTCAATCGACCTTGTTTGCAGAGCTACACCTAAAGCAAATAGCCAAACGACCGTAGCGCCTTCAAGCCATTCACCAATAACAGCTGCTCCAAGTGCCGCAACGGTCATTAAAACATTCATATCTAAAGAACGGCTTTTGATGCCGTAATAAGCACTTTTAGCCGGCTTATATCCACTAACAATCATGGCAATAGCGTACAGTACAGTTATCATATAAGAAGCAATTCCTGTATGATAACCGATAAAACCTAGTGCGATGAGAATACCTGAAAAGATAATCGGACCATTTTTGCCTTTATGATGCCGAGATTCAGCAGGCTGCCTGCTGCTGGTCACTAAAGTAGCGGTGTAGCCAGCTTTAGATACTTCTTTAATAATGTCATCAGCTTCATTATCATGCTCAATTTGTGCTTTTCCCGTTGAAAAGTTAACGCGTACGTCTTTGACAGCAGGAACCGTTTTTAAATGATTCACAATCGTGTTCGCACAAGCCGCGCAGTCCATTCCTTCAATCATATACGTTTTCATTTTCTTATTTGATTGAATAGGCTCAATACTAAAGCCCAGTCTTTCTACTGAGTTTGGAATGAGTGACAGAGCTGATTCACTTGCTGCCGCCACTTGAAGCTTTCCTGTATTGTAATTGATTGCTACGTGTTGAATATCGCTTAACGTTTTTAAACTTTTTTCAATCGTAGCAGCACAAGAAGGGCAATCCATTCCATACACGCGGTATTCAGCCGTTTCTTCTATGTTACTGCCGGTTGCTATATCGTGATCGCCGCAGCAAGAATGCTGGCTTTTATCAGTCGTTAACGCAATCGTATCTGAACAGCAGCTGTGACTGTGTGCGTGACTCTTTGTACTACAGGAAGAAGGTTCTTCAGTAGATGCGGCTTCTGAAGAAGAGGAGCAGCAGGGGCTATTCTCAATTTCTGATGAAGAAGGGCCGCTGCAGCAGCTTCCGGTATGATGATGATGTTTTTTATCTTCGTGTTTCATTGTGTCCCACTCCCTATACGGTAAGAAAAACTTAAATGGTTACATCCTCTTTTTTAGCAAACATAATATCAATTACTTGTTTAATATGTGCATCCCTTAAAGAATAAAAAGCTAACTTTCCTTCTTTGCGATAATTGGCAATTCCTATATTTCGCAGCAGTCTTAAGTGATGAGAAGCAGTAGCAACCGTAGAGCCTACAATGTTAGCTACGTCACATACACATAATTCCTCACCTTTATAAAGGGCCAATACGATTTTCAGCCGCGTTTCATCTCCCAACGCTTTGAACATCGTAGAAATATCCTGAACAGCTTCAACATCGATAGAAGGCTTAATACGATTCACTTTTTCTTCGTTAAAACAATAAATATCACAGCGGTCTTTTGGCATAGTTTCCTCCTTCATTCAAACATTCAAATGATTGTTTGTTTATAATATATGCCAATTTTTAAAAATGTTCAAACATTTATTGATTATTCGGAATTTTATTTTTGAATTAACCATACTTATAGGAGAAATAAATATGAAAAGTATGCCTATTAGTGTATGTGTTCTGCACTAAATAGTGCGTGGGGAAGAAGAATGCTTGGAATGCGCTCCAAAAATAAAAAGCCACCTTTATAGGCAGCTTCTTTATGACTTTTAAAAATGAGAGAAATAACCGAATACAGCGCAAATTATGTTCATTTGGTTATCGTTTTAATCGATTAAATAATAAATCTGCTGAATTATTTAATACCTTGTCTGACTCTTTTAATCGTTTGTCCGAGTTTTCTAAATAGGATTGAGCAGATAATACAACATCTAATGGATCCTTGACATTTTTCTTTTCGGTGCATACTAAATGCCCTACATTATTTTTCCAATGAATCGTGCATTTAAAATTCATAAATGTATCATCGCTCGTTCTCAAACGCAAATGCCTGATGATGGGGTTAGATGAAGAGTGTTGTGACAGCATCCACATTGCTTGTTTCCGGTCGTCTTTATGAATAATGCTCCACAGACTGGAGACTGAAGAAAAATAAGAATGTGCTTGACTAGAAAAATGAAGGATTTCACCTTCTTGATTTAACTGAAAGTAAGGAACGGGGATCCATTTAAGTATGTTACTTTCCATCATGCACCTCTCCCAACTTAAGTAATCTCTTTTACCATATCACAATTACCTAATATTTGTATGATTTTTATCATTTTCCCTACTCTTTTCTCCAGTTTAAGCTGTAAAAGCTACAGAATTATTCAGTTTAAAACACTTGAATAAAGAACATGCGTTCGATAAAATAAAAATTAAAGGAGCGAATTCTATGCGGCAGCTACTTCAAAAAAGCTATTCTTCAAAACGACCTGTTGAAATTATTTATATGGACGATAAAGGATGTTTGACACAGCGAGTTATTATTGTGTATAAAATTTATCCTCAGAGCGTAAAAGCTTGGTGCTTACTAAGGCACGAGAAACGAACATTTAAAATAGAGAATATCCTTTCATGCGGATTCAGCAATAAAAGAAAAAGCAGTTTTAGGCAGGAAGCTCACTCAATTTAAGAGTGGCTTTTTCATATCATTTCCTCTTATGGTGTTTGAATTATTTTCATACACTATCCCTAGCAGAAAGGGGAATAAACATGACATTAAACCAAGCAAATAAAACTAAACACACCGCTAAAGAAAGAACGGAAAAAGACGATATAACAATGCAGGGTGAGAAAAAGCAGCATGAAGCACAAAGTACCTCTTTGTCTCATAACAATTGTCGGGCAAACCTTGATGGAGATTAATCTAAAAAAGGAAAGCTTTCGTTTCCGAAGCTTTCCTTTTTTGTGTATATCGCATTTTTAAGTTAACTCGTATTTTTCTGAGCCAATCACAATATAGTCTCTCTCTTGATAGATGAATTTTACGGATTTCTCACAAACTTCGTACGAGTAATTTTCTAAAACATTGTTTTTTTGATTAATATATTGCATAAAAGCGCTTTGAAAATAACCGTTCTCCACAGAAAGTTCCCCGGTGTGGCACAGCTTTTCATGTGCTTCTTCCAGCCATTTTGCAATTTGGCTGTCGTTGTTAGTAAATCCAAGGGTGTGCGCATAGTGACCTGACAAATCTGTCATATCCTCTTTATCCTGGTCAAAATAAAACACTTTTTCTTTTTTTGACTGCAGCCTTTGTTTATGCAAAGTGATATGTTTTACCAGTTCTTTTTCAACGTCTTCTTCGGGACTTATATAGATGGGGCAGGTGCCTGCTACCTCACCTTGATCTGTAAATAATACAACATAGTACAAATCAAACATCATATCTCTCCCTTCACGTGTTCATACTATCCTATCTCGCATCCTTCACTTTTAGAATCATTTTTCTGACATTTGTGCAACATTGGTTCTAATGTATTACTGATAAGCGAACCTTAGTTTTAACAGGAGAGAAAAGAGGAAGTGAAAATAAAAATTCTGCGTTTCTTCATTATAATAAGAAAAAACGATCTGTTTACTAGTATTTAAATCTTTTGAAAAATCAAAATAAATAATGATTGATTTCGTCACTTTATTGTGGTTTCATAATAAAGTGTAAAAAGACCATTTTTCTTACAGAGAGAAATGAGATAGAGTACTTCTGTGTTGATTCTTTCTTTTAAATATAGTATACATACAGGGGTATAGAAATTAGTTGGGAGGAAAACATGGCGATACTATATATGAGCATAGGTATTTTACTTTTATTAATTTGTTACAGTTTTTATAAACGCTATGTGCCGGTGCAAGGAATAAAGAAAGTGACGACCGTCGACTGTGCTTCTACAACGATTTCGTATGTAGATGTTCGTCATTTTCATGAAATGAAACAAAACCCCTGTCAAAAAGCAATCCATATTCCGCTTCCTTATTTAGAGAGACAGCATGAGGAAATTCCATATAAAGAAGTGGTCGTAATTGTTCCTGACAGCATTTCCCGAAATTTAAGCATTCGGCAGCTAAAAAAACATGGATATCAGGTCAAAGGATACATGTGTGCGGAAAGATGTGTATAATAAAAAAACGACAAATAAGCCTTAAACGACTTTGATATAGAAGGCTATGATAGATAAGCTAAGCGATACTCATTTCAAAATGGGTATCTTTTTTTACTTTAAGGATTAAGAAGGGGAGTGGAGATCGGTTTCTTTTGGTTCAACAGCCACTGAGTCTTTTAGCGTATTTTTATGGCAAAAGGTTTGAAAAATCCCTTTTGTGGTAAAAAACAACGTAGTTCTCCTAGTGCATAGACAGAGGTTTAATAGGAAGTTATAATTTAGGCAATTACATAAAAGGGGAGTAAGCTAAGGAAGGTGAATAGATGTGCGAAAGATAAAGCGGTTGCTATTTCTGTTCATTTGTATAGCGGTTGTAATTGTTGCATATGAGATGATTCGATATCCGATTGAAAACAATGCTGCAAGTGTGCAGCAGCATTTGCGAAATTGGGAGCATAAAGAAAGTATTGATGGTTCTGCAAGGATTACGCTGCAAGATTTTAAACGGGTTGATCACTCTAATACATACATAGCCTTATTCTCCATACCTGGTGATAAAGAAGGAATGGCCGTATTGAAGCAAGGATGGAACAAACGCCTGCGTATTGAAGTCAGTACCAAAATGAGCAATTTAGTGGATTATGATGATATCCATACAAATAAAGGGACCTATGCGCTGTTTACAGGGACAAATAGAAGTAAACAAATTGAGCGAGTAAAGGCGGCTTTGGTGCACGATACATATACAATTGATGCCGCGGTTCCAAAAAGTGATTATTTTGTGCTGTATGAAAAAATACCGAGTCATATTAAACATCCGTTTCCAGCAACGACAACGCTGCTAGATAAAGCAGGGGATGATATCACGGTTAAAGAATTTATGGATCAAGAGCTGCGTGAATAATACGCAGCTTTTTTCTGTAATAAAAAGCTTTTTAAAAAAATTCACGTTTTGTTCATATTTTCGAAAGAAAGAATTTTAAGCAAAAAAATCAAATATTTGCTACAAAATAAAGGGGAATTAACGGGCAAAATAAGTTTCATACAGGACGTCACATTTTCTTTGAAAATTTGTCACAAAATATTCAATTATGTCGATGTGTATTGATATATCAATGTTGAAGCAAACATGCAAAGCTAATTTTGCGGTTATTCCTAAAGAAATAGTTAAGAAATGGGAGCTGAATCCTTTTATTTACATTTATTCATACCAAATTATGTGATAGAATATCGCAAGGTTGAAGCACTCTAACCCCATTGGTAGAGTCACTATATTAGAATATTTTTAATATAAAAAAATAAAGCAAAAGGGACGAAAAAAATGTCATTTTGTATTACAATAGTAGTGGCCTACAAATAAGGGGGAAGAGAGTCTGTATAAAAATGTCGTTATCTAGCGAAAGATAGCGCATTTTGAATGTTCATCAATATAGGCTTCGCATCATGTGTTGTTAGAAAGGAGAGTTTTAAGTGAAACCAAAAAAAGGATTTTGGAAGCTAGTAGGTTTACTATCTGCGCTTTCACTAGTATTTTTGAGCGGTTGTTCAAAACTTGCTGTATTGAACCCGCAAGGTCCTGTTGCAAAAACGCAATCTGATTTAATCATTTGGTCTATGTGGATGATGTTGATCGTGGTTGTTGTCGTATTTGCTATTTTTATATTTGTTCTTGTCAAATATCGTGAAAAACCTGAAAACATGGACTATGAGCCACCTGAGCAAGAAGGTAACTTAAAGATGGAGGTTATTTGGACAGCGTTCCCAATCATCATCTTAATTCTATTAGCAGTGCCAACTGTTAAAGCGATCTACTCTGCAGAAGAAGTACCGGCAGAATCAAAGGATAAAGATCCAATCGTGATTCACGTTACATCTGCAAACTGGAAATGGATTTTCAGTTATCCGGAACAAAATATCGAGACGGTTAACTACGTAAACATTCCAGCAGATACGCCAGTGAAATTTGAGTTAACGGCTCAAGGACCTATGAACTCATTCTGGGTACCAGAACTTGGCGGACAGAAATATTCGATGAACAACATGTCAATGCCATTATACTTAGAAGCTGATAAGCCTGGTTCTTATATGGGACGTAGTGCTAACTTCTCGGGTGAACATTTCACTCAAATGCAGTTCGAAGTTCAAGCTCAAACGGACAAAGACTTCAAAGAGTGGGTTAGTGATGTAAAAGGCACAGCTGGTAAATTGACTGAAAAGAAATATGATCAAATCCTAAGCCCAGGCGTTGTTGGTCGTCAAACTTACAACGGTACACATTTAAAATGGATTGACCATGCAAAAGATGTATACATTCCTGGAAAAGAGCTAGAACGTGGTACAGGACATGATCACAGCAAGATGAAAGAAGACGAAAAAACGAGTAATGAAGAAATGGAAAACATGGATCACTCAAATCATGAATAACATTCATTTATTACACTAAATAACGTAATGATTGGGGGAAGACATAATGAAGCTAGATGAATTTTTCGTCACTGGCGAACCTATGATTTACGCTGCTGACGCAGCAATCGCTATGACGGTCATCGGTATCGTTTTTGTCTTAACATATTTCAAGAAATGGAAATGGTTATGGACAGAATGGTTAACAACAGTTGACCATAAAAGACTCGGTGTCATGTACATCCTTTCAGCTGTATTAATGCTTTTCCGCGGCGGAATCGATGGAATCATGATGCGTATGCAGCTTGCATTCCCGGGTATGAACATTTTAGATGAACATCACTACAACGGAGTCTTCACGGCTCACGGTGTTATCATGATCTTATTCATGGCAATGCCATTTATTATTGGACTAATGAACGTAATCGTTCCATTACAAATTGGTGCGCGTGACGTAGCGTATCCGTTCTTAAACGCAATTAGTTTCTGGACATTCTTTATGGGAGCAATGCTATTTAACCTTTCTTTCGTAATTGGAGGAGCTCCTGATGCAGGTTGGACAAGTTACTTCCCGCTTGCAGGTAAAGAATTCAGTGAGGGTATCGGAAATAACTTCTATGCCGTTTCACTACAGATTGCTGGTGCTGGTACATTAATGACTGGTATCAACTTCTTTGTAACAATTTTAAAAATGCGTGCCCCTGGCATGACAATGATGAAAATGCCAATGTTTACTTGGTCAATCTTCATCACATCAATTATTATCATTTTCGCGTTCCCTGTATTAACAGTAGCGCTTGCACTTATGACACTTGACCGTGTATTCGGAACAGCCTTCTTTACAATGGCTAACGGCGGTCTTCCAATGATGTGGGCTAACTTATTCTGGATTTGGGGTCACCCTGAAGTATATATCGTTATTTTACCGGTATTCGGTGTCTTCTCAGAAGTTATCAGTACACATTCTCGCAAGAACTTATTCGGTTATAAAGCAATGGTCGTATCAATGGTCGGTATCGCGTTCTTAAGTTACCTTGTATGGGTGCATCACTTCTTTACAATGGGTAACTCACCGTCAGTTAACTCGTTCTTCTCAATCACAACGATGTTAATTGCCGTACCAACCGGAGTTAAAATCTTTAACTGGCTCTTTACAATGTATAAAGGCCGTATCAAATTTACGACTGCGATGCTTTGGTCATTAGCGTTTATTCCAAACTTCGTAATCGGTGGGGTAACAGGGGTTATGCTTGCGATGGCATCAGCCGATTATCAATATCATAACAGTTACTTCCTAATCGCTCACTTCCACTATGTATTAATCTCTGGTACAGTGTTTGGCTGTTTCGCAGGTTTATACTTCTGGTATCCGAAAATTTTCGGTCACACGCTGAACGAAAAATTAGGAAAAATTTCATTCTGGATTTTTGTTGTTGGATTTAACGTATGTTTCTTCCCACAATTCTTCCTAGGTTTAGACGGTATGACTCGTCGTATGCAAACTTACGCAGACAACCTTGGCTGGAATGGACTAAACTTAGTTTCAACAATCGGTGCATTCTTAATGGGTCTTGGCTTCTTCGTATTAGTAGTTAACTTATTATACAGTGCATGGAAAAACAAACGCGACACTGCAAACGATCCTTGGGATGGTCGTACACTTGAGTGGTGGACTAAATCACCAGTTCAAGCTTACAACTTTGCAGTAATTCCTCATGTGAAAGAAATGGATGCATTCTGGCACATGAAAAAACATAATGAAACAGAAATTAAAGCAGAAGACTTAAAACCAATTCACTTACCTAGCAACTCTGGCGTGCCGTTTATCTCAGGTATTTTCTGGTTTATCGGTGGATTTGGCTTAGTATTTGAATGGATTCCAATGGCAATCTTCGGCTTAGCAGGTATTTTTGCTTGTATGTTTATTCGTTCATTTGATTATGATCCGGGCTTCTATGTAAAAGTAGATGAAATCAAGAAGGTTGAAGGAATTACAGGGGGTGACAAATAATGGCAGGACATTTAGATAAATCATTGCCGTTAGAATACCAAGAAGAACAAAGTCGCCTGAATATCCTTGGATTCTGGATTTTCTTAGGCGCCGAGATCGCGTTGTTCTCTACGCTGTTCGTAACGTACTTAACGTATCATACGCGCACAGCGGGTGGCCCTACTGCAGAAGACTTATTTGTAGTTAAAGATTTTATGATTGAAACGCTGCTACTACTATTCAGTAGTTTCACGATGGGGATTGTAGTATTTAAAATGCGTAATAGTGATTTAAAAGGACTTTTAGTCTGGTTTGTTATTACGCTTCTCCTTGGTGGAGGATTCCTTTTCTACGAAATTCGTGAGTTTTATATGTACGCAGTTCACGAAGGTGCAACAATGCAAACAAGCGCCTTCTTATCAGGATTCTTTACACTACTTGGAACACACGGTCTTCACGTAACAGTCGGTGTCTTCTGGGCAATCAGCA
This sequence comes from Priestia sp. SIMBA_032, assembly GCF_046535215.1. NCBI lineage: Bacteria > Bacillati > Bacillota > Bacilli > Caryophanales > Bacillaceae > Priestia > Priestia sp. SIMBA_032. The sequence continues at coordinate 498,675 of NZ_JAWRXD010000004.1, read as the reverse complement.
TTATCATTCAATTAGTAAGACGAGGATTAACACCTGTTACTGCTCGTAAAGTATTTATTATCGGTTTATACTGGCATTTCCTTGATGTTGTATGGATCTTCATCTTCACGCTTGTATACTTGAACGGATTGGTGGGATAAGACATGGAAAATAAACAAGGCCAAAAAGCAGGTTTTCCGCTTAGTCATGTATTTGGGCTTATCCTTTCACTAGCCTTAACATTCGCAGCGCTTGGTTTAGTAGTGCTAGCTGATCTATCAAGAAGCATTACGATGACTCTTATCATGATCCTAGCGTTATTACAAGCAGCAATGCAGTTAGTAATGTTCATGCACATGACTGAAAGTGAAAATGGTAAAGTACAGGTTGCAAATATTCTTTACAGTTTCTTTATTGCACTTTGTATCGTTGTTGGTACACTGTGGATTCTTGCAGCTCACTTTAACCATTAAAAATAAAACCACTTACTTCGGTAAGTGGTTTATTTTTTTTCATTCAGTTTATATTTCAACGTTTGATATTCTCCCGTGGGAACTTTTTTTACTACTTTTCCTTTATCATCTCTATAAACATTTACTTGTTCGTACACTTCAATTTGGTATCCGCCTCTTTTTTCTGTTTTAACATGAACTTCTTTGACCGACATGTTTAATTGTTCCGCCTCGTCTTCATCTGCAGAGGTTTCAACAGCTCCTCCATCAAGTGAAAGGTGAGATAAGCTGTCAAACGACTGCTGGGAATTGCTATCAACGTAGCTTGTCACGACTAAAATGCCGGCAAAAAACAATACTAAAAAAAGCGTCCGGACTTTTATCTTCATCTTAAAACACCCCCGTAAACTGACAAACCAGCACGACTGCACCTAATATCCAAACGTAAATCGCAAACGTTTTTAATGAATGATGCTTTAAATAATTGATCATCCATTTTACCGCTACATAACCAAATAAAGCAGATGAAAGGGTGGCGACGAATAAAAAGAAAACGGAAAGCTGCTCGACTTCACCTGTGACTACATCTTTTAACTGAAGTAACACCGCTCCGCAAATGGCGGGAGTCGACAATAAAAATGAAAAGTAAGCGGCTGTTTCACGGTCTAATTTTCGCATTAACGCAGCTACCATGGTTAAACCTGACCTGGATACAGCAGGGAATATCGCAGCTGCTTGAAATGAGCCGATAAAAAAGGCATCTCCGTATGAAATATGATCCATTTTTTTATAGCCATTTTTTACGGAATCACCAAACCATAACAGCAGTCCTGTCGCAAGAAACTCCCAGCCAATCGTTAAACCAGATTTAGAAATACTGTCAAAATAGTCTTTGAACAAAAGACCAATCGCAACTGCAGGGATCGTTCCTATCACTAAAAGCCCTGTAAGCTTGCTAAAGGGATGACGAATAATATGCCATAGCTCACGCTTATAAAAGACAAACACAGCAAGCAGAGTGCCCATATGCAGCATCGTATCTAAATACAATCCTGCATCGTCTAAGCCAAATAAGTGACGCCCTAAATACAAATGCCCCGTGCTGCTTATCGGCAAAAACTCTGTAAGCCCTTGAATGATTCCCAAAATAAATGCTTCAAACCACGACATCTTATCACCTCATACAGCGTGTCCTTATTAGTAGTGTATAGAGGAAGTTCTAAGAACATGACAAAAACATGGAAGTATAGGCATTCATTTAGTGAAATAAATACATAAAAATAGGTCATAGTATAAGAAGAGACGACCATTCTTATCTCCATCTCATCCACTACGGAAAGAGGTGCTAAAAATGATACGAAAATGGGTGGCTGTATGCGTCGTATTCGCTGCTTTTATTTTTCCGCAGGCAGTAAGTGCTGAACAGCCAAAAGTAGAGATATTTCAAATTGAAACGGGCAGAGTCGTTCGTTCAACGCTCAAACCTCCAAATGTTCAAAAAGAAGCTGAAAAAAGTATTGCGTCCATTACTGGTTTATATAAAAAGGCAAGTCCGCTTCCTAAAAAAGGCTATCTTGTTAAAGTACCTCTTGATCCAGCCGTAAAAATTGAAAATAGTGCGGTCAACACGCTGGCAAGTGAAGTTATATTTGTTCTTGAGCCAAATCAAAAGCCAATCATGATGGTATTTGACAATGAAAATAGAACCTATTTTTTTGAATTTACTCATGATTTAACTCTTCTCAGAAAAGCATTACAGCTATAAGTCATCGAAATGATGGCTTTTTTTTACATAGATAGTTGACAGTTTATTATGATAAATGTAATATATTTAGAAAAGTCAGAAATAATTAAGGGGGAGAATTATGTGATAGCTCTACGACCGTTCTCCAAAAAAGACTTTAAACAGCTAATGGATTGGATTCCCTCTGAGTCATTTATGGTGCAATGGAGTGGCTCTAGCTTTTCTTTTCCGCTTACTCCTAGACAGTTAAAACACTACATTCGATATGCAAATGAAGATGGTGCTTCTACCTATGCTTTTTCCGTCATAGATGAAAATGAACAGCTTATTGGGCATATTTCTCTGGCTCATATTGATTATTATCATAAAACAGGAAGAATTGGCCGAGTGCTGCTTGGTGAAAAGTATAGAGGAAAAGGGCTTTGCTCGCACATGTTTGAAAAAGTGTTAGCTTTCGGTTTTGAAGAACTGGGTCTTCATCGAATTTCGCTCGGCGTCTTTGATTTTAACGAGCGGGCGATTCAGTCCTATGAACGAATTGGCTTTACACGTGAAGGCCTTCTTCGAGATGTCCGGCTTGTAGATGGACAGTACTGGAGCTTAATTGAAATGAGTATGTTAGAAAGTGAATGGGTACAGCGTGATGTGCATCAAAAATCAAGCTAACATCTACTAGTGAAAAGCCAGCTTCCCAACAAGCGGGCTTTTTTGACGTGTGCTTAAATTTCCTCAAGAAGGTATAAATTTTCATTCATTAAGGCATATAGAGAGTAAGTGATGTGTAAAGGAGGCCGTATGAATGAAAAAATACAAAGTAGGCATCTTAGCGGCATGTATTTTGCTTTTAGGAACCGCTGGGTTTGGAATTGTCTATCAGCATCAAACATCTGCTAAAGAGCAGCCTCATTCGTTTAATGTACTCGTTATGGGCGTAGATGAAAGGCCAGGCGATACGGGCCGCTCAGATGTATTAATGGTGGTCAATTTAGATAAAAGCCATAATAAAGCAAAGGTTATGCCGATCCCTAGAGATACGCGCGTGCACATTGATGGAAAAGGGACGGATGAGAAAATTAACCATGCTTATCGATACGGAGGCATTCCTTTAACCGTGCGCACGGTTGAGGATTTTTTAGATATTGACGTTGACTATTATGTGAAAGTAAATATGGAGGGGTTCAAAGATGTAGTCGATGAACTTGGCGGCGTGAACGTGAATAACCCGTTTCCTTTTGTGTTTGATTCATTTATCTTTCCTGAAGGAGAAAATGCGTTGAACGGTGAAAAAGCTCTTGCCTATGTACGGATGAGACATGAAGACCCAAAAGGTGATTTAGGAAGAAACAATCGCCAACGTCAAGTGGTGGAAGCTCTATTAGATAAGGGAATGAACATGTCAACGGTGAAAAATATTCCAAGTCTTCTCACGCTCGCAAAAAAGCATATCCAAACGAATATTGTTGTCAGCGATGCATTTACGATGTATAACGTCATTAAGAATGGACGGCCTGATTTCGAAACGGTAACGGTAAAAGGAGAAGGACAAATAGTAGATGGTACATGGTATTATGTTGTAAAACCATCTGAAAAAAAGCAGCTGAGCGCTATGTTTCAACAAACCCCTTAATAAAAAAGAGGGCTGAAAAAATTCAGCCCTCTTTTTATTCACCAATTTCTTCTTGACGCTGCAAGCAGGAAATTTGTTTTTTCTCTGGATGGACACCAAATGTATAGCCCCACGTTTGCAATTTATCTAGAATGATTTCGTCTTTTTTAAAGCCAAAGATCATCACTACATCTTGGTTTTCATCTAAAAGCAAATACTTTTCATCTTTGCGCCACATCGTTAAGTTTGACGCATAGAAAAGATTCCAGCCGTTATTCATGCGATGGCCGGTTGCTTGGTTTTTATAGTTGACAATCATATTTCTTCCTCCATTAGTGAATCTTTCTAAAAGTAAAACTTCAAAGAATATTATAAACGTTCTCTTCCTAGAAATCTATTATTTATCCTGTTGAGGGGAACTCGCCCTGATGTTTATAAAATACATGTGATAAAAGATTTAGTATATAAGGATATATCTGTATAAAACAAGAGTCAATAAGTAAGAAAACGGAGAAAAAAAGGGTCTAAAAGCGTATATAATTGAAAAAAATATAAGTTATCTAGCTTCAAAGACTTAAAAACACGCTTTTCAGACCATGGACATGCTTTTTCGAATTTCTACCTACAAGAAAGAAGGCAGAGGTGCGAAATGTGTAGGTGAATCTAAATGAGTTTACGGTAAACAGGGAACCCCAAAACATGGTACACGCTAGAAAAGGGGGAAATTCAACGATGTCAAAAAAAGCGCTATGGATTAAAAATGCTTCGCAAGTTGTAACGGCCAAAGAAAATAAAGGTCCTTTAGCTGGAAAAGAAATGAGAAACTTGACGGTGATTGAAAATGGCTCAGTCTGGATAGAAGGAGATCAAATTGTGAACGTAGGTACAACAAAAGAGCTAGAACAAAAATATGAAAGGGACAGGAATGACGCAACGATTATTGATGCTTCTCACAAAATTGTAACTCCTGGTCTGATTGATCCCCATACACACGCTGTGTACGCTGGCTCGCGTGAAGAAGAATTTTATAGGCGGTTTGAAAGACCAACTTCTTACTTGGATTTATTAGAAGAAGGTGGAGGTATTCACTCCACTGTCGTTCAAACACAGGAAGAGTATGCGTACCGGATTTATCAGCAGAGCTATGAGCGTCTTACGTCTTTTCTAGCTCACGGAGTCACAACTATAGAAGTGAAAAGCGGATATGGCTTAGAACTGGAAACAGAACTAAAGCAGCTGCAAATCGCTAAAATGCTGAATGATACACACCCAGTTGATGTCATAAGCACCTTCTTAGGAGCACACGTCGTACCTTTTGCATATAAAAGAGATACGCAGAAATACGTCAATTTACTTATTCACGAAATGATTCCTCAAATTTCTTCTTATAAGCTCGCAGCATTTAATGATGCTGTATGTCTTCCAAATGCTTTTTCATTCAAACAATGCCAAGAAATACTCGAAGCCGGGAAAAGCTATGGCATGCTTCCTAAAATACATGCTGACCCCTTTGAATACTGCAGAGGAGCAGAGCTCGCAGCAGAGGTAGGAGCGATATCAGCAGATTATCTTTTGTATGCTTCTGATGAAGGATTAAAGAAACTGGCTGAAAAACGGATCGTAGCCACACTATTACCGGGGAATTCCTTATTTGTTGGAATGAAATGGCCAGATGCTAGAAAAATGATCGATTTAGGAGTTCCGGTTACTCTTTCTACAGACTGCAATCCAGGTTCATCTCCAACGACTTCACAGCAATTTGTGATGAACCTGGCATGTATGAATATGAACATGAGTCCTGAAGAAGTGCTTGTAGCCACAACTATTAACGCAGCCCATGCTATTAATCAAGGAGATAAGATTGGGAGTATTGAAGCCGGAAAACAGGCTGACTTAGCGATTTTTAATGTCTCTAGTTATCGAACCCTTCAGTACCAGTATGGCTTAAATCATATTGATAGCGTAGTGAAAAAAGGAGAAGTAGTTGTAGAAAACGGAAAAGTTTTGTAAAACAAGTTTATAGAAAAAGAGAAAAGGGTAGAGAATAGAGAATTTGTCACACATGCAAAGGCAGGGAATTTAGATATGATTACAAAACAAAATGTTATTCCATTACTAAAAGAAGCTTGCCCATCTTTTGAGCCAAGCGAAGAAGTGGACCTCAACAATAAAGAAGAGCTGGAGCATGAATTAAGCCGAGTTGCGGGTCATTTAATCTCTCTAGAATATAACGGCCAGCTCCAGCGTGAACCGGATGTGTTTGAAGCGATTGAACAGCTGTATGTAGAAGGTGAAGCTGATGTGAAAGAAGCTGTTACAACGGGACTCTTTCAAGCAATGCATGAAATGATTATAGATCAGCAAATTAGTCCAGAAGAAATTGGAATGCTATTAAAACCTCACTCACTGAAGTGGTGGAAAACGATTGACCACTTTAGCGAAAACAGTGCGGAACAGTAAGGAAAAAGAACGTCATGGAAACATGATGTCCGTGACGTTCTTTTCTTTTACTGTTCTTTTTTCAGCTGGCGCTCTAAAATGAAAGGACCAAACGGAATAACCGACATAAGAAATGCAAATAAAGAGCGGCCGATTGACCATTTATGCGCGAATTTTACATGAACGACTGCAAGAGCATACAGCACAAAAAGTGCACCGTGTGCTGCGCCTACAACTGATACAGCTTCGGGTATGCCTGCTGCATATTTTAGCGGCATAGCAATGCCAAGCAGCAGTAAAAATGAAATTCCTTCTAAAATCCCTACTAAGCGCAGGCGACCGATTGGTGATGTAAGAACCATGTTTTCTCCTCCCGTAACGACGGAATAAATTTCTGTATCGATGACAAAAATGTACCATAGCGAGCTCTTCATATACAAGCATCATTTGTATCTGTCACAAAAAAGTCGAAAACGCTTTAATTTGCTCTATAGAAGTGTTTTGTTTAAAAAACTGACATACTCTTGTGATGCAAGGGATAAAAGAGCACACTACGTGTTGACAAGTTATTTTAATTATTTTATATGTATAGTATCGAAAACGTATGAGAGGATTTTTTATCATGACAAACCGAAATCAGCAGAGAGAGAAAATTTTAGATGCTGCTTTTGAAGTGTTCGGATCCAAAGGCTACTATGAAGCAAAAATGATTGATATTGCTAAACTAGCAGGTGTATCTAAAGGAACGCTTTACTTGTACTTTTCGTCTAAAGAGTCGCTTTATATCGCTGTGAACAATCGTTCGTTTGATGAGTTTTTGTATCATGCAAAGCGAAGAACGGATGAATGCCAAACGTTTCACGAAAAGCTGTATTCAATTGCGAAGCATCATCTGCTCTTTTTTTACGAAACTAAAAAATATCCGGACTCTTTTTGGCAAGCCCCTCACCAAATGCCAGAAATGATGGGTCGCCTTCATCAATTTTTTGAGGATTATCATGGGCTTGTTGCTAAATTAATTGAAGAGCAGAAAATAAAAAACGCTTTTTTACACTCAAAAGCGTTTTGCAGCATGTTAAATGGGTATAGGATGGATATCGTTTCCGATGATGATATAACAGAAGAAGATATCATGAACTATGCGGAGTTCATTGTGAACTTATACATTGAAGGCTGCTATTTTGAAACCCAAAAATGACTCGTCGGTACTGGTTGATAATGGAGGGATACGATGAATAACAGCAGCACAGTAATTAATTTTTCATACTTTCAAGAACAAACCGTTACTAAGGTGAACACAGACAATACCCTGCCGTTTTCTCTTGGATTTAGTAAAGGCGGACTTGTGGCAGAATGTCCATGGAGACTAAAAAACAAACGCAGCATCTTGCTTGGTCAAGCAGATTGGAAATCGCTACATTCTGCCGAGCAGCGTCAGCAAGTCGAAGCACTGCTGCTTGGTCAGCACATTATCTCTATAGAGTGGTATGAAGATATCGGTATACTTCGGATTACATTTTCTAATGGGTATGCGCTAGATATGTTTCACGACAGCTCTTTTTTTGAAGGTTGGGATTTATATGGTCAAGACGGCTTTTCCTTTATCTCGCTGCCAGGGGGAGCATGCGACCATCAAATTTCAGTTTTTATAGAGAGTTCATCAGCACATAAAAGGAAGTGAGTTTTTTTTTGCGAAAAACTGACCCGCGGGTACTCTAAAATTGTTAAAAAAATAAAACGGGTCTGCAGCTATTAAAGAATGAAGGCTTCCCAAATAATTTAGTTACGTAACGGAGGAAAAAGATGAATTTTTTGACGAGATTTAGTTTGAAAAATGCGGTAGCTGTGTTTATCGTTTCATTTTTACTTATTTTAGCGGGGCTATATTCATTTTCAAAACTAAAAATTGATTTACTGCCAAATATCGAATTTCCGCAGCTGTCCATTGAAGCAACGTATCCCGGGGCTTCTCCTGATGACGTAAATGAAAGCGTCACGTCGAAAATCGAAGACCAAGTGAAAGGAATTGAAGGCGTTAAAAGCGTACAAAGCGTATCGTACGAAAACGTCGGTATTATTAATTTAGAATTCCCGTTTAATACGGATTTAGATAAAGTTGAACAGCAAATTAACTCGTCGATAAAAGAATTAGATTTACCAGATTCATCAAATGTAGACGTAAACCGTTTTTCATTTGGTTCATTCCCGATCTTCAACATTTCACTGTTTGCAAAAGATGATGCAAATCTTGAAAAAGTATTAAACGATGAAGTAATTCCTGAATTGAATAAAATTCAAGGTATTAACTGTGTCTCAGTTGGCGGCGTGAAAGAGGACCTTTTACAAATTACGGTCGATAAAGAAAAAGCAGCTCAAGCTGGCTTAACGCTTGATGAGATGAAAGAACAAATTAATCAAAAAGCTGTTTCATTCCCAGCAGGAACATTAAACGGAAAAGAGCTTCAAATTCCAGTGCGAGTAGAAGAAAAAGTTGCGACGATCGATGCATTAAAGAAAATCCAGCTGAAATCTACAATGAATCCTGAAGCAAAGCCTGTGAAGCTTGGCGATATTGCCAAAGTCGAAGCCGTAACAGACCAAGGCGAATATACACGCTATGACGGCAAAGATGCACTGTCGATGGCCATCACAAAAAAACAAGATGCTAATACGGTTGAAGTGGCGAGCGAAACGATGAAAATTTTGAAAAAATATGACAATCAGTTAGACTACGCAATCGGCTTTGACTCAGCTGACGGCATTGAAAAGTCTGTTGAAACATTAGTACGCGAAGGATTGCTCGGGGCATTATTTGCGTCACTCGCCGTGCTGATTTTCTTGCGTAACTTCCGTGCTACGATCATTGCGATTATATCGATTCCACTATCGCTGTTAGTATCAGCTATTTTCTTAAACCAGCTTGATATTTCCCTTAACATTATGACACTAGGTGGAATGGCTGTAGCCGTTGGGCGCGTAGTGGATGACAGTATTGTTGTTATTGAAAACATTTTCAGGCGCGTTCGCCGTTCAGAAGAAGGCATGAGCAATGAGCTTGTCGAATCGTCCACAAAAGAGATTTTAAAAGCGATTACCTCATCTACGATTACAACGGTTGTCGTATTCTTGCCAATCGGCTTTGTAGGAGGAATTACAGGAGAGTTCTTCTTGCCGTTTGCCTTAACAGTTGTTTTTTCACTGTTAGCATCTCTTCTTGTAGCGATTACAATCGTGCCGATTCTCGCAAAGTTTGCATTTAAGAAAGTACCGCCTGAAGAAAAAGAAGGAAAGCTGCAGCGCGGGTATGCAAAAGCGATTGCATGGTCACTTAATCATAAAATCAAAATTTTAATTTTATCCTTTATTTTACTGTTTGGCTCATTTGCGCTTGTTCCTTCACTTGGCTTTACGTTTATTCCAAATGAAGAACAAAAAATGCTTCAAGCCAACGTTCAATTACCGGCATCTACGTCCCTTGAAAAAACAAACGATGTATCCTTAAAAATTGAAAAGATGTTTGCAGACCAAAATGAAATTTCAGATGTGACCACGGAAGTTGGATCACGCGACTTTTCAACAGGTGTAAAACGCCCGAACCAAGTTGGTTATTTCTTGAATGTAAAAGAAGGCGTGAATGTCGATACGTTTATTGATAAAGTTCAAAAGAAAATGGAAAGCATCACGAAAGAAGAATCACCAAAAGCAACGGTTAATGTGCAAGAAGCATCAACAGGAGGGCCGCCTACAAATAATAACGTAACGGTTGATTTATATTCTTCTAATTTAGATGATTTGCAAAAAGCAGCTAAGCAAGTGGAAAACCACTTAAACAAAGACAAACGTCTTAAATATGTAACAAATAACTTCTCAGATAAGCAAAAGCAGCTTGTAGTAGAAGTAGATCCTGATAAAGCCGCAGAGTACGGAGTATCTGGATTTCAGCTGCTTGGTACGATCTCCGACCAAACCAAACCGGTATCCGTCGGAGACTTAAAATTAGATAATACAAAACGAGCGGTTCAGCTTTCGTACGATAAAGACCTTGCCTCAGTAAAAGAAATTAAAGACCTGCAAGTGTTTACAGAGAGAGGGCCTGTGTTAGTAAAAGATATTGCTGACGTTCGTACAATTGATACGTTCACTTCTATTCAAAAGCTCGACGGCAAAGTATTTGCGCGAGTAGAAGCAGACATCAAAGGCGATGATGTGCAAGCTGTGACCAAAGATGTTGTAAATGGAGTGAAAAAGCTAGACTTGCCTAAAGATGTGAGCTTGGACGGAGGAGGCGGAAGCGACGAGACAGTAGAAGTCTTCCAATCTCTAGGTCTAGCCATTTTAACAGCAATCGGCCTTGTGTATTTAACAATGCTCGTTACGTTTGGAAAAGCGCGTATTCCATTTATCATTTTATCGTCACTCATTTTTGTGCCAATCGGTTCGTTAGTTGGTCTTGTCATTGCAAAAGAACCGCTGTCTGTCAGCGTCATGATTGGATTCTTAATGCTGATTGGAATTGTTACAACAAACGCAATCGTGCTTGTAGATCGAATTACCCAAAATCGTGAACAAAAAGGCATGACGATCCGCGAATCCCTTATTGAAGCTGGGAAAACGCGCTTGCGTCCAATTTTAATGACGGCATTTGCTACTATTGCTGCATTAATTCCGCTGGCGCTTACTACGTCAAGCGGAACGCTGATTTCAAAAGGCTTAGCAATCACGGTAATTGGAGGGCTTACGTCATCTACTCTTCTTACCTTAATTATTATTCCAGTTGTATACGAACTCTTCTTCGCAAGACAAGTAAAAAGAGAAAAACAGCTGGAAAAAGAAACGACATAAGAACTATTTTCTAATAGAGGAAAATATGACCATAGACTATATGTTATAATAAAAGTACGTTTTAACCCCTTATATTATAGAAAAAGAAGCGTCGCTTTCGAGCGCCGCTTCTTTTTTATGTAAAATCATTATTTACAAAAAATGATTAAATGTCTTGTATGGAGGGAAAGAGTGTTAACAGGAAGCTTTACTATATCATGGTAGAGTTATCTAAAAAACATACAAAGTACAGGAGTGTCGTTTTCGTGAGTTCAACAAAGAAAGTTGTATTTATCAGTTCCATTATTTTAAATGTCCTTTTCATAGGTGTTTTTGCTTTTTATGCAACAAGCAGCAGCGCGATGAAAAATCCGCTGTCATCTAAGGATTCGTCTAAGCAAAGCTATAGAGATAATCCTTATTACATTGAACGGACAACTTTGTTCAAGCAATTAAGTATTCCTAAAGAGTCAATCGTATTTCTCGGTGATAGCATTACCCAGCGCTCTGAATGGAGCGAACTTTTTCATAATAAGCAGATTGTCAATCGAGGCGTAGCCGATGATACAACCGAAGGGGTATTGCATCGCCTAAAAAGTATTACAGATGCTAAGCCAAAAAAGATTTTCTTAATGATTGGCATTAACGATTTAAATGAGCAAAAATCTGTAAAAAAAACCAAAGCAAATTATACTGAAATTCTTGAGCGTATTCATAAAGAATCACCGGATACAAAAGTCTATATTCAAAGTGTACTGCCCGTCAACAATAAAAAATGCGGCGACGCAGTGGACAATAAAGATGTGATTGCGTTAAATAACTATTTAGAGCGCCTCGCTAAGAAACACAATGATTCTTACATTGACCTGTATTCGAAAGTATCTACACATAATCAGTTGAAAAGTAATTTCACGGTGGATGGTCTTCATTTAAAAGGCCAAGGCTATGCTATTTGGAAACAAGAAGTTCAGTCATACGTTAATGAATAAAAAAGAGGCTGAGACGCAGCGTAACGAAACAGATGAAACTATATTCACCACAACAAAAAAACGAACCACTGATTAAACATGATGATCAGCGGTTCGTTTTTCATTTGGGCTAAAATATTTTTGTTTCAGCTTTTTTTAGATAAGCTCTGGTAAATGTTTTTTAGCATCGTATTCTACAAGAGAATCTCCGCTTTTGATGCGCTGTAAATAATCAGGATTTGAAATTAGCGGGCGGCCAATAGCAGCTACGTCGATCCAGCCTGCTTGAAGCGCTTTTTCAGCTGATTCAGGCGTTAAATCACCCACGCCGATAATCGGTCCATCCCAGTACTTACGCGTAATTTCATAAAGATTTTGGCCGTTTTGGACATCTTCATAAAAATCCAGCATAGACGGATGGATAATTTCGATTCCTGTTTGTTTAAATGCTTCTGTATACGTTTGAATGGCTTTTTCAGTATCATCCCAGCGATAGTCTGGTTTATCAAGCTTATGAGGAGAGAAGCGAATCACAACGCGCTCTTTTCCAATGGCCTCAATAACAGAAGAAATCACTTCTTTCATAAACGTTAATCGCTGTGCAAGGTCGCCTCCGTATTCATCAGTGCGTTTATTAGACCAGTCTGAATTAAACTGATCGATTAAATAGCCATGAGCACCGTGAATTTCAACGCCATCAAATCCTGCTTCAATGGCATTTTTAGCGGCTTGAGCATACTGTCCTACAACTTCTTTAATATCTTCTTTTGACATTTCTTCAGGCTCTTCGTAGGGCTTGCGGAAACGAGGCACTTGGCCTTGTGCTGCAATAGCGGAAGGGGCCTGAGGCTTATGCCCATTGATTAACCCGGAATGACTCAAGCGGCCAACGTGCCAAATTTGAGCGATAATCGTGCCGCCTTCTTCATGAACAGCTTTCGTTACAGGTTTCCATGAATCAATTTGTTCTTGGGTATAGAGACCTGGAACGCCAGGATTTCCTTTAGCGCGTTCGCTGATAACAATTCCTTCACTAATAATCAAGCCAATACCATCCTTTGCGCGGCGGCGGTAGTAGTCTACAACGTCTTGACCCACTACGCCCGTCTCTGGATCTGCAAAGCATCTTGTCATCGGTGCCATTGCTGTACGAGTGTGTAAATTAAATGCTTCAATATTTGTTGGTTGGAATAATTTTCCAAATTTACTCATTTTATATTCAGCTCCTTAAGAGGAAAGTATAGCTGCGAACGTTTGTGCAGCAGGTTCAGTTTATTGTAACAGGGGATTTGTTTTATCTTCAAACATTTCGACTTCCGAAAAATACCCACAAAAAAAGCCGGCTGTCTTTACAGCCAACTTTTATACCATTAATGCTGTTTATTAGGAAGTTTTTTCTCAGGATGTCCAGTAGCTTGACCCTGCTTATTTTTACGCTGCTTCTCTTGATTATCATTCAGCTTTTGCACAAATTCATTTGTGTTTTCCATATTATCTAAACCTCCTTTATGAGCTTTCCCTGTTACTATAACCCATTCCATGCAAAAACATGACGCTAATCTGCTAAAAGCAGCTCCATATATATATCGGTATATAGAAATCAACAGGAAAATCGTGTATACTGTTGTAAAAATAATGTTAATGTTTCGTGAGTTTATAATTTCTTATTCATTCATGAACAAGAAAAGGTGTTACGCAATGAGTGATTTTTTTAGCGGGAAAGAAATGTCGTTTATTTTAATTTTGACATTCAGCGTGTACATATTTGTCTGGAATGTGCCCCTTCAGGCGACAAATGCCATGATGATCTACTTTATTCTGCTGTTTTTGTATACAGTCAGTAAGCTGCTTTTTTCTCCTCAATTCCGACAATTTCCGCTTGTTAAGGTACTATTGGCCATTTTATTCGTTCTCATGCTAGCTGAAATAATTGTTGCTTACAGCACTCATAGCATAAAGATTACAGATTTACATCATATTTTTGATTATTTTAGTCATATGGATTTGTATTCATAAGTGCTTTTGAATAGTTTTGTTAACATGCTTTCGCAAACTATAAATCTCCTACTTTTGAACATACAAGACGATGCAAAAGCAGGGTGTATCGTATGTAAAGCTTAAGAAATGCCTCTATTCTTCAGCTTTTTCTCTTTTAAATGAGTAGGAGGTCTTTCTTCATGACCGGGCTTTTTCAAAAATTAACTATCGTTCATTGTACGCTTAGTAAGATAAGTATAAAAGATAAAAAAGGAGAGGCGCATGAGGGATGTAGTTTCAAAAAAAACAAGGCAAAATATTCAGCGAGACATTGAACAAGGGAACTTAGGAAAAGTGAGAGACCGCCTGCACGGTTTGCTCGTTACGTATCCAAATGAGCTATCTTTGCGAAAAGAACTCGGAGATATTTATTATCGTCTTCAAGATCTTCAAATGGCAGGGCGCTACTGGTATTTAGAAAAAGAAAAAACAGTGGAAATGACTCGCGCTTGTCTGCTCTTTGAAAAGGAGTGCGGTGATAATCCAGCTATAATTGCAAGAGCATTAAAATTCAAAGGAGATAAAGAGCAAATTCACGATTTACGTATTCAAGAAATGCTCTCACAAACTCAGCGTACGGTCATAGAAAAATTGATTGAACCGCCGGAGGAAGAAACGATAGGGGATAAGCTTATTGTAGCGGGATGTGCGTTGATTTTTCTTACAGTCCTCAGTTTTCTAATCATTGGCGTATATACCGTTTGTACATGGGTTTTTTAATGAGGAAAAGGTGCACATATGTGCACCTTTTCTTTAGGAATGTTGCTTCACTACGTAATTGACAATTTGTTCGGCTGCTGCAGCCGGGCCAGATGCCTCTTGAAAACTTGCGTTGATTTCTTTAATTCCTTTTTTATAGCGATCGTCGCGGACAACTTCGTCAACGGCACTTCTTAAAAGAGAGGCATTTACCGTTTCTTTTGCTAAGCGATAACCAGCGTTTAGCTCCACGAGCCTTTGAGCAACGATCGGCTGATCTTTGCCATGAGGTAAAACGACTAACGGTACGTTAAAATGAATAGCTTCGTTTACGCTGTTCATGCCTCCGTGAGTGATAAAAGCGTCCGCTTCTTTTAACACGTCAAGCTGAGGAACATAGGGCAAAATAATAAAATGCTCTGGCGCTTTTTTAATTCTTTTAAAATCGGCCCGGTCTCCTGCTGCAATCACAACTTTTCCATCAAAATCACTAAATGCGTCGATGCAAAGGTTGAAAAAGCCTTCTACGTCATGAAGTACCGTTCCCATTGAAATATAAAGAACTTTTTCGTTTTTCAGTTTTTCTAATGGAAAATCATGAGAGCTGTGACGCTTTGGAAAACTTGGCCCAATAAATAAACACGAGTCATCAAAATGTTCATGAAGCGGCTGGAAAAAGCGACTTGTATATACGACCGTTAATTCGCCTTTATTGTTCATAAATTGAAGCAGATTTTTAGGTTCTACGCCAAACTGATTTTTTAGCAAGCTGAGCCCGTACTGAGCTTTTTCGTCAGGTTTAAATGGAACGCCTGAATCCGGATGCAGAGGCATCATTGCTAAGCGTTCTTTCGGCATTAAAAAAGAAGCAGATGAGACAATGCCAGGAATTCGCAAATAATCACGCACTAATTCGCCTGCTCCAAACTTGTCGTAAAACACAAAGTCAAAGTCAATTTTTTTTGATAATGTATGAACAAGCTTCAGCGTATCTAAAGACGTTTGGATGTGGATGTTTAAAAAAACGTTGATCCCTTGAGGAGTTTCAGGCTTGATGGATACACCGCTTAATAAGTCTGGTTGAGTGTGTACGATAGCCCCGGCATTTTCAAGACGCTCTTTGAAACGCCCGGCCGTAACGTAATGAACCGTATCACCTCGGTCTGAAAAAGCTTTTACCATTCCAAGGGTTGGATTTACGTGACCTTCAGCGGGAAAGTTGATCATTAATATGTTTGCCATTTTTTCACTTCACTTTCGGTAAGATTTCTTCAAGCGTAATCAAATATAAGGAAGTTGACAACTAATTTGGTTAGCGCATTTATCTTTTGAAGCCCTGCCTTTGTGTATGAAATGTGAAAAAATATAACTTTTTTCCTAAAAAATAACATAATCAAACGGAGTTTGTGGTAGAATTTTGAGAGCACTAGAGAGAAAGAATCATTTTTGGAGGTTGCTATTTTGAGTACGTTATCAACAAATTCAGAACCAGTTTTAAAGCCTAAAAAGAAAAAAGAGTTTACTTACTTCACGCTGCTTCTATTTATCGTGTTGGGCTTTGGACTGCAGATCATAGCCGGAATTGGAGTAGCTATTTACGATGAAGTTACGGGTTCAAATATGACAGGGATTTTATTAGAAGGACCATATGCTCTGCTCGTAGACGCGGCGTTTTTTCTAGGGGTTGCGGTGCTGTACAGGCCGGTGCGCAGATTTTTAAAACCTATGTGGAACGTCACGGTATTAAAAGAAAGAAAAACGTATGTATATATTTTGGTAGGCTTTTTGATTGTAGCTGCGGTGCAGTACGTGATGCTCTCATTTTTAAGTTTAGAAAGCGCAGATCAGCAGCAAAAAGATTTAAATCAAGGCAGTTTTGATCAAACGCTGCTTTCGAGCTGGATATTTTTTATAAGTGTAGCAGTCATTACGCCTATTAAAGAAGAGCTGCTTTACCGGGGTGTTTTATGTGGTTTTTTAACTAAACGTCATCACGTGCTTGTAGGCATTTTCGTTTCCGCTCTTGTATTCGGTCTTTTACATATTGGTTTCCCAATTACAGCTACTGTAATGGGACTTGTTTTTGCCATTATTTATTATCGAACAAAATCTATTTTCCCATCTATGATTTTACATATGCTATGGAATGGATTAGTGAGTATAACTGTATTCTTTTAAAAGCCGCTTAAGCGGCTTTTTCATTTGGGTAAAGACGCCTGTGTTTCAAAAATAGTATTACCCAAAATGGCTTCATTTATGAAAAGTAAGACTAAAGGCAGGGTAAAACCGTGTTATAATGACCAAGTTAGGCGTTATAATAGACAAAAAACAGCATGATTACAAACAAGTAGATACATAACAAGGTAAGGATGGGAGAGAGATAGATGGCAGACGAATTCAAAAAAATGCTAGAGGACAAAGAAAAGGTACAGCTTATGATCGCAGCCGTTGTCATGCTCGGAGGCCTGGTCGTTTTGTTAAAAAGCGTTGCAACGGGTCAGGCAATGGGCCAAAGATGGCTAGAAAGTAAAGGGAATGTAGACACAGATCTGTATCTTGAAACGGTAAAAAGCTACATACACCTGTATCAAATTGTGGGTGGCGTCATGTTTGGAGGAGGCCTTCTCACGTTACTTCGTGCTAAGCTAAAGAAATAAAACGGCAGCAAAATAAAAGATCATAGTCCAAAAGAAGTGTCATATCTTTTTAATAACTTAAAAAATAGTGAAAAGGAGTTATGTATGAATAATGAAGAAAATACACCGGCTTATCATCTGTTTATGATGATAGGAGCGCTTGCTATGCTGATTTTTGGTGTTGTCGGTTTCTTTATTCAGTATCCTGCTACGTTAAGTTTTGTGATGTGTATTGGCGGAAGCATCATATTTTTGCTGCATTTATTTGAATATATGAAACCTAAAAATGAACTATAGCATCTTCAAACGAGGAAATCTAGAAGCAAAGGAAGATGAGAAATGCAGAAACATCGTACGTACGAAACGCTAGTTGATCTTTATCAAAAAAGCGCAAAAATTCATTATGAAATCGATTATCGAGATAAAAAATCTGTAAAAAAAGGAAATCGAGCTGCAGAAGATATGAAAAAAATTGCGCAGCTCATTCATTTATACTATCCAGGCATGCTGTTTGAATTTTCAACACTGCTGACGAATCCTACTTATCGGATTGACCTATGGGCTGCACATCATATTTTAGAAATTATGAGCTATTCACCAATGCTTGAGGACAACGCGCTTTCCGTCATTGAACGCTACGCCGATGAAAATGATTTTACGGCTTTAGGAAATCGCATGTGGTTAGGTCAGTGGAGAGAAAAACAGCGTTAAAACCCATATAGGCAAACAAGAATAACTAAAAGGAAGATAGGTATATGAGTTTACGTACATTAAAGAATGGTATAGGCGTCACCATTCGAGAAGCAGAATCAAAAGATGCAGAGAAAATGATTGCTTTTTACAATCGAGTGGGAGGAGAAAGTGATTTTCTTTCATTTGGAGAAGGGGAGTTTCTTAGACCAGTTTCAGAGTATGAAGTGTTTTTAGCTTCTGTAAAACAAAAGCAAAATTCTCTTATAGTCGTGGCTGAAAAAGAAGGAGAAATCATTAGTATTGCATCCATCACCTCTTCCCAAAACCCGCGTAATAAGCATGTGGGTACTCTTGGTATCGTGGTAGAGAAATCTTATAGCGGGCTAGGGTTAGGAAGACAGCTAATGATTGAGCTGATTGAATGGGCACGTATGAATAAACAAACAAAAAAAATCGAACTTGTGACGCGAGAAGATAATCAAAGAGCTATTTCTTTATACAAGCAGCTAGGGTTTCAAATAGAAGGATTAAAAGAAAAAGACACCTATATAAATGGCGTGTACTATAATACAATGCTTATGGGGCTTCATTTATAAAAAGAGGCTGGGACAAAAGTATGTTAAGTGAATGAAAATCCGAACGATGAATCGTTCGGATTTATTCATTGTTTTTAGCATCAGCAAATGCACTCATCGCCTCGCTCATGAATTTCGCTAATCCTTTTCCGTAGCGATCGATGTTAGTTGTAAATCGCTCATCTTGCACATACATTTCTCCAAGACCTTTAAAGGCTTCTAATGAATACGTTCCAAAGTTCTCATTTAAAAATTGATACCATGCCGCAATAGCTTTTTGAGCTTCTGTAGAGGATGGTGACAGATCACGAAGCGAAGCTAAGTGAGTGTAGATACTTTCCCATTCGTTTGACATGTGCTGCTGTTCTTCTTGTGAGAAGCTTTGTACTTTTTCATTCGCTTCATCTACCCGCTGGTTTCCCCAGCGCTTCCGTGCTTCTTCTTCGTATGGGTTATGCGAAAAATCCAGTCCTTTAAACCGCTCTTTATCGTTCATTTCAATGGCTCCTTCTTCATATTGAATCGTTTTATTAATGGTTACAATCATTTGATCGAGCCGACTGCGTTTTTCAATCAGCATGTTTTTTTGCAGTATTAGTGCTTCTGTACGATTAAATGTTGGATCTGTGATAATCTCGTGAATTTGTTTTAAAGGGAAGCCAAGTTCTTTAAAAAATAATATTTGCTGAAGCATATCGAGATTAGCCGGTGAATAAAGCCGGTAGCCGGATTCACTAACGGCATCAGGTTTTAATAGCCCGATTTCGTCATAGTGATGGAGCGTGCGGACGCTGATTCCTACTAAGTCAGCAACCTCTTTTACTTTTCTGTTCATCCTTTCATCTCCCTTCTGAAATCTACTATAAAATATAACGCAGCGTAAGAGTCAATACTAAAAAAGAAATAATTGACTTTTAGTTTATATGCATTTATATTTAATTAGCATTAACTATTTATGACATGAAATAAATAAGCAAGCCTGGAGGAATAGATGTGACAAAAAGCAATCAGTATCTTGGAGAGATTCGTTCATCGCTTCAAGTGCTATTTGAAAAAATGCAGCCCGAAATGATGGAGAGCCTAAATGAGCATGAGATGACTCCTACGCAATTATTTGTTCTTTCTTATTTAAAGAAAGTAGGGAGCAGTAAGGTTTCTCAAATTGCAGAGCTAATGGATGTCAAACCGAGCGCCGTGACTCTTTTAGTGGATCGTCTCGAACAGCACAATTTTGTTGTAAGAGAACATAATAAAGAGGACAGACGAGTCGTTGATATTACCTTAACGGAATTTGGGCATCGCAAGCTTGAAGATGTGCTGAATGGTCGAAAAGCCATTATGGACCGCTATCTTTTGCATTTAACAGAAGAAGAGCTTTCTATGATGGCTTCTATTACGAAAAAGCTTGCAACATCAGCTGCTTCTTATAAAGATGAGCGGCAGTAACAAAAAAGAGGAGAGACACACGATGGAAAATCAAAAAAATTCAAAGCGCACGCTTTTATTAATTGGGTTAATTATTGCGATGTTCTTTTCTGCACTTGATGGAACCATTGTCGGAACAGCTATGCCAAGAATCGTAGGAGATCTTGGTGGATTGAGCATGATGACATGGCTGACAACAGCCTATTTATTAACGTCGACAACGGTTGTTCCGATTGCAGGGAAGCTCGCTGATTTAGTAGGACGCAGAGTAATTTATGTGACAGGACTTATTATTTTTATGGTTGCCTCTGCTCTATGTGGAATGGCAAATAACATGACAGAGCTTATTTTATTCCGTGCATTACAAGGAATTGGCGGCGGTGTTATGATGCCGATGGCAATGATTGTAATCGGTGATTTATTTACAGGAAAAGCACGAGCAAAATTTCAAGGAGTATTCGGAGGAATTTACGGTCTTGCTTCTGTCATCGGTCCGCAAATTGGCGGATGGATTGTTGATTCACTGAACTGGAAATGGGTGTTTTACATCAACTTGCCGGTAGGGATACTCGCTACCGTTTTTATTGCACTGGGACTTCAAGGAAAGAAACATACGGGACCTGTGAAATTCGATGTAGCCGGTATGTTCACAATGGTTATCGGAGTAGTAAGTTTGCTTCTTGCCCTGAGCTTTGGAGGAAAAGACTACGACTGGAACTCTTGGCAAATTATTAGTCTATTTACACTTGCTGTTGCTGGGATCATAAGCTTTATTATTGTGGAAACGAAAGCTAAAGAACCGATTCTTCCGATGTATTTATTTAAAAACCGAACGTTTACGCTTTTAAATATCATTGGCTTTTTTATGAGCATTGGTATGTTCGGAGCCATTACGTTTGTTCCGTTCTTTATGCAAGGAATCGTTGGAGTAAGCGCCTCAGAATCAGGTACCATTATGACACCAATGATGATTTCAATGATTGTAACGAGTATTATTGGAGGTCAGCTTGTTTATAAAGTTGGTATCAAGCCTCAAATCGTTACGGGTATGCTCATTATGGCAGGAGGGTTCTTCTTGTTAACAACATTAGACCTGCACACTAGCAAGCTTGTTGCTACTTCTTATATGGCCATAATCGGTTTAGGAATGGGTCTTGTAATGCCAATTTTAACACTTGCTCTTCAAGAAAGCTTTTCAAAAGAAGAGCTGGGTGTGGTGACATCATCAAGTCAATTTTTCCGTTCAATTGGAGGAACGTTCGGTATTACCATTTTAGGAGCGGTAATGAACGCCAAATCAGGTACGCTTCTTACTGACAAACTCGTTCCCTATTTAAACTCATTGCCTGCTCAAGCAAGCGCTTTTGCGGACGGATTCAAAAAAGCGATTGATACGAATCCTGAAAGTGTGCTGCAGATGCTGTTTAGTCCTGAGGCGCTAAAGAGTATCCCAGCTGCGCTTTCAGACAGCATTGTACCCATTTTGAAGACCTCGCTAATGAGCGCATTGCACAGCGTCTTTTTCATGGGCTTAGCTTTTATTATTTTAGGAGCGGTATGTACATTGTTCTTAAGGCAGATCAAGCTTTCAAATAAAAAAGCCGAAGAAAAACCAGAAGAAGGCATTGCTGAAGTAGAGCCATCACATTAAAAAAAGCGCACAAATTTGTGCGCTTTTTTCTATATTAACTGGTTGTTTCATTAGGCTTGCGAAGAAAAGGGGATTGTTTGGACGTGTCATACGAAATTTGATCAAGCAAATACGTTAAATATAAGTTCAATTCAAAACGATCTTCCGACACAAAATCTGTAAGCGCTTGCTTATTATCTTTCCACATGGTAATTCCTCCTTAATTTTACATACTAATGAATGGATTTAATATCAGAAAGCTGAAGGGAAACAACGGCTTCATTTTCGTCTTTTACGGATAGAATTTGCTGATGGAGGTTTAAGTTGTGCACGCGGCCTTTGCACGTTTGCAACGTTCCATCTTTATAGTAAGAAACAGTTATCGTCCCACTTTTCGTTAATTCTCGTAAAAACATTCAAGAAGCCTCCTTAAAAAAGATTACCTGATTTAAAAGCCAGTCCTTTCATTTGAGATGAGCAAAAGGGAATTGTATGTACTGCAAGCTTCCCTTTATATTCTTCAATGTGTATGAATAAATCGAATAAAAGGTTGCTAGCCCACCTATAAACTGTCCTAAATTTCAGAATATACTGTCTTTTCCTAATAGTGTTTTTTAAAAGGATTAATGTTACATTTATTATGTAACATTCTGATGAGAAAGAAAACCGTTTCTACAAAACTTCTCTAAAAATTACAAAATATTCATATTCATGTGAAGGATGTAGAATGAGCAAATATAGAAGTAACTGCGTTTATGAAAAACGTAAACACAACTTCAATTATTAATGATCTTAATACTAATTATCAATTATATGTATTTTACTAATTTATTCTTCTCCGATAAAATGCAGGTAGACGAATTTGATAAGAATTTTCTAATGATTTATATAATTAAATTTGATATAATCTATAGGAATAATAATGTATGAAGGGAAACATCATTGATTAATTAGACACAGGTATTACATGTTGTTGAAGATGATTCGTAAAAGCATACATATTTAAATTATATATTTTGGTGAGGTGGACAGTGTTGCAACTTAAGGTAGTAAACAGCCCTTTTAATCAAGAACAAGCAGATTTGCTTAATCGCCTTCTGCCGACATTAACAGAAGCACAAAAAATGTGGTTGAGCGGTTATTTAACAGCAGCTCAATCTACGTCTGCCGAAGGAACGCCAGACGTTTCTACAGCAGCGTCTGCTCAAACGAAGCAGACAGTTTCAAAAGACGTAACGATTCTTTACGGATCACAAACAGGAAACGCTCAAGGACTTGCTGAAAATACAGGCAAAACGCTTGAAGCAAAAGGCTTTAATGTAACTGTATCTTCTATGAATGATTTCAAACCAAATAATTTAAAGAAACTTGAAAATTTATTAATTGTCGTAAGTACACATGGAGAAGGAGAGCCGCCTGATAATGCGCTATCTTTCCATGAATTTCTTCACGGCCGTCGAGCGCCAAAACTTGAGAACTTCCGTTTCTCTGTTTTATCGCTTGGAGACAGCTCATACGAATTTTTCTGTCAAACAGGAAAAGAATTTGATGTGCGCTTAGCAGAACTTGGCGGTGAAAGACTGTATCCGCGCGTTGACTGTGATTTAGATTTTGAAGAGCCCGCAAATAAATGGCTTAAAGGTGTTATTGACGGATTAAGCGAAGCGAAAGGACACAGCGCTTCGGCAGCTGTTCCAGCGGAAGCTCCTGCAGGGACTTCACCATATTCAAGAACAAATCCTTTTAAAGCAGAAGTGCTTGAGAACTTAAACTTAAACGGCCGCGGATCCAATAAAGAAACGCGACACTTAGAACTATCTCTAGAAGGTTCAGGTTTGACGTATGAACCAGGAGACAGTTTAGGTATTTATCCTGAAAATGACCCGGAGCTTGTTGATCTTCTTCTTAACGAATTCAAGTGGGATGCAAGTGAAAGTGTAACGGTTAATAAAGAAGGAGAAACGCGTCCTCTTAGAGAAGCACTAATCTCTAATTTTGAAATTACCGTTTTAACAAAGCCGCTTTTAAAGCAAGCAGCTGAGCTTACTGGAAACGATAAGTTAAAAGCGCTTGTAGAAAATCGCGAGGAATTAAAAGCATACACACAAGGCCGTGATGTAATTGACTTAGTTCGTGACTTCGGTCCATGGAACGTATCGGCACAAGAGTTTGTAGCCATTTTACGCAAAATGCCAGCGCGCCTTTACTCGATTGCAAGCAGCTTATCAGCAAACCCTGATGAAGTTCATCTAACAATCGGAGCGGTACGCTACGAAGCGCATGGACGCGAGCGTAAAGGTGTTTGTTCAGTCCTGTGTTCAGAACGTTTGCAGCCAGGCGATACGATTCCTGTATACCTTCAAAGCAATAAAAACTTTAAGCTTCCTCAAGATCAAGAAACGCCAATTATTATGGTAGGACCTGGTACAGGTGTGGCTCCGTTCCGCTCATTTATGCAAGAGCGTGAAGAAACAGGGGCAAAAGGCAAGTCATGGATGTTCTTTGGAGATCAGCACTTCGTAACAGACTTCCTTTACCAAACAGAATGGCAAAAGTGGTTAAAAGATGGCGTACTGACAAAAATGGACGTGGCGTTTTCACGCGATACAGAAGAAAAAGTATACGTACAAAACCGTATGCTCGAACATAGTAAAGAATTATTCCAATGGTTAGAAGAAGGCGCATCTTTTTATGTGTGCGGAGATAAAACAAATATGGCACGCGACGTGCACAACACGCTAGTTGAAATTATCGAAACAGAAGGCAAGATGAGCCGTGAACAGGCGGAAGGTTACCTTGCTGAAATGAAGAAACAAAAACGTTATCAGCGTGATGTATACTGAGGATTGAAAGGAGATTTTCAACATGGTAAACAAAATTTTAAAAGCGCCCGAAGGTCCTCCAAGTGACGTTGAGCGCATAAAAGATGAAAGTAATTATTTGCGCGGTACATTAGGAGAAACAATGCTCGACCGCATCAGCTCAGGTATTTCTGAAGACGATAATCGTTTGATGAAGTTCCACGGAAGCTACTTGCAAGATGACCGAGATCTTCGTAACGAACGCCAAAAACAAAAGCTAGAGCCAGCTTACCAATTCATGCTTCGCGTCCGTACGCCAGGCGGTGTTTCAACACCAGAACAGTGGCTGGTGATGGATGATTTAGCACAAAAATACGGAAATGGAACGTTAAAGCTGACGACTCGTCAGGCATTTCAAATGCACGGCATTTTAAAGTGGAACATGAAGAAAACGATTCAAGAAATTCATGCTTCGTTATTAGATACAATTGCAGCTTGCGGAGATGTAAACCGTAACGTAATGTGCAATCCGAATCCGTATCAGTCAGAAGTACACGCTGAAGTATTCGAATGGTCAAAAAAATTAAGTGATTATTTATTGCCTCGTACAAGAGCGTACCACGAACTTTGGCTAGATGAAGAGAAAGTGATCAGCACACCGGAAGTGGAAGAAGAAGTGGAACCAATGTATGGTCCGCTCTATTTGCCAAGAAAGTTCAAAATTGGCGTAGCTGTTCCACCTTCTAACGATATTGACGTGTATTCACAAGACCTTGGCTTTATTGCCATTTTAGAAGACGAGAAACTTGTTGGGTTTAACGTAGCAATCGGCGGCGGTATGGGTATGACGCACGGAGATAAAGCAACTTACCCTCAGCTTGCAAAAGTGATTGGGTTCTGTCGACCTGATCAAATTCTAGAAGTAGCTGAAAAAATCATTACGATTCAACGTGATTATGGAAACCGCTCTGTACGTAAAAACGCGCGTTTTAAATACACGGTTGATCGTCTTGGATTAGAAACGGTAAAAGAAGAGCTTGAAAATCGTCTGGGCTGGAGCTTAGACGAAGCAAAATCTTATCACTTTGATCATAACGGCGATCGCTACGGCTGGGAAAAAGGTGTAAAAGGAAAATGGCACTTTACTCTTTTTGTTCAAGGTGGACGTATTGCTGACTTTGAAGACTATAAGCTTATGACGGGTCTTCGTGAAATTGCAAAAGTTCATAGCGGTGATTTCCGTTTAACGGCCAATCAAAATTTAATTATCGCGAACGTATCCACTCAAAATAAAAAGCAAATTAGTGACCTTATCGAACAATATGGATTAACTGACGGCAAGCATTATTCGGCTCTTCGCCGCAGTTCATTAGCTTGCGTATCGCTTCCGACTTGTGGGCTTGCGATGGCAGAAGCTGAGCGTTATCTTCCAGTTCTTGTTGAGAAAATCGAAGCAATTGTAGATGAAAACGGCCTTCGCGATAAAGAAATCACTATTCGTATGACGGGCTGTCCTAACGGCTGTGCACGTCCTGCTTTAGGTGAAATTGCTTTTATCGGTAAAGCACCGGGCAAATACAATATGTATCTTGGAGCAGCATTTGACGGCAGCCGCTTAAGCAAAATGTACCGTGAAAATATCAGTGAAGAAGAAATTTTAAATGAACTGCGCGTCTTACTTCCTCGCTATGCAAAAGAAAGAGAAGAAGGCGAGCACTTTGGTGACTTTGTCATCCGCGCTGGTGTAATCGAAGCTGTAACAGACGGCACGAATTTCCACGCGTAATATGTATAAAGGGACTTTTCTAACTTACAGAAAAGTCCCTTTTGCTATTTTAATATTCTCTAACAAATACAGCTACTCCAAATACCCCTAATCTTTCAGCAGTAATTTGTTCAAAGCCGTTGTCAAGTAAACAATGAGCTGCAGTGCGGTAGCGCTGACCTTGAGCTAACAAGCGTCCGCAAGGATTTACGCGGCCAATTACCGTTGCTTCTACGATGGTACGAGGAGCTTGTCTATCCAAAGGATTTCGCTCCCACAGAATTGTCACCACATCCGGAGGACGCGGAATAGATACATTACCTGTGTGTTCATGCATAGCCATCACCTCCTTACCCTATAGTAAATGTAAAAAATGACAGACTGCTTGTACACACGGTGATTTTTAGTGGAAAAGGCGTTTGACTATGCCTAACTTAACCAATTTCATAGTAATGAGGTGATGAATAGAAACGGCTGGTAGAAAAAAAGAATGCTATAATGTAAAAGAAAGGAATTTTTATCAAGGAGGGAGAAACATGCAGCAAAAACGAGTAGCGGTTATTACAGGGGGAGCAAGCGGAATTGGCAAAGAAACTGCCTTAAAGTTTGCGCAAAAAGGAGACGCGGTGGTCATTGCTGATTATGATGAAGGAAAAGGAAAAGAGACGCTTCAACAAATTGAAGCAGCTGGAGGCAGTGCTTTATTTGTACAAACGGACGTCACAAAGTTTGAAGAAGTGGAAGCACTGATTGAGGAAACGGTGAACAAATTTGGAGGAATTGATGTGATGTTTAACAATGCAGGGATTGGACGGCCCACATCTGTTTTAGATCAAGACTTAGAAGAATATCACCGTATTATTAATGTGAATCAGCACGGCGTTACATATGGGATTATGGCAGCGGGCAGGAAAATGAGAGAGTTAGGTATTAAAGGCGTCATTATCAATACGGCATCTATTTTTAGCTTCTTAGCTTCACCCGGTACCTATGCCTATCACGCAACAAAAGGAGCTGTTGTGATGATGACAAAATCAGCTGCGCTAGATCTCGCTAAATATGGTATTCGCGTCGTCGCCGTTGCTCCAGGGTTTGTTGATACGCCCATTATTCAAGGCTATAAAGACAACGGTATGATTGAAGGAATGAAAGCGAAAACGATGAGCAGAAAGCTCACTACACCAAAACAAATTGCAGATATGATTTATTTGCTTTCATTAGAAGAAGCGGGAGCTGTAAACGGCAGCGTCATCATGGCTGATGATGGGTATGCAGCATTTAAATAAAATAAAAAAGGATTCTTTTTAAGAAAAGAATCCTTTTTTTACTATGTAGGAGGCAGGGAGCTATAAACAAACGTATCGTGAGCTTTTCCGTTTTGACACATATAGTTTTTTAACACGCCTTCTTGTTGAAACCCGAGTTTTTCAAGCACGTGCTGAGATGCCTTGTTTTTAAGAAACACAACAGCTCCAATTCGCACTAGCTGAAGGGTATCAAATCCATAAGCCATAACAGCCGAAGCAGCTTCCGAAGCATAGCCGTGCCCCCAGTGCTTAGGGTGTAGCTCATAGCCAATTTCTGCCCGCTTATGCTTTTGGTTCCACTGATTAAACCCGACTGTCCCCATTAATTCCCCCGTATCGAGCCGTTCAATTCCCCAGCGCAAACCTTTTTGATTTCTGTAATTCTCAGCAAAAATATCAATCAGATGCAAAGCTTCTTGGAAAGTTGTTAATTTTTCTTGCCCGTAATATCTAATAACTTCTTTCTGAGAGAAGCAGTCAAAGATAGTATCTGCATCGACTTCTGTTATTTCACGCAGTGTAGTGCGAGGTGTATGAAGAATAGGAAACATACTTTTCTCCTTTCTATTTTATATAGAAAGATTTCGTCAGCTCAGAGAAAATACCTTTTATTTTATTTTTCTCTTATAAATTAAGTGGAAATACAAGCTAAACGACTGAGAAAAAGACAGGAAAAACTTCTAAATAACGCAAACAGTTGCTACGTACTAGCACTAAAAACAGTATACTACAAAAACAAATAGAGCTAGCTGCACGTAGAGCAGCTAGCTTTCCTGTAGGAAAGAACCTATTTTTTAGTTAACTGATTACGATCTTCAATTTGAGGAGGCTCTTCAAGCCATCCGTTTTGAATCATGACTTTACCGCCTTCTTTTGCCAAACTGTAAATGTCTTTTGCAAGCTGGAGCATCTTTAATGGCAAATCACTTCTTAAACTAAAGGCTCCTCCTAAAGCGTTACTCCCCAGACCGAACGTACTCAAAAGACTCGTATTGTACATCATCAGCTTGTCTGAAAAAGGAGGAACAGTTGAATTCGTCGCTTTTCCGGCATGAGTAGCCGGAGGTTCTATATAGCTATGGCGTAAAATATCACCTAGTTCTGTTTCAATTTTCTTCGAAAGCTTCATACCCCTGACAAAATGCTGCTGTGCCTCTTTGTTGTTGGCCACTTGAGCAAAACCAATCATCAGCTGCATTCCTACAAGATTTGTATCAACAGCATGTTGAATAAGTGACACTTCAATGGTATTCAACGATCTTTTTTCGCTAAACCAGCTCAATCCGCCTATATAATTTTGCGCATGGACAAAATGGATTTCCTTAGGCATAGAAACGTATGGGGGTTTTGCGATGACACCCGTTT
Source organism: Priestia sp. SIMBA_032 (assembly GCF_046535215.1). Lineage (NCBI taxonomy): Bacteria > Bacillati > Bacillota > Bacilli > Caryophanales > Bacillaceae > Priestia > Priestia sp. SIMBA_032. Next base: position 469,733 of record NZ_JAWRXD010000004.1, on the reverse strand, counting down.
CTAACAATACTTGTGTGGATTGATTGTATATGTCCTGTGCTTCTGCTGTTGCCTCTACGAAGAAATTCCGGATATCTTCTCGGTAAGACATGGTCGAATGCAAAGCAAACAGTCCTGTTTCAATTTGAGACATTAAGCGTATATACATGACTTCGAACATATGGTCGTATAGCTTAGGAACTCCTACATTCACGTCATCTTTCGTAAAACCAATTGGGATAACAGCGCCTTCATTCTCAAATATTTCTTTAATTTGCGCTACACTTTTTAAAGATCGGCTGTAATATAGCTCAAAAAGTTCTTTGTAATCCTGTTTATCTTCCAGAAAATATTCTAAAAACCTCAAAATCATCGTTTTTTCCTGATAAGTCATCCATAAGTTAGCAAGCTCTGAGGACGTGAGCGGCGGAAGTTTTGATGTGCTCATTGTACACATTCCTCCTGAAAATAGTGATAGGTAAATATGTATAGCTTCCTTAGTATTTCTTTTATTTATAGGAATATTCTTCTTTTTAATTTATTGAAAGACCTCAGTTGCAGTTATTATAGTAAGATAATTGAAGGAAATAAACCTTACCAACAAGTCAGTTGTATGATAACTGATATGAATAAAACTAAGTTTTTATATTACTTTAAATAATTTGACAATTGGTGTTATTCTTACTATTATGGAAACATAAGTTTTACATATATTGCTAGAGTTCAGCAATAAATTCTAGCAGCACCATAAGTAAGGAGCTTACGATGAAGCACATTGTCCAAGCAACAGATCATCCTAGAACGAAAGATACATTAAAAGAAGATTTACGCAGGTTAGGCATAACAAAAGGGATGACTATCACGGTTCATTCTTCGCTATCTTCATTAGGGTGGGTAAACGGAGGTTCAGTAGCCGTTGTTCAAGCTTTAATGGAGACAGTGACAGAGGAAGGAACGATCGTGATGCCGTCACAGTCGGTCGATCTTTCGGATCCATCAGAATGGAATAATCCGTCTGTGCCAAAAGAGTGGTGGGAAACTATTCGGGAAACGATGCCTGCATATGATCCAGCTCATACACCAACAAGCGGGATGGGACAAATCGTGGAAACTTTTCGAACATATCCTGGCGTAAGAAGAAGCAGCCATCCAATGTATTCATTCGTCGCTTGGGGAAAGGACAGCGAAGACATCTTAAGAGATCATCCTCTTGAATTTAGTTTAGGCGAAAATTCTCCTCTTGAAAGGCTTTACAAAAAACATGCCTTTGTTTTATTATTAGGTGTCGGGTTTGGAAATAATACTTCTTTTCATCTAGCAGAATATCGGATTCCATATCGAAACGTGATTCAAAAAGGGTCTCCAGTTATGGATTCAGGAAAGCGAGTATGGAAGACGTATAAAGAATTAGAGTTTCGAGAAGAGCTGTTTGAAGAGATAGGTGAAGCGTTTATTGAAGCAAAAAGAATAAAAGCTGAAAAAATCGGTTCAGTATGTGCATACTTCTTTTCAATGCCTAAAGCCGTCGATTTTGCTGAAACGTATTTGAAAGCGCTATAGTGAGCGCTTGTATGCTTTCTAAGTTGTCTGTATATCAGACAACTTGAAGTGAGACAAACAAGAGTCCCGCCGCCTCTAGACTTTATATTAACAAAGCGCAGCCGTCGTTTAAGCAAGATAGTTTACTTTTTATGTTTCTTGTTTCATAATGGCACTTGTCTGTGAATTTATTCGGTCAGGTTGTCTTACAATTATGGAGATAAAAAGCAAGTGTTAAATAAATTCATTAAAAAATTTAAATGTATAGAAAAAAGGAGAGAATACAATTATGTCACTACGTGATCAAGCACTACATATGCATCAAGAAAAACAAGGTAAGTTAGAAGTTAAATCAAAAGTTGAAGTTCAAAACGCTCAAGATTTAAGCTTAGCTTACTCTCCGGGAGTAGCAGAACCTTGTAAAGAAATTCATGAACATCCAGAAACGGTGTATGATTACACAATGAAAGGAAACATGGTCGGCGTTGTGACAAATGGTACTGCTGTTCTTGGCCTTGGAAACATCGGACCTGCAGCTTCACTTCCTGTTATGGAAGGAAAGGCAATTTTATTTAAAAGCTTTGCAGGCGTGGACGCATTCCCAATTGCACTTGATACAACAGATACAGATAAAATTGTTGAAACTGTAAAATTAATGGCTCACACATTCGGAGGCATTAACTTAGAAGATATCGCAGCTCCACAGTGCTTTGAAATTGAAGAGCGCTTGAAAAAAGAAGTAGATATTCCTGTATTCCATGATGATCAGCATGGTACAGCAATCGTAACGGTAGCAGGACTTGTAAATGCATTAAAAATTGTAAACAAATCAATGGAAGACTTAAAAATCGTCTTAAACGGAGCAGGAGCTGCCGGCATTGCCATTACAAAACTTCTTTATTCTTACGGCGTACGTGACATGATTATGTGTGATACAAGAGGTGCGATTTATGAAGGACGCCCTCAAGGTATGAACAAAGTAAAAGCTGAAGTGGCTTCTTATACAAATGTAAACAAAGAAAGCGGTACGCTAAGCGATGTAATTAAAGGCGCGGATGTATTTATCGGCGTATCTGCAGCAGATGCATTATCTCAAGAGATGGTTAAATCAATGAATGAAGATGCAATTATCTTTGCGATGGCAAATCCTAATCCAGAAATCAAGCCAGACGCTGCAAAAGAAGCAGGAGCGGCTGTTATTGGAACAGGTCGTTCAGACTTCCCTAACCAAGTAAACAACGTTCTTGCATTCCCTGGAATTTTCCGCGGTGCGTTAGACGTTCGCGCTACTCATATCAACGAAGAAATGAAAAAAGCTGCTGTTGAAGCAATTGCAGCCCTTATTACAGAAGAAGAGCTAAACACAGATTACGTTATCCCTGGACCATTTGATCCTCGCGTAGCGCCAGCTGTAGCAGAGTCTGTAGCAAAAGCGGCAATGGATTCAGGTGTTGCCCGTATTACAATTGATCCAGCACGTGTAAAAACACATACAGAACAATTAACAAAAATCCAAAACTAATAACGGATAAAAAATCCCTTTGAAACGCTGTTTCAAAGGGATTTTTATGTTAAAGACCTGCTGTAACCCCAGTGAAATCTAAACGTAACACCATTTCATCTCCCGGATGATGTACAATAAAGAGAAAAGAACCCAGGTTTTGTATCATAAAGGGAGGAACAAAGATGTACACCGTATTTTCAACATTTAATGTACCGGATGAAAAAGCTGAAGAAGTGATTGGAATTTATAAAAATCGTTCAAAATCAGTTGACGAGGCTCCAGGATTTGTAGACTTTCTACTTCTTCAAAACGATAAGCGAGCAGGGGAGCTCACCGTTCAGCTTACATTTGATACGAAAGAGAATTATTTAAGCTGGGTACGAAGCGAAGATTTCAAGCGTATTCATGATTTAGAGAAAAAGTACCCTGATCAAGAACTGGCAGCTGTCATCCCAAAAGTTTCTCAGTACAAAGTGGTGGCACGATGAGTTCACTTCCCGTTAATAAGATCGTCGAAAGAGTAACGGAGAAAATCTACGAGTTAGAACCTTCTTTGCTCGAAAAATTCGGAGAGCGCGGCAAAGAAAGATGTCATGAAGATAATCATTATCATATGAAGTATCTTGAGACAGCATATAAGTTAGACAACCTGCAAATTTTTACGGACTATGCCTTATGGTTAAACAATTTACTTACAAGCCGAGGCATGAAAACACAGCATATTATTGATAATTTTAATTTTATACAAGAAGCGCTGTTTGAACTAGATAATTATGGTGATAAACAAGTACAGGCGTATGTGACTTACTTAGAAGAAGCGAATCATATACTGAAGCAACAGCAGCTTTAAAAAGAGACTAGGACAAAAGTGTTTTAGTTGAAAGAAAATCCGAACGGGTTTGATTCTTGATAGAGAATTCAACCCGTTCGGATTTTTTCATTGGTAGGGTGAACGTAGGTTTCCTGTATGTAGATGCTTCTAGCTGTTGATTGGAGTGATGTAGTTATGTCTCACTTTTTTGTTTTACATATATATAAAGGTGGAAATAAAAAAGAAAAAGGAGAATACATATGCAAAAACAGCTAACAAAAGGAATCCTGTTTTTAATCGCTATGTGTATGACTGGAAGTGCAGCAGCTTGTTCAGGGGAACCAGCTAACAAAACAAAATCTGATAATCATAAAGCAGAGGAAAAACCAATTGAAGACCGTCAAGAATTGACAAAGCTACAGCAGTATTCGAGCGACCCAAACATTAAAAAGGGGAAAGATGAAGATTTTGACTTGATCGGTACGTTAAAAAAAGACGCTGAAAAAGAAATGACGCTGAATATCGATGATCAACTCGTTAAAGTACCAAAAAGCTCTAGGATGGAAGTAGAAGGCTCACAGCTAAAAGATATGATTAACAAAGAAGTAGAAGCTGAAATTGACGCAGCTAAACAAGAAGCAATTAGTATTGAATTAACTCCAAAAGCAAAAGCAGATAAAGATGGCGTGTACGAACAAGATGGAAACGAACGTAAAGTTGTGGGTATTTTTATAGAAGAAAGTAACAAACATATAACGGTAAAAGTTCCAAACGGCAAAAAAACGTATCAAAAAAGTACAGATTTTGAAAAAGAAGAAAAAGGCAGTTTGAAAGAAAAGACGGTATACCTTGAAATCAACTCAGCTAACGAAGTAGAAAGTATAGAGAAAGAAGACCGTGAATAAATAAAGCTACAGTTCTTCTTTCCCTCCTTGCTCTCTTGACTTTTTGAACTGTGTCACTTAACGTTGCAGTAGAGAAAGAAAAAAGGTGGTTTATGGAAGATGAACAGTGAATTTACCATTGCCGTGCACAGCTTAGTGTTCCTAGCAAATTTACCAGATCACCGAGCAAGCAGTGAATTGATTGCTTATAACATCTGTACCAATCCTGCACGGGTTCGGAAAACAATGAGTACACTCAGAAAAAACAACTTGGTTCGGACAAAAGAAGGGCTAGGGGGCGGTTATACTTTAGGCTGCAGCCCTGCTGAAATAAGTCTTGGAGTGATTTACCGAGTTATATCGACAGGGACGTTGAAGCCTCACTGGTGCAGCGGCGACCCTGACGCTGACTGTATTGTGAAATCAAACATTCAAACAGTGATGGACGACATTTTTACAGAGAGTGAGCAAAGCGTCATCAGGCATTTAGATCAAATTACGATCGAAGACGTGCTGAAAAAAGTTAGAACTGCTCACTAAAAAGCACCTTGCTTATGCAAGGTGCTTTTTTTATGACTCTTTAGAAGCTGCTGTTTCATTCACTGCTGCTTTTAAGTCGTCATTTACTTTTTTTCCATTCTCTAAATACTCCGTTTTGAAGCCGCTTTTTAAAGCCCATGTGTAGAAGAGAAGAGAAACAACAACAATAATTCCCATATCCCATCCATATTTAATAACATTAAGGCCGCCAAACTTTTCGCTTCCAAGCCAGGAAATAGTCATCATACAAAGTAAGTATACAACCATCCATACGCCGCCTTTGAAGTTCTGTCGAAAGCCTTTCCATTTAGCCTTTGCTTGATAATAAAAATAAATAGGAAGGCCGATTAAAATAATAAACAAAACTTGTCCAGTTAGCGGCCAGCGCGCCCAATATAAGGTTAAAGAAGCAAAAATAAAACCAAGCGGCGCAATGATGCTTAATCCTTTTAAACGAAGGGGACGATATAAATCGCTGCCAGTTCGTCTTAGCGTCATAACCGTAACAGGACCTGTAATGTAAGAGATAAGCGTAGCGACTGAAATAATTTCAGCAAGCACGCCCCAGCCCCGAAATAAAAACAAAAAGACAAGAGCAACAGCTAAGTTAAAAAACATGGCTTGACGCGGAACACCATAAATCGGATGAAGGCGTCCTAGGACACTTGGCAAATATTTATTTTGTTCCATACCATAAATCATTCGAGCAGTAGTAGCTGTATACGTAATACCTGTTCCAGATGGTGAAACAAACGCATCTGCATACAGGACAATGACAAGCCAGTTAATGTTGAGCGCAATGGCTAAATCTGCAAATGGAGAGTTAAAGTTTAAATGACTCCATCCCTTCGCAATATCAGAAGGGTTTACAGCCCCGATAAAAGCAATTTGAAGAAGCAGATAAATGACTGTAGCGACTAAAATTGAGCCTACTACCGCAATCGGAATAGAGCGGCCCGGATTTTTCGCTTCTCCCGCCATATTAATGGGGCTTTGAAAACCGTTAAAAGCAAATACAATCCCAGACGTAGCAACTGCTGTTAGCACGCTAGCCCAGCCGTTTGGTGCGATGCTGCTTCCAGAAGTGAAGTTCTCGCCGTGAAAGCCTACAAATAAAAGTGCTCCGATTGTAAGTCCTGGTATAACAATTTTAAAAATAGTAATTAACGAGTTGGCTTTGGAAAATAGTCCAACTGTCCAATAATTCAGTAAAAAGTAAATAACCAATAGCACAGTAGCGATAGCTAACCCTTCGCCAGTTAATGTTCCTTTTTCTACGAGGTGGCTTGTCCACTGTGCCCACTTCCAAGGCCATGAACTCATATACTGTACAGAAGCTACTGCTTCTACTGGAATAACGGATACAATCGCAATCCAGTTTGCCCAAGCAGCAATAAAACCAATAAACGAACCGTGTGAGTACTGCGTATACTTGACCATCCCGCCGGCTTCGGGAAACATGGATCCTAATTCACTGTAAGAAAGTGCAATAAATAAAATAACGACCATTCCAATGACCCATGATAAAATAGCTGCCGGCCCTGCAATTTGAGCTGCTCGCCACGCTCCGAATAACCAGCCGGAACCAATAATTGACCCAAGTCCCGTCATGGTTAACGCGAAGGTTCCCATTCTTCGATGTAAATTGTTCATCTGACTAACACCTTTCATGTAAAATAAGTCTTTCATTTAAACGTTGTTGCTTTATTATTATTATTCTGAAATCTTTTGCTGTCAACTTTCGTCGTTACATGCAGTTCTTAATACCTATTGATTTCCAGTTATGCAGGACAGCTATCCTCAACCTTTCTGTCATAGCAATTAAAGCGCTTTACTTTCTTTTTTATCCTACAAGAAACCCTACAGAAATAGATAAAAACCGACAAAAAGTTATCAAGTTCGCATCTTATGCACTAGCAATATGAAAAAATTAGGGGATAGTGGTAGTTACATTCCCTAAAGTTGTGAAGAGAAAACACGCTTCATAATAAAGCCCCTTTTGAATAGCGGAATAAATACCTTCAAAAGGGGTAAGAATTGGCTTTTTGGGCCTTTATCTTTCTTGATGTTTATATTCGAGTAATTTTACAACGTTTTCTACATCATTTTCAGCAGAAAGTTCGTTGATATTCACTTTATAAATAAGCGTATCCGTTGCAAAGAATTCATCTTCTCCCTCAGGTTTTACTTTCAAGTTTAAGATTTTCACCCTCACAATATGAGTAAACTTACCGCCTTTACCGGGCTGGATTTCACCCATTTGTATCCCAATATCATCTTTTTTAATCGGGCGAACTTTTACTTTTTTATGCTGTTTACCGTAAACCTTCTCATAATGAGAAGTAATATCTTGATGTACCCAAGGTTCAAGAGATTGATAAATAAAATCTTTTACAACAGGCTGACTTACGTGTGATTCTATATTTTCTTCTGGTATATTTTCTTCTGCGGAAATGGAAAGCGTAAAACAAAAAAAGACAAATGCTGCTAAAAATAAAAATTTTCCCACGAAAAAACCCACCTTACCTGTTCGTTTATGTAGCCGATTTTCTAGATCTGCATCTTTATCTTTTGAACAAAGGCATGAAGGTATGCACAATTTTTTTGTGAAATTTATCTGATTAAAAATCAATTTAGTTTAAATAAAATATGTTCTAAATAATTGATTGAAAATTCAAATGTGGGTTACGCACAAAAAATAGCCAAGTGCACTTTTATATAGACACTTGGCTATTTTCATGATCATTTTATGCTGCTGTTTTCTTATTGCCTTTAAAAATAAAATAAAGAGCTAATAACATAAATGCTGCACCAATCCAGCGGGATAGATCAAAAGGTACTTCCTTGCTTCCAAACCAGCCAAAATGGTCGATAATCATACTTGCAAATAACTGACCGATAACAGTTGAAATATTAGCTGCTGTTACGCCAATTTTAGGAACAGCTAAAACGGTTAGAAATAAATAAGATGCTCCGAATAAAGCGCAGGTAAGCTGCCATTTAGGGACATCGAAAACAGAAAGAATGTTTCCTTGTCCAAAGAAGACAACAACAATCGTTAAAATCATGGCACCTGTTGCAAAGGTTAAAAAAGCTGTTTCAAACGTACCTGCTTTTTTACTTAGTGTACCGTTAATAGAAGACTGAGCGCTTAGCGTTAATCCTCCTATTAAGGTAAGTATCACCATTAATAAACTCATTGTAAAACCCTCCTAGAAAATAAGTACAAGCGCAATTCCCATACATACTATAGCCATTACGCGTTCTTTGTTAATTTTAATTTTGCTGCTGCCAACCCAACCAAAATGCTCAATGATCATACTTGTAATCATTTGGCCCACAATAACCGCAACCATTGAAACACCAATTCCGATAAAGGGGATACTAATCACTAGAATCGTTAAATAAACCGTACCTAATAAACCTCCGGTTAAATTCCACTTAGGCGCTTTTAAGACGTAAGGTAAATTTCCTTTTCCAGCAAATAGGGTGGTCAGACCTAAAATGAGCGTTCCCATGATAAAAATATAATAACTGCTTTCAAGTTTTCCAACTGTTTTTCCAAGTTCTCCGGCAATGGCGCCTTCCATACTTAAAGCAGCGCCGCCTAAAACCGCAACTAAATAAACCAACAACTTCACATTTATCACTCCAGTATTTCTTTATATTTGTATATCTAGAAAAATAGATATAATAAGTGAAAAAAACTCGTTAAAGTTTTTTTCGTAAGAATGAAGAAAGCTCTTGAAGCGTTTCTTCATTTCGGCGATAGTATGTCCATTGACCGTGCCGAATTGACTCTAACAAACCTGCTTTTTGCATCATGGAAAGATAACTGGACACTGTGGACTGAGACAGCTGAGCTTTTTCCTGAATATCTCCCACGCAAACACCGCCTCTGCTGCTGACCTCCTTAGGCAAATGTGCTTGTTTGTCTTTAAAATGCTTTTCAGGTTCTTTTAACCACTCTAATATATTTAATCGAGTTTCATTAGATAATGCTTTAAAGATATCAATAGGTTTCATACTTATTATTTTATTCGTCACAGCTCAGATGTCAAATGTTCAAGTTTACATTTTATAGCTAAATGATCAGCGATGGGTTGAATTATAATAGCTGTGAACAAAAAGTCTACTTATAATAGGGTATAAAGAAGAACGTTTTACCCAGTTATTTTTCTACTTATATAATTAGAAAGCATCTTATTTTCTTGAGCAGAACAGATGACATATTCCTTATTTTTCAAGGGATAGTTTAGTAAAATAGAAAAAAGTGAATAACAAAAGAAGCTAGTCTATTTACTCAGGGGGAGGGCTGCATATGCAAGGGAAAACAAAACAAGTGCGCTTTCGTAATATGGTAGCGTATGGATTTGGGGATTTGTTTGGGGGAGGATCCTTTTTTATTATCGGCACATTGTTTATGGTGTTTTTAACGGATGTAGTCGGGCTTTCTCCTGTAGAAGCAGGCACGATTGTAGCTCTTGGAAAAGTGTGGGATGCTTTGTTAGATCCAACCATTGGGTACATATCTGATCATCTTCAGACAAAAAAAGGACGAAGAAGAGTCTTTTTTCTTTTTGGAATCATTCCAGTTGCCATCACGTTCAGTATGCTGTGGATTCCTATTGAAGGCTCGCATATGTTTAAATACACCTATTTCATCTTAGCCTATCTTTTATTTAACACGGCGTTTGGTATGGTCATGGTTCCTTACAATACGCTAGCAGCAGAGATGACGACAGATTATAGTATTCGTTCAAAAATGACGGGAATACGCATGGTCTTTTCACAAGGCGCTTCATTTTTAGGTGCTTTTTTCCCGAAACGAATCATTGATGCATTTCCAGGTGGACAAGGGTATTTAATCATGGGCATTATCTTTGGTCTTCTTTTTGCTCTTCCATGGATCTTTGTTTACAAAGGAACATGGGATAGCGGAGAAGTAGTGGAACGAAAAAAGAAAAACGGATTTTGGCTAGAATTTAAGCAGCTGTTTATCAGTTTTGGAAGTGCCTTTAAAAACAAGTCGTTTAACGTGTATCTTGCCATGTATTTAGCATCTTACATTGCAATGGATGTATTTAATGCTCTTTTCTTTTATTTTATTGCCTATTACATGCTGCGCGAAGCTATTTATGCAGATACCCTGAGCTTTGTGCAAATTACACAAGTGCTATTCATTCCTCTTGTTACGTACATAGCCATTAAGTTAGGAAATAAATTAACCTATAACTTCAGCATGGTCATTTGGGGCACGGGCATTATTTTATTCAGTTTCCTAACAAAAGATAGCTCTTTAGTTCTTATTTACTTAGCGGCATTTTTTTTAGGAAGCGGTCATTCGGGAGCGATTATGATTCCATGGAATGTACTGCCGTTTGTATCAGATGTAGATGAAATGATTACGACAAAAAGAAGAGAAGGCGTGTATGCAGGGCTGATGTCATTTATTCGAAAATCGTCTCAGGCGCTTGCAATTTTTCTTGTTGGTGTTGCCTTAAAGAATATTGGCTATGTACCAAATGCCGAGCAGTCAGCGTCTACGTTAGCCGGCTTACAAAAGCTGTTCATGGTTGTACCTGCTATTTTGATTCTCATGGGAATTATAGCAACCATATGGTTCAAAATAAGTCCGAAAAATCACAAAATTTTATTAGCTGAAATTGAAAGAAGAAAAAAGGGCGGCCGGGCGACGGCCGTTACCCCTGAAGCGAAAGCGGTTTGTGAAAGTTTAACGGGCTATAAATACGAACAGCTTTGGAGAGACGTAACTATTTCAAAAGAAATTCGAGACAAAACGGTTGTTTAACCTTTAGCTTCACGAAAAAGAGTAAAATTTTTAGCGCGGGGATTCGCTAATTATATCCAATAAGAAACTTCCTCTGACGTATTGCCTTTTAAAAACAATAGAGATTCTCCTGCCTATTGACTCATTTTTTAGGTGAATTTTAGAAAGGAAGGATTTTTTGCCATTAAAGATGTGCAATTTGGCACGTCTTGATAGGGTGGATTGTACAATTTATAATGAAACTATAAACTAACCACAGGCGCTTTCAAGGCGCAGGTATAAATTAGAAAAAAGGAAGGTACAGTTTATGCCAATTCGATATGTTTGTCCACAATGCCAAGGAGCCGGTAAGAAATTTGGATTTATAAAGTGCAAAGTGTGCAACGGCGAAGGAAACATCATCATGTCTTCTAATGAGCCAGATCCAACTAAAAATAAGAAATTAAAATCATCTTCTAAACAAGATAAAGCAATGTAGGCTATTGCTAATAAAGGTATGTATGGACCCCGCTTTTCTATAAAAAAGCGGGTTTTTTTGCTAGACAGACGAATGCTTTTCTTACGATACAATCAAAGGAAAGTCGCTAAAATAACAGAGAGGGAAACGAAGGGGGAGGGAGATAGATGGAATACACAGCAAAACAGTTTACGCCACAGTTAGAACAACATATACATACGGTTGAAAGGTCTATGCAAGAACGTCTCATATCCATATATGAACAATATAAAGAAGCTTTTAAAAAGAAAGGTGTGCAGCTTTCTATAAATGTGATACGTGAAGGGGGAAATCCTTTTCACCCTGGTTATCACGCCACTATTCAAGTGGGTATTTTAGAAAAAGATGAGTTTTTAGATGGTCTTTTTATTCCTATCTGGCACTGTGTACGCACGTTTTTGGGCATTCGTTCTTCGAAGAAGCTCCCAGGCAGCAAGATAACCGGAGAGCTGATGGAAGAAACAGAAGAGGAAATAATAAAAGAAGTAGTAGGCTATTTAGAAATGCAGCTAGAAGATTAGAAGCAACCTGCTTCTAATCTTCTTTACATTGAAGAAGGTGCAGTTTCTTTTTCAATTTGTCTTTTAGCACGAATAAAGGCCGTCAGCTGCTGAATTTCTTCTTGAGATAGTTCCGCACCGTCGACCGTAATTCTATGAGTTTGAGGCGATGTTAATTCGATGGGTGCATCTGAAGGAGAATGAGGTTCCTTTTCCTTACCTAGCAAGTAGTCTGTTGATGTATCAAATAGTTCTGCGATTGTAACGAGTGCTTCAAGAGAAGGACGACGATAGCCAGATTCGTATCCTGCGTAGGTGCTTTTAGCAATTTCAAGCTGGTCAGCTGTATATTGAAGAGACCATTTTTTTTCTTTCCTGAGTTGAGCTAATCTGCTTAACATTCATGACGCTCCTTTGTAGGTGTAGTATGTAAAAAACCGAGGCATTCAGCTCGCGCGCAGATCTTTGTAATCAAACCGTGAGCTAATTTACATTTTTATTCATTATATCATTGCTGTAGAGAAAAGTGTACGCGAAACGAATAATTTTTCTCTTGATTTATTGAATTCGGGTTACTATAATTACAGGTGAAGTACGCGAAATGAATATAATTTATTTGATAGATTGTCAGGTTTTTTTACAGAAATTAAGCAAAGGGGATGTCGGTTTTGAAAAAACTATTATTGTTATCAACTGGCGGAACGGTCGCTTCACTTGAAGGTGAAAATGGACTTGTTCCTGGAATGGAGCCAGATCAATTACTAAGCTACATACCTGATTTAAATGAACACTGTCAAATTGACAGCAAATCTCTTATGAATCTTGATAGTACAAATATGCAGCCAGAATGTTGGATAGAGATGGCAAAAGCGATTGAAGAGCATTATAATGAATACGATGGTTTTGTTATTACTCACGGAACGGATACAATGGCCTACACATCGGCAGCTCTTTCTTACATGCTTCAGCATTCTAAAAAACCAATTGCGATTACAGGATCTCAAATTCCTATTTCTTTTAGTAAAACGGACGCGAAGCGCAATATTGCAGATGCGATTCGCTTTGCATGTGAAGAAACAGGCGGAGTCTATGTAGTCTTTGACGGTCGTGTGATTCAAGGCACAAGAGCAATTAAGCTTCGTACAAAAAGTTATGACGCATTTGAAAGCATTAACTATCCATACGTGGCGTCTATCCATGATAATACGGTGGAATATGCAAAATCCATTCGCTCTAGTAAAGAAGAGTTAACGGTTAATACATCTCTTTGTACGGATGTAGCAGTTGTCAAACTGTTTCCTGGCATTAAACCTGAATTTTTTGATGGATTAAAAGATGTATATCAAGGCGTTGTTGTTGAAAGCTATGGAAGTGGAGGAATTCCATTTCAAGTTCGTAACATTTTAGCCAAGCTTGTTGAGTTAACGAACCACGGTGTATCCGTTGTCATTACGACTCAGTGTCTTGAAGAAGGAGAAGACATGGGCATTTATGAAGTAGGCCGAATGATTAATCATGACAGCGTCGTTCGCTCAAAAAACATGAATACAGAAGCCATTGTTCCTAAATTAATGTGGGTGCTCGGACAAACGAAAGACCCTCACCAAGTGAAAAAGATGATGGAAACGTCGATTGCAGAAGATATTAATTAAAACAGAAAGCAGGTACAGCTATGAAACAAGAAACAGCAGGATATCGTACAGAAGCTGATTTTCTAGGAGAAAAACAAATTCCAGCAGACGTATACTACGGTGTACAAACCGCACGTGCCGTAGAAAACTTTCCAATTACGGGTTATAAAGTACATGAAGAAATGATTAAAGCGCTTGCTATCGTAAAAAAAGCGGCAGCACTTGCGAATATGGATACAAAGCGCTTGTATGAAGGTATTGGAAATGCGGTTGTGCAAGCAGCTGATGAAATTTTAGCAGGTCAGTGGCATGAATACTTTATTGTAGATCCTATTCAAGGCGGAGCGGGGACATCAATGAATATGAATGCCAATGAAGTTATCGCAAACCGTGCTCTTGAAATTATGGGGAACAATAAAGGTGAATATGGCAAATTAAGTCCTAACAGCCATGTGAATATGTCTCAGTCAACAAATGATGTATTTCCAACGGCTATCCATATTTCAACGCTGAACTTATTAAATAAACTTCTTGTTACAATGAACGATATGCATGATGTGTTTAAACGAAAAGCGCAAGAATTTGATCACGTGATTAAAATGGGCCGTACGCATCTTCAAGATGCTGTACCCGTTCGTCTTGGTCAAGAGTTTGAAGCATACAGCCGCGTGTTAGCGCGCGACATTAAGCGTATCAGCGCGACGCGTGACCACTTGCATGAAGTAAATATGGGGGCGACGGCTGTTGGAACGGGCTTAAATGCAGATCCTCGCTATATTGAAAATGTAGTCAAGCACTTAGCCGATATCAGCGGTCTGCCGCTTGTACATGCAGAGCATTTAGTGGACGCTACTCAAAATACAGATGCGTATACAGAAGTATCTGCAGCGCTTAAAATTTGTATGACGAATATGTCTAAAATCGCCAATGACCTGCGTTTAATGGCGTCTGGACCTCGTGCAGGTCTAGGAGAAATCAGCCTTCCTGCTCGTCAGCCTGGTTCTTCAATCATGCCCGGAAAAGTAAACCCGGTTATGGCTGAATTAATCAATCAAATTGCGTTTCAAGTAATGGGAAATGACCAAACGATCTCTCTTGCTTCAGAAGCAGGTCAGATGGAGCTTAACGTCATGGAACCTGTGCTTGTATTTAACTTGCTTCAATCAATCAGCATCATGAACAACGGTTTCAGAAGCTTTACAGATCACTGTTTAGCAGGAATTGAAGCAAACGAAACGCGCATGAAAGAATATGTAGAAAAAAGCGTAGGGATTATTACAGCTGTTAACCCTCACCTAGGCTATGAAGTCGTATCGCGTATTGCGCGTGAAGCGATTTTAACAGGAAAACCAATTCGTGAGCTTTGCCTCCAATACGATGTGTTAACAGAAGAGGAATTAGATCTCATTTTAAATCCATTTGAAATGACGAACCCTGGTATTGCAGGAAGTTCATTGTTTGACCGTCAGTAAATAGAACGGCTTCCATAGGGAAGCCGTTTTTTTATAAACACATTTGCTGAATGACGCGGCGCATTTTCTGAGCTGTTGCTGCCAAGGCGTCATCCTTTTCAGCATATTCGGGAATTTGCGTATAAAAATCTCCGAAACACTCCTCTTGGTAGCGGGGAACGATGTGCATGTGAAAATGAGTTAACTCGTTAAACATTCCCTCGTTTTGAGAGAGAGTAACTCCGCCTGGAACAAAGAGTGTCTTCACTGCTTTTGTCATTAGCTTCGCTGCATTCATCACGGCCAATATGTGTTCAGTATCGAATTCCTCAATTTCCACTATATGTGCTTTAGGAAGAATTAAGAGATGTCCTTCGTTAAACGGCTTGTGATCTAGCAGGCATGTCACAAACGAATCTTCAAATATCACATGCGATTTCTCCTGGTTATTTGCTAATCGACACCCTAAGCAATCTATACGTGGATTCCCCATCATATGTTCTCTCCTTTTTTAAGATAACTAAAGTGTAGCACGAGAAGTATCAGGAGGAATAGGTTGGAATATACACAGTTGTTTTTTCGCTTAGTAAAGAGAGCCCGGATATATGACATGGGCTCTTTGGTTCGTTCTTTTTATTTATATGCTCAGTTATTTTATCTAAAATTTCCCATGGTTTTAATTGTAAAAACGAGACTTTTACAGTATAATGACATTGTAACAGTTAACTGTAACTAGTAAGGAGGAATTGTTTGAACACGTATACAGGCAAGCAAATTACTGAATTATTAAATAACGAAGGTGCGGACTTGAACTTGCGTACAGTGCGGTATTACACGCAAATAGAAATTGTTCCTCCGCTGGAGCTAGTAGGAAATAAGCGCGTTTATACAGATCAGCATGTTCACTACTTTCGAGCCGTTTTAACATTATCAAAAGCAGGGCAGTCACTAGCTTCTATCCAAGAAACGCTGCGTTCAATGAGTCTGGAAGAAGTGAAAAGTATAGGTGCGCAGCTCCCTCTTTACCAAAGCAAACAAATTCAAAATCAAGAAATGCATCAAGTCAATGAAGATGTGTTTGTAGCTATGAATCGGAATTTATCAGCAGACCTACGGCAAAAAGTAATTGAGTCTGTTACTCAGATTTTAAAGGATTATTCATCTCATGATTAAATTAGCCGTGGCAAAGTCAGTGATGGAAAAAGAAGAAGGAATGAACCACCTTTGTATTACATTTGAACATTCGCAAGTAAAAGTTAAAAACATCACGATTGATATTCAGCTGCCCAAAGGTTTGTTCAAAACAAGAAACTTAAATGGGTACTGTGAAAACAAACAGGGGCAAATCGAAGTAAAACATATTGACGATGAACCTTTATTAATAGAGCTCTACACGGAAGAGACCGTTTTATATCCACAGGCAGAGATTGCAGTTGCTGTGACTTACCGTGATGAATGCTTGCATATACAGCAAGAAAGACATTCTCTAATGATTAAATTTACGGATGAAGATTTGATAGGGGACTCATTTTTAAATCACGAAATTAGTGCAAAAGTAAAAAAATTTGCTCGTATTAATTCAGTGGAAAGAGGCGGTCACATGAACTTAACTCCATATGTAGTAGAACAAACAAGCAAAGGAGAGCGTGCCTATGATATTTATTCAAGGCTGTTGCTCGATCGAGTGATTATGCTCACAGGTGAAGTTACGGATGAGGTGGCTACTAGCATTATCGCTCAGCTTCTATTTTTAGATGCAGAAAACCCAGAAAAAGATATCAGCATTTATATTAATTCTCCAGGAGGGTCCATTACAGCGGGCATGGCTATTTTTGATACGATGCAGCTTATACGTGCAGATGTAAGCACATTGTGTATAGGGCTAGCGGCATCTATGGGTTCATTTTTACTAGCTGGAGGGAAAGAAGGGAAACGTTTTGCTCTTCCCAATAGCGAAGTGATGATTCATCAGCCGCTAGGAGGAGTAAAAGGACAAGCAGCTGAAATCGAAATTCGAGCGAAGCGTATTTTGCGGTTAAAAGATCACCTAAATGAACTTTTGTCTGAACGAACAGGACAATCGCTTTCAACAATTAAAAAAGACACTGATCGAGATACATTCTTTACAGCGGATGAAGCAAAAGAATATGGCTTGATTGATCAAATTCTAGTTCATCAATAAGGAGGATGACGTGTGGAAAAGTCAAATCGTTATTCAGTAGAATATGAATGGGGAAACGTGATTTATTACCAAGAACTAGAAGCAATGACGATACAGGAAGCAAAAGAACGCGTTCAACATACAAAATTAAACGCCGCTATTCGCGCTGTTCATGTCATAGAAGATGTCGAATCGTAACGAAAAACTGGATCCTTTCGGGGATTCAGTTTTTTTGAGCAAATGAAGCAGGGATTTATATGAAGAAAAGAGAATGCAAAAAGAGATTTAAAAACGAGCAGCTGGTAGCATCATTCAGCAAGAACATCTCATTTCAATTACAAAAAGAAAGGTAGATGTAAATGAAAAAAGTATGGTCTGGATTAGTTGTTCTCATTGCTATTTGTTGGGTGATAACAGGATGTCAGCAAAGCAGTGCTTCAAGCGGTACTGTTGAACAAAAGCTCGTAATCGAAAAATACATAGCCGATAATCAATATGGCCATGCGGTTAAAATGAAAGACCAAAACCAAGTGCAAAAAGTGCAGCAGTGGTTAAAATATGTATCATGGAGAGAAGAAAAAGCTGAAATGGTTCGAAAACCTAACTACATTATTCACTTTGAACCAGTGGAAACAAAAAAGGATATAAAAGTACAATCTTATCGGATGTGGGTCAACTTAGGAAACGAAACCGTTGAATTAGCTACAGATACACACTATGCACAGTTAAAGGGCAAACAAGCAAGGTCATTTATTGAATTAGTAGAGCCGAAATAAAAAGTAGCTATAAAACAGCATTCAATGAAAGCTAAAACTGCACTTGTTCATATTGAAGCCGTCTTCACCGGTGTGCCTGATGATACAGAGCTGCTTATTATTAACGAGCTTGATATGAGGGTGTAGAAGTATTCAATGTGAGAGGTGACAAGAAGCAATTTTTTAAATGTAGCAACAAAGAATTACACTTATAGGTAGTCCGTTGTTAAAACATTTTTCCATAAGAAGTAAGGGAAAAAGAGAAATCAAGACGCTGATTTCTCTTTTTTATTCAGGCATGTCGATGATTATTATTTCCGCGCATTTTGCGTAAAACAAAACTCACAATTAACACTAAAATAACAGCACCAATAATAGCAGGAACAATTGCGAATCCGCCGATCTCTGGACCGAAATCTCCAAAAATTAGAGAGCCTAACCATGCTCCAATGAAACCAGCGATGATGTTTCCGATAATTCCACCTGGAACATCTCGTCCTGTTAACACACCAGCAAGCCAGCCAATAAGTCCTCCAACAATAAGCGTCCAAATAAATGACATATACCTAACCTCCTTTTTATAGGGAATTCTTTTTCAGTCTTTCCTAAAACACCTTTTGTCATGCGACATGCTTGCTGCAAACCCTTTACATTTTTTCATCTATTTATCATATATGCTAAGATAGCCCAACACTAAATTGAAGAGTTATGTATGAGAATTCACTGTGAAAGTAACGATAAAATAAAGGAAAGAAGTTCAGCTTATGTATGTTTTAGATTCAATTTAGCTTATTCTATTCCCAAAAGGGGACATCCGGTTCATTTTTAAAAGCTTTTTCCCTTAGTTTTACTTTTTTTAACGCTATTTGTGATATCATTTTAAATAAACAAATTCTTAACGGGAGAACAATATGGAGTCATTATTATTAGATAAAAAACTTAAACACATTACGAATTTAATTCTAGAAAAAAAAGAAGAGTTCTCAAAACAAAAACAATATAAAGAAAAAGATGTTCAACAACAGTTAGAACCGTGGCGCGTTCATTTAATTCAAATATATGCTGATTCTGTCTCAACAAATGATACGAAAAATTTTGAAGTGCTTGAGGAATGGGGAAGAGAAGTAGCGAATTTACTCGTTGCCCTTCAGCTTCCACTGGATGTAGCATTAGAAGAAATTAGCTATTACCGAAATATCATCGGGGAAATTATTAAAGAAGAAGCAAAAGCTGAAACGTTTACGTTTGATGCCTTCTATCAAGTTATTTCTCGTTTCAACGTAGTAGTAGATAAGGCCGTACACTGGGTTAGTAAATCATATATGACCGACTTTGCAAACAAAATCCAATCGGCTCGCTATGCAATTGATGAACTTTCAATTCCTGTGGTACGCATTACGAAAGAAATTGGCGTGATCCCTCTTGTTGGCGATTTAGATACAAATCGCGCTCAAATTCTAATGGAAAATGCCCTTCAGCACGGCAGTGAGTACAAGCTAAATTGGTTGATTATTGATTTATACGCGGTTCCAATTATTGATACAATGGTAGCGGACCAAATTTTTAAAGTAATCAGTGCTTTAAGATTATTAGGAATTCAAGTGGTTTTAAGCGGGATTCGTGCTGAAATTGCTCAGACAATGGTGAACTTAGGGTTAGATTTGGCTGACATTACGACTTTCAGTAGCCTTCACCAAGCAGTGGAATACGTTAATCAAGCGGACTAACACAATACAAAAGCCCATGAGCATGTAACCATATCACGGGCTTTTATTGGTAGAAGAAAATTTGAAGCTTATTTAATAAAGCATCTAATGATTGACTAATTTGAAGTGTGTTAGGACTTGTCATTCCTTCACGGACAGCCGTTTGAATCATTAACGTTCGTGTCTGTTCAATTTCTTCTATTAGTATTTGGTACATGGATTTGTCTTTTGAGTGGGTTGAAAGCAGCATGTTAATTCCTCTTTTTCCTATAGTGATTATGGTTAAATTAACATTAATAGGTTTATTTTTCAGTATTATGAAATTAAAAATAGTAAATTTTAAGAATTTTTCATATAAAAAAAGAACCTCTTTTTCAACAGAGGTTCTTTTTCTAATATAATAATTTATTAGGCATGTTTATGATTACTACGCATTTTTCTCATAATGAAACTTACGATTAATACTAAAATAATTGATCCGATAATAGCAGGAATAATAGCAAATCCACCTACAACTGGTCCGAAGCTTCCAAAGATAGCTGAACCTAACCAAGAACCGATAAAACCGGCAATAATGTTACCAATAATACCTCCCGGAACGTCTCTTCCCGTAATCAATCCGGCAAGCCACCCAATAATACCACCTACAATAAGTGCCCATAAAAATGACATAAATATCATCCTCCTTTTTAATGATGTATTGCTTATATAGGTTAGTACCCCACTTGAAAGAAAACTATTCATAGAATAGCAAAAAAAAATTAAAAAACTTGGAAAAGGATTTAAAAACTGCGATAGAATCATAGAAAATAGACTAACTAGTATATAATAGAAAAAGAAACATAGTTTAGAAGAGAAAGGAGACATGAAGTGAGAATAAAAAACCCAAGCGATGTAGTCGAACAGCACTTGATTCAGCACTGGATGTATTTTCAGCATACGAAGAAATCTGTGAAGGTGGATACGTCAGAAATTAAATGGATTTCTGCATCTCCTTACAATCGGGGTATATATGCAGGAACCCGTCATATTGATCCTGCGGTAGAGGTATGCTCTCCGGAAGGGGAGGAACCTCTATGGATTGTGGGTCCATCTTCATATGATAACCTTGGGCCAGTTCTTCATAAAAATGGATTTGTTCCTTATGAAAAATGGATCGGAATGATTCAGCACATTCAAGAAATAGAATACATACACACAGGAGTAGAAGGGTTCCAATGTAAGCGAGTGCACACAGAAGCTGAATTGAAAGAATGGATAACGGTATACATAGACGGCTATCAAAAACCAAAAGAATATCAAGCTGACTTTCTTGAAAGGTTTAGGGAGCTTATGCAGCACACTGAGCAATATCACTTATATCTGGGCCTTTATCACAACCGGCCAGCTGTAGCTGGGTCTCTCTTTTTTTATGATGGTACAGCGGGTTTGTATTGTATCACTACAGCTAGACACATGAGGAGAAAAGGCTTGGCCACCGCATATTTGAAGAAAGTTCTTACTGAAGCAAAAAAACAGGCGGCTACGTGTATTTTGCATGCTACAAGTGCAGGAAAGCCAGCCTATGAGAAACTTGGTTTTACAGCGGTTAACAAATTTGATGTATACAGATGGAGAAATAGGAATGAAACATAATGTGCTGCAGTTCACGAAAAAAAGAGACAAATTTCGACAAATTTTTAAAAAAGTGTAGCTTCCATTTCGTTTTTGGTGTATCCTAGGACAAAGTAGCAGCATGAGCTAGTGTTGTACATAGAACACAGATAAAAGGAGTCATTATGAAACATTTTTTTAAAACGAGCACGTTTTGGATAGGTTTGGTTGTTGGAATCGCGCTCACATTTGGGGGATATTTTACTGTTACTAGTATCTATGATTATTATTTAGGAAGAGAACAGCTGAAAGTATTGACTGCCTCTCAGAAAAACCTTCAAACTGCTTTTAAAGAGTATAATCAGCTTATGGCCGAAAAAAAAACCAAAAAGCAATTTATCAATGAACTCGATGATATTTCAAATACGATAAACTATGAATATAATGAATTAGCTTCCCTTGATCCTACGATGAAAACGATGTATAAGCATACGGGCGTCATCGATGATATGGAACTGATGATTGATAATATCGATAGCATTTATGAATTAACGATGAATGATCATAAAGACGCAACAAAACCGCTTCAAACCTACGTATCTGATTTAATGGAATATGTAGAAAAAGATATGAAAAAAGAAATAAGCATGCTAAGTAAATAGAACAAAACAGCTGTCTAAACAAATAGGCGGCTGTTTTTTGTTGATTATAAAAGGAATCTTTTGGTTGCAGGCGAAAGATTATACTATGCACCCACTCACTTACGTGCACCACGTTTACAAAAAGGGAGGACATAGTATGAAAAAAGTGGTGGTTACCCTATTTAGTTTATTTTCATTAGCCGCATGTCAGGTTCCTACAGCTGAAACGCTTGAAGATCCTTATCCACCCGCTATAAAAATAATAGCGGAAGGCAAAGAAGCCATTATCAAGCCTTTATTCTTTTGCTGGACCGAATGTGAAGCAGATTTTGGCGAACGAAAAAATTTTAGACAAATTGTTATGAAAGATAGTATTCCCGTCGCTCAAGGTGGTCAAGTGTCCATTAAAATAGATGGTAAAAAACCTAATGCGCTTTATTACAAACAAATCCGCAATCAGTCTATTTATGAAAACGTAGTAGAAAAAAAGGACATAAAAAAAACATCCGCTATTACAGTAGATTCTACCTCTCGCAGTGATCGGTATATACTCGTAGCGGACTGGAAAGATAACAAAGGGAAAAAGCTAATCGGGCGTGTCTATTACACCCCAGTGAAATTTGAAACGCCATAGATATGACTCTCTATGCTGTAATAGAGAGTCATATGCTTAAATAATAGAATTAAGCGCCTGTGCAAGAGAAGAAGTAGTTTTAACTTGTTCAAATGAAAGCCCTAAACGAATCGCAGTTTGAGAAATTTCCGGTCGAATTCCAGATAAAATGGTTTGCACTCCAATTAAACGAAGAGCTTTTACCAAATTAAAAATCTCTTGTGCCATCATCGTGTCAATCGTAGCTACACCGAGCAGGTCAATACATAAATGTTCAACGCCTTTTTCCGAGCATTGCTGAAGCGTGTTTTCTAAGATAAACTGACTTTTGACCGTTCCAATGTCACCCACAAGAGGCAGAAGGGCAACTTTGTTTTGAAGCATGATGACAGGAGAACTTAATTCATTAATTAACTCTTTCTGAGCGTTCAGCTGTTCTTGCGTATTTTTATGATATTCTTGAATAAAGATGTAAATAGATAAATCAAACGCTTTAACAATAATGTCGTACCACATAAATATCTTATCCACGCTTATCTCTCCTGAATGCAAAGAGATAAACTTCTTTAAGTAATTAACGACAATTTTTTGTGAATTAAAATATTCTCGAACGATAAAGTGAAGAGGCGTACTTAAATGCTTTGGATCACGTGCAAGTTCGACCGACCACTGTTGGAAATCGGAAAGAAAGTATTCCTCATCCTTTATAAATACGTCAAATAAATGCTGAAAATAATCTTGATTTTGCTGCTTCAGTTCTTTCACAATTGCTGGATTTTCACTTGAATACACGGAGAACTCGTTTTCATCGTCGAGCTGATCGTACCAGTCTTCAGTTAATTGGAGAGAATGTTCTTTAAAAAAATGATATAGGTCCTGATTTCTATGCATGAAGATTCTCCTTACATATGTATAGTCTAATTGATTTATAAATAAAGGCATAAAAGCATCCCCTAATATAGAGCGAGGATGCTTATAAATAAATCCATTATGAAGCGCATTTATTTTCCTATACGCCTTGTTTTCCCCAACTGGATACTCTCAAACCCAATTTATCAAAAAATAAACATTTTCATGCATCTTAACTATTTTTCATAAGGAATCACATCTTGTGCTTATAGCTTTAGCTTCCGTAAGGCGTCTTTAATGCTTTGATAGACTAAAATAAAGGACATATCATCTTCTATAATGCTCATATGTATGGCCATGTTAGGAGAAATTCCCGTTAAAACGAGCTGAGTTCCCATTAGCTTCAGCCAATTATAAATATTAAGAATATCACGCCCGAATGAATCGTTAAATCGCGCTAACCCTGAGACGTCTAGGATTAAGTAACGATCTTTGCTGCTTTTGTTACGCGAGATGAAGCTATTAAATAGCATTTCTGTACGCCGTTCGCTCAACGTTCCAATTAATGGAATAACAGAGATTCCTTCCTCTATCGGCACAATAGGAGTAGATAGTCTTTCCACTTCTTCTAAAGCTTGCTGAAGCTGTTCCTGGGCTGTAATTTCTATGGTTACGTCTTTTTGAACACCAATAAAGTAGTATTTATCTTCTTCTTCTATATATGTCGGGTCAATTGTTAGCTGATTATGAAAGAAAGAGCCGTCTTTTCGATAATTAACAAGTGTAACAGAGACTGACTGATTGCGGCTGATAGCGCTGCGAATTTCATCAACGTGGTGCGGATTTGTAAGAGGGCCTTGTAGAAAACGGCAATTTTCCCCTAATACTTCATCTTCCTTATAGCCGGTCATAAGGGAAAACCCTTGGTTGAGGTAAATAATTGGATTATCAGGTAAAGAAGGATCCGTCACGATAATACCAGATTGTGAACTATGAAGGGCTTTATTTAAAATGGACCATTTTGAATCTTGAGCTTCAGGTGTAGTCAATGCATTCCCTCATTCCTTGGAATTTTTATAAAAATATTGTGACATAAACACGTTTAAAAAACAATTTTCGACGCGTTTATTGGTAGAGAAGGAATGAGGATAAGGAAAAATATGTTATAATAGTTTCATGGGTAAAGGGAGTGTGAACAAACATGATAACCATCAATTTATTTAACGTTAGTTTCTTTGTGATGGCGCTAGTAGGCTTCATTCTCATTTTTTGTTTGCATCTAAAGTTTAACCGGCCACTGTCATTATTTAAATGGTCTTTCTTATTCGGAATGGCGCTGCTGTCGCTAAGCGTATACTTGTTTATGGAAACCAGCCAATATATTCATTTGATATGGAATACAATCGGTTCAGTTATGACAGCGCTCTATCTTATCAGCATTATGGTTGGAGCAGAAGAGTCATAAATACATATGTTTGAAAGTCTATTGAAAGTGGAAAATAAGTAGGATACTTAAAAGAGAAACAGACGAATTTACATTCTTTTAGCCGAAATGATGACAACTGGAAAAAACACCTCGGTAAAAAATGCCGAGGTGTTTTTTCGTAAATAAAAAGGAAAGGAGAATATTTAGAGAAATACTAGTCATATTTTACTGAGTGTAGTAAAATGAAAAGTTATTATTCTATTTTTAGGTTGTTGCTATTGGCAACATGTGTTAGTCTAAGAGTGGTATACATTTTAGGCGATCTTGAAAAAGAGAGACGAGAAGCTTTTATTCAAGTTTCTTAAAAGCTTTACGTTTACTGAGGTGAAACAATGAAATCTCAAGTACAAAAATTTGTAGGCTATTTATTAGCTGGTGATCAAGACAGCGCTTGGGAAGTTGTGCTAGGAGAAATCCACCAAGGAAAGAACAGCCTAGATATTTATGAAAATTTAATTACAACCGCAATGCGAGTAACTGGAGATATGTGGGAAGAAAATATCATTTCTGTAGCCGATGAGCACGTCGCAACCACGACATGTGATTATGTGCTAACTCGCTATCGCTTTTATAAAAAAATTCAGGGACACGCTTCAGACACCGCTCCAAGGGCACTGCTTCTATGCTTGGAACAAGAACAGCATTTTATTGGTTTAAAGATGGTGGCCTTATTGTTTGAGGAACATGGCTGGAATACACGCTTTTTAGGGGCTAATCTGCCTCTTGAATACGCGGAGAAAATGGCTATGGAATGGAAGCCGCATATGGTAGGATTATCTGTCAGCATTCCTTATCATATTGAGCGGCTTGCTGAATACACCAAAACTTTGAACAATTTAGAACCAAGGCCAACTGTAATGGTAGGAGGGCGCTTAGTTTCTCAAATCGATTTTCGTTCTTATTGTTCTGAGCATACACGCCTAATTCCGGATCTTCACCAACTAAATAACTGGTTAATCAGTTATCACAAAGGAGTGGAAGTTAATGTCGATGCTTGAATATGTTCCAATTCCTTACTTTTTAGTAGATACTGAATTTAATATTTTGGAATGGTCCCAACAATCAGGTCATTTATTTAAGCCTTCAGCTAATTTTTTAGATCTGGTCGACGTATTTAGTCAAGAAAAGGCGAGAAAGTTTTTAAGCTTGCGCCAAAAAGATTCTAGAGAATTGTCTGTAGACGAACCTCATGATGAGCAAACGCTTGTCCAAAGTCGAGGCCAAGCTATTCAGAAAGTAGAACTTGTGATGCAAACCAATGATTCGCCTTATTCACTGTTTGAATGCTTAATTCAATGGGATAGCGATATAGGTCATTTAGTTTGTATTCGCCAAGATGAACGTATACAAGAGCTAACGAATCTTGTTCAAGATCACCGGAAACGATTAGCAGATACAGATTTCGAACTGCTTGAACAAAAGGAACGTCTTGAAAAATCATTACAAAAAATTAAGCAATTGTCTGCTTCTTTTATTAAATTATCCTCTAAAGTGGGACTTATACCTCTTTTTGGAGACTTAGATACAGCTCTTGTAGCTGAAAATACGTCCATTTTGCAAAACTTTGCGCATGAAGGAAATTACACCACGCTTTTATTTGACTTTGGGGGATTAGATATCTTAACGACCGAAGGAATTCAAGCTTTTGCAGGCTTTATGCAGTCCTTCTATCTCATGGGTATCACATGCTATATTATCGGCATGAAACCGCACCATACGGCCGCTTTGAAAAATAGAACGTTTGGTGAGCAAATTATTTATATGAATAACCTGAGTGAAATTATTGCTGTGAATAAAAATGTGAGTTAAAAGAGTGGAGGAGAAGAAAGAATAACTTTCTTCTCCTCTTTCTGTATACACTTCTTTTGTTACAATTAAACATTTATTAAATCCCATACTTGAAGGGTTTATTGAGTTTTGAAGAATTGAGTCCGTCATCTTGAATTTCATAATTGATTTATTTCTACATCACAGTACCAAAAAGGAATCCAATCTAAAGATGACCAATTGTAATCAATGAGCGGGGCTGCTAGGTGGCTGCTTTTTTTAGTCAATCGGATGACAAAAAAGATTGAAGAAGATATCAAAGATGACTAAAAGCCTCTTTCTAATGAAAGAAGAGGCTTTTTTGTTAAGAGTTTGCTGACATCGTATGAGACGGCAAAATGATGTCTTGGTCTACTAGGAAAGATAAAAGTTCTCGTGTAGCATATGACATATAGCGATCTTTTTTCAAAATGATGCCGAGCTCCCACATTGGAGTAGGTGCGGCGATTGGAATGCTTTTAATAAAAGGATTATTGATCTTCGGAAACACGGACTTTGGTAAAATTGCAATACCTAATTCAGAAGCGACTAGTTCAATAATTAAATCCCATTGAGAACTTTCGTACGCTATTTTTGGATGAAAGCCCGCTTGAATGCACTCGTGAATAATGCGATCATGAAGAGAAAAATCTTTGCTGAACAGGACAAATGGCTCTTCTCTCAGCTCGCTCAAAGCAACGATTGATTTGGCTGCCAGCGGATGCTCATGATGAATGTATAAATTAAACTCTTCTTCAATAAACGGATAGACGTGAAAAAGAGGGTTTTGAATAGGCAACACGATAATGCCGAGGTCTACTTGTTCGTTTTCTACAAGTTCGACAATTCGCTTTGCGCCAAGCTCTACAAGCTCTAATTTCACCTGAGGATGTTTTGATGTAAAGTTTTTTGCAATCATTGGGAAAACAACAGTCCCTACTAAAGGAGGAATTCCTACTTTAATATCTCCTGTAGGTAGGTTTCGTAAATCATCTAACAAAGCATGCAGTTCGTGAAGAGTGGATACCAGCTTTTGGCTTTGTCCGTACACAATCTGTCCTGCATCGGTTAACGTCAGCTTTCGAGTAGAGCGATCAAAGAGATCTACCCCAAGTTCTTCTTCTAGTTTTTTTACAATTTTACTTAATGCTGGCTGAGACAAGTGAATTGCAGCTGCTGCTTTTGTGAAACTTTTTTGATTAACTACTTCCATGAAATGTTGCAGTTCTCGAATATCCATAAATTCTCCTCACTAGTATTCTTAGTTTTCATACTATTTATTCTATTTATCTATTTTACTTATGATTCAAATAAATGTAAACTCTTACATAAGGAAGTGAATAGTGATTCATCTAAAAATAGCACATCAAATTCCTCTAAATACGTTAGAAACCCGCATATTTGTAAGCGTTAACAAAAAAGTACCCTCGAAGAAAATCCTAGAAAAATATTTTTTTCTCCCGTAAAACAAAGCCGCGAGCGCAGAAATAACACGTGTTGAAATGTTCATTTTGTATACTGTTCTGACAATTAAGAAAGAGGAATAAAATGGTATAGTGCACCACTAAGGTGAGTCTATTCATTCTGCAAACGAGCCGTACATAGAAAAAAAGGCCGGTTTGTTAAAAATAATTGGGGGAGTGGTTGAGATGACATACGTTAAAGGACTAGAAGGAATCGTTGCAGCTGAAACAAAAGTAGGGCATGTTGATGGAGAGAAAGGTCAGCTGATTTATCGCGGATATTGGGCAAAAGATTTGGCGATCAATTATTCTTTTGAAGAAGTTTCTTATTTAATTTGGAACGGCACGCTGCCAAATCATGATGAGTTAAAAGCATTTAAACAAAAAATGGTGACTCATCGTACGCTTCCGGCTAATATTGTTGCGTTAATGGACTGTTTGCCAAAAGATACAGAAGTGATGAGCGCGCTTCGCACATGTATCTCAGCGTTAGGAGACCCTTCATACAGCTGGCCTCCGACAAAAGAGCAGGCGCTTGCGATTACAGCGGTAACACCTACTATTATTGCCTATTGGTATCGTAAAATGAATGATTTAGAAGTAGTAGAACCTAACGAGCATTTGGATCATGTAGCAAATTATTTATACATGATTAACGGAGAAATTCCAGATCAAAGTTTGGTTACCGCGCTGAACGCATATTTTGTTTTGACAATTGAACACGGGATGAACGCCTCAACCTTCTCATCACGCGTTATTTCATCTACCGAATCTGACATGGTTTCAGCTATTTGCGGAGCAATTGGCGCAATGAAAGGTCCGCTTCACGGAGGAGCTCCTTCTGGTGTGATTACCATGTTTGATGAAATTGGAAGTGAAGAGAATATTGAGCCTTGGGTTCGTAAAAAATTAGATAATAAAGAGAAAATCATGGGATTTGGTCATCGCGTTTATCGTACACATGACCCAAGAGCAGAAGCGTTAAAAGAAGTGTCGAAACAAATCTCAGGAGACAACGGACTATTTGATTTAATTGTTAAAATTGAAGATAAAACCATTGAATTATTAAATGAATACAAGCCGGGTCGAGGCATTTACACGAATGTAGAATATTTCGCTGCAGCTGTGATGAAAGCGGTTGAGCTTCCATCTGAACTATTCACTCCAACCTTCACAGCAAGCCGTGTAGTTGGTTGGACAGCTCATGTCGTAGAGCAGTCAGAAAATAATCGTATTTACCGACCTCAGTCTTCGTATATAGGATATACGCCAGTTGAACAAAATCAATAAAGAATAATAAACCCGGTTTCACATAAAAAACGTCGGTAGGACCGACGTTTTTTTCATATGGTTAAATATATTCTTTTTGAGAATAAAATCGCTTTAATAAATAGAATAATCCGACTGCTAAGCATAAACTTGCTGCAGCTAAGCTAGAGGTAAGCATGGCATGTTCACCTTCGGTAGGGGTATGTGAAAGTTTATAGCTGCTGTAGCATAAGAGAGCTGTAATACATAAACAGCAGGAGCTAATCCATCCATACCGCTTTTTGAACCCAATAATAGACAGTAATACAATCAAATAAATTCCGCTCACCATCATCATAATTGGAAACTGAGGGTGGAATTTAATTGTATATAACAAATAATCGATGTGAGAATAGTGATGAACCGCCGAGGACTTTGTTAGCCCTCCGGTCAAACTAGCTGATAAAGGTCCTTCAAGCATCGAAGAGCCGTTATACCAAGTAGCGACTGAGGAAAGTAAAAAAACAAAACAACTTGCAAATAGCTGCGTCATGCATTTTATTGACACGTATAGAAAGCTCCTCTCAATAACCATCTTTTGTTAATACAAGTCCGAAAATTATTATAGCAGGTTTTGAAAGTAAAAAAAGCACTATTGGAATGGTTTCATAAAACGTTCATATTTGAAAAGGTTTGTTTTTTTAAAAGAAAGGGAAAAAAGGTGAAACGGAAGATATGAATAGAGGAGAGAGAAAGATGAAGGCAGCAGTGATTTTGAATCCAAACGCAGGAAACAAAAAATTAGTAAATGAAATTGACTTTATATGTGATAGGTTAAACACAGCATTTGAGACGGTTACTTTATATAAAACAGAGCAACCTGGAGATGGTGCCGAGCTGGTGAGAAAATTGGAAGGCGAAGCGGATGTCATTGTTGGAGCAGGAGGAGACGGGACGATTTATGAGCTGATCAACGCTCTTGCTCCGCTGAAGCAACGTCCTGTATTTGCTATTTTACCTGGAGGAACGTGCAACGACTTTTCGCGTGCAATTGGAATGAACCAAAATCCTTTAAAAGCAGTGGAGCAAATTATTGAAAACCAGACGGAGGCAGTGGATGTTGGAAAACATGGCGAAGATTATTTTTTAAACTTTTGGGGAATTGGCCTCGTAGCTGATGTATCTGAAAATATTTTAGAAGAAAATAAAGAGAAATTTGGTAAGCTCTCTTACTACATGAGCGTAGGTAGAACGTTAAATCAAGCAGAGCCTTTTCAATTAAAAATGACGAGCGAAAAAGCTTCCTATGAAGGAGAAGCAGTTATGGTGTTGATTGGAAACGGCCCTTTTTTAGGAGGAACTCGCGCTATGCTAGGAAACAGCTCATTTCAAGACGGATTATTAGATGTATTCGTTATTAAAGAAATGGGAATCGAACCGGTTATGGCATGGTTACAAACAACCCCTGATGAGGAACAGCTTGACCCTGAAAGCAACCTTATGCATTTTCGTGCAAAAGAAGTCCATATCGAAACCACTCCTGAAAAAACGGTAGATTGTGATGGAGAAAAAGAAACGACAACACCTTCAACGATTACGGTTCTCCACAATCACATAAATATGATAGTAGGAAACAAATAAAAAAAACGCTGAAACTTTAAGCGTTTTTTTTACGAAGACAGCCATCGCGGAGAAGTGAAGAGCATAATCATTATGCTGCTCATTGTAATAACAAGCATGGAATAGCAAAAAGCAGTAAATCCGATAATATGTAAGCCCACTATCATAATCGTACTGTCTAAGATGAAAATGGTTATTCCTATATTGATTTTCCATTTTTTTGATACAATAATGGCGATTAAATCCAGACCGTCCGAACTGATGCCGTAGCGAAGCATCAGACCTATTCCCATTCCTACGAGTGTGCCCCCAAGCAATGAGCTAAAGAGCAAAGGAAGCTCCAGTGTGCCTTCGAGAATAGACAGCCCTTCTGTCATAAAAAAAGAAACAAACAAACCTATACTTCCATAAAAAAAGTTTTGGCGATGACGAAAAAAAGCATATAAATAGACAGGTATGTTCAAAAAGAAAATGGACATTCCGATAGGAGTTCCAAACACATAATATACGATAAGCCCAAATCCTATAAGTCCACCGTCTAGTAAGTGATACGGAGCAATAAATCCGTTTAGACCTAGTCCAATTAATAAGCTGCCACAGCAAATCGAAACCACTCTCGAAAAAATATTCCTCACCCTATACGTTAAATTTTAATAGGAGTACTCGTCCATTTATGTATATGGCAAGCTTAGGTTATTTAGAAGTAAAGAAGAAGAAAAAGAAAATTATGTAAAAGGCATTGATTCTATAACTCTGATATTCTATAGTTAATCTAACTTCGTTTTCACGACAATTTCTTGATTTTTCACGATACTGTTTAACCGTTTGTATTTTTTAATTTTTTAATATATAAAAAAGTTGTGTTCTGTAAAAAGCATATGATTATAATAAGACCATAAAAGCAAGCCGCTATATAAAGGGGTTGATTACGTGTAGGATTCTCTTTCTTTTCAGTCATACTAAAAAGAAAGAGGGATTGTCGTGAAAAATCGTTCCGTACTTTTTTTATGGTTTGGTCAAAGCCAAGCCAATTTAGCAGATGTATTATATATTGTTGCGTTAATCAGCATTCTTTACGCTCAAAATAGTTCTCCTGTGCTGCTTTCGTGCATTCCGTTTACCATTACGGCTGCTAAGTTTTTGAGCAGTTTTACTGTGCCTTTTCTTATAGATCGCTACAGAGCTAAGCGTATTCTTGTGGTGTCTCAGTTGTTAAAAACCATTGTTTTGTCTATGTTTTTCTTGTGGCATATGTCGCTTATCAGCATGCTGTGCTGCGTGGCGCTTATTGCTTTTTTCGATGGGTGGGCAGCTCCGGTTCAAAGCTCTATGCTTCCTCATTTAGTAGATAAAGAGAAGCTGTTAAAATGGAATAGTATGTTTAATGTCACGGATCAAACGATTCAAATTGCAGCCTATCCGCTTGGAAGCTTTCTGATTATTAGCTGGGATGCTACTGGCCTTTTATGGCTGTCATTTTCGTTGTTTAGTTTGTCACTCCTATTCATGCAGGCCATTCGTATGAGCGTTCATTCTTCTAAAACGAAGCAAAAACAAGGGTTAAAAGAGGGATGGAAGCTAATTTGGCACTATCCGCGCCTGCGGGTTTTATTAGTCATGGAAGTTTTAGAAGGGATGGCTGCTGGCGTTTGGGCATCAGCTATTGTCTACGTGTTTGTGAAAGAGATATTAAGTAAAAATGAAGCTTGGTGGGGATATATTAACAGCAGTTTTTTTGTTGGAACGGTTCTTGGAGGTTTCGTTTTGCTGAAGGTTTCAGTTGAGCAAGAGAGAAGTCTTTATCATATCGTAATACTAGGCAGTCTTTTTTCAGGTTTCTTTACATTATTGTTCGGAGTAATATCTGTGCCTTTTCTTTCACTTTTACTTAGTTTTACTATTGGCATTGCCCTTCAAATAAGCGCTACGTGTTCTTACACGCTTACACAAACGGCCGTTCCTTTAGAAAAGCTTCCTAAGGTGCTTTCCGCTACGCTGAGCGTTTCATATGTGACGTTTGGGCTTTCGGTGCTGCTGCTTGGCGCTGTTGCTTCGCTAAGTGTGACGGCGGCGTTTCTAACGGCAGGAGGACTGATTGTAATCAGCGGCTGTGTAGGTTTCTTCTTACGAAATTATGCGCTTACTAACTAAGAAAGGTTGCTGTTTGCAACCTTTTTTTAAAACATCATCTCTCCTCAACCATAAGCCCTATAAGGTTGTTTGCTTTAAATACCTATTCTGTAAAAATAGGTAGCTTTTCACGAAAACGAAAGGAAAAAAAGTATAGCTATCGAATTATGTTAAGAGCGTTGAGCTAAAAGGAGTGATTAAATGGTTGTCATTCGACAGGCGGTTGAAACTGATCGAGAGCGACTGGCTACGTTAATGCAAGAATATATAGTAAAATTCTGTGAGCAGCCTGACCCTTCCCGGAAAGCTTTAACTTTACATATTAAGCGTCTATTGAATAATCCTTCCTACGGTATCCAGTTTGTTGCTGAATTGGAAGGGAAACTAGTAGGCTTTGCGACGGTGTACGTATCGTGGAGCACCTATTATTTTAAAGAAACAGGCGTCTTAAAAGATTTGTACGTATCTCCTTTAAACAGAGGAAATAAAATTGGTGAACGTTTGTTTAAGATCTGCCTTGCCTATTCTCAAAAGTATGAGTTTGCAGGTATGACCGCTGAGTGCAGTAGTGAAAATAAAGTTGCTCAAAACCTTTATCAAAAAATGAACGGTAAAGAAAATGCAGGGATTCAATACCGTTTTTTTTAAGAGAAGTGCAGCTTTTACTTTTAAGACTTCTACTAAATGGCAAAAATATGTTATAGTATGAAAAGTGAAATTGATGAAAATGTCGGTGGGCTATATGTTAGATGATCGTATGAATAGTAGGGGGAAGTTGGACTAGCTGTTTGAAAGGCCGCCATCCTATTTTTAGTATAGCCGCAAGGAAGGAGCAGGACCTTGAAAAAAAATCCAATCTTAAACGCGTGGAAAATAGTAACTGCGACGAGCGGTTTTTTACTTGCGCTGTTTATCTTTAAAGTCCGAAAAGGAAGATAACCATATAAAAAAAGCTCCTCGATTGAGGAGCTTTTTATTGTTTAGTAATAGGAAACGTCAAGGGAGTCACTGTTGATAAAGAATCTCTGTAAGAATGATAGGTGAAATAATGACGTGTTGGACTATAAATAGTCATGTAAAGTAAATAATCATATTTCGTTTCCATATAGAAAAAAACGCCGTCTGCGTGAAGTGTATAAAAAGAGTACGAAATCCCGAGCAGCGTTTGCTTTTGGACGCTTGTGCTTGGATTTTCTTTAATCCATTCATACAGTTCAAACACACTCACTCCTGGTGATGATTGCAGCGTATGTACTTTGTCATATAACTTATCAGATACATCGGAAACCGACTGTTTTAATTGGTGAAATAAGTTGGACATTTGTTCTTTCATAGTGGTGATCTCCTTTACCGGTAGTCAGCTATTAGCATGCTCAGAGAAATCCACGCTTATGTATAAGTTAGTGAATGGCTGATTTGAATTTGCCGCCATGCGCTTCTTGGGTATCCATAATGGTTGTAAAGGCATGCGGATCTATTTCGGAAATAATGGTCTTAAGCTTGGTAATTTCTAAACGCGTCACAACTACGTATATGACTTCTTTTTCTGTACCTTCAAATCCGCCTTTACCATACAGCTTCGTCACGCCACGGCCTAGACGATGCGTAATAGCGTCCGATAGCTCTTCATAGTGATTTGAAACAATAAAAGCTGCTTTTGTTTCATCAAGCCCTTGAATAATCGCATCGATTGTTTTAGAAGCAATATAGTACGTAAGGATCGAGTACATGGCCTGTTCCCAACCTAGCACAAACCCTGCCCAAGCGAAAATGAAGATATTTAAAAACATCACAAATTCGCCCACAGAAAACGGGATTTTTTTTGTTAATAAAATACCTAAAATCTCAGTTCCATCTAATGCTCCGCCGTGACGAATGACCATTCCTACACCTGCTCCTAACAGGAGCCCGCCAAATACAGTAGCAAGAAGCGGCTCAGATGTTACAGCTGGAACATGATGCAATTGAGATTCTACAATAGATAAAGCAACAACTGCAAACATAGATGAAAAGCAGAAGCTACGACCAATTTGTTTGTATCCACTATATAAAAAAGGGAGATTAAAGATGATGATAAGAAGACTGAACGGCAATTTCGTTAAGTAAACTAAAATTAGAGAAATACCGATAATACCGCCATCAATTACGGAATTTGGGACTAAAAATAATTCGATAGAAACGGCAGCCAAGGAAGCTCCAATTAACATCATAATGTAGCGGTAAATGAGCCGACCTGCCTTTTCCTTTTTATGCTGTTTCGTTGTCATAAAATCTTTCCTTTCAAAATACTGCTTATACGCAACTCTTACTAGTATAACTAAGTCTTGGGAACTCTATCCAATTATCTACTTTAAAAAAGACTAGCCAGAATAAACAAAATCCTGTTAAATTAAACGGTAGACATTTGCTGAAATAAAGGAGCTGTACATATGATAAACGTTTATATTCCACCGCTTCAAACAAGCGCTGGCGAAAAAGCGGCACGCTATATTGATACATTAACCAAACCGATAGGAAGCCTTGGAAGACTCGAAGAAATAGCAGTTGAATTAGCGGCCATGACCGGGGAAGTTTTTCCGACAGTCACGCCGCCAGGAGTCCTCGTTTTTGCAGGCGATCATGGAGTTGTAAAAGAAGGAGTTTCAGCTTATCCGCAAGACGTAACGGCACAAATGGCGCTGAATTTTTTGCAGGGAGGAGCAGCTATTAACGTGTTTAGTGGGCAAATAGATGCCCAGTTCAAACTGATTGACATCGGCATTGCTTCTGACCTTTCCCATAAGGACCTTGTACAACGCAAAGTGAAGCTGGGCACAGCAAGTTTTTATAAAGAAGACGCGATGACGCGAAGTGAGGCAGAACAGGCTGTTCAAGTCGGATATGAAGAAGCTGAAGAGCTTATTGCAAAAGGGATTAAATGTTTGATTGTAGGAGAAATGGGCATCGGAAACACTACGTCAAGCACGGCTATTTTAGCTGTATTAACAGGAGAAAAAGTCTCTAAGCTTGCAGGAATGGGCACAGGAATTTCTGACGAACAACTGCGCCACAAAGTGAACGTGATTGAAGAAGCGCTGAAAAACAGGCACATCAACCCTCAGGATCCGATTGATATTATTAGTAAAATAGGGGGTCTTGAAATTGCCGGGATGACAGGTGCTATGCTGGCGGCAGCTGCTCACCGTATTCCTATTTTAGTAGATGGTTTTATTTGTACAGTTGCAGCCCTTCTAGCGACAGAAATCAATACACAAGCAAGAGACTATATGTTTGCTAGTCACGAATCCGTTGAACAAGGTCATGCGTGTGCAATGAAGCTTCTTGGCAAGAAACCGCTCCTGAACCTCAATCTTCGGTTAGGTGAAGGAAGTGGAGCTGCTGTTACATTTCCGCTGCTGCAATCAGCTTCACTGATGATTGCCAATATGGCCACGTTTCAATCTGCCGGAGTGTCTGAGAAAGAATAAACCTAAAAAAGACATGGGAACAAAACCATGTCTTTTTTCTTTATTTTATAAAAAAATCTTATATTTTTAACATCATAAACCAATATATGCTAAAGCTAGCACCTGTTAAAATAAATGATCCAATAATTAACAATACCAGTGCAACGCGTCGTTTAATCGCTTGAATTTCTCTATCTTTTGGCAAACGTCCCATTGGTCTTCCTCCATTATGTAAATATTTCACGTATTTTCCTATTTTACTCCGCTTTAAAAAGAGAGAACATATGTCAAAGTTACTAAAAATCAAATTATTTTACAAAAAAATTGTATCCCCGTTACGGCAGGGCAAAGAATACGTATTTTTTCAGTTAGAAAAGGACTGCTCTAAAGGTTTACTTACATGGCAACAACCTTTATTATATAACTGACTATACTATGATGTTATCCAAAGTTGGAAGAAATCTCAATAAATGTGAGTGTTATAATTACATGATAAGAGTCAGAAAATTTTAAAAAAGAGTGTGAGCAAACAATGAACGGTATGTTGATTATTCGAAACGGTGCTCCTTTTTATGAAGGAGCTTCCGTGCCTATCCCAAAAGATAAAGCTTGTATTATCGGACGAAGCAGCGAAGAATGGGAGCCTTATCTGGCCTTTCAAAGTGCTTACATTTCACGCAAGCATTTTGAAGTAACGTACGAAAGCAATGCATTTTTCATTACAGACTTGTTTAGTAAACACGGGACAAAAGTAAACGGAGAAGCGTTACAGCCTGGAACCTCTCGTTTATTGAACGAGCAGGATGTCATTACCTTAGCAAATGAGGAGGCAGCTTTAGTATTTAGAAATGATGATATGGATGCCACCCTCGATTTAGGCCCTTTGCTCAAACAGATAAATAAGCCATTTTACACATTAGATCCAATTTTGCAGAAAGTAAAAGTAAAAGAGGAAACGTATATTCTTTCAGATAAAGAATACGCGTGCTTAGCCTATCTTCTAGAATACAACAATCAATTTGTTTCAAAAGAAGCATTAAAAAAAAGCGTTTGGCCTGAACGAGTAGAGTCAAATGGAGAAATTCTAGTAGCAGCAGAAGAGCTGAATGCACTGATTTACCGGGTTCGCAAAAAAATAGGAACGTATTTAGAAATCGAAGTGATTCGAGGAAAAGGATATTGGCTGCACTTTAACGAAAATGGACGTGAATAGAATCACGTCCATTTTTTAATCTCGTTTTACAGCATGTACACGTATATGTTTAGTTTCTGCTAGCCAAGATCCGTTTTGAAATAGTTTGTCTTGCATTCGATTTTCTAAGCGCGTAATGAGGACATTTTTAGTTTCTGTCGTCACGTGAGCAAAAAGAGGGGCTGCATTTGTTTCCAGCCAATTACGCAAGCCGTTTTCCCCTTTTAACAAGAAGGGACGGTTGTAGTGTATAGCCGTGGTGACTTGAAACTTCTGTGATTCCAAAAGCGAAGAATATTCAGCTACAGAAGGAAAGTACCACGGGAAATCTACATCGTTATAAGGGATATCAAACGTTTTAAATTGACGAATGATTTCTGTGAAAATTTCGTCCATGTTTCCTTTTCCCCAAAATTCTGCTACAAATCGGCCATTTGGTTTTAAAGCATTGTAAATGTTTTTAATGACAAGGTGAGGGGGACGGATGTCGTGTAAAGTTGCATTGGAAAAAACTGCGTCAAATTGTTCGTAATAAGGAAGGTTAAGGGCATTTAATTGTTCAAAGGATAGAGTTGGGTACTGATGACGAGCCTGTTCAATCATATTTTCAGAGCAATCGATGCCCGTTGCACGGACATGAAGCTTATTGAGCTGCGAAATAAATTCGCCAGTGCCACAGCCAATATCTAAAATATGTTCGCCAGCTTGAGGAGAAAGAAGGTTCATAGCACTTCCTCCAAATGAAGAAACAAACGGAAGATGATACACTTGAGCAATTTTTTGTTGATTAACAGTTTGACTCATGAAGTGATTCCTCCTTTGTAAAAGATGATGACTATCGTTTTATAAGAAGAAACAAGCTTTGAATAGTAGATATGAAGTTATTGATAGAATTATACCATATATCTTACTTATTATGCCGAAAACTCCAAAGAAAAAGCGCACCAAACTTCTAGCTTGGGCGCTTACAAGCCGAACTATTTTATAACCATTAACCGAACTGAACAAATAGAGGAAGATCTGTATGACCCATCTCACGTACGTAGACGTATAAATTTCCTTTATGATGAATTTCATGGTCAATAGCCATTTGTAAAAGTTGTCTTCCGGGAAGCTTTCTTCCAAACGCTGCAGTTGCGTCAATTGTCTTGTTTAAATCATCTTCGCTAAGTGAGCGTAATACGTTTACTGTTTTTTTCGTATATTCAGCTGCAAGGTCTGATAATGACTTACCGCTAAAATCAGCTTTTTGACCAAGTGGAGATAAATCACCGGATTTTACCACTGATGCAAATGCATAAAAGGATGTTAAAATATGCGTAGATAAGTCAAAAGCTGACATAGATGTCGGGGCAGGCTTGTATTCGTAGTGACCTGCTTCAATTTTGTTGATTAATTCATTAGTTACGTTTCGATGTGCTAAAAAGTGATGAGTCATTTGTTCAACTGTCATGATAAAAGGCTCCTTTATTATGTATTCGCTTCTGAGTATAGCATTTGAAAATCAGAAAGCGAAGAAAAAACTTTAACAAAAAGAAAAACAGCTGCATGTAAGCAGCTGCTTTTCTTAGTATTAGAAATTGCGTTGTTTTAACTCTTCAAGTAATAACTCCATACCTTCGCGGCTTAAAGTTAATTTACCATCTGCGATTGTTACGTTGTCAGAAGATACTTCGCCAGTAATCGCACAAGCACCGTTCGGCTCATATTTCTTTAAAATAATTCGATCTGTTTCGACAAAAATTTCAACAGGATCTTTTACATCTATTTCAAGAACACGTCTTAACTCTTTAGGAATTACGATACGACCTAAATCATCTACTTTTCTTACAATACCAGTCGATTTCATTTTTTAATCACCTTTACTTTTATATTTTATTGAGTACGCAAAATATTATTTTTGGAATTTCTAAGATGATTATATACTAGATAACCGCTAAATTTGTCGAAGTTATTAATATGTAAATGAACTGTAATATTATTGAAATATTATCTGTAAATACAAATCCTCCTACAATATGGAATATTTAGGGCTCTTTGTATGATATAGGAGATGAAGGAATTAATTACATTTGACATACAATTTTATTTATGTTTATGCAGCAGTCTAGGGTAGGTTACATGTAAGCGTGGGAACAAATAAGTTGAAAGAATGAAGAAAATATGATTAAATTTAAGAAGTAACTTGCTCAAAACAATTAAATCGTAATGATTACGTATTTCAAATAAAAAAGTAATAAAACGAAAGGATGACAAAGAGTTTGGCTAAAAAATCAAAAGTTGTAAAAGAACAAAAGCGTCAAGAGATGGTAGCGAAGTATGCGCAATTGCGTCAAGAGCTGAAGGAAAAAGGAGATTACGAAGCGTTAAAAAATTTGCCTAGAGATTCTTCGCCAACGCGCTTAAATAATCGCTGCCGCGTGACCGGTCGTCCGAGAGGCTACCTTAGAAAATTTGAAATGTCACGCATCGCTTTTAGAGAATTAGCCTACAAAGGGCAAATTCCAGGTGTTAAAAAAGCAAGCTGGTAGTATAAAAGCCCTCATAATGAGGGCTTTTATTATTTATTAGCTGCAAAGTATCGAGCAATTCCTTGGTAAATACCTGTAGATATTTGCTGCTGATACGCGTTAGAAGAAACAATTTGCTCATCGTGAGCATTTGATAAAAAGCCTAATTCAAGAAGTACAGCACGCTGGTTGTTTTCTCGAGTAACATAATAATCTCCAAAACGAACCCCCATATCCTTCATAGAAGGCGCATTTTCAGCCATACTTTCTTGAATGTATTTTGCTAATTCTTTATCTTTTGATTCACTATAATAAAATGATGCGATGCCGTTTGCAGAAGATGACGTAGACGCGTTATAGTGAATGCTGATAAATGCATCTGCATGCTTTGCTTCACTAACGTCCACCCGTCCGCTCAGTGAAATAAAAGTATCGTTTGAACGCGTCATAAATACATTTGCTCCAGAATTGGCTAGGCGGCTTGCCACAAGTTTTGCTGTTGTTAACGCTAAATTTTTCTCAATCGATGAGTTGCCTGAAGTGCCAGGATCATATCCACCGTGTCCAGCGTCTACCACAATAATTTTATCTTTTAAAGCAGCAGATGGGGAAGACACACTAGCTGAAGTTATAGAACCAGCCGCAGCTGTTAGCCCTTTTGATACCCATGCTGTTTGACTCCCTGAGTACTGAATTTGCACCCAGTCATTCGTTTCATTTACTTTTTTGAATCTTTCACCTGCTTTTGCTACACGAATAATTCCCGCACTTAAGTTCGGCTGACTGCGCAAATTTGAAGCTTTTGTAATTTGAATCGACTGGGCTGGTTGTGAGGACTGTCCAGAATCAGCTTTTAAATACTGACTCGCCACCCAGCCCGTTTGACCTGATGCTGTTTTAATCTGAGACCAAGATCCGCTTTCTTTTAAAACCGTTACTTTTGAATTGCGCGGTAAGTTTATCACGACCGATGCGCTTGTGCTTGCAGAAGAACGAACGTTTAATGAGCTGGCGTTAACAACTGCTGACTTTGAAGTTGTAGATCCAGAATCCTTAGCTGGCGCAGAAGAACCGGAGCCTGCTTGTAAATACTGACTCGCCACCCAGCCCGTTTGGCCTGATGTCGTTTTAATCTGAGACCAAGATCCGCTTTCTTTTAAAACCGTTACTTTTGAATTGCGCGGTAAGTTTGTCACGATGGACGCGCTTGTGCTTGCAGAAGAGCGAACGTTTAATGAGCTGGCGTTAACGACAGCTGACTTGGATGTCGAATTTGCCGTGGGCGTACTGGTTGTTTGCGTTTTGTTTATGTATTGAGATGAAATCCAAGCTTCTTTACCGTTATACGTAATTTTAGCCCATCCCTTGCTTTCATCTACTATATTAACGGTGTTTCCCTTCGTTATTTTTCCAACGACGGCACCGCTTGTACTAGGCGTTGCACGTACATTTAACGATGTAGCAGTTACTTTGGCCGATTCAGCTGCATCTGCATCAATTGAATGCAAAAGCAATGAAGAGCTTAAGAGAACAGAAGAAACGGCTGTGTACATGACATGTTTTTTATTCATTTTTTCCTCCTTGCAAATTACAAATTTCAACATAAGTTAATTGGTATACAAAGCATATATCGGCAAATAGCCCAAAATTTTGAGTGAAACCTACTATTATCTCATAATGCCGATATTATCCATCATACTATATGTCGAAATTCAATTGTATAATGAATTTGAACTATCTGCCATCTTTACTTATAAAATTTTACATTAATGTAAAATATAATTATATCAAAGGTGAAATTCAGGGATATTAAGGGCAGTTAAAGGTCTTTAGTCCTTTGTTCACCGATGTTTTGAGGACATGTTTTATACTAGAAAAAATGTAAAATAGTATAAAGCAGCTGAATGTGAATATGATAGAGGAGAGATAGAAAATAAAAGAGTATCTATCTTTTGAAGGAGGAAACATCCACAATTATGAAACATTTAGAATAAAAATAACAAAAATATATAAAATAATATAAAGTCTGTCTGTATCGATATAAAGCTCATAGCATAAACCAAAAGTAAATAGTTAGAAAATTCTTTCTTTTTATTTTGAAACATGGTACAGTATAAAAAAGTGAAAGGGTGGAAACCGATATGCGAAAGATTGTTCAGTATGAAACAAAGTGGTCGCTTTTGTATCAAATGGAAAAAGAAGCGTTACTTAATACACTAAAAGATTTTTCAGTAGACATCGAACATATTGGAAGCACGTCCGTTCCAGGATTGGCAGGTTCACCAATCGTTGATATTTTAATCGGAGTCAAACGCGAAGAAGACATAAATGAAGTGCGCGCTATA
The DNA here is from genome assembly GCF_046535215.1 of Priestia sp. SIMBA_032. Lineage (NCBI taxonomy): Bacteria > Bacillati > Bacillota > Bacilli > Caryophanales > Bacillaceae > Priestia > Priestia sp. SIMBA_032. The sequence goes on along the minus strand of NZ_JAWRXD010000004.1, from coordinate 427,043 downwards.
TTAAAAAATAAATCTCACGTATATGTAGCGGAAAAAGAGATGTTCGTCTTATTAAAAGAAGGCGTTCCAGCTGCACACTACCCTCCAATTATGACAGCCAAAAATGCCCGTAAGCTCATTCCACATGATGCTAGAAGAAGTCATGTGTACGTAACGGTCAGTGAATCACCTTACTGGAATGAACGAATCAATTTCAGAGAGCAGTTACGTTCGAGCGAACGTGCTAGAAAAAAATATGAAGGGATGAAATACGAGCTTTCAAAACGATTGTGGAACGATATTTCTACCTATGAGTACAAAAAAGAAGAATTCATTCAGCGCAGTCTATAAAAAACGTCATTTCAATTGAAATGACGTTTTTTTAATTAATTATCTTGTAAAACAATGGTCTCAAGCTTGTCAGCAGTATTTACTGCGAGAACCGTATAGTTTTTACCGCTTTGAAGATTTGTTCCAGGAAGACTTAGTATTTCTTTTCCGTCTGCTGTGGAAACAGATAGATCATACGAACCCGGATTTACTACTTGATAACCTGAAATGCTTTTAAAAGACAGGTCTTTAAATAAAGGATCAGCACCTTTAGGACCTACGTTCACCGCAGGAGCATCAGGAGATAAATGAGCAACACGTAAGCTTGCTTTTCCATCCATTCCTTGCTTATTATTCGTGAAAGCCTGTAGTTCAAGGTTTTCTGCTTTATTTACAGCGGCTACTGTATACGATTTTCCGCCGTCTACAACAAGGGTAGCTTCGATGATGGAATCTTTTGTTCCTTTTGTCTTCGCTTCGTATACTTCTACTTTATGAGAACCAGCTGACAAAGGTAAGGAGTTGGAGACATCTTTAAACTTTGCTCCTTCTACTAAAGCTTTGTCATCTACAAAAATGTCTACAGCTGGAGCATCCGGTGAAGCATGAACGATACGAACTTCTGCATTTTGAGCTGGCCGCTCATCTGCAGCAGGAGGTGTTTCAGCGGCAAATACTAACATGCGGCTAAGTGCCAAGAAGGCAATCACTGCTACCATTACGAATAGTCGTTTCATCAAGTATCACTCCTTTTTTAGTATACACAGCTTTATGTAAAGAGAAGGACTGTGCAGTTGTTAGCGTATACTAAATAAAACCAACTATTCGTTTGTTTGTTAACTTTTGACGTATTTACTGAGATTTCTGACGAAAAAACCGAAGAATAGCCAAAATATTGTACAGAGCTGTTAAGAGCCATGTCAATAAAAAGCCTAGGCCAAGCCCAATATTGGCATCTATATACGTATGCGTGAAGTCATCATATACGATGTAGGCAAGAGGAGCAATCGACAGTAAAAATAGAAGAAAAAACAAGAGCGTTTTCCATCTGTTTAACGTGAAGGTTAAATAAAAGAAGAGGAAAGCGGAGAACAATAGAAGACCGTCTCGAATAGCCCAAGGTAAAATGCCGATATGTGGATTAGCGAGAAGAAAAGTCGGGACAATCGAAAGGAGGAAAAGGAAAGAAAGTAAAGTCACGTGAAGGGTGTGCTTTTTCGTAAAAGCCGGTACCAATAAAAACGCTGCAGTTGCACCTAAAAGAAAATTACAAATTAAAATAAACTCCATATCAACACCTCATTTATTGAGTATTACTTTTAGTCTATTCAGCACGGTGTTGAAGTAGATAAAAAAGCTGCGATTTTCATCGCAGCTTTTGGTTATTCGAATTTAAATCCTTGTTTTTCAAGCATCGCTCGAACTTCTGGATAATAAATGGTTTTATAAATAGCTGATACAGTTTGTGACCAGTTGCGGTCATCAGCACCGTTTGTTCTCTTTTTCATATACTCCGCCATTTCAGCATCATAGTCTTGAATCAATGGCTTTAAGTCGTGATTATAGCTTTCGTGATGATGCACAGCGGCCTGTGGCAATCGAGGCTTTTTCGCAGACTGATCTGCCGGATGTCCAACGACAAGACCGCTTACTGGGAATACGTATTCCGGTAAATTTAGCAGTTCAATGACTTCAAGCGGCTTTCTGCGAATTCCTCCGATTGGGACTGTACCTAAACCGAGTGATTCTGCTGCAACTGTTGCGGCTTCTAAAGAAATTCCAGCATCGGTTGCCCCCACTAAAATTGACTCAAGTCCATCGGTTACGCCAAGAGGCGCATCGTTAAGATCAGCAGCAATCTTAGCACGATTAAAATCTGCACAAAAGATTAAAAATAGAGGAGCTTGGTCAATCCACGCTTGGTTGCCGGCAAGCTCTGAAAGCTTTTTCTTCTTTTCTTTATCTTGGACGCTAATAATAGTTACTTGCTGTCCATTAATAGAAGAAGCGGCTGACTGAGCAGATTGAATAATCGTATCTAAATGCTCGTCGCTTACTGCTTCGTCTGTATACTGACGGATAGAACGATGATCTTGAATTGTACGAATTGCTTCATTCATGATGCGTCATCCTTTCAAAGAAGTTATTCTTAGCCTTGTAATGTTTTTACATCTAAAGGTGCTACAAGTACGCCAGTTTGAGCAAATGCTACAAAACTTTGGAAGTGAGCTGATTTATTGTGTGCTTGAATTGCTTCTTCGCTTTTCCACTCTTCAATCATCATAAATGTGTTAGGTGTAAAAGCATCTTCAAATAGTTGATAGTTGCTGTTTCCTTCTTCTTGTAAAGAATGCTTAATTAGTTCTTGTACGTTTTCTAAAAATTCTTCTCTTTTTGCTGGGTTAACTTTCATTGAAGCTTGTAAATGAATCATGGATGATTCCTCCTTTAATAATGATGGTGCTTTATATTATTTACTTTGTGTTTGATCTTTCATTCAATGCATAATTCAAATGAAGATAAGTTCGAATATCATCGAACAATGAAACTATAACACCGATTAAATAACAGTGCAAGGAATTTAGTTCGAAAGTTATCGAACATTGATACACAAAAGAAGCTGTGTTATATTTTAAGCATGAGAAAACCTTATCAACCACCGAAATCTGAAATTAAATTAACGCCTATTTTACACGCGTTGAGTGATCCTAATCGGCTGCGAATTGTACAGTGTTTAGCGACAAGAAAGGAGCAGACCTGTTCGTATTATCAAAAATTAAATGTATCAAAATCAACGCTATCACATCATATTAAAGTACTTCGCGAAGCTGGAATTATCAAACTACGTATAGAAGGTACGCAGCACTATTATTCCTTGCGTTTAGAAGAACTTGAGGAATTGTTCCCAGGTCTGCTTCCTTCCATTATAAATATAGATGAGCAATTATTTTAAAAGCTGAACGATGTTTTGTTCAGCTTTTTTGTTCAAAATAAATGTGTCCGTGCAGGCTGCATCCGGGATTAAAAGAAGAACGACAGTGAGGGCAAGTCGAGTTACAGGCTAAGTATTCATTAATTGATAGCTCATGTTTACATACTCCGCAAAGAATAGCTTTTTCATTAAACATAGCTTTTGGCCACCTTTTAATGTCGTGATCGGCATGTCCGTTATGACATTGATAGCATGGATAATATGTATGACAGCAATAAAATTTTATTGCGATAATATCTTTATCCGTATGATAGTGCGTACAGCGCGTTTCGGAATCCACTGTGTCACCTTTCACTGCAGGTACAGATTTGTTCATTATCATCACTCCTTATGAAAAGTATAGCATGCTTTTATACGCCTTATCATACATATGTAAAAAGAAAAATGCTATAATAAAACCATCGTTTTACATGTCAGATTGCATGCTAAAAAGATCAGATAAAAATTGATGTCAAAACAGATCGATTAAGTGAAGTAAAGAGAGGAAGAAAAAATGAGTAAGCAAGTTATCGTTTTTACCGGAGGCGGAACAGCTGGACACGTAACACCAAACATTGCTATTATGAAAGAATTAGACAGTGAAAAATGGGATATCCATTATGTCGGTTCTCACAATGGTATTGAGAAAGAATTAATTACAAAATTAAACGTTCCATATCATGCGATTTCAAGCGGGAAGCTGCGTCGCTACGTAGATATGGAAAATGTAAAAGATGTATTTCGAGTAGCAAAAGGGGTTGGCGATGCACGTCGCGTGCTAAAAAAGTTAAAGCCTTCTCTTGTTTTTTCAAAAGGCGGTTTTGTCACAGTTCCTGTTGTAATGGCTGCTAAATCTTTAAACATTCCCGTGTTCATTCATGAAAGTGATTTAACACCGGGACTGGCAAATAAAATTGCGCAGAAATTTGCCACTAAAATTTTTACTTCTTTTGATGAAGCGGCAAACTACTTTCCAAAAGAAAAAGTGCAGGTTGTTGGTTCACCTATTCGAAAAGAGCTATTTAGCGGAAGCGCAGCGAACGGGGAAAGCTGGCTTCGCTTTTATGATAAGCGCCCAATTTTAACGATTATGGGCGGAAGTTTAGGAGCACGCCGCATTAATGAAATTGTTCGAGAATCTTTGCCTGAACTGCAAAAGAAATTTCAAATTGTACACCTGTGCGGAAAAGGCAATATTGATACAAGCCTTGAAAAAGAGTCGGGCTACCGTCAGTTAGAATATGTAAATGAACAGCTTCCAGATGTTCTAGCGGCGACTGATTATGTGATTACACGCGGCGGATCAAATGCCATTTTTGAGTTTTTAGCTCTTCATAAACCGATGATGATTATTCCTTTATCAAAAGCACAGAGTCGCGGAGATCAAATTTTAAATGCACAATCCTTTAAGAAAAAAGGCTACTGTATGGTTGTAGAAGAAGAGCAGTTAACAAAAGAACTATTTTTGCGTGAAGTAAATGAGCTTCAGCAGCAGGCAAGTACGATGAAGCGTACAATGCGTGAAGCAACAAAAACGGATGCCATTTCAATTCTTGTAAATGAAATTGAGAAAATGAGCTAAAAAAAGCGTTCTTATCGAGGAGATAAGAACGCTTTTTTCTGAAAGAGGAGGAGGAAGCAGGCCGTAAAATAATTCATGATAAAATGGAAAGTATTCTGTCACGCGCGTCTGAACAAAATTTTGTGCCGGTTGTAGATGATCAGAATATTTTTATTGGACTCGTGCGGCGAAGAGAGATTATAGAGTATTGTATCTCTCAACTTTTTATACATGGAGAAACGCCTCTAAATGTGAAGATTTAGTTAAGTTTGTGTAAAAAACATAATTTTTACATAAAAGGTAGTCTCTTTTTATATAATTAATGTTATAATAAGAGGTGTAAAGACGAAACTTGCGTAATGTAAGCCTCTAACATTTGTTAGAGGTTCTTTTTTTACATAACATAAAACATTTGATTTCAGTTCTTTCTATGGTTAAGTTAGAATAAGTGTTAAAGTAAGAGGTTTCTTGCTTTTTTACATAAGAAAAGTGAGCTGTACAAAGGAGACAAAGTATATTGACTACGGAAAAAACAAAAAGCGATCAATTACGCAGCATATTCAAAACTATTATCTTCGCTATCGCTCTAGTATTTATGATTCGCGCATTTTTATTTTCTCCGTATATTGTAGAAGGCGCTTCAATGAACCCAACGCTGCATAACGGAGAGCGTTTGTTTGTGAATAAACTGTCGTATTCGCTCCATGATATTCGCCGCGGAGATATTGTGATTATTAAAGATGAGGCTAAGAATAAGCATTATGTAAAAAGAGTAATCGGTCTGCCAGGTGAAAAAATCGAAATGAAAAAAGATCAGCTTTATATTGATGATAAAAAAGTAAGTGAACCTTACTTAAAAACGAATCGTCAAATTGCCAATAACATGGATATGGAGCTAACAGGAGATTTTGAATCTGTTCAAATACCTAAAAACAAAGTATTTGTAATGGGTGATAACCGTCTGTACAGTATGGATAGCCGCAACGGTCTAGGTCTCATTGATGAAAAACGAATTGTTGGAAAAAGCGAATTTGTATTTTACCCCGTCAAGAAAATAAGAAAAACAACGTAAAAGGAAATGCCCGCAAAGGTATTTCTTTTTTTGTGCCTATGTCTACTCGGCTTCTAGATGGGTAAGCTAAGGAAAAAAGGTGTGAATTAATTGAAGACTGCCTATGAAAAATTATTTAAACATTTTAAATTTGTTGATGCTCTTGAGATGAAAAACCGATTAGCAATGGGACCTATCCTCACATACGCTTCACGGGAAAACGGAGAAATATCCGATATTGATATGTCTTTTTACGAAAAACGAGTAGGAGGCGTCAGTACAGTAATTATCGGCCCCGCGTTTATCACAGAAAATGGCCAAGTAGCACATGGTCAAATCGGAATTCATCGTGATCAGGTCATACGAAAGCTTCATCAACTAACCCAAATGATTCATAGAAGAGGAGCTAAAGCGATTCTGCAACTATCGCACGGGGGCAGAAAGTGCGTAGAAATGGAAAATAAGTGGCAAGCCATTAGCCCAAGTGAAAAGCCTCATAAACGTAAAGGGAAAAAACCTGTTCAAATGACCGAGCGCGATATAACTTATATTGTTCAAGCATTTGGCGAAGCTACCACCAGAGCTATGGAAGCTGGGTTTGATGGAGTAGAAATTGACGGGGGAAACGAATGTTTACTGCAGCAGTTTATATCAAGGCAAGCCAATGAGCGAAGTGATTCTTATGGTGGAAGCGCAGAAAACCGCTTCACTTTTGCACTTGAAGTTATTCGTGAAGTGACGCGTCGAGCAGCACATGCGGGCAAACCATTTATTGTGGGATATACATTAGCGCCCAAAGAAAAAGGTTATTTAGGAAATAAAGTGGAAGATACATTTGAGTGGATTGATCGTCTTGTTTATACAGAAATTGATTATTTACATATCAGCGCTTTACATGAACCTACCTCAAAAAGGGAAGAAAATCGTTCACTGCTTTCTTCGATTATTAAGCACGTCAATCACCGGGTCCCTCTTGTGGGTACAGGAGGACTTACGGCAACAGAAGTAGCAAAAGCTTTTGAGCAAGGGCTGGCTTTAATTACGATTGAACAAGCATTAGTCGTACAGCCAGATTGGGTAGAAAAAGTGATAAATAGCGATGAGCCCGCTTCTATGGATGGGACGTCATTAGATAAAGATGTGAGTTTGCCACCTGAAGTGCTAGCTCACTGGCAAGACATGCATAAAAATGACCGCTCTTATTAAGTGAGCGGTCGTTTTTATATTGTTGACTTAACAAGAAGAATTTTATTTTACTGATACTATAACCAAGCAGCATACATAGACTAAAAGAAAAACTAAAAACACAGTTGACTTCTAGGAATAGTTAGGATTACAATATAAACAACTTATTCATAAAACGGACAGCTGATCGGACATACCGAAGGCTTCTAGCAAACAACTGTTGGAGGCCTTTTTGTGCTTTCTAACAGAAGAGGAAAGTGGAGGGACAACATGAAAAAATTAATTACGTTTGCACTTATTGGCTTTTTAGCTCAGTTAATTGATGGATCACTGGGAATGGCATACGGGGTGACATCAACTACGCTGCTTTTAACGTTTGGAATTGCACCAGCTGTGGCTTCCGCATCTGTTCACTTAGCAGAAGTTGTAACAACAGCAGCTTCTGGTGTTTCGCATATTAAATTTGGAAACGTAGATAAATCGATGGTGTTAAAACTAATTATCCCAGGTTCCATCGGAGCTTTTGTAGGAGCCTGCTTTCTAAGTAATTTACCTGGAGATGCAGTAAGGCCTTACGTTTCAACATTCTTGTTGCTCCTAGGAGTTTACGTGTTATTTCGTTTTTTATTTACGTTTAAAACAAACGAAGAAAAGAGCCCCAAACCTTTATCGACGAAGCAGTCCATTCCGCTAGGATTAATTGCTGGATTTGCTGATGCTACAGGAGGCGGCGGCTGGGGGCCGATTGCAACGCCTGTATTGCTAGCTAAAAAAGGCACAACAGCACGGAAAGTCGTTGGAACCGTGGATACAAGTGAATTTGCTATTGCCGTCTCGGCTACACTTGGCTTTTTAATTTCTCTTGGCTGGGAGCAGGTAAACTGGTTCTGGGTAGGCGCCCTTATGATTGGCGGAATTATCGCGGCTCCGATTGCTGCATGGTTTGTTCGTATTATCCCGGCTCACTTGCTTGGTTCACTTGTTGGTGGGTTTATCATCTTAACAAATGCTCGAACACTCTTAAACACTTGGGTATCAAGCAGCTCTACTCAGATAGCTGTATATGCATTCATACTTATTGTGTGGGCAGCAGCGATCATTTACTCACTGTTACAAGGGAAAAAGTATAATCAAAATCGAAACGTAGAAGTTTCGTAATAAAGAGGATGGAATAAAAATAGCTTAGTTAAAGAAAAATCTGAACGTGTTTGATTCTTGATGGAGAATCAAATGTGTTCAGATTTTTTTATGGTTAAAGTGAAGGCAGTTTCATGTATATAGTGACTTCTAGCTGTTGGTTGAAAGGCAAGGCGAGGACTCCCGCGTGAAAAGCGGAACAGATGAGACCGTGCAGGAGCGGCCGCCCTCGGAAAGCGAAACCTTGTACGGAAATCCGGCGTAACAAGGGATCCATACTAGTGCATTATCCCATTTGTTCGTCTTTATATTGGGGTGATTTCGTTATGTATCAATCTCTTTTAGTATCTGAATTCCGTAAAATAGAGAAGCGTAGATATTTTTTTTGCGTCTTATGATACAATAGACGAGTTCATTCATGAGTGGGAATACTTTCTAACACATATAAAATTCATTGAATCGTCGAGGTGTGAAGAGTAAGTGGTCTATTTTATTTTAGTATTAGTAGCAGCTATCGAAGTAATTGTCTTGTTGATTAATCGACCTGTATTTGCAAACATTCCGTATGTTCAAGTATATATTGTTCCTTTGTTAATAGTAATTGTCATCACGATGTTGCTTTCGCGAAATCCAAAGAGATTTATGCGGTGGTTTAAACAAGGGCTTATTACGATTTCAGTCGTTGTGCTTGTATTCGTACCGGTTCTCTATGCCAAAAACCTCCCGCTGTATGGTTATAATGAAGCAAAAAAAATGCTTGCGCAAAGAGAACAGCTCTTACTAAGTCAGTTCCAAAAAGGAAAATACGTATATCCAGCAAAAGACAGCCCCAAAAAATACCGTTATCTATTTAAAGTCAATCGTGGAAACGGCATGCTTGAATATGTATTCGACCCATACACAGGCGGTTATGAAGTTGTGACAGATGTGATAAAAAAATAAAGGTTTAGCTTATTTAAAGCTAAGCCTTTTAATATGAGAAAAATTGAAACTTTTTGAAAATCTGTGCGTATTTATTAAAGAACGTTCACAAAAAAGTCACAAAAGGAGTTGCACAATGGGAAAGTTAGAATACCGACTGCTAAAGCCTGATGATACGTTTGTATCTATTTATCACTATCAATCTATTGAACTTGAACAAATTTTAGCAAGAAGAGAATGCGAATTTTTTGTTAAAGAAGGAGTAACGTATAAACAAACTTCATCTGCAGTCGAAGATGATATCCATATTATTTATGTAAAAGAACATGAAAATGGACCGAAAGAGCAAGCAGAAGATGATCACAGAGAGATTACATTAGAAGTCCGCGAATTAAATTCTCTTCGAGGACATCCAATTTTATTTGTCTCTTCATTTTATACGCATTTGGACGTATTAAGCTATATCGGAACAGTTTATACATACTATAATGGATGGGAATGGGAAAGAGACTCTGCGGAAATTGATGAAGATCGCAGCGTGTACAGTTTATATGTAACAAAAACAGGCGTAACGTATGAAAGGGGAAAGGCGTAATGTCCAAAACAAAAAAAATGATGGCGGGGGTTTTGACCACTGCTTTAATGACATCGCTCGTTGCCTGTGGTTCAACTGATCAGGCAAGACCGGCTAAACCGAAAGATAAATCGTGCGACAAGTGGAAATGGGATGAAGATACGCAAACGTACTACTGTTCAGATTCTTCTTCTTCGCACAGCGGTTCATATTATCACGGAGGGCGCTACTACGGGTCTAAAAAACAGCTGACCTCATCATCGTCCTATAAATCATTTAAATCAAGCAGCTCGTATAAATCTGGAATTGGGAGCGGCTCTAAAGGCGGTTTTGGCGGGTAATGCATAAAGAAAAGCGAGAAATGTTTTATAAAGAAATTCAAGATTTTTGGTACGACTTATATGGAACAGAGTATGCCCTTTATGATGTACATATGGAATCTTCTCACATCATTCATTCCATTAAAGAAGCCGCAAATCAAATCGGGGAACTATTTTTTAAAACGGCACCTTTACTTCGTTCATTAGATGATCAGACGCTTCTTTCTTTAGGATTTCCAAAAGCCAGTTTCCCGTACCTACGACTGAAAACGATGGAAACAGAAAGTGTTATTTCACGCCTTGATTTTGCTGTTACGGCTGATCAAATCAAGCTTTTAGAACTAAATGCGGATACGCCTACGTTCATTAAAGAATTATTTCATGTAAATGAGTTAGTCTGTCGGCATTTCCAGGTTCAAAATCCTAATAAGCTTGAAGAAAAAAAGCTTGCTTCAGCATTAAAACACGCCATTTTTGAAGCTTATAACGAGCTCGATAGAACGAACTATCCAAACGTCGTTTTTTCTTCTCATGATACACATGAAGAAGATAAGCTAACCACTCTTTATTTAATGAAGCTAGCCGCTGTAGATGCTACATACGTTCCGTTATCGCAGCTTCGGATTATTCCTGTCTCTACAGTTGAAGAAGGTCAACATATAGAAGCAGGCGTATATGATCAATATGGACAAAAAATAGACGTACTCTATCGCCAAACTTATCCGCTTGAACATTTAATTGAAGATGAAGATCCGAGTACGCATGAAAAAGTCGGACACATGCTTTTAACATTAGCACAGCAAAAACAAGTAGCCATAATCAATCCCCCTTCTGCATTTTTACTGCAGTCTAAAGCCGTGCAAGCACTCATTTGGGCTTTGCATGAACAACATCATCCTTTCTTCACTAAAGAAGAGCATCACATCATTGAAACATACTTTTTACCAACATATTTAGAAGAAGATCCATTTATTGAAAGAAAACAAGCATTTGTGAAGAAACCATCGTTTGGTCGTGAGGGAGATACCGTTGAAATTTATAATGAAGATGGAATCAAAACAGATGAAGACCAGCATAAGACATATCAAGAATACACGGCTGTGTATCAACAGTTTATTCCTTTGCCAACTGCAACAATGAAGACGCAAAGGCAAACAGTAGAGGCCCATATCATGTACGGGTGCTTTTTATTAAATGGAAAAGCAAGCGCAGTAGGAATACGAGCTGGAAATCAAATTACAGATAACGAATCGTATTATTTGCCGATTGGATTAAAATGAAAAGGGGAACTAAAAATGACACAATGGATTGATTGGGCTAGTATAGGGAGTTTTTTATCTCACGTAGCGGTAGGGTTAGGTCTATTATTTATCGGAGTAATCGTATTTGAATTAACAACAAAATTTAATGACCGTGAACTCATAAAAAAAGGAAATGTGGCAGTCGCTTTGAAGTTATGGGGAAAAGGAATTGGGCTTGCTATTGTCATTTTTACTGTGTGGAGCAACAGCGTAAATTTGGTAGATGCAACTCTTTGGGGAGTAGTAGGTATCATTACTCAAGTAGTGACATATTGGGTTATTGAATTTATTATGACGCCTAAAACGAGCCTAGCCAAAAAAGTAGAAGAAGGAAATGTAGCGGTTGGAGTAACTCTTTTTGCAGCGTCGATAGCCGTTGGCCTTATTGTAGCTGGAAGCTTAACATATTAAAAGAAGGCGATTCCTGTTTTACGGGGAATCGCTTTTTTTATGTCCAGACTGCTCGTGTTCACTTAGTAATAATGTACGTGTATTTTCACGGTCGGCACGAACAATTTTTTGCTGTGTGTAAAGCGGAATGACAAAGAGCAAAATAAATAAAAAAACATAGCTCATTTTTGTTATCCTCCCATGTAAATTGTAAACGCCTGCTAATAGTGTGTGACAAACAATACGTAAATATAGCATATTTGATTGGGTAAACTGGGAAAAATTGAGGGGTGCAAAAAGAATATAATCTTACCTTCAACAAAAACTAAAAGCAGTATAGAGGCACGTCTTTTATTAAGAAAGGAGTTGGGAAAAGTGAAAAGATGGCTCATTTTGTGTTTATTGATCGTAATCGCAGCTGGATGTGGACGCCCAGATGAAACGTCTCAACCAAGCATTTTCCTTATACCAGAAGGGTACAAAGGATGGGTTATGGTCGAATATGATAAAGATAACGGAAATCCCAGCAAGACAGAAGGAGACTACACTGTATTTAAAGTAAATGACCAGGGAGTCGGGAAAACCAAAACGCTTTTAAGCGGCGGCGGCTGGGCAAGAAATAAATATTTCTATGTAAATAAAAATGGAGAGCGAAAGCAATTGAAGCAAGGGAAGATGATTCATGGAACGACTCAAGGTAACAAAAATCATACGGTAACCTACTTTTTCGTTGGCACCGCAAAAGAGTTCGACAAAGCCGGAGACTACCGAAGAAAACTTACCGAAGAAAGTTCTTCGTAAGAAAAGAAACGTTGCCTCTTTGGCAACGTTTCTTTTCTATCTTCATTTGAATGTGCAAAAGACGGTGTCTTTTAAACGTTGAATTTCGTTTAATGCTTCTTTCTGCTTATGAATTACCCAATCTGGCAATGAATGTTCAACCGACAGCTCGTCGAAACAAGCCCCGCATGTTTTAACTTCAATATAAGATTCAATATACTGAAGGTGATCTAAGTTATAAGCCCAAAGTCGACGTTCAGGGCATATCGTTTCTAAGTAAAGCGGAAGCTGAAAAAAAGGATCTACTGCTTCAGAAAGTTCTAACGGTCCTTGGCTATCAGCATTGGTTACGTCTAGATAACCACAGTGAGGACACGTGCATGAGTGCGTTGACCCGCTCAATTTTTTATCCAGTTTTACAACTCGCGCACATAGTTCGCAGTTTGGACATTTTACTAAGATAAAGTCAAGGAACTTATCTAAAAATTGTTGCTGTATTACTTGCTGATTTGTCATTTTTTGTACCTCTAACTGTCAAACTTTTTTTAGTTACGAAAATAAATCTTGAAACCTACATACTATTCATAACACATGATGGGGGTTAAAACAACAAAAACCCTTTTCGACAGAAGGGTTGTGTGATATAGTATGACAAATCAGAATAAATAAAGAAAAATGGTGAGAAAAAATGAGTCAAAATGAACAATGGACATCAAAACTCGGCTTTATCTTGGCATCTGCCGGTTCCGCAATTGGAATCGGAGCCATTTGGAAACTGCCTTATGTAGCCGGAACAAGCGGAGGAGGGGCCTTCTTTTTACTGTTTATCTTATTTACAGCAATTATTGGTTTGCCGCTTTTGCTTGCTGAATTTGTACTGGGTAGACATACACAAAAGGAAGCAATTCGTGCTTATGATGCAGTTGCTCCCGGTTCTCTGTGGAAAGGAATCGGGTATTTAGGCGTGATCACATGCTTCATTTTATTATCTTTCTATAGTGTAGTAGGAGGATGGATTTTACAATATATTTTTGCAAGCGTCACGGGTCAGCTGAATGGAGTAAGGGACTACGGGAGTTTATTTAACTCGACCATTGCTAATCCAACAAGTGCTGTTATCTCTCAATTTGTTTTTCTTCTTTTAACAATTGTTGTAGTCGCAAGAGGCATTCAAAATGGTATTGAAAAAGCAAACAAAATTTTAATGCCTGCTCTCTTTATTTTATTTATTATTATCATTATTCGTTCTTTAACATTAGACGGGGCGATGGAAGGCGTATCTTTCTTTTTGTATCCAGATTTTTCAAAGCTTACATCCCAAACCATTTTGTTTGCGATGGGACAAGCATTCTTTTCACTTAGCGTAGGCGTTTCAGTTATGGTTACGTACAGTTCGTATCTATCTAAGCAGCAAAACTTGCCAAAATCGGCTATTTCAATTTCAGCGTTAAATATTTTGATTTCTTTACTAGCAGGACTGGCAATTTTCCCTGCGGTCTTCTCAATGGGCGTAAAGCCGACGGAAGGACCAGGTCTTTTATTTATTGTATTGCCTTCTATTTTTGAACAGCTTCCGTTCGGAATTGTGTTTCAAACTTTCTTTTTGGCGCTGTTTTTATTTGCCACTTTGACATCTGCGTTTTCGATGTTAGAAATTATTGTAGCTTCTTTAGCCAAAGGAGAGCAGCATAAGCGTATAAAGCTATCTTGGATTTCGGGCTTGCTAATCTTCGTAGTAGGAATACCTTCAGCGCTATCGTATGGTTTGTTAAGTGACGTATCGATCTTTGGAAAAAGCATCTTTGACGCTTTCGATTTTCTTGTAAGTAATATCCTTATGCCACTAGGTGCTCTTTTAATTGCCATCTTTGTTCCTTGGAAAATGAAAAAAGATGTGCTTATTGAAGAATTTAAGCATGGTTCAACGAATGTGAAGCGCTGGTTTTCTTTATGGCTTCTTGCTATTCGATATATCGCACCTGTTTTAATTATCATTGTATTTATTAATATGCTAGGCTTTATCTAACGAAAAAACGCTGTTAAAACGCTTGGTTTTAACAGCGTTTTTTTTGGAGGAAGAGGAGGAGTATGATGCTTGATTTCTTGTACGATATGTTTGTAGGAGCAGGGGTATTTATTTTATTAATAATTCTGTTGCTAGTAGCGAGAGCGTCGGGGAAACGCAAGAAATAGGCGGGTATAATTCCCAGTGTAAAAACCCCAAAAAAGACTAACACCGCAGAATTAAACTATGATAATATATTATCCTATGAGCATAAATCAATGCTCACATATGTTGTGATGAAGCGTTTTTTAGAAAGAGGGATCATCTTGAGTGGAGAAGTTCTTGTCAAGATTTTATCTCAAGCGTATGAACAAAAAAAGACATTACCAATCGTCTCATTCTCGTCTTTTTTTGAACAAAAAAAGGTGGGCTTTCGTTTAAATAACGATGTGTCCGCTGATATTATCTACCATACGCTTATGTGTATTCAGAGAAAAACGTGTGTCCAAGATGTGTTAGTGGAAGTACTAAAAGTTGATAGTCCAAACAATGACGGGGCATTTTCTGATTGTGTATATATTTTAGCAAATGGTACAAAACAGCAAGTGAAAGAATGGGTTCAGCCCTTACATCCTAAAAGAGTGAAGCAAGGATATCAGCACGGGACACCCATTGATGCGCCACAGTTAAAAAATGACTACCACGTGTTTGCCGTTACTTGGTCATAAGCGTTTAACCCAAAAAACATCCTGCTGTCGCTGCAGGATGTTTTTTTGTTAATAGGGATGAGCATCGTGTCCTTTTTCATTAGCTTCTTCTACCGCATCAGCAGCTTTGTTACTTCCTAACGGTGAACCGCCTTCTTTTGGCAATTTCCCATATGTAGGAGTCATTTCTGCTCCCATTTCAATTTCTAGGGAACCATCATCATGCATCAGAAGACCAATGCCATTTGCTACTCGATTGCCATAGTCAAAATCACATTGAGTTAAAAGCTCAATCATCTTTGTTTGAACGGTATGATGACAACATTTTAAGCCGTCTACTAAATTTTGAATAAGCTCATCACGTTCCCAGTCCTCTAGTAAACGATAGCGTTCACCAGCTTGCTTAAAGTCATTTGTACGATCAATTTTTTCTTTTTTTACATTTCCTTCAACATAAGGCTGATGAGGTTTTGGATGGTCATGCGCTTCTTGAAGACCTCCAAGAGAAGAAGGCTCATAATTCACGTGCGGGTTCTGACCTGGAGCAGCATCTACGTGATAGGCCATTTGACCATCTCGTTGATTTGTTGCTACATGCTTTTTTGGCGCATTAATAGGCAGTTGCAAGTAGTTTGTTCCCACCCGGTGACGCTGCGTGTCGGAATAAGAAAACGTTCTCCCTTGCAGCATTTTATCATCAGAAAAATCTAGCCCGTCTACAAGTACACCCGTACCAAATGCGACTTGCTCCGTTTCAGCAAATACGTTGCTTGGATTTTTATCTAGGACCATTTTACCTACTGGAAGAAATGGAAACTGGTCTTCCGGCCAAATTTTCGTGTCATCAAGCGGATCGAAATCCAGTTCGGGATGCTCTCCGTCTTCCATGACTTGCATACAAAGTTCCCACTCAGGGTAGTTACCGCTCTCGATCGCTTCATACAAGTCTTGAGTAGCGTGACTGATATTTTTAGCTTGAATTTCTTCTGCTTGCTTTTGGGTCAAATTTTTAATTCCTTGCTTTGGTTCCCAATGGTATTTAACAAGAAAGGCATCGCCATCTTTGTTTACCCACTTATATGTATTAACACCGGAACCTTGCATTTGCCGATAGTTAGCAGGTATTCCCCAAGGTGAAAATAAAAAAGTAATCATATGCATAGCCTCAGGTGTATGAGAAATAAAATCAAAAATACGCTCGGTATCTTGACGGTTTGTCACAGGATCGGGCTTAAAAGCGTGAATCAAATCAGGGAATTTAATAGCGTCGCGAATAAAAAATATTTTAAGGTTATTTCCTACTAAGTCCCAGTTTCCGTCTTCTGTATAGAATTTTACAGCAAACCCTCTTGGATCTCGCATAGTTTCTGGAGAGTCCTTTCCATGAGTTACGGTAGAAAATCTGACAAAAACAGGCGTCTGTTTGCCTGCTCCTGAAAAAACTTTTGCGCGGGTGTATTTTTCAACGGGCTCGTCACCAAGCTTTCCGTACGTCTCAAAATACCCATGAGCTCCCGTTCCTCGGGCATGAACCACACGTTCCGGTATACGTTCACGATCAAAATGCGAAAGTTTTTCAATCAGCTGGTAATTTTCAAGAGTAGCAGGTCCTCTGCTGCCTACCGTTCGAGAATTTTGGTTATCACGAATGGGGTGACCTTGACGCGTAGTAAGCGTCTGCTCGTTTTCTCCGCTTGCATAGCGTTTGTCTTCCGAGTCACCTGATCCGCTAACATTTGTACCATGAATGCCTTTATGGCTCATAAAATAATCCTCCTTGTTTCAAACATAACAAGACTATTTTTTTCAGCCCTCGCTTTTTTATTCATTAATATGGAAATAATATAAATTTTTAGAAGAAAAGCTGTTTTACTGAAGAGGGGAACAAATCCGCTAAACGAATAAATTTTAAAAAAGTTTCACATTTCATAAAAAAATAAATTGTTTTTTTTGAAATATAAAGATAATGTTACGGGTGATTTTTTACCTATTATTAGTGTAGGAAAAGGAATAATATTGGAATATATTAGCTTTTTTGTCGAACTTATTAGGTGTTAAACGACAAGAAACTACGACAATATACACCATACAGCTGTGCTACTGTCGTTTCCTGTAACATAAATGTAATATTAGTGATGTTATTTTGTAATAATGTGTTGTTACAATGTAAACGTCTTATAGATTAGTAGATTATGGCATTGGAGGAACCTTTTTTTATGAAAAAGTTGATATATTCGTTAGCGTTATGTGGATCTTTAACAGTAGTCCCTACAATTAGTGAAGCTGCTTTAGGAGATGCTACGCTGCACCCAGGAACAAGTAATTCAGATGTGAAAGAATTACAGCAAAAATTAAAAAACAAAGGTTATTTTACATACGGTACAACAACAAACTATTACGGTTCAATCACGACTAGCGCAGTAAAATCGTTTCAGCGTGCAAATGGTTTATCTGCAGATGGTATTGCAGGTCCATCTACATTTAATAAGCTGCTAGGAAGCGGAAGCTCATCAAGTTCATCAATTAGCTCAAGTTCATTGCTGCGCGTTGGTTCAACTGGACCAAACGTACAATCTTTACAGCAACAGCTAAAGAATAAAGGTTATTTTAAAGGAACTACAACTCAATACTTTGGTTCAATTACAAAGAATGCAGTAATGGCATTTCAACGTGCAAATGGACTGTCTGTGGACGGAATTGCGGGTCCAGCTACGTTAAGTAAATTAAAAACTGGCGGTTCTAGCGCTTCAACTGGCGGTTCTAGCTCTAGCAGCTCAACTATTTTACGTCAAGGTATGAAAGGTTCAGCAGTAAGCAGCCTTCAGCAAAAACTAAAAAATAAAGGTTACTTCTCAGCTGGTGTAACAGGCTACTTTGGCTCTATTACAACAAGTGCGGTAAAATCATTTCAGCGTGCAAATGGTTTATTAGTAGACGGAGAAGCTGGTCCGGATACGCTGAATAAATTAAACTCAAGCAGCTCTAGCAGCTCAAAACCTTCAACATCAACAGGAAGCAGCACAAGCTCAAGCTCAGCTTCAAAAGTTATTTCATACGGTAAACGTTTTATGGGAACACCTTATGTTTGGGGCGGAGCTGCGCCTGGAGGATTTGATTGCAGTGGTTATCTTAACTATGTATATCGCAATGCAGTAGGTGTAAGTCTTCCTCGTACAGTTGCTAGCATCTATCAAACTGGTACGCGTGTAAGTTCACCTCAGCCTGGCGATATCGTTTTCTTTGAAACGTACCAACCAGGAGCTAGCCATGCTGGAATTTATATCGGAAACGGTCAATTCATGCATGCAGGTTCTTCAACAGGCGTAACAATCACATCATTAAGCAACTCTTACTGGTCAAAACGTTACTTAGGAGCAAAGCGTTACCTATAAGAGTGTAACAAAAAGGAGTAGTTGCATAACTATTCCTTTTTTCTATGCACCATAGACGTAAAAGTAGGAAATTTTTGTTTCGTTTGGTATGATAATTAGGGAATAAACAAAAGGAGTGTATAACATGGCTATTGTAGATGTAACCATTATTCCGGTAGGTACGGAAACGCCAAGCGTGAGTCAGTACGTAGCTGATATTCAAAAAGTGCTGGCCAAGCATGAAGATGAAATTACATATCAATTAACCCCTATGAATACATTGATTGAAGGGGAATTAAGCACGCTGCTAAAAATTGTTCAAGAGATGCATGAAGTACCTTTTGAAAATGGTATTCAGCGCGTATGTACAAATTTACGAATTGATGATCGCCGTGATAAAGAAAATCATACGATGGCTGGGAAATTACAATCAGTACAGTCTAAATTAAAAGCGAAATAAATAATATGCACTACAATAAAAAACGCTTGAGTATCCACTCAGGCGTTTTTTATTGTAGTTATACTTAATTGGCATGCACAAGAGAAAAAATTTGAAAAGCTACGCGCAGCCGAAGGGTTTCCTCTGACGTGTGAATAGGTCTTTTTAGTAACTCTTCACATTTTTCGATTCGATAGATCACCGTGTTCCGATGAACGAATAACTGCTTAGCAGTCTCTGAGATTTGACAATTGGAATTTAGATATGTTTCAAGCGTGTCAAGTAAGATGGAGCGATCTTTCTTATCGTACTGCAGCAAACCTTCTAATGTTTGAGAATAGTAATCCTGTAAATCGTTTGCTGGAAGCAACCTCAGCAGTTCTTTAAACTGTTTTGGCTGATAAAATTGAATAAGCTTGGAATGATCTTTAAAATGGATGGTTTCAAGAGCTTCAACAGCTTCTTTATAGGAGTCAGCGATTGTAAGTAGGGATTGGCTTTGATTTCCAATTCCAAATGACATTCGCTTATCGTAGTGACGGTAAACAGCTTCCTGCAAGTGATGCAAGCACTCTATAATCACAGGTTGAGAATAAGGTGTAAACAAAAGAATGTAAAGATTGTCATAGAAAAACAACACGGCCTCTGTAGGACCTGCTGATAACTCATATTGAAGGAGCTCATAGATCATATCATCATCGCTGTAAGGCGTGAATGTAGAATGAATTTTCCCAACGGCGCAAATATAGCTGTTTCCTGCTGATAAGCCCATCATCTGTGCTTGAAAGGAAGCATCCTCAGGTGTTTTATAATAATTGTTAACAAGCTGATTGAAAAAATCGTTTTTTCGTCGCCGTTCAGCTTCATACAAAGCCTGCTGTCTCATCATTTCGAAGGATAAAACGTTTGTCGCTTGCTCAATTGTTAGGAGCGCTGAATCGGATAAAGAAACTTGGCGTTCAATAAGTAAATAACTGTACTTTCTTGTATGAGTAGCAATCGGAAAAAGCGTAACAGTTTTTTTTGTGTGCAAAAAGGAAAAGGTTGTATATTTTGACGTTCGTAAAAAAAGCTGCTTAGCGCCTGCTACCGCTTCTTCCATCGGGAGTGAAAAAGGTTCGCGTTTGTTTGTGTAAAAGAGTTCATGGCCATGGGTATCAAAAAGGGCAACGTGAGCATTGCATAACGTTTGAATGGATTGCATAATTTTCTCAATGCCTTTTCCTTGTAAGATGTAGGAGGAAAATAGCTGATGTGTGACCATCGCTTGCTGAAGCTCGGCTGTTTTTTTATCTAAAATAAAGCTGAGAGATTCATTAATAACCGCGCCTAACGTTTCGTCCGTTTGGAAATCAATGATCGGAAAGTGAAGTTCATCAGCTAGCTGACAAATAGAAGCAGGCACGTGTTCGAAAAAACGCTTCGTTTTTATAGCCAATCCTGCACATTTCTTTTTAGCCATTCCTTCTACAAGTTTTGCTAAGCTTTCTTCATGTTCTTTGAAGTGATAACCCGTTGTAATTAAAAATTCTCCTTCTTTTAAAAAAGATAAAATATCGGGTGCGTCCATCATATTGACGTTATGTACTTTGCGGGTGACTCCTTTTTGCCCGGCTACTACAGATGCTTTCTCATAAATTGGAATGCGTAAAAGAGTTTGTAGTTCCATTATTCATTACTCCTTTTGTTAAAAATTCTCACATTTCCCTGCGCGTATCTTTATCTATCTTTTATTTTATAAGAAAGTTTGGTTAAAATAAATAAAATTTTCAGAAAAAAATGTATAAATTGTTAATGAAGAAGTTTATTGTATCCTGTAAGATAAAATAAATAACATATTATGTTAGAAAAAGTGACGTATATAAGACTTTTCGTATTTAGTGATAATAGCTAAAAAAACACTAAATCATTGTAGAAAGTGTTAATGAAAACAATCAGTCATTTTCTTAAAATGAAGATAGCAGGAGGGATAGCAATGGTTGCAGATATGACGGGAAAATCTAAGCTTTGTCAGCAAATCGAAGAAAACATTAGCTGGTTGTCACAGTTTGGGTTAGATGAAAAAGAAGGTGTCACGAGGCTTTTATATACAGAACAGTGGAATGCAGCTCAAAAGGCATTGGAAGAAAAAATGAGGGGACTTCAGCTCAAAACGTATTACGATGATGTAGGAAATTTATTTGGACGGTTGCAAGGAACGGGTCCGGAACAACAAGTTATTTTAACAGGATCCCATATCGACACCGTGATAAACGGAGGAAAATATGACGGGGCGTTTGGAGTTGTGGCAGGTATCATTGCTCTGCAGTACCTATATGCGCATTATGGCTCTCCTACAAAAACCTTAGAGGTCGTATCACTTTGTGAAGAAGAAGGTAGCAGATTTCCTCTTACGTATTGGGGATCGGGTAATGTGAATGGATTACACAGCAAAAGTGATGCAAAACATGTTATAAATAAAGAAGGGGTTAAGCTAGATGACGCAATGAAACAGCTCAATTTCGGAGAAGGCCTCCACAGCGAGCCATACCGCACGGACATCGCTTCTTTTATTGAACTACATATCGAGCAAGGGAAGCAGCTTGAAATGTCTCATTGCGATATCGGAATTGTTTCTAGTATCGTCGGGCAGAAACGATTTACAGTATCTGTTAAAGGCGAAAGTAACCATGCGGGCACAACTCCGATGAACATCAGAAAAGATGCATTTTATGTAAGTTGCAAACTCGCTAAAACATTTATTGAATTGAGCGAAAAATATCATAACGCTTTATACGTAACGGTTGGCAAAATTACACTTTCTCCAAATGCACCGAATGTAATACCAGGATATGTAGAATTCACAGTCGACATAAGACATCATGAGTATGAGGTTTTACAAGAAGCAGAACGAAAAATGAAGGAAATTATAAAGCGAACAGCAGGGGACTTAGAAGTAAATATCAACTGCTGGATGGATGAAAAACCCGTCGCCATGAGCAAGCAATTATCTGAACTTTCCAAAATTATTTCCTCGGAAAAGAATATCTCCTCCCGAGAATTAGTAAGTGGTGCAGGACACGACTCGCAGGTATTCGGGCGAAGAGTTCCCACATGTTTGTTATTCGTACCGAGCCAAGATGGAATCAGCCATTCCCCAAAGGAATTCACCAAAGGAGAACAGTTAGAAAAAGGAGTAAAGGTCTTAATAGAACTATTATATAAACTTGCCTACTAGGAGGAATTTGACATGACTATCACAAAACAGCTTCATACACCGCCGCGTACGATTATGACACCCGGACCCGTAGAAGCAGATCCACGCGTATTAAGAGCATTAGGAACACCTATTTTAGGTCAGTTTGACCCCGCATTTACGCGCATTATGAACGAAACGATGGAAATGCTTCGTGAACTATTTCAAACCAAAAACAAATGGGCTTTTCCCGTTGATGGAACGTCTAGAGCTGGGATTGAAGCAGTTCTTGCAAGTGTAGTTGAGCCAGGCGATAAAATATTCGTCCCGATTTTCGGCCGCTTCGGCTATTTATTAACGGAAATTGCCGAGCGCTACGGAGCTGAGGTACACAATATTGAATGCGAATGGGGGGAAGTGTTTGACCCTGAGACAGTAATCCATGAAATAAAAAAAGTAAACCCAAAAATCGTTGCAATAGTTCATGGTGAAACCTCTACAGGAAGAATGCAGCCTCTTAAAGAAATTGGTGCTGCATGTCGCGACCAAGATGTTTTGTTTATCGTCGACGCAGTAGCCACTATCGGCGGTACGGATGTAAAAGTAGACGAGTGGAACATTGACGCATTGATTGCAGGTACACAAAAGTGTTTATCTGTTCCGTCGGGTATGGCACCTATTACGTACAATGATCGTGTTGAAAAAATTATCATGGAACGTAAAAAAGTTGAAAAAGGAATTGCGACAAAAGCAGATGCTCAAACTGTTCGTCTGCGTCCGAATATTATCAGCAACTATTTTGATTTGAGTCAGCTTCAAGACTATTGGAGTGAGCGCAGGCTAAATCATCACACAGAAGCAACGTCCATGCTCTATGCTTTAAGAGAAGGACTGCGTATTATTTTAGAAGAAGGGTTAGAAGAAAGATTTGCAAGGCATCGTCTCCACGAAAAAGCACTTGTAGCCGGAATTAAAGCAATGGGATTATCGTTATTCGGGGATGAGCATTCAAAAGTTCCAACCGTTACGTGCGTCTTAATTCCGCTTGGAATTGACGGAGAAGCAGTTCGTTCGACGCTTCTTGAACAATTTGGAATTGAAATCGCAAGTTCTTTCGGACCGATGCACGGAAAAATATGGCGTATCGGTACAATGGGATACAGCTGCCGGAAAGACAACGTTCTCTTTACATTGGCTGGTCTTGAAGCAGTGCTTCTTCGAAACGGGGCAAGCGTGAATGCAGGTTCTGCTTTGCAAGCAGCATTAGAAGTTTACGAAGAAGAGGTAGCGTTGTCTAGTCTGTAAAGATTCGTTTTATTCATCATATAAAGAAAAGAGGAGATTTTCTATGAGCGAATACTTTTTCACACACCCCTATGCATCGCAGCGTACGTGCACGTTTGGAAAAAACGGAATGGTAGCCACCAGTCAGCCTCTTGCCGCTCAGGCGGGTCTTGAAATGTTGAAAAAAGGAGGCAATGCAGTAGATGCTGCTATTGCCTCCGCAGCTTGTTTAACGGTGGTAGAACCTACGTCAAATGGAATTGGCGGAGACGCTTTTGCTCTCGTGTGGATAAATGAAGAATTATATGGACTCAACGCGAGCGGTCCTGCTCCTTCTTCTATCTCTATTGAAGCTCTGCATGCCATGGGGATAAAAGAGATGCCGGCTCGCGGTTTTGTTCCTGTTACGGTCCCAGGTGCCCCGAGCGCGTGGGCGGAGCTGTCAAAACGCTTTGGCCGGCTATCGTTAAAAGAAGTGCTGCAGCCCGCTATTTCATATGCACAAGAAGGGTTCCCAATCTCCCCGATTTTAGGGTACAATTGGGAACGAGCGTTTGAACGATTTACACACGCGTTAAAAGGTGACGAATATAAGCACTGGTTTGAGACATTTACCAACAATGGATCTGCTCCTAAGGTAGGGGAAATGTGGCGATCACCAGACCACGCTGCTACGCTGCTTGAAATTGCCGAAACGAATGGAGAATCTTTTTATAGAGGGAACTTAGCTGATAAAATAGCAGCTTTTTCGAAAAAACACGGCGGATTTTTAGCAAAAGAGGATTTAGCAGCTTTTAAAGCAGAGTGGGTAAAGCCGATTTCAACTTCTTATCGAGGATACGATGTGTGGGAAATACCGCCCAACGGCCAAGGCCTTATTGCGCTTTTAGCTCTAAATACGCTAAAAGGTTTTTCTTTTGATGCCAAAGATTCTGTCGATACATACCACAAGCAAATTGAAGCTATGAAGCTAGCGTTTGCAGATGGACAAAAATTCATTACAGATGCTGATAAAATGACAGTAGCAGTTGAAGACTTATTGAATGATTCTTATGCAAACAAGCGCAGAGGGCTAATTGGTGAAAAAGCGCTTATTCCCGAAGCCGGACAGCCGTCTCATAGCGGCACGATCTATTTAGCGACAGCCGATGGAGAAGGAAACATGGTATCATTCATTCAAAGTAATTACATGGATTTTGGCTCAGGACTTGTCGTACCTAATACGGGCATATGTCTGCAAAACCGCGGGCATAATTTTTCGTTAGACCCACAGCATCATAACCGGTTAGAGCCTGGAAAACGAACCTATCATACCATTATTCCTGGATTTTTAACAAAGAATAAAAGTGCTGTAGGTTCATTCGGTGTAATGGGCAAATTTATGCAGCCTCAAGGACATGTGCAAGTTATCATGAATATGATTGATTTTCATCTAAATCCTCAGGCAGCTTTAGATGCACCAAGATGGCAGTGGATTGAACATAAAAAGGTTCTTGTGGAAAAAGAAATGCCTTCACATATTGTAGAAGCATTAGAACGCAAAGGGCATGATATTCATGTGGCTACGAGCAGACATACGTTTGGAAGAGGGCAGATTATTTTAAGAGATGAACAAACCGGTGTATTATACGGCGGTACAGAAGCGCGAACAGACGGAGCCGTCGTTGCTTATTAGATCACAGAGAAAGGAGCGCGAGAAATGCGACAATTGGATATTTTTATAGCGTTTTTTCGCTCAGGTATGCTCGGCTACGGAGGAGGACCGTCAGCTATTCCACTTGTTAAAAAAGAAGTGGTCGATACGTACAAGTGGATGGATGACGATGAATTTGGCGATTTATTAGCAATTGCCAATACGCTGCCTGGGCCTATTGCTACAAAGCTCGCTGGATACATCGGCTATCGAGTCGGCGGTTTTTTGGGTCTCGTGACAGCTTTATTTGCAGCCGTCATTCCAACCGTTTTTTTAATGGTATTGCTGTTAACAACGTTAACGCAATTTAAAGATCAGCCGTGGGTTATGGGCATGACAAAAGCAGTTGTCCCTGTAGTAGGAGTGATGCTCGCAGTTATGACGTGGGACTTTTTTAAAAAATCAACGTCTGGTTTAGGATGGACGCCAGCTATTATCTTACTCATTATTAGCTTAGGCTTAATGGAATTTGCCCATATCCATCCAGCGGTCATTATTATTGTCCTTATGGCAGCAGCTTGGATTCCGCTAAAACGAAAAGGAAAAAAAGACGAAAGTGCTGAGCAGAAGCAGAAGAGGGAATCGGTATGATTTATATTCAGCTATTTATGGCGTTTTTTGTTTCAAATATTTTAGGCTATGGGGGCGGACCTGCGTCGATTCCGCTTATTCAAAAAGAAGTCGTAGATCGCTACCATTGGCTTACGGTCAAAGAGTTTAGTGAAATGCTAGCAATTGGAAATGCGCTGCCGGGTCCGATTGCAACAAAAATGGCGGGGTTTATCGGATATCAGCAGGCAGGGGTTTTAGGTTCGGTGGTTGCTCTTTTTGCAACGATTGCTCCGTCGGTTTTACTTTTAGTTATTTTACTTCGAATATTATTTAAGTATAAAGATTCGCCAAACGTAAAAAAAATGACGAACTACATTCGTCCTGTTATCGCCATTTTACTAGGCTTGATGGCGTATGAATTTTTTATGAATTCATACGGTGATTCAGGTATATGGCAGACTCTATTTTTAGTAGCAGCCAGCTTTCTTTTATTAGAAAAATTACGTGTGCATCCAGCGTTCGTTATTGTCGGAGCACTCGTATACGGAGCTGTTTTTCTCGCGTGAATGAAGCTCTCAAATGATGAGAGTTTTTTTGTGTAAAAGAGACGAAAAGAGGGAGAGCGATGGTTGAAAAAGCGGTGTTAGAAAACGTTCAGGATCTGATTAACTTGCGAATTTTGCTTATGAAAGAACTGGGAGAATTAAACGGGAACGAGGAGCTGTTTCAAAAAGCTACAGAAGAA
Source organism: Priestia sp. SIMBA_032 (assembly GCF_046535215.1). Lineage (NCBI taxonomy): Bacteria > Bacillati > Bacillota > Bacilli > Caryophanales > Bacillaceae > Priestia > Priestia sp. SIMBA_032. The sequence goes on along the minus strand of NZ_JAWRXD010000004.1, from coordinate 400,572 downwards.
TATTTTACTGCAAATATAAATAATCCAAATAGCTATACGGCTATTTTAAAAGTGGATGGAGAAATTGTATCGGCAGGAAGCATCGTCTTTTTTATACGTCCGCCTTCACCGGGTAACCTCCAAGGAAAAGAAGCATATGTTATGAACATGTATACAGCTTTTGATTACCGAAAGCACGGCTATTCTTCCGCTATTTTAAAGCATTTGATGCAGTACGGCCAAAAAAGTGGTGTAAACCGAATATGGTTAAATGCTTCCTCCGCTGGAAAAAGCTTGTACCAAAAACATGGATTTATTGAATATGGATCTGAAATGGAATACAAGTTTGAAAAAAAATAAAACAGCAAAACTCTTGATAGAGATGGGTTTGAAGGAGTCATAGTTTTTAAAAAATAAAAAAAAGTGTTGACGAAGATAAAAAAACCATTCATAATACAAATCAACATCACACAACATTACACACAACTTGGAAGCGACAAACAGTTTCAAACGATCGGAACTGATTATCCAAGTACACATACATAGTCAATACTGAGCGTTGATAGGAGCACTAGTAGAAAAAATTTCCCTGTAACAGAGAGCTGACGGTTGCTGCGAGTCAGAACAAAAATTTTTTCGAAGTACATTCCTTGAGCATCTTTTCCGAGCAGGAAAAGACGGCCTAGCCGTTATTTTAATGAAGAGGCAAGCGAAATGCTTGCAACTAGGGTGGTACCGCGAACTTTCGTCCCTACTGACTCTTAAGAACAATCTTAAGGGTGAGTAGGGACTTTTTGTATTTCGGTCCATTATAATTTTATATCCATTACAAGCGATGAAAAGAGCATAGTAGCAAAATCTTCCCTGTAACAGAGAGCTGATGGTTGGTGCGAATCAGTACAAAAGAGATTGCGAATTACATTCTTGGAGCTTTCTTTTGGCGATAGTCAAAAGCGGCAATAGCCGTTATCTTAATGAAGAGGCAAGCAATGCTTGCAATTAGGGTGGTACCGCGATCAATTCGTCCCTACTGATACAATCAGTAGGGACTTTTTGTATATCCGCATAAGCGGCTGTGTAGGTGTAAAACGGGTTTTTCAATACAAACTAATCGAGAAGATCCGTTCAAGGTTATAAAATCAAAGGAGGATTTTTAAAATGACAAAATCACTAGAACAATTACGAGGACAAATCGACGAAATAAATTTAGAAATTTTAGAATTATTAAATAAACGCGGTGAAATCGCACAAGAAATCGGAAAAGTAAAAGGGACACAAGGTGTGAATCGCTTTGATCCAGTTCGTGAACGTAAATCGTTAGATCAAATCTTAGCTAACCATAATGGACCATTCGAAGCTTCAACAATTCAGCATATTTTCAAAGAAATTTTCAAAGCAAGCTTAGAGCTTCAAGAAGACGATCACCGTAAAGCACTTCTTGTATCTCGCAAAAAGAAATCTGAAGATACAATCGTTGACATCAACGGCACAAAAGTAGGTCCTGGAAACTTAGAATTTGTAATGGGACCATGTGCAGTAGAAAGCTACGAACAAGTAAAAGAAGTGGGCTTAGCGCTTAAAGAACAAGGCATTACATTAATGCGCGGCGGAGCGTTCAAACCACGTACATCACCTTACGATTTCCAAGGTCTTGGAGTGGAAGGGTTAAAAATCTTACGTCAAGTAGGAGATGAGCTAGGCCTATCAATTATCAGTGAAATTGTTTCTCCTCAAGATATTGAAACGGCTCTAGACTACGTAGATGTGATTCAAATTGGTGCACGTAACATGCAAAACTTCGAGCTATTAAAAGCTGCAGGTTCTGTAGACAAACCAATTCTTTTAAAACGTGGATTAGCAGCAACAATTGAAGAATTCATTAACGCTGCTGAATACATCATGTCTCGCGGAAATGGAAACATTATTCTTTGTGAACGCGGTATCCGCACATACGAGCGTGCAACACGCAACACATTAGATATCTCAGCTGTTCCAATCTTGAAAAAAGAAACGCATTTACCAGTTGTAGTAGACGTAACGCATTCAACAGGACGCAAAGACTTACTATTACCATGTGCAAAAGCAGCGATTGCTATCGGCGCAGATGCTGTAATGGCGGAAGTTCATCCAGACCCAGCAGTAGCACTATCAGATTCAGCACAGCAAATGAACATTCCTGAATTCCACAAATTCATGGAAGAATTAAAAGGTGCAGCAGTAAAATTATCTTAATTTCATAGTGATACAGTGATAAGAAACTAGTAGCAAACATTTCCCTGTCTCAGAGAGCTGACGGTTGGTGAAAGTCAGTACACAAATGTGAGCGAATTACACTCTTTGAGTACTCTTTTACAGAGCGGTCAGCGGATCGTTAACAATTCGAGGTGGCAAGCAATGTTTGCAACTAGGGTGGTATCGCGAGAAAAACTCGTCCCTATGACGTAGGGGCGAGTTTTTTTATTTTTTATAACAGAAAGGAATCGATAATATGAGATATTTAACAGCAGGAGAATCGCACGGACCTCAATTAACAGCAATTATTGAAGGAGTACCGGCAGGGCTTGAATTAACAGCCGAACATATTAATGAAGATTTAGCAAGAAGACAAAAGGGACATGGGCGCGGACGCCGCATGCAGATTGAAAAAGATCAAGTTCAGATTAAAGGCGGGGTTCGCCACGGTGAGACGCTTGGTTCACCCATTGCTTTAGTCGTTGAAAACAAAGATTTTACTCACTGGAGAAATATTATGGGTGCTGATCCAGTCGATCATGATGCTGAAGTAAAGCGACAAATTACAAAACCTCGTCCAGGTCATGCGGATTTAAATGGAGCGATTAAATACGGTCACAGAGATATGCGAAACGTATTGGAACGTTCATCTGCTCGTGAAACGACGGTACGAGTAGCCACAGGCGCAGTTGCCAAACAAGTACTAAAAGCTGTAGGCGTAAATATTGCGTGTCACGTGCTTGAAATCGGCGGTGTGAAAGCTGAAAAAACGGCATATGAGTCACTGACAGAACTTCAGGAAAAAACAGAAGCGTCACCTGTTCGCTGCTTAGATGAAGAAGCGGGACAGAAAATGATGAAAGCAATTGATGATGCAAAAGAAAATGGAGACAGCATTGGTGGCGTAGTGGAAGTAGTAGTAGAAGGAATGCCTACTGCAGTGGGAAGTTACGTGCACTATGATCGTAAGTTAGATTCAAAGCTAGCTGCTGCTATTATGAGCATTAACGCGTTTAAAGGCGTTGAAATCGGCGTAGGCTTTGAAGCAGCTCGCAGACCGGGAAGTGAAGTCCATGATGAAATTCTATGGGATGAACAAAACGGCTATACGCGTAAAACGAACAACGCGGGAGGTCTAGAAGGAGGCATGACAACAGGAATGCCGATTGTTGTGCGAGGCGTCATGAAACCTATTCCTACCTTATACAAGCCGCTGCAAAGTGTAGATATTGATACAAAAGAGCCATTTGCTGCAAGTATTGAACGCTCAGACAGCTGTGCAGTACCGGCGGCAGCAGTTGTAGCAGAATCAGTGATTGCTTGGGAACTAGCATCTGCTATTATCGATCAATTTGGGGCAGATCGAATTCAGTTAATTCAAGAAAACGTAAAAAAACATGAAGAATACGCAAAGCAATTTTAATGAATAGAGGAGAATGAAAGGTGAAAACACGTGTATTACTTATTGGCGTCGGCCTTATTGGAGGATCATTAGCGCTAGCTATGAAGAAGCATCGTCACGTCACAGTCGTTGGAGCTGATATCAATACAAATGAAGTACAAGTAGCCAACCAGCTAGGTATCGTTGATTATGTAGCTGAAGATATAAAAACAGAAGCAGCCCAAGCAGATTATATCGTGCTTGCTACTCCAGTAGAGTACACGACAGCGTGGATACACGACCTTTCTACTTGGAAGCTTAAAGAAACGGTTATCGTAACGGATGTCGGAAGTACCAAAGGTGAAATTATGAAAGCAGCCCAAGCGCTGAATAAGAAACGTATTTCATTTATTGGCGGACATCCGATGGCTGGTTCTCATACGAGCGGTGCAGTCAATGCACGAGCGGATTTATTTTGTTCGGCGCGCTATATTTTAACGCCGTTTGAAAATGAGCAAAAAGAAAAAATAGATGCGCTTATGCATTTGCTAGAGCCTACAGGTGCACAATTTGTACCGCTTGATGCAGCTACTCATGACCAAATCACTGGAGTTGTCAGTCATTTACCTCATGTGATTGCGACCAGTCTTGTAAGACAAGTAAAAGGATATTCAGCACAGAATCATCTTGTCACGGAAATGGCAGCAGGCGGTTTTCGAGATATTACGAGAATTGCTTCAAGCAATCCTCATATGTGGAGAGACATATTAAAACAAAACCGTTCTATGCTTTTAACATTGCTTGATGACTGGATGAAAGAAATGGAACAAGTAAAACTATTAGTAGAAAAAGGTGACGGTCACGAATTATTTGATTACTTTTCAGATGCCAAAGAATTTCGTGATTCGCTTCACGCATAAAAGGAGAGAAAGATTGTGATAGTAAAAGCTTTACGAGGAACGATTCAAATTCCAGGAGATAAATCTATTTCTCACCGTTCCGTCATGTTTGGTTCAATTGCAGAAGGAACAACAACGATTAACGGATTTTTGCCAGGAGATGATTGCCTTAGCACCATTTCCTGCTTTCAAAAACTAGGTGTAGATATTCAAATGATTGATGAACAAAGCGTCGTGGTAAAAGGAAAAGGTATACAAGCGCTAAAAGAGCCATCTGATATTTTAGATGTTGGAAATTCGGGCACCACGATTCGCCTCATGATGGGGATTTTAGCAAATACACCTTTTCATTCAACGTTAATTGGAGACGAATCCATTGCCAAACGTCCCATGAAGCGTGTGACCGGTCCGCTGCGTGATATGAATATTCATTTAGATGGCCGAGAAGACGCTAATTTTACGCCGCTTGTTATTAGAGGTGGTAAAGCAAAAGGGATGCACTATACATCTCCTGTTGCAAGCGCACAAGTAAAATCAGCTATTTTACTTGCTGGACTGCAGGCAGAAGGAACAACTTCTGTAACAGAACCGGCGAAATCGCGTGATCATACAGAACGTATGCTAGAGGCGTTTGGAGTTAAAGTGGACGAAGAAGGCTTAACCGTTTCAATTGAAGGCGGTCAAACGTTAAAAGGAACGCATGTAGAAGTGCCTGGTGATATTTCGTCAGCTGCATTCTTTTTAGTAGCCGGGGCTATTATTGCAAACAGCCGCATTGAAATTCAAAAAGTTGGGATGAATCCGACTCGAACGGGTATTTTAGATGTGCTTTCAAATATGGGCGCTTTGATCGAGACAGTCAAAGAAACAAAAGAAACAGCGGAACCCTATGCAGATTTAGTTGTAGAAGCTTCTCACTTAAAAGGTACGGAAGTAGGAGGAGACTTAATTCCACGCCTAATTGACGAAATACCAATTATTGCACTAGCTGCCACACAAGCAGAAGGGATTACAGTTATTAAAGATGCTGCAGAGTTAAAAGTCAAAGAAACAAACCGTATTGATACGGTAGTGAATGAGTTAACCAAAATGGGAGCTAACATTGAAGCAACAGAAGATGGAATGATTATTCACGGAGGTACAAAACTTCATGGGGCAAATGTAAACAGCCACGGAGATCACCGTATCGGTATGATGCTCGCTGTTGCCTCTTGTATTGCAGAAGGGGAAACAATTATTGAAAATCGTGACGCGGTATCCGTTTCGTACCCGCAGTTTTTTGCTCATCTAGAGTCTTTACAGCAGTAAATTCCCTTATTATGTTAAAATAGCAGTTTGAAAGTTGTAAGGAATTTATAAAATTAAAACCAATGACTCTATATTTCGCCGGAGAAATCCGATATAATCATTACAACACCTCTAGTATTAAATAGAATTTGGTGAATGATTATGTTTTTGATGATTGTCTACATCGGGGCCATTTTATTTTTTATAAAAATGTTTATGGATCGAGATTTTATTTGGTTTTTGTTTCTATTGCCGTTTTTGATGTTTGTTATGTTTTTTGAAACAGACTATCTTGATCATGTCCCTGAATCTGGAAGGTTAATTATCTTTACGTTTTCTTTTTTAGTCATTTATGCAATGGTTTTAGTGTATAATCGATACTTTAGAAAAGAAGGATGTAAAGAGTAAACTCAAATGTGAATCCATTGATAATGATAAAAAAAGCATGCCCTACGGCGTGCTTTTTTTATCGCTTGAATTGACATCCACTGGTGTGAGCGGCTTTTTAGCAGGGCCTTCTACCACAGATCCGTCGTAAGAGAAACGAGAACCGTGACAAGGGCAGTCCCACGTGCGGTCACCAGCGTTCCAATTTACTTCACATCCTAAGTGCGTACATGTAGTATCAACGCAGTGAAGCTTCCCTTGAGGATCTTTATAAGCCCCCGTACGTTTGCTGTTTACATATACGACCGACCCTTCATCATTTTGAAGCTGATCCAGTCCTTTTTCAGGCATGGAAAACTTACCGGTAATAAAGTGTTCAGCCACATCAAGATTTTGACGAAAAAAATGCTTAAGGCTAGGGTCCGCATAAAAACGAGACGGATTATACAACTCTGCATATGGGTTGTCTTTTCCGGTTATTGCATCCCGGATAATATGTGCTGCAATGGTGCTATGAGTCATTCCCCATTTTTTAAATCCGGTAGCAATAAAGATATTTGGCTTGCTTTCTTTAATGGGACCGATATATGGAATTTTATCAAGCGTAAATAAATCTTGTGCAGACCATTTGTAACGAAAATGTTGAACAGTAAAATTTTCTTCAGCAAACCTCTGAAGGGACTCATAGTGGAACATAGTATTAATTCCTTGTCCAGCTTTGTGGCCTTCTCCACCAATTAAGATGAGTTCTTCTCCGTCAACTTTTGTTGAGCGCAGTGAATGAGTAGGCTGATCAGCACTTAAATACATGCCTCCAGGGTAAGCTTGTTCAACTTTTGCTGCTAACACATACGAACGTTTAGCATACATGCGCGTATAGTAAAAGCCCGCTCCATCATAAAAGGGAAAGTGTGAACATGCCACTACATATTTGCAAGAAATTCGATGTCCGTCTCTTGTGACGACCGTGGGCGACGTGCTTTCTTCTACATCCGTTGCTACGGTGTTTTCAAAAATCAATCCGCCGCTTTCTGTGAATTTTTTTACTAAATGAAGCAGATATTTTAACGGATGAAACTGAGCTTGATCTTTCATAATAGCTGCTGCCCTAATATCAAAACTAAAAGGAAGCTCTGTTGCAAATTCACATGGAATATGTAATCGCTGATAGGCTCGAAATTCTTTGCGAACTCGATGATCAAACTCCAGCGTTTCTCCGTATAAGTAAGCATCTTGTACTGAAAAATCACAGTCAATGTTTTCCGTTTGAATTAAGTTTTTCATAAACTGCAGGGCTTGTTCGTTTGCTTTATAATACAGCAGCGTTTTTTCTTCGCCAATGTGTGAAAGCAGCTCATCGTAGATAACATCATGCTGAGCTGTAATCTTTGCTGTTGTGTGGCCGGTTGTCCCATTTAAAATATTATCAGCTTCAATTAACGCCACGTTCAGTCCTTCTTTTTGTAATAAATAAGCCGTTGTAATACCGCTAATACCGCCTCCTACTACTACAACATCAACTTTTCGATTTTCTGAAAGAGATGGGTATGTTGGAAACTTTAAATGATCGCGCCAGTAGGGCTCAGTATCCTTTGGGATATTTGCCAATTTATTCACCTCCATATGATAAGTCTTATTTTTACCATAGTTTTCTAAAAAATGTATACAAAATAAAGGAATCTACTCTAATAGCAACTCTTTACTATACCTATTTAAACAAAAGGAGGGGAAAAGAGTGATTACAGTCAGCCTTTGTATGATTGTCGCGAACGAAGAAGAAGTTAAACCAGAACATTTGCTCTTCAAGTTTCTTCTTTTTCAACGTGGCTTCCGCATCTGCACCTTGCCATTTGCTTCAATAGAATTGGTGAATAAAAAGCAGAACATGAAATAATAAAGGTTACAGATTTAAACATGCAGAGCAATAAATTCATATAAATGATAGGGAGCATCATATAATAAAAGTATAGATGCTTAATTCGGCAAAAGGTATTTAAATATCAAGGTCCAAATAAAAGGGCAAACGGCATGTTTGTCCTTTTTTCATGATTATAGTGACAATTTTCATATATAGTAATAAAGTATATATATAGCAAAAAAATCCCAATTTTAAAGAATATAAAAAACGGCTTAAAACCAAAACAAGTTGTACTCTTAGAGTATGTAGAACGTGCAAAAAAACGAAATAATATGTAGTATTGTAATACAGGACGTAATTGGGAAGAAAAATGTAAACGTTGACAAAAAGAGGAGGGGTACCATGTTGGGTTCACTACCTAATGTTATAAATACGTCAACGCTCGTGTCTTCAAGTGAACAACAAGAAGCGTCATCTGAATCATTTAAAACATATACTCATAAAGGAAAAAAATTCAAGGTCTATTTACCTAAATCCTATCATATTTTAAAATCTTACCCACTAATGGTTATGCTGCATGGATGTACACAAAATGCAGATGATTTTGCGATAGGCACGCAAATGAATGAGCTCGCTGATGAAAAGGAATTTATTGTCGTATATCCACAGCAGTCTTCTAACTCAAATATGAATAAGTGCTGGAACTGGTTTGAACCGCTTCATCAAATTAGAGGATTTGGCGAGCCAGCTATTATTGCAGGGATTGTAAAAAAAGTCCAAAACATGCACTTTATTCAGAAAAATAAAGTGTTTATTGCCGGTCTGTCAGCAGGAGGAGCCATGAGCATCGTTATGGGGGTAACGTATCCAGAACTGTTTGCTGGAATAGGCGTGTCAGCAGGTATCGAATATCAGGCGGCTCTTAACGTATTTAATGCGTATTCCGTCATGGCCAGTAAAGGTCCTTCCCCCGTTAAACAAGGAAGAATTGCTTATCAGCAAATGGGAAAACGGGCAAAGCCACTGCCGCTCATTGTATTTCATGGCAACGCCGATTCGACGGTAAATGTAGCTAATGCAGATCAAGTGGTTCACCAGTGGATTACAACGAATAATCTTGCTTATAACGGAAAAATAGATGGATGGATTCAGAATAGCCCGGTTAAAACGCGAGAGGAAAAAATTCTCTTTGGACGGGATTATACAACATATCGCTACGAAAGCAGTAAGGGAGAATTGGCTATTGATAAATATATTATCAATGGAATGGGGCATGCATGGTCCGGAGGGAATTCAGCGGGCAGCTATACGGATCCTAAAGGCCCCAATGCTAGCCGAATCATGTGGGATTTTTTCATGAGTCAAAAAGTATAAACAGAGCATATAATGAGGTTCAGTTGCGTTCTTATCGCAGAGAAGAAGAGCTGAAAGCAGCTCTTCCGGCCCTTATTAGTATAAAGAAGCAGCTGCAGGAGCAATCCTTTTAACTAGACGGTTTTTTCTAAAAATTAGGATTTGATTATTTAGAAAACGGGTACTGTAATAAAGAAATAGGAAGCCAAAATTACATAGCTTAGGATTGACAGCTTATAGTTGTAAATGTAAGATAACTGCGAGCTGCATTTTGTATGATTAAAACATTAAAATAAGCCGAAAACTGAACAAATAAATAGAAATTGAAGGATGAGCGAGTAAGGAAAAGGAGATTAAAAAATGAATATTGCATTTTTCTTAGTACCAAAAAGTGATGTTGTAACATTAAATATTCAATCCACATTAAGACAGGCTCTTGAAAAAATGGAGTATCATCGCTATTCTACAGTTCCGCTGGTTGACGATGATGGTAAATATGTGGGCGTTCTTACTGAAGGAGATCTTCTTTGGAAGTTAAAAAGCCTAGGAGACTATCGCTTTCAAGATACGGAAAATATTAAATTAACAGAGATTGACCGCTATCAAGATTATAACCCAGTTGCTATATATGATGAAGTTCAAAACATCCTTTCAAAGGCAATTGACCAAAATTTTGTGCCAGTAACGGATGATCAAGGCGTATTCATTGGAATTGTGAGAAGAAGAGAAATTCTAGAGTTTTATGCAGAAAGCGCAAGTAAAGTGAAAAATCAAATATAAAAAGCCGTCTCTAGATGGCTTTTTTTCTTGTCTTATCTGCCCCGTACATACTCCTAAAAACAGGCTTAGGTCATGGCCCACAGCAATGCACTTCCTTGTACTAGTTTACATAATCTATTTATATATAGGTATTAAATTGCCTATATAAATCTTATTTATAGATAAGGATGGTTTATGTGAGTTACAACAACAAAAACAAGTGTTGCTGGTGTTCTAATCAGTATTATTACAAAACTTCTGGTTATGATCCAAGAAGTAGCCACGAAGGAAAATGCTGTCATAACGATTATAAGCATAACGATCATTGTCCTAAACATGATGATGATCATCGTTCAGGTCATAAAAAATGTCATCATGGCGGGGGTCACGGTGGCGATCATGGCGGTAACCACGGCGGACATCACGGCGGTAACCACGATGGAGGGCATCACAATGGTAACCACAGTGGCTGTCATCACGGCGGTAACCATGATGGAGGGCATCACGATGGTAACCACTGTGGCTGTCATCACGGCGGACATCACGGCGGTTGTAAAAAACGTCATTGCTGCAAAAGACGTAACTGCTGCTGGGGCTGGGTTTTTTAATACCGGAGCTTTGAAGCAACAGAAAGAACTCAAGAAATTGAGTTCTTTTTTTGTAAGTTGAAACTTATAAACGGTATACTTCGTATATATAGTAAGAGCATTTTGGAGGAGGAAAAAAATGTTTAAAAAAATGTTTGCTAAAATTGGAGTTGGAGCTGCCAAAGTGGATTTACGATTAAATGAAACGGCCTATACGCTCGGTCATGTAATTGAAGGAGCTATTGTCATCCAAGGTGGAAACGTTCAGCAACATATTAATTTAATTGATGTTGAATTTTGGCTTGAAGTTCAATTGAAAAGCGGTCAAATGCATACACATCGTGTAGAAAGCCTGCGCGCAGCTTCTTCATTTACAATTAATGAAGGCGAGAAAAAAGAAATTCCATTTACATATCATTTACCTTTGGACCTTCCAATATCTGCGAGCAACGTTAGCTATTTCTTTAAGACACACTTAGATATTGAAGGGGGAGTTGACTCAACAGACCGGGACCCTGTGCGCATTAAAGCTCCAAAAAGCTTATATCAGCTAGTAGAGGGCTTTGAAGCACTTGGATTTAGAGAAAAACATCATTCAGGAAAATTTAACGGATACAAACAAGAATTTTCATTTTTTCCTACAGACTTCTTAAAGGGATATGTAAATGAGGTTGAGTTTGAGGTAGCCATTGAACGAGAAGGGATCCGCGTGCTGTTGGAGCTAGATTTGCCTTCTTTCGGCCGAGAGAGGGAAATAAAAAATGAACTCTTTTTTACAAATGATGAACTAAGCCAGCCATCTACTATCGCTCGTTTGCTGGAAGAAGCGATGGAAGAGATGATGGAGAATCCTCGAGACTATGAATATTATAAGTCTCCTCACTATGATCAGCATTCACACCACCCACGTATGAGCGGGTTAGGAGGAGCAATGGGGGGTTTTGCAGCCGGTATGTTAGGCGGACTGCTCATTGAGAATTTGATGGATGATATGTTTGAAGACTCGGCGCTTGGTGAAATTGGAGAAGATATTGAAGAAGCTGGGGAGGATCTGTTGGATGGAGATTTTTTTGATGAAGGAGACGATTGGTAAAAGGGATTTTGAATAAATAAAAAGGATGATTAATGATGATCATCCTTTTTTTCTTTCTTCTTTCTTTTTTTTACTTCTATATACTTAATGTGAAAATCCTCTATAATCAGAACTTTAAAGTAAAATTGCTCATGCTGAATGATATCATTTTTGGTCACATCAAACTTTTCGGTTAACACCCACCCAGCAATGGTATCTACTTCTTCGTCGCTAATATCCGTGCCGAGTAAATCATTTACTTGGCTAATGAGCATTTTTCCGTCAAGAATATAATGATCGTCTTTAATTTTTTGTACATAAGGAATTTCGTCTGTGTCAAACTCATCTCGAATTTCTCCCACAATTTCTTCAATAATGTCTTCTACTGTGACAAGCCCGGCAGTTCCGCCATATTCATCAAAAAGAATAGCCATTTGAATACGTTCTTTTTGCATCTTTACAAGCAAGTCATGAATGGGTACGGTTTCAATTACTTTAAAAATAGGCTTGACGTATGACTCTAACGTATTGGTGCCGTCTTTTTCGTTGAATACAATATCATTATAAATTTCTTTGATATTAACGAGACCGATTACTTTATCTTTATCCCCATCTTCAACAATTGGATAGCGCGTATATTTTTCGACATTTGCGATTTGCAAAAAAACCTCTACGACGTCGTCTTTGGAAGCACTCACAATTTCCGTACGAGGGACCATTACTTCTTTAGCTAAACGATCATCAAAATCAAAGATTTTGCTCATATATCGATATTCGGATTGATTGATTTCACCGCCTTCGAAGCTCTCAGATAACAAAATACGCAGCTCTTCTTCACTATGAGCAGCTTCATTTTCTGAAATCATCGTTATACCAAAAACCTTGGTCAACATGCGAGCTGAGCCGTTTAATATTTTAATAAACGGATACATAAGTTTGTAAAACACGATAATCGGTTTTGCAAAGTTCAGCGTAATTTGTTCAGCCATTTGAATAGCAAACGTTTTAGGAGCTAATTCCCCCAAGACAACATGTAAAAAAGTAATAACAACAAATGCAATGACAAAAGATAAAATACCAGCAAGCGGCTCATTCGTATGGAAGGTAGTAAAAAGAGGGTGAAGCAACCGATCTAGCGTCGGTTCACCAAGCCAACCAAGCCCGAGAGCCGTGATGGTGATACCAAGCTGACAAGCGGATAGATATTCATCTAGATGCGTAATAACGTGTTTGGCAGAGACGGCTTTTTTATGTCCTTCTTCTAGAAGCTGATTGATTTTTGAACTTCTTACTTTTACAATAGCGAATTCTGTCGCTACAAAAAAAGCAGTTAATGCAATTAAAACTGCGACTAATAGTAATTTTACGGCGATCATCAAAGTCACCACCTTGTATGTAAATGTATATCTTAAGTGTTAGCCAAAGTGGAGAAAACATGTATTAAATCGGGAAAAGAAAAACGCACATAAAAAAACTGCTTCTATCTTTGAAAAGAAAAAGAAGCAGTTTATTATGTTACATGTTCATTTAGGGGAATTAATCTTAACTTTACCATCATGGTCTATCACATATCGGTTCTACAGTTCAACTGACTTTTAGCAAACGTATTGCGAGCGTGTTATGACACCTCCTTTAACTGTAATCCGAGTATATATGATGCATCTCTCACTCCTTTCTATTAGTTAACTGTATTATAATACATAATTAATCAAAATACTACAAATATTCAGAAAATAATTCAAAATGCATAGTTTTTTGTCATTTTCTGAAATATATGCGCAAAAAAGATGGAGACACAACTATATCAATCGAATCTAAAGGGGAACAAATTGGATAAATGATCGAGTATAGATTGCTTGTTCCACCGCTGTTGATTTCTGTGAATGACTTCGCTTTCCGCGGGCGGGCGCTGAGCCTCCTCGCCGCTTATTCTCCTGGGGGGTCTCCTGTTCCGCTTGTCCCGCTGGAGTCTTCGTCTTGCCCTTCAATCAACAGCTAGAAGCAGCTACATACATGGAACCTACATTCACCATACCAATAAAAAAATCCGAATGAGTTTGAGTAAGAATCAAACTCGTTCGGATTGCCCTTCACCTAAAATACGGTTGTTTCAGCCTCTTTATAATTAATGCAGCTTATGGTTATTAGGCATCTGAGGAGAGGCAGCAGCCTTTGCAAAACTTGTGATCATTTGCTGCATATCTTCTTTTGCAAGCTGCGGCACTTGATAATAATGATGTTTATTTTGATAAAGAGAAATTTCATAAGCCATTTCAATCCAATTAGGAACACTGTCTCCGAATATTCGGCGAACAACAGGATTTGTTATTTCTAAAGCGGTCATAGTTAAAAGAGATGCTTGAGACTTGACTAGACCCAGCATATGACCTGAAATTCCTTTTTCATTAATTTCCTCAACGGACTGATTCGGCTTTTTAGGCTGCGAAGGCTTTAAGCCATAAATAAAGGTATGAGACTGCTTCATGTTATATACATGTGTAGAACCGGCTGGCTTTTGACCAGTAGAAAAAGCTTCTACGATTAAATTATACTCATTTAAAATAAAATGATATTGCCGATCAATGATATCAAGCAGCTCTTGTTCCTTTACATATTGCCTAAATATCATAAACTGATCCATTACATTAATCGAGCCGGCAAGTGTTTCATGAACGTCAAATAGTTCATGCCCTCCATGGTTCAATTGAGGGGGTACAGCTCCAGTTTGCATGTTTGTAGGAAGTTCGTGATTATTCATACTAAGTCCTCCTTAAAATCGGTATCGACTATAGTCTTTAAACTTCTCCAGGTTTTATACTCAAACTTGATTTATTCATAAAATGTTTCTCTACATAACTTAATTTACCTCTAGTTAGTTAATTAAAGGATAAAAGTGAAAGGGTTTTATAAAAAAAAAGCGAATATCAATAACAATTCACGATCTATAGATAGGGGAATCAAAAAACATGAATGAGCTGCTGTCATACTCAAGTGAATTAAAACATGAAGCAAATCAACTGGTGGTATCCAACCGTTTATTTAATTTGTTAAGAGAATACGGTTGCCCGCTCTCAGGGGAGAGTTTTGAGTTAAATGTCATGACAAATCGCATCATTAATTTTTACGTAGGAAATGATGAAATGGATGAAGAATCTATTTTTCACATGGGGTATCAGCTTAAAAAGCGTTTTCAACCTTATAAGATGATATTTGCTAATGAAAAAGATAAGTATCAGTGGAGTGTATATATGATTCAGAAGGGTGAAGAGTGGAAGGTTGATATTTCCGTGCTTCCAGAAAATATCGTGAAGGGAAAAGTTGAGAAACAAGAATTATTAAAATCACTTCTCACTGAAAAGAAGCGGGAATGTATTTTATTTTTCAAGCAGCAAAGCGGATATAATCGCTACTATACGAGTGACCATGTGTATAAGGCTGTGCTAGAAAATGACATTCACGATGATATGTCTTTTTTTATGTGGCTGCAAAAACAAAAAAAAGGAAATCAACAAACGTAAAAAAGAGCCGGTTAGGCTCTTTTTATGCATTTACAGATGTTTTTACAGGTAAAGCAGCTTTTAGCATCCAAATATGTTTTTCAAGGTTGCCAATTGTTCCAATGAATAAGTCAGCTGTTACGTGATCATGTGCTGCTTCAGATTTTTCAACTGCGTTTTTAAGGTTTTTAACAAGTAGCGTATAGTCATTAATTAAGGTTTCTACCATTTCTTCACTCGTTTGCTCATTTCCATCTTCAGAAAGAGTAGCTGCTTGTAAAAATTGCTTCATCGTAGCAATTGGGCTTCCTCCAATGGCTAGTAATCGTTCTGCATATTCATCTATATAGTCCGCCGTCTCATTATAGAATTCTTCAAATTTTTCATGAAGCGTAAAAAATTGAGGCCCTTTTACATACCAGTGAAAGCGATGTAGCTTTGTATATAATACGTTAAAATCGGCAATTTGTTGGTTCAATACTTTTTCTAAATTCATAGTTAATAGCCTCCTAATGAGTTGTTGTTATCTTATGTTTATATTATATCAAATATCAAATTAAAATCAATACTTATTTATAATTATTATTAAATAATAATGAGGATGCTTTTGAATTGCAGTTATTCTCTTTAAAAACTCTAAAGATATGATAGGATAGAGCAAGAGTATTGAAAGGAAGAAGGGGTAGTCATGCATATTACACCAGAAGCAAAACAATTAATTAACAATATACTTGAAGAGCAGGAGATAACAGGAATTCGCTTGTATTTCAAAGGAATTAGCTGTGAAATCCCTAATATTGGGTTAGCTTTTGAAGAGCCTTTTGAAAATGATGAAATGTATGAAGTCGACGGAGTACAAGTAGCAATGGAAGCTTCTATTGTGCCTTATACAAATGAATTAATGTTAGATGTTCATACAACGCCGTACGGTCCAGGTTTAGCATTAGTAGGGGCTAAAGAAGCTGAGTAAAAAAATTATGTAAGAGAAGCTAACAGGTTTGTTGTTTGTTTTGGCAAACCTTGGTTTACTTAATTCAAACGTTAGTGAAATGGAGGGGGACCTATGCTTCTTTCTCATCATGTAACGGTTGAACAAAGACAGCAAATCAAACGCTTTAAGCAGCAAATACAAGACGCAAAAACGCTAGACGAGCGCCGTTTGTATCAAGACCAGCTAAATAAATTTGTTGAGCGCCTATTTATTGAGAATCGCTTGCAGCGCAGCGGCGAACAATAAAAAACACTTAGAAAAGAAGCCTTCAAAGAAGGTTTCTTTTTTTTAGTAGATTATTATACTTTTACATCTTGTAATTATTCATTTTCTTATATATCGCCCTTTATCTACTTAAAATCCGGTTTTCTGTATGAATATAGCACTAAAAACGTGTAAGTCACTATTAAATGAAAGCGCTTTCTGTTATAGTGAAGGTATAGAATTCTACTTGTTCACCTACAATGTTCATAAGGAGTGGTTTGTATGATTGAAAGAGGAAACTTCTTAATTGGTTTAGCGTGGGGAACATCTTTGAGCATACCTTTATGGATCGCCTTCTTTGGCTGGATAAAATTAGTTTGGCGCTTGCTTTAAATAAATAAATACAAAAAAAGTAAAAAACTTCAGTGAATATGCGCTGAAGTTTTTTTAAATAGCATAAATAGGCATTAAGAACTATTTAATAAATTGTATTCTGTAACGATAAGTAAATAAGACTACTATAAATATTATTTTTGGATTTTTTAAAATTCTAATGTTTTAGGTCTTATTACACAATGGAAAGCAGGAGTACAAATTGAAAAGCTATCGTTTAGTAAGTTTCTCTACCTTATGTATCTGTCTATTCGTTTTATTCATTTCACCTTTTCAAGACACATCTAGTGCATCAACTGATAAATATCAAAATTTCAAGCAGCTCTCACAGCACGAGTCTTCAGCTAGCTATAAAGTGACGACCAAAGAAACGAAAAGTCCTGTCCTTATCTTTGCTCCACACGGTGGAGGAATTGAAGGAGGGACAAGCGAAATTGCCCAAGAGCTTAGCAAACAAAATGCTCTCTACCTATTCGAATCGTTAAAATCGAAAGGCTCGCGAGACCTGCACATCACAAGCACTCATTTTGATGAGCCCACAGCGCGTAAGATGGTAAGCAAGTATGATAACGTTTTATCTCTTCACGGGTATTCTGGGAATGAAAAACATATTTTTGTGGGGGGAATTGATCGGGAACGTGCAAAAAAATTAACACAATTATTAAATCAAAATGGATTTCCCGCGGAACTGATTACAAAAGGGCACGATGAGATTGCAGGCATTAATCCTAAAAACATTGCAAATAAAAATCGTACCGGCAAAAGTATTCAATTAGAGATTAGCCAACCGCTGCGAAGTGCTATGTTTCATTCATTCACTTCAAAAGGAAGAGCTTCGTCTAAAACTCAAACTTTTTATAAGTTTACAAATGTGCTCTCTACATTTGTTTCCACTTCTTACTGAATCCAAAAAAGAATGCTTTCGCAAGCATTCTTTTTTTATAAACTAGTTTTGCTACTCGTGACTTATAATAGGTTTCCAGTTGAAATCTTTTACATCTTGAACAGAAGGCTTTCTCACGTGCTGTAAGCTTTCTTTATTACACGCTCCATAAACTATAAAATTTTGCTGAGCTTCTATTAAAGAAATAGAGTTGGCTCCTAGTTCATTGGCATTCAGCTTTTGATACGGATCGTCTTCCCAAAAACATATCTCACAAATATCATAGTCACCATCACTGTCTAACGATTGATAACCACAGCAAGGGCATGTATACTTTTTCATTGTTTCTATCCTTTCTGTATGGAATTTTAAGCTAGAAAAAAGTCAGCCATCTTATTTAACTATTTTACTATATTCAAGGATAGTCTGAAAGAATATTCAAAAAAATTACAGCAGCATCTTTCCTATGATTTGTGAACATTTTATAACGAATTGGTGATAGTTCTTGTGAGATTGAGTGAAAAAGGAGTACACTTACTAGGAAAATAGATCGTGTTCGGAAACGTCTACATAAAAACATTTTTGGATATGATGAATGAAAAAAGAAAAAAGAGATAGGGAGTCATAAATATGAAAAAAATAATAGGTTTACTTTTAGCATGCTTTTTAGCTGTCCCGACAGTTAGTTTTGCTCATACACATGTGCAAACAACCGTACCGGAAAATGGTGCAACTGTTACAGCTCCTCTAAAAGAAATTAAATTAACCTTTGAAACACCCATCGAGAAAATCAGTACTGTGACCGTTACAAAAGATGGACAAAACATTTCACTTGCGTCGCAAAAAGTAGAGGGTCATGATTTAATAGCTTCTGTTGATCAGCCTCTTGAAAACGGATCTTACGCAGTAAATTGGGAAATTGTAGGGGAAGATGGTCATGTAATGAAAGATTCGATTGCTTTTAAAGTAGATGTGAAAGATGAAGCGAAAGAAGAGAATACTCAAGCAGCCGGAAAAGATAGTGAAAAAAAGCCAGAAGCCACGCAATCCGAACAGCACCAAAAAAGTGCAGTAGCAAATGATGAAAAAACAGAGGACAATGATTCTTCATCGTTTTTTGTTATCATGATTATTGCTATTGTAGTGGTGGTTGGAGCATTACTCTTAATCTTCAGGAAGAAAAAGGCTTAAAAAGATGAGTATTTTGTTGCCTGTTTTTGAGTGGTTCACATACGTAGGTCTTTCCTTATTATTAGGATTTGCCGTACTGCAATATGTACCTCTTACAAAAAAGCCAACAATTTTATTATCAAAGCGATGGCTACTTGCAAGTGCAGCGGCTGTCGCTATTTTTTCGGTTGGAAATTCGCTTGAGATTATTTTATCTTTTTCAAAAATAAGAGGGTTAGGTGAAACAGTTCGTCTTGTATTATTGGAAACAAGAACGGGACACGCCTGGATCTTTGTTGTGCTGATTGCTATTTTATGTATGATTGCTGTTTCAATAGAGAGCCACCCTCATATGTATACATTACTGACTTTAGCCTTAGTGGGAGGAATCGCCTACGCAAGTCACGCAGCATCCGCTTCTGTGCTTAGCGGCATGCTTTCTCATTCTCTTCATATTTTAGCAGTTGGACTGTGGGGAGGGGTGGTTCTGATTGTTGCCGCTTTTTCAAAAGAAACCTCCAATTGGAAAAGTTTCTTAAGCTGGTTTACTCCTTTTGCAATTGCTTGTTTTGTACTTCTTTCATTAAGTGGGTTCATTTCGATGGTCATTATCATGGGTCTGTCCAACTATGTAAATTCATGGGCTACAGATTACGGGCAGTCTCTTTTACTAAAGCATATTACGATTATTCCGCTGCTTGCATTTGCGGTCATCAATGGTTTTCTTATGAAAAAAACGATAAAACATCCAGAATATAAGCCCGTGATGTGGATTCGAGCAGAAAGCATTATTTTGCTTATCATTTTTTTATTTACAGCTATTATGGTGACGCAATCGCCGCCAACTAATATAAGTCATATGGCAATGGATTCATCGATTCTTCCGTTTATCTATGGGAAACAAGTAACGCTCCCTCTAACGTTTCACGTAACGATTGTAGGAATCCTATTCTTATTTGTCGCACTGCTGTTTTTTGTGTATTTACTTGTTTGTTTTTACAAAAAGACAGTATGGCTTAGCGTATTAAGTGCGGGTTTGTTTGTTTTTGCTTTTTATATTGCGATGATGACAAGTATTCAAGTCTAAAAACAGTGAGAAATATCTCACTGTTTTTTTATTAGCCATTAAAAGCTGTGTTATCTCTCGGGCCTTTTCCCGGAGAAGGAGGCATCGGCATTTGAGAATTAGAAGTAGAGCCAGATCCGGATGTAGAGCCGCTTGAAGATGATATATTTCCTACATTTCCAAAAATAACAATACCGCCAGAAATGGTTCCAATAGAAATAGATTTAATAGAAACAGACATGCTTATTCAACCTCTCATCTAGTAAAAGAATTCAGTGTACCATAGTATATGACCAGCTTGTCATTTTCGTATAGACGAGTTTGAAAAATAGGTAAAAGCTTAGAAGTTCAGGTTGAGAAAGGAAGTAGTGTAAAATAAGATAGAACTTTGAAGGTAAAGTGCGTGGTGTCTGCCTAAAATGTGTGTAACACCTATTAAAAGAAGTAGAAAGGAACTAAGATGAATACGCAAAAAGGAATTCATTTTTCATTTAAAAAATTATGGTTGCTAACGAACCCTCCGACAGGAAAGCTACTCATTTCGTTTATACTGGCCTTAATTAATACCGGAGCGTCGCTTTCTATTCCTCTTGTCATTAAAGAAGTGATGGAGAAAATTGCAGTAGGCGTCTCACCGCAGCTTATAGCAGGACTCCTTGGTTTATTTGCTGCTCAAATGGTAACAAGCGCAGTATCTCTTTACCTCCTTGCTCAAGTAGGGCAAGGTGTTGTAAAAGAACTCAGACATAAAGTGTGGAACAAGCTCATCAAGCTTCCGGTTTCATTTTACGATCAAAATCGTTCTGGTGAAATGGTAAGCCGCATTACAAATGATACAACTATTGTGATGAATTTATTGTCAACAGAAATGATTGACTTTGTTAAAAATATTTTATCTATTATCGTTGCCATTGTTATTTTATTTACGCTTGATGTACCCATGACGCTCATTTTATTAGCGGTTATTCCCGTTATGTTTGTACTGGTTATGCCGCTAGCACGAAAAATACATAAAATTTCACGTGAGCAGCAGGATAAAATGTCCAAGCTTACGGCTTTTTTGGCTCAAATGCTGAGTGAAATCCGCTTGATTAAAGTATCCGGTTCAGAGAAAAAAGAAGTTGATTCCGGCTTACAATCGTTTCAGTCACTCTACCTCTTCGGTGTAAAGAGAGCTAAAATTGAAGCCATCATTACCCCGATTATTAGCACGGTGATGACCGCTGTTATGATTGCCATCGTCGGGTTTGGTGCATATCGGGTGAGTGAGGGATTTATCACTGCAGGAGAGCTGGTGGCTTTTGTTCTTTACCTTTTCCAAATTATGGTTCCGATTGGTTCACTTACCCGATTTGTTACGAGCTTTCAGCAAACCAAAGGAGCTTCCGAAAGAATCTTTGATATATTAGCTGAGAAAGAAGAGAACTATGAAAATGGAGAAGTGCTTGAACAGGTAAGGAGCTTAAGGTTCGATAATGTTGCTTTTCAATATGAAGATAAACCCGTATTACAGGAGGTTTCATTTTCTGCTAAAAAAGGAGAAGTTACCGCTTTTGTTGGACCTAGCGGAGCTGGAAAATCTACTGTTTTTTCGCTTATCGAACGCTTTTATGAGCCTTCATCGGGGTACATATTTTTGGATGGAACAGACAGTCAAAACGTCAACTTACGTTCGTGGCGTCACTTGTTTAGCTACGTTCAGCAGGATTCTCCGATTTTAGCAGGAACAATTCGAGAAAATCTCATTTACGGATTAGAGCGGCACGTGACGGATGAAGAAATAGAAGAAGCAGCGAAGTTAGCCAATGCTCATCATTTCATTCAGTCCTTTGAAGATCAATATGAAACAATGATTGGAGAAAGAGGTATTAATCTCTCAGGAGGACAGCGACAGCGTATTGCAATTGCCCGAGCGCTGTTACGTAATCCCCAGTTTTTACTACTAGACGAAGCGACAGCTAGCTTGGACTCCGAATCAGAAAAGCTTGTGCAAGAGTCGTTGGAAACGGTAATGAAAGAACGCACATCACTCGTCATTGCTCATCGTCTATCTACGGTCATTAATGCGGACCAAATTGTTGTAATAGAAGAAGGGCAGGTTACGGGAAGCGGAACACATAAAGAACTGTTAGCCTCTCATTCTTTTTACCGGCGTTTGGTAGAGCAGCAGTTTCAAACATCCCTATAGCACAAACAAAAAAAGACTGCTTTCGAGCAGTCTTTTTTTGTTTATTTATTTAGCTTTTTAACTAATTCATCACCCATTAACTCAGAAGAAAAAGGATCTCGGCTTGTGACAATTTGATCATTTGCCCAAACGGCATATGCTTTTTTATCCATCTCAGGGATGTAGTTAGCCACTTCACGAAGTTCTTGTTCTAAACTGTATGGTAAAAAGGGAAGTACTTCTTCCGGTTCAATTTCATCAGGATAACCGGTTACGTCCAGTCCTTTAATTAACAGTTCATCATCGGATCCTTTTAAGAAAGCAAAAACAGAAGGTCCGTGACACTCAGCTGCTAAAATACCTCCGTTGTCGTACACTTTGTTCATAAGTGCGTGCAAGTCCACATTTTTTGCTAAGTCAAACATAGCGCCGTGGCCGCCTACTACTAAGATAACGTCATAGTTCTCAGCATCTACTTCTTCAAGTTTCATTGTCTGATCCGCTCTTCCTGATTCATATAATTTCTTATACGTTCCTTCTGGATCATAGTCTTCTGAAATACTTCGAACGTCTACTTCTGGCTTACCTCCAAAAGGTGAGGCTAAATCAACGGTGTGCCCTGCGTCCTCAAGCTTTTGCAGCGGAGCAAATAATTCTTCTGCCCACCAACCTGTGTGATAATCTTTCTCTTCGTATCCGCTTGATAATACAGCTAACACTCTTGCCATTTTTATACCTCCTAAATGATGTAAAACGTATAGTGATACATATCATGTATTCATTGTGAACTGTACCCTATATAAAAAAACTTTAAACAATGGCAAGTTATGAAAAGGTAGCGTGAATCATAAACAAAACCAAAAAAGAGAAAGCAAATTTAAGATGCCACTTTTTATCTGTACGCTTATAACGCTTCACGCCCATCACGAGTAAACAAGCTAGAACAGCCATCGTAATAATTCCTGAAAAGTACGTAAAATTTGCTTGAAATCCTTTTATTAAAGCCATATAACCATGTAAAATAATCAAGGCCGTTGATATAAGAGCAATGGGAACGTGCCACTGACGAACGTACTTGGCTAAAAATTGGATAAGCGGTTTTAACTCAAAATTTCCTTTTTTTATGTGCGATAACGGTTTCCATTTTAATAATAAAAAAATAGGATAAATGGCTAAAGCTGCAAAGAAACCAATTCGTGCGATTGAACCAAGCTCTTTAAAATTCCCTTCATATATTTTAGAATCGAGTGGAAGGGAATGTTTATAAATAGGGATGTAAATAAGCCCTGCTACAACTAGTAAAAAAGAGATAGTAAAAATAAAGATCACTTTTTTACGCTCACTTTTATTTTTGATTAATGTCTGTAGCCATGATTTTCTAGCTGGAGATTTAGCTGAATTCATTTTCTTCCTCCTTGGAAAAAACTAGTTAGTGTCAGTATGAACTTTTTTCTTTAAAAAATCTTTAAAAATCCTTCTTTTTTAAAAAAATTCATTTTTTTCTTTGCAATACGCGTTATAGTTAAACAAAGGGTTTAAAAAGGAGATGAATGCATGAAAAAAAGAATAAGTATATTTATCATCAGTCTTTGTTTACTTTTAACGGCCTGTGGTCAGGAACCTGTTCAAAGCACAAATGCTGAGCAGCCAAAACCGTTGGACGTAAATCTTCAAGGCCCAGAGGCGTTACAGAAAAATGAAAGCGGTATCTACAAAGCCGAAGTTACATATGGAGATGAAAAAGTGAAAAATGATGATGTTGAAATGATTGAATTTGAAATAGAGAAAAAAGATGATGAAGGGAAAGGGCAGATGTTAAAGCCTAAACAAGTAGGAGAAGGTGTATATGAAATACAAACATCTTTCTCTGAGCCTGGCACATATACCGTGCAATCACATGTTTCTGCAAAAGGGACGCATAACATGCCTCTTATAACCGTTACGGTTAAATAAAAGAAGTCAAGGATGCTAATTCCTTGGCTTCTTTTCGTTTAGTATTTCCATTGAATTCCCATTCTACAAGGGGGAAAGGTTACTTGGAATAGGATGATTTTGTCTATCATCAATTAAAGTAATGCACTGAGCCAACTGTTCAATTCCTCGTTTGATCGTGTTCTTATTTACTTGTGAGATGCTTAATCGGAGAAGAGTGTCTCGTTTATATTCTGGTAAAAAAAATCTAGAAGCATCATCAACATATATGTGCTGCTCGTTTAGCATGTGAACGATCTGTTTTGCTGTCACATGCTCAGGCAAACTAATGGATAAATAGAATCCGGAAGTTGGTTTAGAAAAATGTGTATGAGCCGGTAGAAGTGAATCACAAGCTTCTACAAGAGTTTGCATTTTGGTATGGTATACCTCTTTTATCTTTTTAAGATGGCTAGTAAACATGCCGCTTTTTAAATAAATTTCAAGAGCACCTTGAGAAAGCGCTGAACTATTAAAATCTGAACTGAATTTATATCGTAAAAAGTTGCTATTCATTAACGAAGGAAGAACGACAGCAGCAATGCGTAACCCAGGAAGAAAGATTTTCGAAAAGCTTTTAATGTAAATGACTCGTCCAGAAGGATTAAAAGAAAATAAAGGATCTGATTTTGCATCGGGATCAAGGTCACCCAAAAAGTCATCCTCGACTATGTATACATCGTATTTTTCGGCCAGATCCACGATTTTTTTCTTCTCAAAATTTGTATAACAATGCCCAAGAGGATTGTGGAATCTCGGAATAATGTAGAAAAATTTTATGTCATTATTTCGAAAAATGTACTCCAAACGATCAAGATCAATCCCTTCCATCGATAGCTCGATCCCAAAAGTAGTAGCTTGATGCAGGGTAAGAGACTCAATAAAACCGAAATAAGTGGGCTGTTCAATCAAGATATTATTTTTTCCATTTGGAAATGGCATAGAAACTAATAAGTGAAGGGCTTGCTGAGACCCGGATACAACAACTAACCTTTCAGTTTGAGTGAACACCTGTAGGTTCTGCAAGTGTTTCACTAACTGTATCCGTAATGAGTAAGAGCCTTGTTGATCAGAGTATGTAAAAAGTTCTTCTTTGTAGTGTTCAATCGCTTGGTTTATACAATGCTGAAATTCAAGATAAGGCATAACGTTTTTATCTGGACCAGCAGACAAGAAATCAATCACTATATTTTCATGCGTCCTATGTTGAAATTCTGCCACAACGTAGTAGCCGCTTTTAGGAACAGAATAAATTAAATGCTCTTTTTCTAATTCGCTGTACGCTTTAATAACGGTATTCTTGCTGCACGAAAAATGTTGAGAGAGTCGGCGAACAGAAGGGAGTTTACCACCTGCAATAAGCAATCCATTTGCTAGGCCAAGCTTAATTTCTTCCATGATTTTCAGATATTTCAAACTCATAGATCCTACTCCTTTAATTTGTACCCGTACAGTTAGGTAAAAGAATGATTTATTTTAGCAGTTGTCCTGGGCTATCCTTTTAATTATATCAGAACTATTTTTAGAAAAATGGCATAGTTCTGAAAAAATAAAAAGACAGGGGTAGGGTAAGATGCAAAAAGAAACGAGAGAGAAAATGGGCTTATTGTTAGGGGTAGTAGGCGTTATCTGTTTTAGCTTAACCCTTCCTTCTACAAGCATTGCAGTCGAGTATTTCGGAACGACAGTCGCTGGTTTAGGAAGAACAGCTGTAGCTGCTATTTTAGTAGCTGTGATATTGATTGTACGAAAAGAAAAATTTCCTTCTCTTCGCCAATTTAAAAGTCTGCTAATCGTTGCTTTAGGCGCAGTTTTAGGGTTTCCTCTGCTCACTTCTTGGGCAATGAAATCATTGCCTGTTTCTCACGGAGCGGTTGAACTCGCTCTTTTACCATTAGCCACAGCCGGTTTTGCGATGTTTAGAGGAGGTGAACGTCCTTCTTTAAAATTCTGGATATCAAGCATGATTGGTTGTGCAGCTGTTATCGTGTATGCTCTTCACCTCGGATTTGGTCAACTGCAGTTTGCCGATGCAGCTCTATTAGCAGCGGTACTGATACTTGGACTAAGCTACGCAGAGGGCGGGGTGTTAGCCAGAGAATTAGGCAGCTGGCAAGTAATTGCTTGGGCCATTATCATCGGTGCGCCATTTTTTGTGATTCCAGTGGGACTAAGCATTACAGCTGAAATGCTTCATGCGCCTTTACAAGCGTGGGTTAGTTTGATTTATCTCTCAGTCGTTAGTCAATTTTTAGCATACGTTGCTTGGTACAGCGGGATGGCGATGGGGGGAATAGCCAGAGTTAGCCAGGTTCAATATTTACAGCCATTTTTAATGATTCTGTTTGCAGCTCTATTTCTAGGCGAATCAATTACACTTTTTACTCTTGCTATAGCAATAATTGTTGTCTTTTCGGTTATACTAGGCAAAAACGCCTCGGTATCAAAAAAAGAAGTGTATCTACAGGAAACGATGAATAAGGATGCTTAACTAATATGTGAATTTGTTAAATTAATACAACATGCTCTATTCCCGTTAGCAATCAGCAGGCTCATTGGGTCTCTTGTTTTCTCTATGTAAGTTTCGAGAGCCAAAAGATAAGAAATGAATGAATTTCCTATGTAAAAAAGGTATATAACGGTTTTTTTTCACATAGGTTGAACATTATACAAGAACTTGTACACCGAAAAATACAATTAGACAAATAATTCGTATCGAGCTTGTCATATACATAGAGAGAAGAGGTAGTGATGAAAAAGGACGGGAAATAGAGGAGATAACGAGATGAACACTTTTTTGAAAGGAACGTTTATTCTAGCAGGTGCTGCCTTTGCGGGAGAGTTAATTGAATTTCTTGTAAATATGGTACTTGCTAGAGAATTAGGAAGGGAAGGCATGGGCATGTACATGACCGTTCTTCCCATCATTTTTCTTATTGCCACCGTAGCTAACTTAGAACTGCCTATTTCTATTTCTAAATTTCTTGCTGAACATCATCGTAAAGAACATCAGCATATGATGAAGCATGCCACCATTTTTGCTACTGCTGTGAGTTTGGGAATCTTTTTTATTACACTGGCCGTATTAGCAGCCTTTCCATTTTTTAGTCACTATCATCCTTACTTAAAATGGGTTGTACTATGTTTCATTCCGGTTGTTTCATTTTCAGCGGTGCTTCGTGGATATTTTACGGGTAAAAATAATATGACAACTATTGCTGTGTCTAATTTTATCCGCAAAGCCTTTCAGCTAACTATTTTATTTGTTGTTTTTCAAATGTTTGCTTTCACAGATGTTAAAATGTCGCTGTTTATTGCGATTTGTACGTTAATTGGAACCGAAGCTGTTATTTTGCTTTATTTTTTTATCACGTATGTTACTCAGTTAAGTGTTTTATCAAGAGGGCACAGACCTCTGCTTTCTCCAAGTGAGATTCGGAAAAAGCTGTTAGGCGTCTCACTTCCGACCACGGGATTGCGTTTATTTAATGCGGTATGTAATGCTGTTCAGCCGTTTTTAATCAAACATGCGCTCGTTTTGTCGGGCATGACTTTAACCGGGGCAACGCAGCATTTTGGTATGCTAACAGGAGTAGCGATGTCGATCGGCTTTTTTCCGGCTTTCTTTGCTCATTCTCTTTTAGTAGCACTCATACCCGCTGTATCTGAAGCTCATGCGAAAAATCAGGAAGAACAGCTTCAAAGACTTTTGACTCAAAGTATGCACATGACATTTTTATATGGGATTCCGTCTATAGTGGCGATGTATTTCTTTGCTGAGCCTCTTACTAACTTGTTTTTTCATTCTACAGAGGCCGTGTACTATCTAAAAGCTTTATGGCCGTATTTTCTTTTTCACTTCTTTGCCGTCCCGCTTCAAGCTTATTTAATTGGACTTGGCTATGTAAAAGATGCTTTTTATCATACGATTTGGTCTCATATTGTATCTTTTTCCCTGATGTTTTTCTTAGGATCACAAACAAATATTGGCATGCAGGGAATTATTATCGGAATGAACTGTGGCGTGGTTGTCTTGACCGTTCTGCATTATGTAACGATTTGCAAAGTCATCAACGTTTCCTTTTTTTCACTTAAGCATAAAACGCATTTATCTTAAAAAAACCTCCAACAGTGAAGTTGGAGGTTTTTTGGTTACCAGTTATTCATAATTGAGCTAAACAGTGTAGCAGGGTCTTGTCCGCCGCCGCCTGATAAATATTTCGTTGTTTGCGTAGAATTAGCATTATCAAAGCCAGCGTGGATAGAAACGACTGCATCATCGGTATACCCGACAAACCAAGCATCTTTGACATCGTTGGTTGTACCAGTTTTACCTGCAGCATCTCGTGAAGAACGAGCGTTAATACCTGTTCCATAGCTCTTTTCAATCACATCTTGCAGCATGGATGTCATTGTATCCGCATTGTCTTCACTCATTACTCGCTCTGTCTGAATGTCTGGCTTTTTTACTTCACCATCGCGCATCTCAATTTTTCGAATTGCGTACGGCTTAGTCATGACGCCTTTGTTAGCAAACGTTGTATATCCTTGTGCTAACTGAAGGGGAGAGAACGTTGTGGTCGTTCCTCCAAGAGCAAGCCCTAATTTTGACTTATCGTCATCTTCAAGAGGAAGCCCAGCTTTTTCCATGAATTTTGCGCTTGTATCAATACCAATCTGTTTTAAAAGCCAAACAGCTGGAACATTAAGTGAACGAGTAAGTGCTTCACGCATTGTCACATGCTTTTGATATTCACCTTCTGCGTTTTTAGGGCTATATCCACCGCCAAAGTCTTGTCGTTCGTCACTTAAGAGTGAAGTTGGTGTATAATCTCCAGTTTCTAAGGCTGGACCATATACGGCTAAAGGCTTAATAGCTGAACCAAGCTGATAGCCGCTTGTAGCACGGTTTAAGCCGTTTCGCTCATAGCTGCGTCCTCCATACATCGCTGAAATCCCACCTGTTTTAGGGTTGACAGCTGAAATCCCAACCTCTACTTTGCTGTTGATGGCATCATCTCGGAACGTATGATTTGCTACAGAGTTATTAATCGATTCCTGTAAATTAGGATCTAAATCTGTATAAATGGCATAACCACCCTTATAAAGGTCATCAGCAGATACGCCATATTGTTGAGCAGCTTCTTTAATTACATAATCAATAAATGCTTGATTTGAGTTCGGTTTTTTAACCGGAATACTAGGCTCGACTACACGTTCATTTAACGCTTGCTGATACTGAGTATCGCTAATAACGTTTTGATCATGCATTAGCTTCAATACAACGTTTCGTCGGGCTGTCGCTTTTTCTGTACTATTGCTTGGTGAATATGTACTCGGCGCTTTTGGCAGTCCTGCTAAAAGCGCAGCTTCGCCTACGGTTAAATCTGATACAGGCTTATTAAAATAAATCTGAGAAGCTGCACCAATACCATATACACCGCTTCCGAAATAAATTTGATTTAAATATAATTCCAAAATTTGATCTTTTGTAAATTGTCTTTCTAAGCCTAGTGATAGAAACATTTCATCTACTTTACGTTTAATGGTCTTATCACTAGATAAGTAAAGATTTCTTGCTAACTGCTGTGTAATGGTACTTGCGCCTTCAGCTTTACTCATTGTTACAATGTTCTTAAAAAGGGCGCGGCCAATACCTTGTAAATCAATCCCAAAATGCTTGTAAAAGCGACGGTCTTCCGTTGCAACAAACGCCATTTTTACATAATCGGGAATTTCATTGCTCGAAACATTTTGACGGGGAACGGTTTTATACAATTCGTCAATCTTACGGTCATTTTTGTCATAGACCACCGTACTTTGAACCGACTGCAGTTTCGAGTAAGATAAATCAGCCGTTTGCTGAAATTGCTTCAATACATAGGTAACTCCTAGCATTACAATTAAAACAACGACTAAAAAGGCTAAAATAAATTTCCTCATGTTGGTTCACTCCACTAAGTAATAATTCCATGTTCACACATAGCTACATTCTTCGTCTTTACAAGGTCGTTATGTAAAGAATGCTAAAGTTTGTTGACCCATTCAATCTTTTAACAGACAGATGAGTGATAAAGTATTAACGTTCGCAAGCTGACGCGCTAAGTTTAATAAAGGCTATTATTCAAGTGCAGGTAAGTTTTTAGGGTATAAGATGATTGACATAAATAGCTCTTTACGCCGTTATTTTTTGCTTACTCGCAGATGCTTCGTTTTTTTATTAAACTGAAACAAAGTGAAATACAATCATCTGAACTTAGTTTACCCATAAATTTGTGTTTGTCAAATAAAGTCGTATGAAGCACCATTCGGGGCTTTGTTCCCCTTTATGAAAAAACAAGCTGGTACTTTACGTTCTGTTTCTCATAGAAAAAAGTTGTTATAACACGTATACGAAATACGATTTAGTGCGTTCGGGTATAAATGCTGATATCTGTTGAAAGTAACGAAATAAAGCAAAAATTAACTAATTTATCAGACTAGGGCACTTTTTATACGAAAGAGGACGGGCGAGTTTTAATCATTATCCACCTTTTGACGGGAGCACTTAGCTAAAAGTGGAATATTTCTTTACCCGATGTAAGTCAAACGAATTAAATGCCTAGCTGCATATGAGCAATGGCTATATGAAGTTATTCAATATTATGTGATACTGCCGGCAAAACATACAGGTATTTCTTTGACAGTAGTTCCTTTACAAATGCTTCGAAAGTTCTTATAATAAAATTATCTTTAATTCGAGATATTTAAAAGGAGTGGATATACGTGAAACATATTTTTAAAAAAGGAACGGACGAGGCGAAACCGACTTTATTGTTGTTGCATGGTACAGGAGGTACAGAACAAGATCTGCTCCCTGTTGCAGATATGATTGATTCCTCTTGCTCCGTATTATCTGTAAGAGGAAATGTACTAGAAAACGGAATGCCCCGTTTCTTTAGACGTTTACAAGAAGGAATATTTGATGTAGAAGATTTAATTGAACGTACAAAAGAACTTCATCAATTTTTAGATGAAGCGGCTGAAACGTATTCATTCGACCGAAGCAACATCGTAGCTGTAGGCTACTCAAACGGCGCCAATATTGCAGGAAGTTTGCTATTTCATTATGAGAATTCTTTAAAAGGGGCGGCTCTTCTTCATCCGATGGTTCCAAGAAGAGGAATTGAAGTACCTAAGACCGACGTCTCTATCTTTATAGGCGCAGGTACAAACGACCCTATTTGCCCAGCATCAGAAACGGAAGAACTTTCTGCGCTTTTAGAAGAAGCCGGAGCGGACGTACAGGTGCATTGGGAATCATTTGGACATCAGTTAACACGAACAGAAATTGAAGCAGCTGAAAAATGGTATCGGTCAAAATTTTAATTTAAAAACTTTCCGCACTCGTGCGGGAAGTTTTTTATTTTTAAAAAATAATGACAGTTATCATACAAAAGATAGATATAAATGGTAAAAAGTACTTTTTTTACTGAATGAAGGGAAATTTTATGATATCATTTTATTTCCGGTATATCCTTGCAGAACAGCTATTTTTAGGTAAAGTATCAAATTATTTTAAAATTCCTGGCTTCTATCACAAAAAAATGAAACCAAAGTCTGAGTAAACCGTTATAATAAATGCAGGATTTAAATTCAAAAGGATGGTTAAAAGCATATGACTCGTTTTTTTATTGTTTTACTTTTCGTTCTAATGGTTATATGTGTATATACCATTATTTCGCAAACCCTTTACCGTCGATATCATTCATCAGTCATAATAAAAGGGGCAAAAAAGCATAAAATAGCTATAACATTTGATGATGGACCTCATCCTGTTTATACACCAAAAATTTTGGACTTGTTCAAACTGCATGAAATGAAAGCTACTTTTTTTATTGTGGGAGAACTAGGGGAAAAACACCCGTCTATTTTAAAAAGGATGATTGATGAAGGACATGAAGTAGCTATACATCATCATCGTCATGTGAGTGCATGGACGCAAACACCTTGGCAATTAAAAAGACAAATTCATCAATGTGCACAGGTTATAGAGAAAGTAACAAATCAAAAGCCGCTTTTTTACCGTCCGCCGTGGGGACATTTAAATATGAGCAGTTTATTAATGACCAAGCCATATCATCTCGTGATCTGGACAGGAATCTTTCAGGATTGGACACTAAAAACAACGAAAACGGCATTAGTTCAAAAACTAATGCGTAAAGTAGAAGATGGAGCCATTTTTGTTTTACACGATAACGGAGATACCCCGGGAGCAGATGAAAAAGCACCTGAAATGACGATTGCGGCGTTAGAAGAATTTTTACCTTACTTAAAACAGCAAGGGTATAAAAGTATAACCATGCAGCAATTGATGAATCAATCGTAAATAGAGGAGCGAGCAGTGGACTTAACAATTATTTCTCAGTATATACATTCTTATGGTTATATTGTTATTTTACTTGTACTTTTTTGTGGGATTGTTGGAATTCCAGCGCCTGAAGAATCATTTTTAATATTATTAGGCATGTTTATTGCCAAACATCAGCTGAACTTATACGAATCATCTCTTTTTGCTTTTTTAGGTGTTATAACTGGAATGCTTACTGCTTACGGGCTAGGAAGGTATGCGGGAACCCCATTTTTTGATAAGTACGGAAAATACGTAGGGTTAACCAAAGAGAAAATTGAAGCGGCAAGCGGCAGCTACCATAAATATGGGATATGGACCATTTTATTTGGTTTATATATTCCAGGCTTGCGTCAGATTAGCCCATATATGGCGGGAATAAGTCGCTATCCGTTTTTACTTTATTTATTGTTATCGGTAGTAGGAAGTCTAGTGTGGGTCCTTTCTTTTCTGATTTTAGGTTACTACGTAGGAGATCGAATTCATATTTCGTATATTATCATGGGCGCTGTAGCTTTTTTTGTCATTTATTTACTTATAAAAAGAACAAGAAACCGAAAACGTCTTGAGAGGAGGGATGGTCAATGAGGAAGGTTTTATTCTTACCGCTTTTTCAGATGCCATCTGGTCATCACCAAGTAGCAGACGCCGTTATGGATGCCATCATGGAGCGTTTTTCGCACGTTATTTGTCAAAAAATTGATTGTTTAAGCTATTGGAGCAAACCGCTTGAACAAATGATTTCATCGATATACATGAAATGGATTTCTGTTTTTCCAAAGCAGTTTGAAAAATTTTATTACGGTCATGTATACAAAAAAAACGACCATACGATGGATGATTTTGTCGTGAAAAAGTGGCCGATTATCGAATATCATATGAAGAAATTAATTGATGCAGAGCAGCCGGACGTCATTGTTTGCACACACAGCTTTCCTTCCTGTGTATTAAGCGGCTTAAAAGAAAAAGGAATCATTGATCTTCCTATTATAAATGTATACACCGACTTCTTAGTAAGCGACGTATGGGGTAAAAATGGAATCGAGCTTCACTGCGTGCCTGATCAGGATACGAAAGCATTTCTACAAAACGTTCACGGTGTAAAAGAGTCTTCTATTTATGTAACGGGCATTCCCGTTCATAAAGCGTTTTTAAAAAGACGGATTGACCATCTCATGCCACAGAAGCATATCCTGATTGCCGGAGGAAATTCCGGCCTTGGGAATGTACGCAAAATGCTTCAGCAGCTGCCGCAAAACTGTACATATATGTATTATGTGCTGTGTGGAAAAAACAAAAAGTTGTATCAAGAACTAGGGAAACTAAACCATCCGAAAGTTAAAGCTGTCCCGTATGTAAAATCAAGAGAGAAAATGAATGATTTATATGAGGGAGCAGATGCCATTGTCACAAAAGCAGGGGGCGTGACAATTAGCGAAGCCCTTCATAAGAGACTACCTATTTTTATTCATTCGTCTCTTCCCGGTCAAGAGCAAATTAACATTGAATATTTAAAAGAAAAAGAGCTGCTGATACCGCTTAATGATGGTGAAGCCTTTGAACAGCAGCTTAAAAACATTTTGGAAAATGATGTAAAACGAAATCGTTTGATAAAACGAATGGACGAATATGTAGACAGCTTGGAAGTAAAAGTAGACCGCGTGCTTGCAGATCATTTTAAGCTGTATCGATATGAGACAAGTCAAAATCAATTTTAAGCAGAACATTGGTTATTTCTTTTTACATTCGATAAACTAACTGTAGAGATAACATCTGTAGAAGGTTAAATGAAGTAAAAGGAGATTATAATATGAACTCAGTTATTGAAACGATTTTAAATCATCGTTCTATTCGCAAATATGAAGACAAACCACTGTCTGAAGAGCAAATTCAAACGATTGTAGAAAGTGCACAGGCAGCTTCCACATCAAGCTATATTCAAGCGTACTCCATTATTGGAGTAAAAGATAAAGAAATGAAGCGAAAGCTTGCTCAATTAGCAGGAAATCAGCCGTACGTAGAAACAAATGGACACTTCTTTGTATTTTGCGCTGACTTTCATCGCCATGATGTCATTGCGGAAATGGAGAAAAAAGATTTATCGACAGCGCTCGAAAGTACGGAGCAATTTATGGTAGCTATTATTGACGTTGCCCTTGCTGCGCAAAATGCAACCCTTGCTGCTGAATCGATGGGACTTGGAGCTTGCTACATTGGCGGTTTGCGTAATGAATTAGAAGAAGTAAGCAAATTGTTAAAACTGCCTCATCATGTAATCCCGTTATTTGGTCTAACGGTTGGACATCCAGCGGGTATTACGGATAAAAAGCCGCGCTTACCATTCAAACATGTGTATCATGAAGAAACATATGAACCGAACGATGAGCAGACGAAAAAAGAATTAACGACGTATAACGAAGAAATTTCTGCTTACTACAACGAACGCACAAATGGCAAACGCCAAGACACATGGACTGGTCAAATGGCTGACATGCTTTCCAATCCTAAACGTATGTATATGAAAGAGTTTGTTGAAAAGCAAGGATTTAATAAGAAATAAAAAAGTGATAAAAACACTTGCCCATGTGGTGAGTGTTTTTTTGTTATGGAAAAGCTTAATTCACCCGTTAAATAGTCAATGAAAAAAGAAGAGAATAGCCAGCAATGATAAAGAAATTCGGCTATTTTAGGAAAAAGAACAATAAAAAGCAGTAAAAAGTAGAAACGTTTCATCATATACCCAAATTATCAGAAATATTACGATTAAACGTTCTGTTTTGTTAAGTTTTGTAATAAAAGTAGCATGGCTCTGTAACGGCTGTGAAATGTGAGGATGATATCATTCAATCATTGAGTAAATAAGGAGGTATTCGTAATGAAAAAATTTATATTTACTCTAGGAACAACAGCCATCCTTTCAGCGGGATTTGTAGGTGCAGCTTCTGCTTCTACAAGTGGAACGTACCACGTAGAAAAAGGTGATACGTTATGGAAAGTCGCTCAAAAGCACAGCGTGAGCGTAGACGAGCTAAAAGATGCAAATAACTTAACATCTAATATTATTTATCCAAATCAAGAATTAAACGTAGCTACTATAAAAGAAATGACGCACAAAGTTCAGCAAGGAAACACATTATGGTCCATCAGTCAGCAATATGGCGTGACAGTAGATCAAATCAAAGAATGGAACGGACTGACGTCAGATTTAATTTATCCTGGCGAACAATTAAAAATTCAGTCTCCAAACGGCCAAGCTCAGCAATCGAGCCCTTCAGTAGCTCAGGCTGCTCCAGAAGCTCAGCAAACTCAAGCGCCGGCTGAACAAACTCAAGAAGAACAGCAGCAAGCTCAAGCTGAACAAGCTCAAAAAGAGCAGCAGCAAGCTCAAGCTGAACAAGCTCAAAAAGAACAGCAGCAAGCTCAAGCTGAACAAGCTCAAAAAGAACAGCAGCAAGCTCAAGCTGAACAGGCTCAAAAAGAACAGCAGCAAGCTCAAGCTGAACAGGCTCAAAAAGAGCAGCAGCAAGCTCAAGCTGAACAAGCTCAAAAAGAGCAGCAGCAAGCTCAAGCTGAACAAGCTCAACAACAACAACCTGCTGAATCGTCACAACAAGCCAGCGGCAAGTCAATGACAGTTGAAGCAACTGCCTATACGGCTAATTGTGCTGGATGTAGCGGTACAACTGCTACAGGAGTGGATTTAAAAGCAAATCCAAATCAAAAAGTAATCGCTGTTGACCCTAGCGTTATTCCATTAGGTTCGAAAGTTTATGTAGAAGGCTATGGTGAAGCTGTAGCTGCCGATACAGGTGGAGCAATTAAAGGCAATCGAATTGATGTATTCGTTCCTTCTGAAGGTGATGCTCAACAGTTCGGAAGAAAATCTGTTAAAATCACGGTTATGAACTAAGAAGTTTTTTATAAAATTGCTAGTCTAGTATAGAAATACATAGCTAGTAAAGCAAAAGAGGTGCCATAAGGCACCTCTTTTTACTTTATAATACGCTTTGCGCCCGCATAGCTGTTTTTCCAGTACGCTGTTGAAAGTGATTGCGTTTTAACGCCTTTGCTGCTGACATAAATGAATTCTTGTTTATCTAGGTAAATTCCTACAACTGAAACGGATTTGCCGTTTTTAAAGAAAACTAAATCTCCAGCCTGCAGGCTGTTTTGCTTTACGTCCGTGCCGCTTTTATACTGATCTGCTACTGTACGGGGGATAGAAATATTTGAACCCGCGTTTTTATATACATATTGTGTGTACCCTGATACATCAAAACCTTTTGGTGTCGTGCCTCCATATTTATATGGCTTTCCAATTAGCGTTTTGGCATACGATACAATTTGCTGCTGTTTTGCACTAAGAGAAGTTTGAGGTGCTGGAGCCGGCGAAGGTGCGCTTGTACTTTTCACTTTCAGCACTTGTCCGACTTTTAGCGCATCTGTTTTTAAATTGTTTAATTTTTTTAATTCAGCTACCGTCATGCCGTACTTTTTAGCGACTGCTGTCAGCGTGTCTCCTTTTTTCACCGTGTAGGTGCCATTGCTATCAGCCGGTGTAGATGGAGCTGTTGGTGAAGGTTGAATATCTTCATCAAGCAAATAACTCATATTTGCGTTAAACGTTACTTTTCGCTTCGTTTTATAGCTCTTCGCTTTTTGCTGAAATTGCGTATTGTATGCGTTGATTTCTTTTTCAAAATTTGCAGAGATCTTATTAAATTCTGCGTCACTTACATCTCCATACGCATAGTCTTCAAGATCCACAATGTAATTGTAAAGAGCAATTAAGCTATCATATAAATACCCTTGAAGCTGATCAGCTTCTGAATTAAGATGATTCATCGCGTAATTTTTATCAGTCTTTGTTAGAAACTGGTCAATTTGATCTGCAAGCTGATCATATGCGGCTAACGCTTTTTCGTCATCTTTTATTCCTTCAATTTCTTTTAGCTTTTTTTCCACTGTTTTATAAAATGGTGCGTAATAATCTGCTAGCGAATTAACGTCTTTTTGATAAACGCTGACAGAAGAAGCAGCATAAGCAGAGTGACTAAAAACAGGCGTTGTCACCGATGCTCCTACTAAAACGGATGCTGCTATAAATGGTACAAGTAGTTTCTCTTTTTTCATTTGTAAAGTCCCCCAAATATCCAAATAGTAGTATAGCAGATAGATTATACTATATTAGGTTATAAAAGAACTAGTACTTTTCCTTTAATTTCATATTTTTTCAGCAGTTTATGTACCTGATAGAAGATAATCTAAGAAACAAAGATAATATGTGATACAATGTACAAATATTCAGTTAAAAAGGAAGTGTACGATATGCAGCAATTTATCAAAGAAATAGCGCGCGGAAAAAGAGGATCAACTGACTTAACGTATGAACAAGCAAAAGAAGCAGCTCGCTTAATCGCTTCTGGACAAGCTACGGATGCTCAGATCGCTGCTTTTTTTATCGCTGAACGCATTAAAACTGAAAATGCAGATGAACTGTTAGGGTTCGTTCATGCTTTTCGTGAAAAAACAAAAGAAATACCGCTGTCTCAGCCGTTAAAAGATAAATCAATTGATTTTGCAAGCCCCTATGCAGGGAGAAATTCATTTTTTGCGACCATTCCTGTATCGATTTTATTAGCTGAAAGAGGTGTGCCAGCTTTTTTACACTGTACAGAAGCACTTCCTCCAAAGTTTGGAACAACGATTGAAGATGTACTTCATTCATTACAGATCCCTCAAGCTCAAACCATTGAAAACATCGGTCATGTGTTTGAAACGTTAAAAATTGGCTTTGTCAATGCCGAAACAATCTCTTATCCTCTTAGCCGCATCAAAAAAATTCGTCATGAAATTGGCGTACGAACACTTATTAATACGGTTGAAAAACTATTAAATTTATCAAATGCTTCTTCTTTAATGATGGGCGCTTTTCACCGCACGGCCATTAACAAAATCGTGCCCATTTTTGCTTCGCTCCCGTTTAAACATGTATACGTGGTGCAAGGTATAGAAGGATCTGAAGATGTACCTGTACATAGAAGCAGCTTTGTTTTTACTATCTCAGAAGGAGAGATGGAGTCGTTTATTGTCAATCCAAAAGAATACGGACTGTTTGTGGAAGAAGAAGACTTTGAAAAGAAAATAAGTGTTGAAAAACAAGCGGAATATGTGACGCGCATTTTGGAAGGTGAAGTTTCTTCCGAACTGACTTACGTCTATAATCAAGTAGTATTAAACGCTGGCTTGCGCTATTATCTATTTGGCTATGAAGCTTCTATTGAAAAAGGAGTAGACTATGCAAAACGTCAGCTAGCTGAAGGTTTGGGCTGGAAACATCTGCAGAAATGGAAAACACAAGCGATTTCAGAAGAGTAAAAGGTGAGCAAAAAAGCTCATCTTTTTTTACAGGAAGAGATAAATTCTTTGTCTTTTGTCAGAAAATTTATTATAATTAGTCATATGTTTATGTTAGAAAACATAACACTTGATGTGAATTAAAAAATAGATTAGAAGAAAGGAAGCTTTCATTGAAACTTACGCCGCGAGAACAAGAAAAATTAATGATTGTCGTAGCTGCCGACTTGGCAAAACGCCGTCAAACAAGAGGATTAAAGCTTAATTATCCTGAAGCAGTAGCTATTATTACATATGAAATTATGGAAGGAGCCCGTGATGGCAAGACGGTAGCTCAGCTAATGAGAGAAGGCACCAATATTTTAAAACGGGAAGATGTAATGGAAGGTATTCCGGAAATGATTCATGATATTCAAGTGGAAGCGACCTTTCCAGACGGAACCAAGCTCGTCACTGTTCATGATCCAATTCGTTAAGAGGAGGGAAAGATATGATTCCAGGGGAATACGTCTTAAAAAAAGAACCGATCACATGTAATAACAGAAAAAAATCGATCAGCGTGACTGTAATCAATAGAGGAGACCGCCCTGTTCAAGTAGGCTCACACTTTCATTTTTTTGAAGTAAATGCTGCACTCGAATTCCCCCGCGAAGCTACGCTTGGGTATCATTTAAATATTCCCGCTGGTACAGCCGTTCGCTTTGAGCCAGGTGATGCAAAAGAAGTTGATCTCGTTGCTTTCTCCGGAACAAGAGAAATTTACGGTCTGAACAATAAAACAAACAAATCGCTTTCTAATGGAAAGGAAGATGTATAAGATGAGTTTTCAAATGTCGCGACGTCAGTATGCAGATATGTTTGGACCAACGGTTGGAGATGCTGTTCGTTTAGCAGACACAGAGCTATTTATTGAAATTGAAAAAGATTTCACAACCTACGGAGATGAAGTAAAGTTTGGCGGAGGAAAAGTGATTCGTGACGGAATGGGCCAGCATCCTCTTGCAACGCGAAGTGAAGCAGCGGACTTAGTGTTGACAAATGCCATTATCGTTGATTATACAGGCATATATAAAGCAGATATTGGAATAAAAGATGGACTCATTCAAACCATCGGAAAAGCGGGCAATCCCCTGTTGATGGATGAAGTAGACATCGTCATTGGTGCGAGTACGGAAGTAATTGCAGCTGAAGGGAAGATTGTAACCGCCGGCGGTATTGATGCGCATATTCATTTCATTTGTCCCCAGCAAATTGAAACTGCTCTTGCCTCTGGCGTGACCACAATGATCGGAGGAGGAACCGGACCCGCTACAGGAACAAAAGCTACCACTTGTACACCCGGGGCGTGGCATATTGAACGAATGCTTGAAGCTGCTGAAGCATTTCCGATGAATATTGGCTTTTTAGGAAAAGGAAATGCCAGTGCCAAAGAGCCTTTAATTGAGCAAATTGAAGCTGGAGCGATTGGGTTAAAGCTTCATGAAGACTGGGGAACCACGGCATCTGCCATCGACACAAGCCTGCAGGTAGCAGACGAGTACGATGTTCAAATTGCGATTCACACAGATACTTTAAATGAAGGCGGTTTTGTTGAAGATACGATTGCAGCAATTGGTGATCGCGTCATTCACACTTATCATACTGAAGGAGCTGGAGGCGGACATGCACCTGATATTATGGAAATGGCAAGCTTTCCAAACGTACTTCCATCATCAACTAATCCAACAAGACCCTATACGGTCAACACGCTTGAAGAACATTTAGATATGCTCATGGTCTGTCATCATCTTGATCCCGTTGTACCAGAAGACATCGCTTTTGCTGATTCCCGTATTCGCAAAGAAACGATTGCAGCTGAAGATATTTTACATGATTTAGGTGTATTCAGTATGATTTCTTCAGATTCTCAAGCAATGGGACGTGTAGGAGAAGTGATTACACGAACGTGGCAAACAGCTGATAAGATGAAAAAGCAGCGAGGAAAACTTGATGGTGATAGCGAAGCTGGCGATAACGCACGTGTCAAACGCTATGTAGCTAAATATACAATTAATCCAGCTATCGCTCATGGAATTTCCGAATACATAGGATCGGTAGAAACAGGAAAAATGGCTGACTTAGTCCTATGGGAGCCAGCGTTTTTTGGGATAAAGCCTGACTTGATTGTAAAAGGCGGTTTGATTGCACACAGCTTAATGGGAGATCCTAACGCTTCAATTCCAACCCCGCAGCCGGTTTTATACCGTCCGATGTTTGCTTCTTATGGAAAAGCAAGAGCTAAAACGTCTCTTACGTTTGTGTCAAAAGCAGCCTACGAAAAAAGAGTAGGAGAGAAACTTGGATTACAAAAGCTGCTTAAACCGGTAAAAGATATTCGTCAATTAAAGAAAACAGATATGAAGTTAAACGGGGAAATGCCTAAAATTGAAGTTGATCCCCAAACGTACGAAGTAAAAGTAGATGGGCAAATGATTACATGTGAAGCAGCAGAAGTTGTACCTATGGCGCAGCGATACTTTTTATTTTGAGGTGAAAAAAATGGTAATCGAAAAAATTATCGGAAATATAGCA
Source organism: Priestia sp. SIMBA_032 (assembly GCF_046535215.1). NCBI lineage: Bacteria > Bacillati > Bacillota > Bacilli > Caryophanales > Bacillaceae > Priestia > Priestia sp. SIMBA_032. The sequence goes on along the minus strand of NZ_JAWRXD010000004.1, from coordinate 359,119 downwards.
ACATTAGAAAAACGAGCTCCACATATAGAAAAGGTATATATCGAAAGTGATCACTTAGTAAAGCGCGTTCAGCGCGTTGTAACAGATCACGGTAAAGAACTAGGAATTCGTCTAAAAGAAAATCGCGAGTTAGTTGATGGTGATGTGCTATTTATGGATGAAAGCAATATGATTGTTGTCCATGTGCTGGCAGACGATATTTTGACCATTCAGCCGATTGATATTCAGCAGATGGGAGAAATTGCTCATCAGCTTGGGAACCGCCACTTGCCGGCGCAGTTTGAAGGTAGAGACATGCTCGTACAGTACGATTATTTAGTCGAAGAACTGCTTCAGCAGCTCGATATTCCCTATAAGCGTGAAAAAAGAAAAGTAAAACAAGCTTTTAAGCATATCGGACACAGTCATGACTAATTCATTGCTTTGGCTGATTCAGCTATGCGATTCAAATTTCCCATCGGGTGCATTTTCGCATTCGTTTGGTTTTGAAACGTATATTCAGCGAAATCAAATTTACAATACAGCAACCTTTCAAGAAGCGCTTCGTACATACCTTGATGTTCAGTTGACGTATACGGACGGTTTAGCATGCAGGCTGGCTTATGAGTATGCTGCTCATGACCAGTTTAACGAAATTATGAGAATTGATCATGAACTATACGCTCTTGCTTTGTCAAAAGAAACAAGAGAAGGGACAAGACGGGTGGGCCAGCGCATGTTAAAGCTTTGCTTAGAGTTATTTCAAGGCTCTTATTTAGAAAAGTATATGAGTGAAGTAAAAGCAAAAAAGGCATACGGACATCCTGCTGTTGTATTTGCATTAGCCAGCCTGCAGTTAAATATTACAAAAGAAGAGGCAATTTTAAGTCACTTATACGCTAGCATCTCTTCTTTAATTCAAAATGCAGTCCGCGGCATACCAATCGGCCAAACGGATGGGCAAAAAACGCTCGTTCTTTTTCAGCCGATGCTGCAGCACGCGCTTCAGCATATTTTGCAAGCAGATCAAGAGGAATTTGGTGCCGTGACACCAGGGTTAGAAATTGCTCAAATGCAGCATGAACAGTTGCATGTTCGATTGTTCATGTCATAAAAAAGGAGGGAAAGCCTTCTAACGACGAAGGCGTAAAAATGAATGCAATTAAAATTGGAATTGGTGGACCTGTTGGTGCAGGGAAAACAATGTTAGTAGAACGATTAACGCGTGCACTAGAAGGACAGCTAAGCATGGCAGTCGTTACAAACGATATTTATACAAAAGAAGATGCACAGTTTCTAGTGAAAAACAGTATTTTGCCGGAAAATCGTATCGTAGGAGTAGAAACAGGAGGATGTCCTCATACGGCTATTCGAGAAGATGCATCCATGAACTTTGCTGCAATCGATGAGTTGGTGGAACGTCACCCCGATGTTGAACTTATTTTTGTAGAAAGCGGAGGAGATAATTTAGCCGCAACGTTTAGCCCAGAGCTCGTTGATTTTTCGATTTATATCATCGATGTAGCACAAGGAGAAAAAATCCCGCGTAAAGGCGGTCAAGGAATGATTAAATCTGATTTATTCATTATCAACAAAACAGATTTAGCCCCGTACGTAGGAGCCAGTTTAGAAGTAATGGAAAAAGATACAATCCAAGCAAGAGGGCACAAGCCTTTTGTTTTCACCAATTTAAAAGAAGATAAAGGGCTCGACCAAGTGATAGAATGGATCAAAAAAGAGGCCTTTTTAATCGGCCTTGAATCATGAGCTACACGGGTTATTTAGAGCTTCGAGCAGAAAGAAACAGTGAGCGAACCGTTATTAAAGATACTTATCATTACGGGGCTTTCAAAGTTGCCAGACCTATTTACATGACTCCTGAATCACCTTTTGTTTATATGCTTCACGTAGGCGGAGGATACGTGAGCGGAGACAAATATAAAACGGTGATAACGGTCGAGAAAAATGCTCAGCTAACGGCTACTACTCAATCTGCGACAAAGGTTTACAAAACACCGAACGAAGCTGTTTTACAAGAAACGTATATAACCCTTGAAGAACAATCCATCATGGAATATATACCAGACCCGCTTATTTTGTATGAAAATGCTGAATTTGTCCAAGAAATAACGGTTCATATGGCGGAAAACGCTGCTTTATTTATGTGCGACAGCATCACCCCGGGGTGGTCGCCGGATGGGCAGCTGTTTCAATATACCTCTATGCGTTCCAAGCTTAAACTGTATGTAAACAAGCAGCTGAAGGTATATGATCATTTATACTTAAATCCAGAAAACCATTTGCGCGGCATGATGAAAATGGAAGGGTATACTCATTTTGGATCAATTATCATTGTTCATCCAAACGCCGACGACGCATTTATAGCGAAAGTACATCAGCTGTGCGAAGAGGCAGGCTGTAAAGCAGGAGGTTCCGCACTCCCAATTTCCGGATGTGCTATTCGAATACTAGCTGCTAGTACACAAGAAGTGGAAGAGATAGTCATCAAAGTATACGGATTGTTCCGGCAGGAGTTATTAAAAGCTGAAGTATCACTTTTGCGTAAGTATTAAAGTGCCTACAAAAAAGTATAGTAGTTAAAGAAAAATCCGAACGAACTGGACTCTTGATAGAGAATCAAATTCGTTCGGATTTTTTATTGGCAGGGTGAACGTAGGTTTCCTGTATGTAGCTTCTTCTAGCAGTTGATTAGAGGACAAAGCGGCGTCTTGCACAGAAATCAACTGCTTTTGAACAAGCAGTCGAGATCATTTATCCTACTTATTCGTCTTTAGATTAAATTGTTTTCATTATGTTTCATTCTTTGCTAGAACCACAGACTAAATAGTCCGTCGCTTACACCTAGATTATACATATAATAGAGCCCAAATATAATGCTGACAGCACCTGTTACCTGCATCAAACAGCGGTTTAACGTGACTTGCTTTTTAGTTGTAACGAATGGAATCCCAATAACCGTTGTAAATAACAGCATGCCAAGACAAGTGCCGATTCCAAAAATGATAATGTACAGAGCACCTTGCCATACGTGAATAACGGTGCTCATCGTTACTACAACCATCGCTGCGCTTCCGGCCAGTCCATGAACAAAGCCAATGCCTAATGACTTTAAGTAGGACGTTTTTTCGTGATGCGTATGCACTTGTTTTTTGTAAGACAGAAATGATGTAAAACCGAGATAAACGAGCATAATGCCCACTAAAAATTCAAGTGACATGCTCATGCGTTCAGAGATACTGCTTTTTAACACTATTAAAATCATGCCAAAAATAAACAGCGTAAGCGTATGGCCGATCCCCCAGTATACTCCTGCAAGCGAAGAGCGCCACAGCTTTTTACTTTTTGAAGCAATGGTTGATACAGCAATAATATGATCTGGTTCTAAAGCATGCTTGATTCCTAAAAAAAACCCTAGTATTAAAATTGAAAAAAAACTTGTTTCCATGTCAGCTTTCTCATCCTTTCGTACGTATAAAACTAGTATATCGCATGCTTTTGTTTTAATAAACAGAAAATTCTAAATAAAAATATCTAGTCGAATAGCTAAACTATTTATCAATTTACAATAAGTTACAAATATTAAAGGAGATGTAGTATAAAAAATTTACATTTACAAAAACTATAAGTAAATTATTGTGAGGTTGATAACTATGGACAAAATTTCTATTGATATCATGCTGTGGAGTTCTTTTATACGTCAAAATGTTAGGATAGAACGTGACTAGACTAGAAGCTCTTTTATGGAGCATTGCGTTGCCGGGCTTTGGACAATTACTAAACAAAAAACATATAAAAGGAATTTTGTTTATTGTACTTGAATTTCTCATTAATATGGGCGCAAATTTTAATGAAGGCATTCGCTTAAGCTTTTTAGGGGAAACAAGACAATCCCTAGAGGTAATGAACATGCAGTGGTTAATGTTTTATCCATGTTTATATTTTTTTGCAATTTGGGATGCTGTTAAAGAAGCAGAAAACGGCGCATCGAGATTTACATTTATTCCTTTTGTCTCCTGTGCTTATTTTGTTACAGTAGGCATTATGTATTCCTCAGTGACAACCATCAACGGTGTTTTTATAGGCCCAATTTGGCTCCCTATGCTGTCTGTTGTACCGGGACTGGTCATTGGACTCATTGCCAAAAAGCTATTAGAAGTGTATATACATAAGAAAAAATAAACGTCATTTCAATCTATTCATCCGTAGATTTTAATGGACGTTTATTTTATTTTTGTTTATAAATAAGTAATAAAGTCTCTTATTTAGGGAACGTACTAACAGTGGCTATTTTTACATAATCTTAAGAAAGTGTGTTCTACTCGTAGAAAAGAGCACATTGAAAATGGAGAGAATGTGTACAAGCTTATATAATAGCAACTTAATAAAAAGAAGTTGGAGAGAAGGTGAATCGATGATTACAAATGGTATTTATCGTTTTTTTCTTGTTTGGTACGTATGCGGAGTCGTTTTGCTTTCCTTTGATTTGCTGCCTTCATGGTTAGAATGGGCAAATGCTGTTTTTTTACACTTGAGCAGTCTTCTTGCTCTTATTTATCTAGCTAAGGCCTATGGAATAAGGCGGGCACTGGTCGTTGCGGTATTTGTGACAGGCGCATCTATTTATGTCGAAAGTCTAGGTGTTAAATATGGATTTTTATTTGGATCCTACGATTATGAAAAAGATTTTGGCGCCAAAATTTTAGGAGTTCCTCTGACCATTGGATCGGCTTGGTTTATGGTCGTAATCACAAGCAGAATATTAGCTCTCGGAATTATGAAGCGTATGGAGCTGCCGTTTATTGTCCATGGAATTGCCTATGCAGTCATTGGTTCACTTTTTGCTGTTATTATGGATTTGGCTATTGATCCCGTTGCCTATGTTGTTAAACAATATTGGGTATGGGAAGGGGACAGCTTTTATTATAATATTCCTTTATCCAATTTCTCCGGATGGTTTTTACTGTCTTTCTTCATTCAGCTGGTCATATATTTCTTTTTAGCTAAGGTTCCTAAAGAAGAAGAGCCGGTGTGGGAAAAAAGAATGGTGTTTTTGTATAGTGCAGTCGTCATGATGTTTGTAATTGTAGCGTTAGTAAATGGCCTGTGGCTTGTGGTATGGCTGACGATGATTCCTTTTCTTATTCTTTATATTGTGTATAAAAAGGAGACTCGCTTATGATTTATCCGAAGAAAAACTCAATATTTGAGCGCTTTTTTCAATTCTTTGTCACATATCAGCTCAAAAAACAGTTTTATCGTATTCATTTACATATAGAAGAGCTCCCAAAAGATAAAAAATTTTTATTAATTGCTAATCATTCCAGCTGGTGGGACGGTTTAGTGACATTTTATCTAAATAACGCGGTATTAAAAACAGACCTATACGCTATGATGTCTGAACAAGGAATGAAGGATTTTCCTTTTTTTCAACGAATCGGGGCTTTTTCAGTAAATGCAGCGTCTCCGAAGCATATAGTGGAATCGTTAAGGTTTGCCAGTAAGCTGTTAGAAGAGAAAAAAACGGTGCTTGTTTTTCCTCAAGGTAAAGAAGAGCATCTTGAGAAAAGGCCGTTAGCTTTTTCTGAAGGGCCTGCTTTTCTTCTAAAAAAGCAACCTGACGTTGAAGTTATTCCCATTACATATTATTATACGTTCCGCCATGATCAGCGACCGGAGCTTTTTATCTGGGTAGGGCAAGCTGTTTTTTACGACTCAGCCAATGCAAGAGAAGATATAACCAAAACGCTAGCCGGTGCAGTCACTGCTCAGCTCGATCATCAAAAACAAAAAATCATTCAAAAAAACGACGAGGAATTTACGACTTTATTAAAAGGCCGAAAGACGCTTAGCGAGTGGTTAACGTGGTGGAAAGCGAAGGTGAAATAATGATTTACTATATGCTTTTATTTATTTTTATGCTGCTTCTAACCATTGTAAATATTCAAGCAATGCCTAAATTAAAAAGATACGAGCCGGATTTTAAAACCCCTCAGCCTCTCATTTCTATTTTGATTCCAATGCGAAATGAAGAACGAAATGTAAAGAGAATCATTTCCTCTATTAAAGGATTAACGTATAGCAATCTAGAATGTGTCATACTAGACGATCAGTCCACAGATCAAACACGAACAGAGCTGTTGAAAGAAATTCACGGCGATCCGAGGTTTACCATCATAGAAGGAAAAGCGTTGAGAGAGGGTTGGGTCGGAAAAGTTCATGCCTGTCACCAGCTGTCGCAAGCTGCAAATGGAGACTATTTATTATTTGTAGATGCCGATGTACAGCTCAAAGAACGCACGCTAGAACATACTTTAGCCACAGCACAAGCGACAAAAGCCGTTCTTTTAACAGGTTTCCCTCGTTTTCCCGTAAAAACGTGGTTAGAAGCATTGGTCGTTCCGCTTCAGCATGTGGTTGTTTTTAGTTATTTACCGGTTGTCGTAGCTAATCGTAACAAGATGAGCAAAGCTTCAGCTGCTCACGGTGCTTTTATGTTTATAAAAAAAGAAGCTTATGAGATCGCAGGAGGACATGAAGCTGTTAAATCTTCACTAGTAGAAGATGTACATCTAGCCCAGCTTTTTAAGCAAAAGAAACAGCGCGTTATTTTGGCCAATATTACGTCTCACGTTAGCTGTTATATGTATGAAACAACAGAAGAAGTATGGAATGGGTTTGCTAAAAACATCTTTGTAGGTTTGGGACGCTCCGCTAAAGCAGTTTGGATACTGAGCGTTTTTTTTGCCTGTTACTATGTGCTACCGCTTCCTTTTTTTATAGCAGGAATATTCACAGGCAACATACTTTGGATTCTTCCTTTTTGCATTATGCTTTTTCAGCGGTTTTTAATTGACCGGTCGGCTCAGCAAAAAGGGCTTTTGTTTCTTACAATGCCGGCGTCGGCAATTGTGCTGATGCTGCTCATGAACCATTCTATGAAGCGTGAACGAAAAAAGCAGGGATATGAATGGAAAGGAAGGCATTACCAATGAAAAAAGTACTAATTGTCGGGGCAGGATTAGGCGGATTAGCTGCAGGCGTTCTTCTTCAAACAAAAGGGTTCGATGTCACAATCGTGGAAAAAAACAAGCACGTAGGCGGAAAAATGATGCCTGTGCAGCTAGGAGAATATTCTTTTGATTTCGGGCCTAATACCATTACAATGCCAGAAGTTTTTCAGTGGTTATTTGAGCAAGCGGGCGAACGTGCAGAAGACTATATGCCTCTTGTCAAATTAACGCATCATACAAATAATTTTTTTACTGACGGCTCACAATTTTCCATGTCTATCGATGAAAGAAAAATGATTCAGCAGCTTGAACGTCTCGATCCCTTTGCTGCGAAGCAATACCCTGCCTATTTAAAAGAAGTAAAAAGAATATACGACATTGCAAAAAGTCAATTTTTCTACCGGACATTTTCATCGTGGAAAGATTACACAAACCCTTCTCTATTAAAAGCACTGCTGCAAGTAAGGCCGTTTGAAACAGTAGATACGTTTCATCAGCGTTTTTTTCAAAACGAAAACATTCGAAATGCATTTAATCGATATGCAACCTATATCGGATCTTCACCTTATACATCGCCCGCCACGTTTTCACTGATTGGACACTTAGAAATGAATGATGGCGTGTACTATGTAAAAGGAGGAAATACTAGAATTGCAAAAGGGCTGGGACATGTGTTCCAAAAAGCTGGAGGAAAGCTGTATACAAACTGCAGCGTTACTGAAATAGTAGTAAAAAATAAGCGGGCTGTCGGAGTGGAAGTGAATGGAGAAGAAAAGATAGACGCGGATATCGTTATTGTGAACGGGGACTTGCTAAAAGCCTATCCCGCACTCGTAAAAGAGCAGGATAGACCTCATTTTAAAAACAAAAAAGCAGCTGAATTTGAGCCTTCCATATCAGCCTATGTAATTATGGCAGCAGTTAAAAAGCGCTTTTCTCAGCTGATTCATCATCAAGTGTACTTTTCCCAGGATTACAAGCAGGAATTCTATGAGCTATTTCAACAAAAAACGCTTCCAACCGACCCTACCGTTTACGTTTGTAATTCTTCATATACCGATAACACGGTAGCTCCGGGTGATAATTTATTTATTTTAGTGAATGCCCCTGCTGTGAAAGAAGAGAATCAAGAAGAAATGAAAGCTTACAGAGAAGTTGTCTATCGCAAGCTTTCTCAGTTTGGTTTAGATATCGAGCCTTTGCTTGTACACGAACGAATTGTTACTCCATATGAAATTGAACAAACGTTTGGTGCATTTAAAGGCGCTTTATATGGCGTGAGTTCAAACCGGAAAATGGATAGTTTTCTTCGTCCAAGCAACGTCTCAAAAGATGTTAAAAACTTATATTTTGTAGGAGGAACGACTCACCCTGGAGGAGGATCTCCTATGGTCACAATTAGCGGTATTAATGTAGCTACGCTTATTTCCTCTTCCTAATTGATAAATCAGGATTGTCAAAAAGTTTAGTTTTTTGGTACTATAAGAAAGGGCAGAGGCTGTTAACCACCTGTTCTTACGGATGGAAAAAAATGTTACATAATGAAGTTGAAAAGGTGATTACATAACTATATGATTGTATTTACGTGTCTTATTATTATCATAAGCATTATTCGTCCGTACTTGGAGAGCGTGACTGTTAAGCGAATTGCTTCAGAAGGCAAAAAAATTCGCTACTACAAAGAACAGTTCTTTTTTTATGTGCTAATTTTACTATTTTATATTGCGGTGATGGTATACCATGCGGTTCCATTTTCTATGTTGGGTTTGCAGGGAGTATATCTAGATACGATTCACCGGACGGCTCCGTATCCAGCATGGATTGAATATTTGCTGCTTTTAATCTTTGCAGGCTTTATCATTCTTTCCATTATGCTTCAATGGATGAAAGATCATGGAGAAACGGTTTTTGTGGAACAGGAGATGCCCACGTCAATTGAGGCAACCGTTCCTAAAACAGAAAGAGAGCAAAAGTGGTGGCTTGCATACAGCGGTATTTCCAGCTTTGTAGAAAGCACCGTCTATTTTCCTAGCTTTTATTTATATAGTCACTATGTATTAGCCATTCAAAATACATGGGTGTTGGCTATTTTAATTGGTATTGGTTATTTCCTATCACAGCTAGCTTTTCAGCGTGACCGTTTGAGTGTCCAGACGCTGTTGGTTGGTATCGGGCTAGGCGCTTTATTTATCATGACAAAGTCAGTTGTAATCATGGTCTTGTACTATGGTTTTAGTTTCTTAATCTATGATATTTATCAACAAGATCGCAATTTAGTAAAAAGCACAGAGGATCATTAAGAAACAACACGGCATAACGCTGTGTTGTTTCTTTTTTTATAAATTATAAAAAAAGCTTGAAAAGCGCTTTCAATAGTCTTATAATTTAGATAAATCGATTTACTAAACCGGTTTAGTAAGTGGTTAGCTAGTATAATTAAGAAAGGTAGGTCGATTTATGAATCGTATCATTATTCCTTTAAATGCATTTGAAACGACAAGCTCTCAGCACACCATGATTGGGAGAATATATGAACAGCAAGTACATGGAGTGGAAATTCGAAGAGAGTTAATGAAAAAAGTAGATCAAGAGATTGAGCTTATTGCTGAAGAATTAAAAAAATATCCGCTTTTTACAGTATATTCGGCTCCAATTGAACTGTGGAAAGAAAATGGAGAGTTAAACAAACAAGAATTAAAAGCTATTCTTGAAGAAGCCGTATCACTTGGCGCTCAGTGGGTAAAAGTTTCTCTTGGTTTTTATCAGCCACAATCACCTATAGGAGATTTGCAGGAGCTATTGCAGGCATTTCCAGCTTTGTGTCTATTTGTGGAAAACGATCAAACCAGTTACGGAGGCAACATAGCATCTCTACACGCATTTTTTGATAACGCTTACGAAGTTCCTGTCTCTATGACGTTTGATATTGGTAACTGGCTTTATGTACAGGAACGACCCCAGGAAGCAATCAAAAAGCTAAGGTCATTTGTAGGCTACATTCATATTAAACACGTAATAAAAAATTGCGGAAAGCTAGTGACAAACTCTATATCAAACGATTCAACTGAAATGTGGAAAGATATTTTGAAAGGGTTTTCTCATTCGATTTTTAAAGCTTTAGAGTTTCCAATCGATGAACCGGAACAAATTCCCGGCTTCATTTCATTGGTGCAAGCAGTAGAACAGGAGGAAGTTCAATGAATTCATTAGACGTTATTACCTTCGGAGAAGCAATGGCGATGTTCATGGCAGAACAACCAGGACCGCTGCATGAGATTAAGCATTATACAAAAGAGCTGGCCGGAGCCGAAACAAATGTAGCAATTGGTCTCGCTCGTCTCGGTCTGCGCGCAGGCTGGGCGAGCAAAGTCGGCAACGATCCTTTCGGTACGTTTATTATGAAACGGCTACAAGAGGAGTCAGTCAACACCGATTGTGTACTAGTAGATAGCGAACATTCAACAGGCTTTCAAATTAAATCTAAAGTGGAAGTGGGAGATCCGGAAGTTTGTTACTTCCGAAAAAATTCAGCAGCCAGTCACTTGCACCCAAGCGATTTTAATCAAAACTATTTTTTAGCGGCAAAACATATGCATATGACAGGCATACCGCTTGCTGTGTCAGCAAGTATGCGTGAATTTGCTCTACACGCGCTTACCTCGATGAAAGCAGCTGGCAGAACGGTTTCCTTTGACCCGAACCTGCGACCGACTCTTTGGACATCGAAGGAAGAAATGATTTTTATAATCAACGAAGCTGCTAAACAAGCAAACTACGTTCTGCCGGGTATTGAAGAAGGGAAAATTTTAACCGGATACAAAAATGCAGAAGACATCGCTTCTTACTATTTAGATGCAGGCGTAGAGCTTGTCGTTATTAAACTAGGTGAACAAGGAGCCTTCTTTAAGACAGCAAGAGAGCAAGGAATGGTTGAAGGAATTAAAGTGAAACAAATAGTGGATACAGTCGGTGCAGGAGACGGCTTTGCAGTAGGGCTGTTAAGCGGACTTCTTCAAAATAATTCTCTTACTCAGTCTGTCATGAGAGCAAATGCTATTGGGTCATTAGCTGTACAAAGCCCTGGAGATAACGACGGATATCCAACTGAACAGCAGTTGCAAAAATATATGGAATTCCAAAAACAAGGAGTGAAGTGATAATGAAACAGCAGCTAGCAAAAAAAAGATGGCTTCGGTTAATTCCTATCGTATTTATTACGTATAGCCTTGCATATTTAGACCGTGCAAACTATGGGTTTGGAGCAGCGGCAGGGCTGGCAGAAGATCTTCATATTACGCCAGGTATTTCGTCTTTATTAGGATCGCTCTTTTTCTTAGGTTATTTCTTTTTCCAAATTCCAGGCGCTCACTATGCTGAAAATAAAAGTGCCAAAAAGCTGATTTTTTGGTCTCTGATTTTATGGGGAGCACTTGCTACAGCTACTGGTATGGTAAGCCACGTTGGGTTTTTGTTTGTTATTCGATTTGCTTTAGGGGTAGTTGAAAGTGCCGTTATGCCTGCTATGCTAGTGTTTTTAAGCCACTGGTTTACAAAAGCAGAACGTTCTAGAGCCAACACGTTTTTAATTTTAGGAAACCCGGCAACCGTTCTTTGGATGTCGATTGTTTCTGGGTATTTGCTAGAATCGTTTGGCTGGAGATGGATGTTTATTTTAGAAGGTTTTCCGGCTGTTATTTGGGCATTTTTATGGTGGAAACTAGTAAACGATGAGCCAAAAGATGCTGGCTGGCTGTCGAAAAAAGAAAAAGCAGATTTACATGATGCGCTGCAAAAAGAACAAGAAGGAATCAAACCTGTTAAAGGCTATAAAGAAGCTTTCAAAAATCGTACCGTTATTTTATTGAGCATTCAATATGCTTTATGGAGTATTGGCGTCTATGGATTTGTTATGTGGCTGCCGTCTATTATTAAAGCAGCGCCTAACATGAGTATAGTAAAGACCGGCTGGTTAGCATCTGTTCCTTACGTATTAGCAGTCGTACTAATGTTAACGGTTTCATATTTATCAGATAAGTTTTTAAAACGAAGCGCGTTTGTATGGCCGTTCTTATTGGTAGGAGCGCTTGCCTTTTACGGATCTTATTTAGTTGGCACAAGCAACTTCTGGCTTTCTTTTACCTTACTCGTTATCGCCGGAGGAACGATGTACGCTCCGTACGGACCGTTCTTTGCGATTATTCCTGAAATTTTACCGCGTAATGTTGCCGGAGGAGCAATGGCTTTAATCAATAGCATGGGCGCACTTGGTTCATTTGCCGGTTCTTATATTGTAGGATTTTTAAATGGATCAACAGGAGGATTTGGCGCTTCATATATCTTTATGGCCGGATCATTATTCCTTGCAGCAGTTTTAACTATTGTCGCAACGAAAAAGCCAAGAGAAGTTCAAAGTGTAAAGCCAGTTGAAACAACGGCTTAATGTAACGATAGAAAAGGAGAATTGAGATGCATATTGAGAAAATTACAAGTAGCGGTATTGTAGCGGTCATTCGAGGAGCAAGCGCTGAGCGAATTATTCCGCTTGCCTACGCGTTAAAAGAGGGCGGAGTAACAAACCTAGAAATCACAATGGAAAACCCTGCTGCTGTAGAGGTTATTAAAGAATTGAAAAATGAATTTGACGACTCAATGTTTATTGGAGCAGGAACTGTTCTCGACGAAGAAACAGCTCGAATTGCAATTATGGCAGGAGCATCATTTATTTTTTCTCCTACGGTGAACGAGCGAACAATTAAAACGGCTAAAAGATACGGAATCATTAGCGTTCCGGGCGCTTTTACACCTACTGAAATACTAACAGCCTATGAATGCGGCGCAGATATGATTAAAGTCTTCCCGGCAAGCGTAGTAGGTCCCGCCTATTTTAAAAATATAGCAGGACCGCTTCCTCACATTCCATTAATGCCAACAGGAGGCGTTACAGCTGAAAATGCGGGCGCTTATATTAAAGCTGGAGCAGCTGCTATTGGGGCAGGAAGCACATTAGTGGATGGAAAGCAGCTTCCAACTCCTGAATACTTACTTCAAGTAACAAGGGAAGCGAAACGTTTTACTCATGAAATTCAAGAAGCTAGGCTTGCGTACGCTTAATAAATAAAGCCTTCTGCTATCAAGAAGGCTTTTCCTTTTTCGTTTTTTTCGTTTACACTAGGAGTAGCATAATTTTAGGGATTGAATGAAAAGGACGGATTATGATGCAAAAAGTTACTATGCTTGATGTCGCAAAAGCAGCAAATGTCTCCAAAAGCACCGTATCACAATACATTAACAAGCGGTATGAATATATGGGTGAAGAAACACGAAAGAAAATTAAAGAAGCGATCGATACACTGGGCTATCAGCCCAACTATCTAGCACGGAGCTTAAAACAAAAGCGAACGTCAATGATTGGGATTATTGTCGCAAATATTATGCACAGGTTTTCTACTGAAGTCATTCGTGCCATTGAAGACTATTGCCATTCGCAAGATATACATGCCATCATCTGCAACGCAGATGATGACCCTGATAAAGAAAAGAAATATATTAATATGTTAAAAGCAAAGCAAGTAGATGGCCTTATTTTATTTCCAACGGGTGCCAATACTTCTCTTTATGAGCAGATGATCAAAGAAGAATACCCAGTTGTTATTATGGATCGTAAAATTCATGATGTAAAAGGAAAAATTCCATCCGTAGTGGCGAACAACCAAGAGGCCACAAAACAGGCTATTTTGCATCTGCTCGAGCTTGGACATAAGCATATAGCGATTATTACAGAACCATTAACTATTACACCCCGGATTGAACGTGTAGAAGGGTACAAAGAAGCGTTAACATCAGCCAATATGCCTGTAAATGAATTCATGATTATTAACTGCAAAAAAGCGGACATGCAAAAAGCGCTGGAGAAGCTATTTGCAGCCGATAATCCGCCGACAGCGCTGCTTGCTGGAAACGATTTAGTGTTCATTGAAGTACAGAAATTTATTAAACAACACGGATTTAATATCCCAAATGATTTATCTTTAATTGTTTATGATAATATTCCTTACGCAGATGTAGCAACGCCTGCCGTTACCACGATTTCGCAGCCTGCTTTTGACATGGGAACAAAAGCAGCAGATTTACTTATTAAGCAAATTTTGAAAGAAAAGATAGCTTATGAAGAGTATCAATATGAGTGTGAATTAATTATTCGAGAAACAACGTTGTCGCATTAAGCTAAAAAGAGCGCCTATGGCGTGCTCTTTTTAGCCCATCAAAACATTAGATTTTTTTACGTTGTTACTAAACCGGTTTAGTAGAAAGTGAGGAGAAGGAATATGAAGATACAATTAGCATTAGATCGCGTCACAATTGAAGAAGCTATTATCCTTGCCAAGCTGGCAGAACCCTCTGTTGATTGGATTGAAGTAGGTACATCTCTTATAAAAGAGTATGGAATTGAAAGCATTTATAAAATCAAACAGGCATTTCCGCACAAGATGATTGTAGCAGATATCAAAACGATTGATAACGCAGAGTATGAATTTACAATGTGCTATCAGGCAGGAGCAGATATAGCAACAGTCATGGGCGTATCACCTTTACCCACGATAGAGACATGTGCAAATGTCAGCGAAAAATGGAATAAAAAAATGATGGTTGATTTATTAAACACGTCAAGCAGCTCGCAAAAGCAAGTAAGTATTTATAGAAACGCTATTTTCTGCCATCATATCAGCAAAGATGAGCAAGAAAAAGAAGGAAAATCGCTGAGTCAAATAAATTTGCGTCGGTATTTTCATTCAGATGCGCAAATAGCAGTAGCAGGAGGAATTAATCCAGCCTCAGCAGCAGCATTACTTCAAATGAAGGCAGATGTTGCGATTATTGGATCAGCGATTACAAAAAGTTCGGATGTGGCAAAGGCATCTGCTGAATTTCAAGACTTATTTATGAGCAGGGGGAACGTATAATGACAAAAACACAAACGATTTTACACGAAATTACGACCGTAATGAATCACATAAAAGAGCCTCAAATAGAAGAAGTAGCATTTTCACTTTACCAAGCGAAACGAATTTTTGTTATAGGCGAAGGTCGCTCAGGGTTAATGGGCAAATCATTTGCGATGAGACTAATGCATTTAGGTGCAACAGTATACGTTGTGGGGGAGACTATTACTCCTTCGATTGCAGCAGGTGACGTATTGGTGGCTGTATCAGGCTCAGGAAAAACACAGCAAGTAGTGAGTGTAGCAAAAAAAGCGAAAGAAGTAGGATGTTCAGTTATCGGCATTTCAGCTAGTACAGAATCACCATTAACTGCTCATACTGATGAGCTTTTACACATTCCCGCTGCAACCAAATACCGAAGCGAAAATGAAGCAGCTTCTATTCAGCCGCTTGGTTCATTGTTTGATCAATGTGCTCATGTTGTATTTGATACGATTTGCTTAGAATACGGGAATTTGAACCACACGAATCATGAACAGGCGTTTAAGCAGCACAGCAATTTAGAGTAAGTGGAAAGAGGCTGAAAAAAGTAGGTTATTTAAAAGAAAATCCGAACGATGAATCGAGATTCTTGATGGAGAATCACATTCGTTCGGATTTTTTCATTGGTATTGGTGAGCGTAGGTCTCATGTGTGTAGTTTCTTCTAGCTGTTGATTGAATCGATGTAGTTATGTCTCACTCTCTTTTGATACAAGTAAGTCTAGGTCTAAACGTTTACTTTACTTTTGGTTATTGCGAATATATTCCTTCTCTTCAAAGTAAATAACAGCATTTTTATGTTGAAATTGCTATAATATACAAGCCGGTACATATACTAAGGCGACTGAAAATAAAGGAGTTTTGATTAATGACAAAAATAAAATTAATTTCACATAACGATTTAGACGGGGTAAGTCCAGCACTGTTGGGTCGGTTAGCGTTTGGCGACGACAACTTTGATTACAGCACCGTAAGCATAGGTCGCATCAATGACACAGTGACGCATTTTATTGAAGAAGAAAACGATGGAGACACAGCTTTATACATAACGGATATTAGCGTAAACGATGAAGTAGCGGAAAAATTAAATGAACTGGTAAAAAAAGGACAGCAAATCACTCTTATTGACCATCATATTTCTGCTCTTCCGCTAGCTGAGAAATATGATTGGGTTCATGTTATTGCAGAAGATGAAAATGGTAAAAAGACGGCAGCTACATCTCTTTTTTACGACTACTTAGTGCGCCGCAACATGCTTCAAAAAACGGAGCTGCTTGATGAATACGTAGAACTTGTGCGCTTATTTGATACGTGGGACTGGTTCCATGAAAATAATTTGAAAGCAAAGCGCCTCAATCATCTATATTATCTAATCCCGCATGAAGAATTTAAAGAGACCATTCTAGAAACGCTTCGTGAATCGTATCATACTGAAAATCAAGAATTTACGTTTACGGACAAACACGAAATTTTACTAGAAGCAGAAGAAAAGAAGATTGAAAAATACATTTACGACAAGCAAAAACAAATTATAAAAGAAAGTGTTAAAATTGCTAAAACAGCATACAACGTAGGCATTGTATTTGCAGATACATATCAGTCTGAGCTAGGAAACGCACTGTGTCTAGAAAACGAAGATATCGACTTTTCCGTTATGGTGGACATGGGGCGCCAAAAGATTGGCTTCCGTGCAGTAAAAGACGAAATCAACTTAGCCGAAATTGTTGGGCACCTTGGAGGAGGAGGTCATCCAAAAGCTTCTGGATGCAAGTTAACGGCTGAAACGTTTGCTCTTTTCGTCACGGATCACTTGTTTAAAGACGAAGAAAAAAGTGAATAAAGCGTATAAGGAGGAGATGATATGTCGTTTAAAGATTTAGTTGTTGTTGTTACCGGAGCTGCGAACGGAATAGGTAAAGATGTGTCACGCGCATACGCGAAACAAGGAGCAAAAGTGGTACTGGCAGATGTGGACGAAATCGAAGGCGAGCGTCATGCAGAGGCTATTCAAAGACAAGGCGGAGAAGCCATTTTTGTAAAAACAGACGTCCGAAAAGAAAGCGACATTTTACATCTCGTTAAAAAAACGGTCAGTACGTACGGAACGATACATATTTTAATTAATAATGCAGGTGTTTCCCGCTGGAAATCACCGTATGATCTAACCATTGATGAATGGGATGACATTATCAATACGAACCTGCGCAGCGTGTTTCTATGCTCTCGCGAAGCAGCTAAGGTGATGAGAAAAAACAAAAGCGGAGGCTCCATTGTAAACTTAGCTTCTACGAGAGCTACAATGTCTGAACCTCACACCGAAGCCTATGCCGCTACAAAAGGCGGCATCGTTGCTTTAACTCATGCACTTGCCATTTCGCTTGGTGATGACAACATCACGGTAAATGCTATTTCTCCAGGATGGATCGAGACATCTGACTACGATGGCCTTCGTGAAATCGATCATACGCAGCATCCTTCTAATCGAGTTGGAACGCCGGCGGATATCTCAAGAGCGTGTATGTACTTAACAAACGCTGAAAATGATTTTGTAACAGGAGCTAACCTCGTAGTAGACGGGGGAATGACGCGAAAGATGAATTATGAACATTAAGTATCTATAAAAAAAGCTGAAATAAAAGTATTTTAGACGAAGTGAAAAAATGAACCCTTGATCAAAATTTTTGATTAGCGGTTCGTTTTTTTATTACGGTGAACGTAGGTTTCACCTGTTTCGTTCCTTCTAGCAGTTGATTGAAGGGCACGACGAAGACTCCTGCGGAAAAAGCGGTTCAGCTCATATATCCCATTTGTTCATTTTAGATTGGATTCATTTCGTTATGTCTCAACCTCTTTTGATGATTAACAAAAAAATAATAATTTTTCTGTTGACAGGTAATAATAATCATTGTAAAGTAAGTTACATAAAGTAATTAAATTTCAATTAGTATTTTTTTAGTTTAATATCTCGAATTAGAGATATAAGAATTCATTATATCTTGTTTATCTCCTTTTATCAGGGGGAAGGGTATAAACATGCAATTTAAGGTTAAAAAAACAAACAATTAGGAGTGTGGAAAATGGGTTTTTTAGATAAATTATTTGATAAATCAAGTGATCAACAACAGGCTGGAAAAGATTTTTATGAAGCAATTAAAAACCGACGTTCTATTTATGCAATTGATAAAAATGTAAAAATATCAGAAGAAAAAATTGAAGAAATTATTAACTTTGCGGTGAAACATACTCCTTCAGCATTTAATTCCCAAAGCGCACGCGTAGTCGTTTTATTTGGCGAACAGCATGATAAAGTATGGGATATTACAAGGGAAACGCTTCGTAAAATTGTTCCAGCTGAAAATTTTTCAGATACGGATCAAAAAATGAACTTATTCGGAAGCGGCTATGGAACAGTTCTTTTCTTTGAAGATCAAGAAGTAGTTGAAGGGCTGCAAAAGCAGTTCGCATCTTACAGTGAAAATTTCCCGGTTTGGTCTAACCAATCATCCGGCATGCTGCAGCATGTGATTTGGACAGCGCTTGAGCTCGAAGGCCTAGGAGCAACATTGCAACATTACAATCCATTGATTGATGATGAAGTAAAAGCAGCTTGGCATATTCCAAGCTCATGGAAATTAATTGCCCAAATGCCATTTGGTAATCCCGTGGCACCTGCGGGTGAAAAAGAATTTCAACCGCTAAGTGAACGTGTAAAAGTATTTAAATAAGCAAAAAAAGAGGCACGGACAAAATTATTTTAGCTGAAGCAAAATCCGAACGATAAATCGTTCGGATTTTTTTATTGGTATGGCAAGCGTTGGGGTTGCGTATGTAGCCGCTTCTAGCGGTCGATTTCGTTATGTCCCAGACCTTTTTTTTACAACAAATAGTTTGAATATTCTTTTATGTTTAACCTAAGAAAAATGCGGTTAAATAGGAGGAGTAGTCCTCAAATCTTCTGTGGAATTTATGCGCTATACATAAGCAATTCAACGATGTTTTACAAAAAAATAAAGTTTTTAACTTGGTTTTTTAGAGAATATTTGTTAACATATCCACTTGTGAGGTCTTAGTAAGAGGAGGATGATGTAAAGAATCCCATATCGGACGCAAGGGCGTAGATGTGTGGAGTGGAAATTTTAAAGGAGGATATTATGTCTGATCAAGGAAATCAAGGAAAGTTTAAAAAATCAATATCGTTACTTGACCTAACGTTAATTGGGATGGGGGCTATTTTTGGTTCCGCCTGGTTATTTGCGGTTAGTAACGTAGCGTCAAAGGCTGGTCCAGCCGGAAGTTTTTCGTGGCTGATTGGCGGAGTCATTATTTTACTTATCGGTTTAGTGTATGCTGAACTTGGAGCAGCGCTGCCGCGTACCGGTGGAATTATCCGTTATCCGGTTTACTCACACGGTCATTTAGTGGGTTACTTAATTTCATTCATTACCATTATTGCTTACACTAGTTTGATTGCCATCGAGGTAACGGCTGTACGTCAGTATGTTGCTTTTTGGCTTCCTGGTCTAACTAAACATGGTTCTGAATCGCCTACTACAATCGGCTGGTTATTTCAGTTCGCGTTATTAACGCTATTTTTTATCATTAACTACGTAAGTGTAAAAGCATTTGCTAAGTCAAATGTTATTATATCTGTGTTCAAATATGCGGTTCCTCTTACAATTATCGTCGTGTTAGCTTATCACTTTAAATCAGCTAACTTTACAACTGGCGATTTTACTCCGTTTGGTTTTAATGGTATTCAAGCAGCCATTTCAACAGGTGGCGTTATGTTTGCTTACCTAGGACTTCACCCTATTGTTTCTGTAGCCAGTGAAGTTAAAAATCCGCAGCGTAATATTCCAATCGCGCTCATTATCTGTATTGTACTTTCAGCGATTATTTACACAGCACTGCAAGTATTGTTCATTGGTAACATCCCGGCTGATATGCTATCAGGAGGGTGGGGAACAATTCAAGAGCAATTCTCTTTACCATTTAAAGATATTGCACTTATTTTAGGCCTTGGCTGGTTAGTAACGCTTGTTATTTTTGATGCTATTTTATCACCAGGCGGTAACGGGAACATCTTCATGAATACAACTTCTCGTTTAGTTTATGCTTGGTCTCGTAATGGAACACTATTTAAACGTTTTTCAAAAGTAGATAAGAAAACAGGAATTCCACGTGCGTCACTATGGCTATCATTTGGAATGTCCGTATTCTGGACACTGCCATTTCCTTCTTGGGAAGCGCTAGTAAACGTATGTTCAGTGGCACTTATTCTGTCTTATGCGATTGCGCCAATTTCAGCTGCTGCATTCAGAGTAAATGCAAAAGACCTTAAAAAGCCTTTTAAATTAAAAGGTATGAGCGTTATTGCTCCTGTTTCATTTATCTTCTGTTCATACATCGTATATTGGTCAGGATGGACGACAATTTCTTGGCTTCTAGGATCACAGCTTCTAATGGTTGTTATCTACGTAGCATTTAAGAAATACGTACCAACTGACGTTGTAAAATTTGCACAGCAGCTTAAATCTGCTTGGTGGCTAGTTGCTTATTATATTATTATGCTTGTTATCTCTTACCTAGGCTCATTTGGTGGAGGACAGGGTGTGCTAAGCAACCCGCTTGACTTAATTTTAATTGCTCTTGTTTCAATCGGTATTTTCTACTGGGCGAAATACACAGGTTTACCAAAAGCAGTTATCGATACAGATGATTAATAAAAAACACGGCATGAATTCATGCCGTGTTTTTTATTTGTACAGGGGTGTACTCTATTTATTTATCAAACAGCCACGTTTTTAAGATAGCAGCATACTCACGAAAGTAGGCTTGAAGTTTAATTGAATTTGGTGTCTTTGCACCTAAAGAATAAACATCATAACCCTGACGTTTAGCAATAATAGAGGCGCGAAATAAATGAAAATCACTGCTAACAAGCACGACTTTTTTGTGTTGAATATCAACTTTCTTTTTAGTGAAAGTGAAATTCTCAAAAGTAGAAGTTGACTGATCCTCTTTTATAATTCGATTCTTTTTAATTCCTTCTTTTCGTAGAAAACGATAGGCTGCTTCTGCTTCAGAAATTTCTTCATCGGATCCTTTTCCACCCGTTACGATAACTTTTGTTTGTTTATGAGTCTTTAAATAAGATAAAGCCGTTTTTGCTCGTTCTTTTAAACTAGGAGACATTTGATCTCCATCTACTTTCGAACCTAAAATAAGCACATAATCTGCTTTTTGCGGAACAGGCTGATGAGCGGTTTGATACATACAAAAAGACATGATTACAGCATAAAGAACAAGCAAACTAATAAAGATATAAATGATTTTTTTCTTCAACTACGAGCACCTTCCTAACTATTTCATAAGATGTTTGGAAAATAATTGTTATTATAGCATAAGAGACCCAAATAAGTATAAACACAGTAATATATAATAATAGAAGAAAATCGTTATTGTGAATGGTTATAAAATTCGTTACAATAAAGAATAAATGATTTTAAAAGTGCCTCTAAGGAGGATAATAGGGAAATCGGTGTAAATCCGGTGCAGCCCCCGCTACTGTAAATGTGGATGAACCTGCAAAGACCCACTAGTCAAACTAGGAAGGATGCAGAAGTAAAATGAAGCATAAGCCAGGAGACCTGCTTTTAAAAACCCCTTATTTTTCGGTGGGAGAAATAAGTCAAGACAATGTGTTAATGAGCGCATGACCAAACCTTGACTTTTACAGTTAAGGTTTTTTTATGTGATAGGGAGTGGAAAAAGTGAAAAAAGGAAAACCTCTTATGATTCAAGGAACGCACTCAGACGCTGGAAAAAGCATGATTGCTACAGCGTTTTGCCGTATTTTTAAAGAAGACGGCTATCAAACTGCACCGTTTAAATCGCAAAATATGGCGCTTAATTCATACATTACAATGGATGGAAAAGAAATTGGAAGAGCGCAAGGAATTCAAGCAGAAGCGGCTGGAGTCGAAGCAACAACCAATATGAATCCTATTTTGATTAAACCAACTCGTGATCATGAATCTCAAATTGTCGTTCATGGAAAGCCGCTTCGTAATATGTTTGCTTTTCAGTATCGGCAAGAATTTTTTAATGAAGGTTTGAACGTTATCACGGAGTCTTATAAAGAGCTTGCCAATCATTATGATCGAATTGTGATTGAAGGTGCTGGAAGTCCTGCTGAAGTGAATTTGAACGATCGGGAACTGGTAAATATGCGCGTAGCAAAGATAGCCCAAGCCCCTGTTGTGTTAGTAGGAGACATTGATAAAGGAGGGGTTTTTGCGAGTTTAGTGGGTACTCTTCAATTGCTCCCAGATGAACATAAACCTAGAGTAATTGGGGTGTTAATCAATAAATTCCGAGGAGACTTAGAGCTTTTAAAACCGGGGTTGAAGTGGTTTGAAGAATACACGGGAGTTCCGGTACTAGGAGTGATTCCTTATATGCATGACGTGGAAATTGACGCTGAAGATTCGTTATCACTCAGAAATTACTCAACGCTTGTGAACCCGTTAAAAGAAATCGATATTGCGGTTATCTCGTATCCTCGCATCTCAAATTTTACAGACATCGATCCTTTAAGCTTAGAAGAAGACTGTCACGTGAGGCTTGTAACCAAGCCGTCGCAATTAGGTACGCCTGATTTAATTGTTTTACCAGGAAGCAAAAATACGATTGAAGATGCGCAGTTTTTACAAGAAAGCGGCCTGGCTCTAGCCATTAATCAAGTCTTGAACACAACGAACGTTCACGTCATTGGCATCTGCGGAGGATATCAAATGCTAGGGGAGACAATTACAGACCCTGATGCAGTAGAATCTCGGATTGAATCCATTAAAGGGCTGGGCTTGCTTCCAGTGGAAACCGTTATGACAACCAGCAAAAAAACAGAAAGAGTTGCTGGGTATGTCCAGCTAGAAAGTGAAAGAGTTTCGATTGAAGGCTACGAAATTCATATGGGAAAGACGGTTTCTAAGAGTACCACGGAAGCTTTTGCAGTGGTAGAGCATGAAAAAGAAGGAACGGTTAAAGACAACGTTGTTGGCACGTATGTTCATGATGTGTTTCATAACGATGCTTTGCGCAGGGCTTTGCTTAATCAAATTCGTAAACATAAAAAATTGCCGCCTATTACGGACACATTCAACAGTCGCCTGCAAAAAGAGGAGTCTTTTTCAAAAGCAGCAGCATATGTGAGAGAAGCTGTAGATATGGAAAAGCTTTATCATTTAATTGACAACTATAAAAGCCCCGAGCAAGCACAAAAAGTGTAGCTTGTAGAGGTTTTCGCTTGTTTTTTCACCGGGAACTTTAGTACGCTATTCTACGTTGCCTAGTTCAACAGTCTAGCACTCGTAACAAATAAAAGATGATTGTTTCCAATACTATGTAGGATGGAAACATGGTTTATGGACAGGAAAATGAATGGTTAATGTAATGTAAAACATCACGCCTCGTTTCCTAGAGGAGCTGAACGTATTGATTTTTAAACGTATTTTTTTAAACAAAGCATCTATTTTATACATAGTCAGTTTATTTATTGTATGTACTTCGGTAATTATGGGCGTATTTATTGGTACAGTTTCGTTAACCGTAGGAGATACAATCAAAATTATTATTGGCCACCTTACCGGGCTATCCTTATATCACGGTCCGGAAAACATGGATTTAATCATTTGGCAAATTCGTTTTCCAAGAGTACTGGTGGCATTTTTAGTAGGAGCTTCGCTTTCAATAGCAGGGGCTGCCTTTCAAGGGCTATTAAGAAACTCGCTTGCTGATCCTTATACGATCGGGGTTTCCTCAGGTGCAACCCTTGGCTCTGTCATGGCAATTTATTTTCATTGGAGTATTTTTGGTTTGTCTATCTTCACACTGCCTGTAGTCGGCATTGTATCTGGTTTTATTACTCTTCTTTTAGTTTTTGGTATTACGAAACTCGCAAGCGGCAATTTGGCCAATGAAACCATCATCTTAGCAGGGATTATTTTATCATCCTTTATGAGCGCGCTTATTTCATTAATTGTAGCTCTTTCTCCTGAAGAAGATGTAAGACAGGTTTTATACTGGCTAATGGGAAGCGTATCAATGAGAGGATGGTCTCATATTCAAATTTTAGGGCCGTTCTTTTTAGTCGGTACGATTATACTGCTGTTACATGTTAAAGAGCTGAACGGCTTAGCATTTGGCGATCAATCCGCTCAGTTTATGGGAATAGACGTAAAGAAGAAAAAAAGAATGATTTTAATAGGTGCATCCGTATTAACAGGGGCTGCGGTATCAGTATCTGGGGCAATTGGATTTGTTGGCTTAGTTATTCCCCACGTAGTGCGTCTCGTAGCGGGAGCTAATCATAAGCATGTACTGCCGCTTTCTATTTTAATCGGAGGAAGTTATTTGGTTTTAGCAGATTTATTGGCACGAACGATATTAGAACCTCGTGAACTGCCGATTGGAGTCGTAACCGCCTTAATTGGTTCGCCGATTTTTACCCTGCTCCTTGTAAAAGAACGTATGCGGAAAAGAGGAATATCATGATTGAACTATATAATGTGACAGGAGGATACGATAAGCAGCAGCCGACCGTTCGTGACATCACGTTCACCGTAGACAAAGGTTCTTTTGTCGCTTTACTAGGACCAAATGGAAGCGGGAAAACAACGCTTATTCGCTTGATTATGAATGTATTAACCATTCAATCAGGAGAAGTGAAGGTAGAAGGAAAGTCAGTGAAGGCTTATTCACCAAAGCAGCTGGCGCAAAAAGTTGCAGTCATGACGCAAGAAAATCAAATTGGGCTAGAATTTACGGTTCAAGAAATTGTTTCACTTGGACGTTACCCTTATCAGGCAAAAGGATTGTTTAGCACTGTATCAGCACAGGATGAAGAAGTGGTGGAAAGCGTGCTGAAATTAACAAACGTTTGGCACTATAGAAATCATACTTTTCAATCGCTGAGCGGTGGAGAAAAACAGCGGGTTTTACTGGCTAAAGCACTGGCGCAAGAACCTGACTACTTACTTCTTGATGAACCAACGAATCACTTAGATGTAAAACATACGATGGAACTGCTTCAGCTGTTAAAAACGTTACAGCAAGAAATGAGCTTAACGGTCCTGGCCATTTTGCATGATCTCAACATCGCCTCGCTGTTTGCAGATAATGCCGTGTTACTGAAGGATGGAAGAGTAGAAGAAACGGGGATGGATGCCATTTTCCATGATGCAGCTACGTTAAAAAGAGTATATGGCGTTGATTTGCATGTATTTCACCATCCCGCTGTGAACAAGCGGCAAATTGCTTTTGTGCCTCCGCATCAATATCCAGAGACGGACTTCCATGAGTTGTATCAGTTACAAAAGGAACCCGGCCTGTTGTCTTTATCATTTGTTCGTCCTCTGAGAACTCTTTCGCTTGGTTCAAATGAAACAGGTCTAGACTGGTGTCAAGAAATTGTTCAACAGCAAAGCAGTGCTAACGTGGCGTGGAAATCTGCGTCTTTATCCAGTCATGAAGTTCGCTTAAAAGACGATAAAGGTTACTCGTGGCTGGCTGTGCTGACACATGGACAAAAAGAGAATGAAATGAATATTGTTCTACTAACAAATACACCGCTTTCGGACGCGAACTTACTTCATGCTGCGATGAAGGTAATTGAGTACCGGGCTTTCTTAGGGAAAACAGGACGTATTGCTGTAGCATCATCTCATCATAAAGAAGAAAATCAAGAAGAAATTTCAGAGTTCTTAATGGAACGCCTCCAAAAAGAATTACAACTATTTATGGAAACAAAAATGACCGACAATTGCTTTAAGTAAGCAGTAGCGGTCATTTTTTATTCTTCGGAGTGATCGTCAGACTTTTCTGTTTCACCTCCTGAACTCATCGTTGTCTCAGTTGTATGTTCATCAATCTTTTTTTCTTTCAGCTTAACAGAAAACAAGTCTTTGACTTCTTCATCTACTTGATCAGAGTCAGCGCTGTAAGTGGTGCCGATGTTTAAGTGGCCGGTCAGATCTTTAATGCCTAGCTGTCCGAAATTATTACTAAGATCAATTTTGTCTAACAGTACTTTTTCGACCATGATTTTTTCAACAACAATGGACTGCTTTGGCTGAGTTACTTCATCAATCTTTTTGTCAAGAGTTTTCACCATCTCATATAAGGCTGTATTGGACGATTCTTCCTTTAACGCAGAGAGCTGATTTTGAATAGCTTCGAAATTAGGAGCTGACTGCATAGCCGAGAGTAAATGAGCTGTTTGCTCGTGCAGTTGAGACAGTGATTGAATAAGGTGAGCTGATTCATGTAATTGCTGATGAAGCTCTTCTATTTTAGGGATCGCGTCGGTTAAACGCGTCAC
Organism: Priestia sp. SIMBA_032; assembly: GCF_046535215.1. Classification (NCBI taxonomy): domain Bacteria; kingdom Bacillati; phylum Bacillota; class Bacilli; order Caryophanales; family Bacillaceae; genus Priestia; species Priestia sp. SIMBA_032. The sequence goes on along the minus strand of NZ_JAWRXD010000004.1, from coordinate 332,748 downwards.
TTGATCAATAATTCCCTGCAGGTTCAGCGCTGAATCTGACGAAAGAGTAGGTTTTGTGAATTCAGCTTCAGCAGAGGTCTTAGGCTCCATTTTGCTAGGCAACTTCTTTGGCTGCTGAGAAGGGCTCTTTAGATTAGAATGTTTTTTAGTTTTCATCTTTTGGGGTAATTCTTTCCGCTTTTGATTAGAACTTTGGTCTATGGGACTCACTTTTTTTTGGGTTGGAAGGGAAGACGGATTTATTTTGCGGACTGTTTCAATTTTAGGCGATTGTTTAAACCACTTAGAAAACATGAAATTCCCTGCCTTTCATGCTACGTATAGTTCTGCACAATAAATTACAAATCAAATTTCACATGCAAAAGACCATCTTTAAATGATGCGTGACACGGCGCTTCACCTACAGCAGGTGGAAGGATAATTGATCGTTGAAACGTCCCTTCACGTCTTTCTTTGTGAAGAACATTTGCATCCTTCATCGTTAAAAGAGATGAACCGGATATGTGTAAAGTATTTTCGTGCATGGTCAATTCAACATCTGTTCGTTTAGCACCGGGTATTTCAATCACAACTAACAGTTGATTTGCCCATTCGTATACATCAATTAAAGGATAGTCTCGATACTCATTTACAATCTGAGGAGAAGCATCTGCTTCCGTATCATTCTTTTCTTCAGGATCATCGTCAAAAATCTTTTCCCAAAATTTTGTATGGTTTTCTTCTTGTAACGTTTCTGCCCACTTTTTAAACTTTCCATGATTCATATTTGTCACCTTCTTTAAAAAAATAAAACAAGGCCTTTTGCCGCTTTCTATTTTATATGTATGCATGAAAACAGAAAAAAACGTCCACTTTAATCTAAATCGTGGACGTCTATTTGAGACATAGGAATATTAACATGTTTAGGCATCCGGATTTCCAACACCCCGGAACGATATACGGCGCGCGTACCTTTTTTGCGAACTGAACAAGGAAGCTGAATTTCTTCTTTGAAGGATTCTTCTCCATCTATTCCTTCAATCGTGCACACGTATGGAGTATGATAGACTTTAATGCTTGATACAATATCACGGTTAGGGATTTTTAACTGAACAATGCATTCGTCTAATGTATTGATGACGTTTGAATCAAACCTTCTTAGCTGTTGTCCATGACCTTCATTTCCCACATCCTGCTGTTCTTTCATCATGTCTTGGGCTTGCTTAAAGAATTCGTTTCCTTGCATAAAATCCGGAAAAGAATGGGACATCGTAGAAGAAATCATTTGCTGAATATATTTATTCATGTCTTTAGATGCCATTCCTTTTGGGATATTTTCCATCATTCCTTTAAAAGGAGACTTTCCAAATGGAAACATATTTATCCACCTCCTTGTAGTGTGCTAAGTAACATGACTGAATTGTCAAAGCTAAATTTGATTTCCAATTGGAGCTGAAGGGTTTGCAATTTGATCTTAATCACTTACATCAGGATCTAACACGCCCGTATTCATTTGAGAGCAAGTAGGAGAGAAGTTACCTAAAGAAAAATTTGCGCCGTTAAACTTTGAGTTCGCCGTGTGACTGTTTTGAATGGTGGAACCAAAATCAATATTTGCGTTTTGCGTGACACCATTTGGTACGATATTAAAAACGTTAATTTGAAGAGGCATAAAGAGACTCCTTACTGTTTTTATTCATTCCGCTCTAACTATCGCTTTAAGAGAGAATGTATTCACCGTTTGTCGTCATACTGTTGACAAGCATTGCCCTATATCACTGCTGATAACCATTGGCATGATCAACGTTTGCAATATCTGTTTGGTCATTTGTATCAGGATCGATATAAATGTTCCGCATTTTCGAGGAAGCAGGTGAGACATCGCCATAAGAAGAGTTCGTACCAGTGGATTTTGAATGAGCCGTGTGACTGTTATGGAGTGCTTCGCCAATGTTGACAGAACCGTTGCTTGAGATACTGTTGATCTTTAAATTATAAATGTTAATAACACTTGGCATACGCTCTCACCCTTTTCTATGGTTGATTAATGTATCCTATGATGATAAGTGCCTAAACGTTCACAATTCCTCATAACTAAAATCGCCTTTTCCGGTTGAAGGAAAAAGCGATTGAGAGAGGATTACTTAATGATATGATGGGCTTATGAAATGGGTGCAATACGATAATTCTTTTTTTCTAAAATGTAAGAGATGCTTTGTTGAACAGTGGAAAATGTCTGCCAATTAAACTGAGAGTCTACAAGCGAAAGAGCCATTTTTGAAGACAGACCAACAATAAGGCAAGTGGTACCAATCAACCGCAAGGCATCATGAAGAGTGTTAATATAATAACCGTGTTCTTCGTCTAACGAATGAAGGGAAGACAAATCAATAAGCACATGGCGCGCCTGTTCTTTTACAACTGCCTCTAACACCGTTTCAGTCAGCTTCTTTCCACGTTCTATATTCATCTTACCGGTAATGGGCACAGCTAAAACCTCGTCCCATATCTTTAATAAAGGGGTAGATAAGTCCTCAATTAACTGTTCTTTTTCAAGCTCTGCTTCTGCTTGATCAGTAAAGTCTAATAACATAAGCAAGTAGCCATAACGCTCACCGTCTTTTGTGTCAATGGGGTGAATCACGGCTTCTGCTACGTATTGAGTTCCAATCGTTATACGCGTCCGGTAAGTGGTATGAAGAGAGGTGAGTAATTTTTTTACTTCTTCAGAATTGGAATGAAAGAAGTCCATATGCTTTCCAATTAACTCCTCAGTGTGAGATAACTGGTAGATTGGGAGTACTGCTTGGAGTGTTTCAATTGCTCTTGCATTCATCCACTGCACACGATGGTCTTTATCCGCAATGATCATGGTTTCTTGAATATTTTCTAAAATCAAATGTCCATTAAGCTTTTGTGGAAGTCGTCCAATTCCATTCATTCTCCATCTCTCCTTATGCGTGTATTAAGTTTATGTACATCTATTTTATATTTTACAGTGAAAAGAATGAAGAAGGCTATAAGAAATTTAGTAACGTGTACAGGAATCATGGTAAGTTAAAACGTAGGAGTAAGCACTTGCTTCAATCAAAAAACTCCCCTGTGTAAAAGGGGAGTTCACTTTATTCATATGATTTGATAAAATCAACGTTATATTTTTCAACGCTTGATAAGTAGGAGTCTCTAAATGATGAATCAGGCGTATACCACGACTTTCCATAAAAATAGGCTTGAAGATCTTTCGATTTAAATACATACCCATGTCGCGCATAGATTTCATTCCGAGCTAGCCTTAGTTCACCAGAGCTCAAGCTGCTGATATCACTATAGCTTAATTTGTAAGAATCCGAACCAGGAAGAATAAAAGAACTTGAAGTAGCATAAGAGCGCGGCCCAGGCACAATCACTTCTCGTTCTTTTATGACGGTTTTTTCCTTTTCGACGGGCGGCGTTTGTATATTCAACGTAATGCTTTCTTCACTTTGAATAGTGTAGGGACTGCTTTTGAACGTGGTGCCGTCTTTTTGCACTTCTGCATGAACAGTGACGCTTCCATCCGTGGCAACAGGACCTATTTGTGATGAGCTATTCACCTGCAGTCCCGTGCTTTTTCCGTTTATAAATAAAATAGCGTCATCTCTATTCGATGAGATTGTAACGTAAGCCCCTTTAAATACAAGAGATATATTTTCTTCTTTTTGCCGATGAAAATTTACAGTAGTTTGATCTGTAAGTTTTCCATAAGAGCTTTCATAAAAAGCCGTAAGCGAATAATTTCCAATCATAAAAGGACCTATTTTTTGCGTTTGATTTTTGGATATCGATTGTTTTGTGTCGTTAACTGTAATCGTTGCATCTTCTGGCGTAGTGAGGGAGATATAATAAGGTGAAGGCACGACCACATACTGTTTTTTGAAGAATAATGAATGTTTCTGTTCTTTTATTGTAAAATAGACACTCGTTTTATTTTTTAAGTCATTTTCAACGCCACCTAAAATAGAACCATCGGAAGTTGCATCCAACAGTGCTTGAATAGATGTGTCACTGATAACTATATTAGACTGTGAAGAGTCTAATAACTCTCTTAACACAGCTGTATCTTTCGATTCTAATGCCTCAACAAAGCGGTCAGCCGTTTTTTCTTCTGAGCTAGCGAACAGGTTATACAATACACAAGTTAAAATGAGTATAAGCGCAATACCCCCGCCAATATACCAGCCCTTTTTATGCTTAGCTGCAGCCGGCGACACCGTGAAAGAAAAGCCGCAGTTATTGCAAAATGATTGGTCTTTGCTTGCACTGGCACCGCATTTTGGACATTGATTCATTCACACCATCCCTTTCTTTTTATTCCATTAAATGTATGGAACGTATAGGTAAAAAAGACCATTAAATTGGAAAAATAATAAACCGAACGAGAAAGATAAACACACCAAACATGCACAGTAAGAGTGAGATGTGCTATGATAAAAACTATATATTAATCCGATAGGGACACTCTGTCATATAAAAAGGAGATGAAGCAAATGAGTGTTTCATTTGTAAATAAAAACCAAAAAGATACGTATGAAAAACTGCTGCCTCTAGTCGAAAAATTTAAGAAACGAGCTTTTAAAATAGATGAAGAAGGTACGTTTCCGTTTGAAAATATTCAAGAGTTAAAAGAAGCGGGCTATACACGTCTTTCTCTCGAAAGCAAATATGGCGGAGATGAATTACGCCTTTATGATTTTTTATTATTTCAAGAATTAATTGCTCAAGGAGACGCTTCTACGGCTCTTAGTATTGGATGGCATATGGGAATTACAATGGATTTACGTGAAAAACAGCCTTGGAATCAACAAATGCTCGATTTTATTTTTAAAGAAATAGAAAAAGGTGCACTTATTAACACCGCTGCTACTGAACCGAAGACAGGAAGTCCTACTCGAGGAGGAAAACCTGAGACGACAGCCGTAAAAACAAAAAAAGGCTGGCAAATCAATGGTCGAAAAACATTTACTACAATGTCTCCAGTCTTAAATTACTTTTTGGTAAAAGCCAGCATCGAAGGAGAAGAAGAGATCGGCTTATTTTTAATTCCTCGTGAAACAAGTGGACTTTCAATAGAAGAAACATGGGATATGATTGCAATGCGTGGGACAGGAAGTCACGACCTTGTGCTAGAAAATGTCGATATTGAACACGATTTTCTTGTTGAACGCCTAGGTGGCTTTAAAAAGAATGAGCCAAGCGGCTGGCTGCTTCATATACCAGCTTGCTACATGGGTACAGCCATCGCAGCAAGAGATTATGCTGTTGCATTTGCTAAAGAATATTCTCCTAATAGTATTGAAGGAACGATTAGCGAATTGCCAAATGTGCAGCGTTTAGTAGGAGAGATGGAACTTGAACTCATGCAGGCGCGTCACTTTATGTACAGCGTGGCAAGCAAATGGGATGAGACCAGCGATCGATCAGCATTAGCGGGAGAATTAGCAGCTGTCAAACACGTAGTGACCAATAGTGCCTGTACGGTCGTCGACAAAGCCATGCGCATAGTTGGGGCGCGAAGCTTACAGCGCAGTAATCCGCTACAGAGGTATTATAGAGATGTGCGTGCCGGCCTTCATAACCCTCCTATGGATGATATGACGGTTATTAACTTAGCGAAGCAGGCGTTTACTAGATAAAAGCGCTTCATAGTCTTAATAACATGTTAAATGATGAAAAACTGCTGATTATAGGCTATTCTATAATCAGCAGTTTTTTCGTTGCAAGAGGAGGAATTGAAGATGAAGTCTGTAAGAAAAATTCAGCTGACACCCTATAATATCGCGTGGGAAAAGGAATTTACAAAAGAAGCTGCCGCCTTAATAACTATAATGTCAGCTCAAGTTTTAGAGATTCATCATATCGGAAGCACTGCTGTTCCCGGCTTAAGCGCAAAACCGATTATTGATTTACTTATTGAAGTGAAAGATATAAAAAAGGTAGATACATATAATCAGAGGATGGAACAGCTTGGTTACGAAGCGAAAGGTGAAAACGGCATAAAAGGAAGACGATACTTCCAAAAAGGCGGAAATGAAAGAACGCATCATGTTCATATGTATGAAAAAGGCCACCCAGAAATTAATCGACATATATGGTTTCGAGATTATCTGCGTACTCACCCTGATGCAGCAAAAGAATACGAAACGTTGAAAACAGAACTAGCGCATCGCTATCGCTTTGAACCAGAAAAATATGTGGAAAATAAAACGAATTTTATTCATAAAATAGATGGGCTAGCTTTAAAATGGAGAAAGGGAAGCAGCAATAAGAATAGGAAAGATGATCTTAGATAAAAAGGAGGAACGAGCTTGACTCCAGTTCTAAATCGACAGACAAATACAGGAAAAAAGAAAAAAACAATATGGATCAGCCTGATATCCTTTGTTATTCTTTGTTTGGTACTTTGTACGGCAATTTCTCTTTATGTGGGCATAAGCCTGACAAAACTAGATAAAAATCCTGCTGTGAAAAATCCTGGTGATTACGGCATGCACTATAGCAATCAAGTATTTTTGAGCAAAGACGGAATAACCCATTTAAAAGGATGGATGATTGAACCAACGGAACAGCCAAAAGCGACCATCATTATGTCACATGGATACGGAAATAACCGTGAAGCACAAGGAGCTGGCTTTCTGCCGCTGAGTAAAGAATTTGTAAAAGCGGGATATCGAGTAGTCATGTTTGATTTTAGAGATTCCGGAGACTCAGAAGGGAATCAAACAACGATTGGTGTAAAAGAACAGCTCGATTTATTAGGCGTTATTCAGAAAATGAAAGAAACAACAAAAGAGCCAATTGTGCTCTACGGCATTTCAATGGGAGCAGCCACTTCTTTATTAGCAGCCTCTCAAGATGAAGACGTAAAAGCTGTAGTAGCGGATAGTCCTTTTAGTGATTTAACCTCTTATTTAAAAGAAAATCTATCTGTATGGTCTCATTTACCAAACTTTCCGTTTACACCGCTAACAATTGCTATTCTTCCTGTTATTGCAGATGTAAATCCTGCTGAAGCTAGCCCTATTAAAGCAGTCGAGCATATTTACCCTCGACCCATTTTATTTATACACAGCACAGGAGATACAAAAATTCCTTACACTGAAAGCGAAAAAATGGCTAAAACACACCCGGATGCTTTTCACTTCTGGAAAACTAAGAAAGCAGAACACGTTCAAAATTATCACGTATACAAAAAAGAATATGTAAAGTACGTACTATCTTTTATTGAGCAATCGCTGTAAAAAAAAGAGGCTGGGACAAAAATACGTTAGACGAAATGTAAAACGAACCATTGATCAAAACTTTTGATTAGTGGTTCGTTTTTTTTGTTAGGACAAACGTAGATTTCATGTGTGTAAATCTTTCTAGCAGTTGATTGGAGAGCAAGACGAAAGACTCCTGCGGGGAAAACGGAACAGGTGAGACCCCGCAGGAGCGCAAGCGAGGAGGAGGCTCAGCGGCCTGCACGAAAATCAACTGCGGTGTCTCAAGCAGTTCAGCTCATATACCCAATTTGTTCATCTTTAGATGGGATTCATTTCGTTATGTCTCAACCTCTTTTAGCCGTTGATTTTACCTTGTTCTATAAGCTCAGCATATAAATTACGAAGAATGTAGGTTTTATAACTTTCTAGCTTTCTTCCATCAATTTTAGAGATATTGGCCGCTTTTAACTGCTGAACAAACCAGCCCTTTGAATAAATATGAGCCATTGTTAATCACTCCTTCAAAAAAATCCACTCTAAATAATTAACTATATTCATAAAAAGAACTAAAAAGAAGTGAACGAAGCAAATGAATTTACGTTCATTTTTTACAGCGTTATACTGCTCTACAGCTACTTATAAAGGAGGAAATGAACAATGAGCAAACAGTATATAAACGTAAATGGCGTCAATTTGCACTACATAAGCAAGGGACAAGGAGAGCTTATGCTATTTCTTCATGGGTTTCCTGACTTTTCGCATATTTGGCGACACCAGATAGATGAATTTTCTAATGATTTTCACACAGTTGCTTTGGATTTAAGAGGATATAACTTATCTGAAAAGCCAAGCGGACTAGAATCATACGAGATTGATGTATTAGTAGAAGATATTCGCCAAGTGATTGAAGGCTTAGGATATAGCTCCTGCACGCTAGTTGTACACGATTGGGGAGCAGGAATCGGATGGACATTCGCTTATCGCTACCCGGAATATGTACAAAAATTAATTGCTTTTAACGGTCCGCACCCTTATACATTTATGCGTGAGCTTAGAACAAATAAAAATCAGCAAAAAGCAAGTGAGTATATGAAATGGTTTCAAAAACAAGAAGCACAGGACTATATGGAACGAGACAACTTCTCAGGTTTGCGTAAGCTTGTGATCGACCCAGGTGTAAAAAAAGGATACCTAACAGCTGATGATGTTCAAGCATACATGAATTCTTGGGAAAATGGCTCTGTGCTGTCCATGCTAAGTTATTACCGCAATTTAAAGATTTTCACGGAAGAAGACCTTCGAAGAAAATCTTTGTTTCCGTTAGAAGAAGAAGTGTTAAATATCCCGGTACAAATTATTTGGGGAAATCAAGATCCTACTTTTATGCCTGAAAACTTAGATGGTATTGAAGAATATGTGCCAAACATATCTGTTCACCGATTAGCTGAAGCATCTCATGCCCCTCAGCATGAAAAGCCACGAGAAGTAAACGGCGTGATGTGGAATTTTTTAAATAAGTAAAGATAAAAAGAGGCTCAGACAAAAGTAGTTTAGTTGAAAGAAGATCCGAACGATGAACTGAGATTCTTAATAGAGAATCCAACTCGTTCGGATTTTTTATGGCACAGGTTTAATATATAGAGTGGCTTCTAGCTGTTGATTGGAGGAAAAGGAAATGCTGTATTAGCAGGACACGTAGACAGTAAAACCGGTCCTGCCGTCTTTTATAATCTAAAAAACTTAAAAAAAGACGATGAAATTACCGTAAGAGATGTACAGGGGACCACGCTTACCTTTGTTGTTAAACGTACAAAAAGCTATCCGCGAGATAAGGCACCTTTAAACGAAATTTTTGGGTACAGCAACAAACGTAATTTAAATCTAATTACGTGTACAGGCACGTTTGACCGTGCAGAAGGAACCCATCAAGAGAGGTTAGTTGTCTATACAGAATTAAAAGCTGACCAAGCAAAAGAATTGGAGCGTGAAGCAACTGCACCAAAACCTCCTACACATGTAAAGATGAGCGGTAATTTGCTTACGTGGTATGCGGTACGAGAAGGCAATATTATTGGTTACCGAATTTATAAAAAGAACCTAGGGGGAACATTTGTCCATATTGGCAGCGTTTCGGAATTTGAGCGAAAAAGCTTTGCTGACTCCGACGCATCTCAGTCTCGTTATTATGTAACAGCTGTTAACGAGTCGGGAAAAGAGTCTGCTCCATCTAGTATAGCGAAATAACAAAAAGCTCTCTTCAAACGGAGAGCTTTTTGTTATTTTTGATTGTCGATTCAAAAGATCTCTTCTGGCTTTCTATTTATCTAAATGCTATTAGTTTTAATAGATAAATAAGAATTCCTTAAAAATAATACTTGAATAATATAAATATTCAGATTATTATGTACTAATAGTCTTTTTTGGTAATTAAAAGGAAAAAAACCAAAAAGAATCTAAAAGAAAAAGGAGAGAAAGTATGGCACAACCTAATTTGCAAACAGAGCAAAAATCACATCCAACAACCTTTCTAGACAAACTATTAGGAAGAGTAGAAGCATTCGGAAACAAACTACCTGATCCTTTTATTTTGTTTGTATGCTTAGCTCTTATTATCGTAGTAGCATCTGTTGCTATTAATAGTATGGGAGTAACGGTGGTCCATCCTGGTACTAATAAGACTCTTCCAATTAAAAGTTTATTGTCGCATGAAGGCATTCAGTATATCTTAACATCGATGCTGACCAATTTCACTGAATTTAAGCCCCTAGGACTTGTACTTGCTATGATGCTTGGAGTCGGACTTGCAGAAAAAGTAGGTCTGCTTGAAGTGGCCATAAAGAAAACGATTTTAAATGCTCCAAAAGCTCTTATTACATACGCCATCATTTTTACAGGAATTATGGCCAACTTAGCCGCAGATGCTGCTTTTGTCATCGTGCCTCCGCTTGCCGCAATGATATTTTATACAGTAGGAAGACACCCGCTTGCTGGATTAGCAGCAGGATTTGCTGGGGTGGGATCAGGCTTTACAGCGAATCTTATTATATCCGGAACCGATGGATTGTTATCAGGCATTTCTACTGAAGCTGCTAAAACAATTGACCCAAGCGCTGCTGTCAGTCCTGCAGCGAACTGGTACTTCATGGCGGCTTCTGTATTCGTTTTAACTATTATAGGAGCGATCGTTACTGAAAAGATTGTAGAACCTAGACTGGGTAATTATAAAGGAAAAAAACGCAATGATTTTGGTGAAATCAGTGAGGTAGAAGCAAAAGGATTAAAAAACAGTATCGTTGCTACATGTATTTATATCGTTGTACTAGCTGTTTTCTTATTTTGGCCCAACTCTCCTCTACGAAATGAAGACGGTGGAATTGTTCCATCTCCTTTTTTAGATGGTATCATTCCGATTACGCTGCTGTTTTTTGTGGTAGTTGGCTCTGTTTATGGAATAACAGTAGGGAAAATCAAAAGTTCTAGAGATATACCTGCTTATATGACTGATTCGATGAAAGATATGGCTAGCTATATTGTCCTTATTTTTGCCGCTGCTCAATTTATCGCTTACTTTAATTGGACTAATATTGGAACGTGGATTGCAGTAGAAGGAGCGGATGCATTAAAAGCACTAAATCTAACTGGCCTTCCAGTTGTAGTTGGTTTTGTATTTTTAACTGTTGTTTTAAGCCTTCTTATTTTTAGTGGCTCCGCTCAATGGGCACTAGAAGCACCTATTTTTATTCCGTTATTCATGCTGTTAGGATACAATCCTGGATTTATTCAAGCAGCTTACCGAATAGCAGATTCGTCTACGAATGTAATCACTCCTTTAAATCCATACATGATTGTCATTTTAGCCTTTATGAAAGAATACGAGCCGAAAGCAGGACTTGGAACCATCATTTCACTTATGCTTCCTTATACTTTAGCTTTCCTAGGAATTTGGATTATAATGTTGATTGTTTTTGCTGTATTCGGTATTCCTCTAGGACCAGGTGTATATATGTATTTGTAAAGAAAAATCCTCTTCTACTCCAAGAAGAGGATTTTTTATGTCATAAATTCTAACACACAAACAATATTTTAGCTTATGTGTACATAGAAGAATAAACAACAAAAAGAAAAGAGTATAAAAAAACAAAAGTTTTCTGAATAAATTTGCAAAAAGTAGTTGCTAAATACATATAAATCAAATATGATAATAAACATAACAAAAGATGTTATATAATCTAACATTAAATTCAGGGGCTATTTATTCGTACTTAAGGGGGAAATCATCATGCAAATGGGCGATTCAGTATTTATGTTTTTTTCGGCATTATTGGTTTGGATTATGACACCAGCTATTGCATTGTTTTACGGAGGCATGGTTCGAAGTAAAAACATGTTAAGTACCGCGATGTATAGTGTAGGTTCCTTAGCTGTTATATCCGTTCTTTGGATAGTAGCTGGCTATTCGTTAGCTTTTTCGACCGGTGGCAATGCTTTTATTGGAAACTTGGACTGGGTGGGATTAAAAGGTGTTGGATTCACTCCAAACGGGGACTACAGCGCAACGATCCCGCATAACATGTTTATGATGTTTCAACTAACATTTGCTGTGTTAACAGTAGCTATTATCTCTGGTGCTTTTGCAGAGCGCATGAAGTTTTCAGCATTTATCTTATTTGCTATCCTATGGTCATTATTTGTATATGCACCCGTTGCACACTGGGTTTGGGGAGTTGGCGGATGGCTTCGTGAACTAGGAGCTATTGACTTTGCTGGCGGAAACGTCGTTCACATTTCATCAGGTGTAGCAGGATTAATTCTAGCTCTTGTTGTTGGAAAACGAAAAAATGCCGATGCTGCAGCACCTCACAATTTACCGCTAACTCTTTTAGGCGGAATGCTGATTTGGTTCGGGTGGTTTGGATTTAACGTTGGAAGTTCCTTAACTATTAACAGCGTTGCAATGACGGCTTTCATTAACACGAATACAGCGGCAGCAACAGGAATTATCGGCTGGCTTGTAGTAGAGTGGATTATTAATAAAAAGCCTACGCTGCTTGGAGCCGTTTCGGGAGCGATTGCTGGACTTGTAGCTATTACACCAGCTTGTGGATTCGTTACACCGTTTGCTTCTATTGTAATTGGTTTTATCGGCGGAGCAGTTTGTTTCTGGGGTATCTTCTCACTTAAAAAGAAAATCGGTTACGACGATGCGTTAGATGCATTTGGTCTCCACGGTATCGGGGGAACATGGGGAGGTATTGCAACAGGTTTATTTGCCACCACTTCTGTAAATGATGCCGGTGCGAATGGTTTATTCTACGGAGATCCAAGTCTACTATGGAAACAGCTAGTGGCTATCGTAGCAACGTATCTATTTGTCGGCATCGCTACCTTCATTATTGTTAAAGTCGTTGGCTTAATCGTATCTCTGCGTGCGACACAAGAAGAAGAAACGCTTGGGCTTGATATTACGCTGCACGGTGAAAGAGCGTATCATGAATCGAATATGTAAAAGGGGTGGGCACAGTGAGTGATGTTTTAACAAAAATTGAAATTATTACACGCCCTTCAAAGTTTGAAGAGCTTAAGCAAGAACTAGCAAAAATTGGCGTGAGCGGTATTACGGTTACAGATGCGTTAGGATGCGGATTGCAAAAAGGCATTACGGAACTTTACAGGGGCATCAAAAAACAAGACAATATGCACGCCCGAATTAAAGTAGAAATTGTTGTGTGCGAAGTTCCAGTATCTGACGTTGTTGATAAAGCAAGAAAAGTACTAAATACAGGTCAGCCTGGAGATGGGAAAATATTTATCTATGAATTAAAAAATGCCATTAAGATCCGAACAGGGGAAGAGGGATCACAGGCATTACGAAATAATAGTTAAACTCGGGGAGAATCGGAAAACAAAGGGTCATATAAAAGGTGCATAGTATGCACCTTTTTTTAGGTTGAATAGTTACACGGCATGTTTCCTCACGGTGACATGCTTTTTTGTTATATATACAGCCAAAGAGTATATTGTAGAAAATAACTATATTTTTATTTTTTCAGCTTCTCTTTGTATATGAGATTGAATCTATTATGAAAGATTGCGAAAAAAAAGGTGTACATAAACAGTAAGCTTTTTCATCGTTTTCAGAAATAACATTTTTCACAAAGATATTCGAGATTATTATGGAATTAAATAAAAGAAGCTTATTTAGCTTAAAAAAACAAACCGCATTGCGGTTTATTTTTGTTCACAACGGATGATTTGGATAAACCAGATAAGCACTGCTATTATCTGGTTTAGTTTCTTAATTAAGTAGGGAACGTTTAAAATAAGATTATTGAATAAGTGAGTAATTAGATAACCTCCTAGATGAAAGGGGTGCTTCAATTTAAAGCTTTTTCATAAAAAAACAAAAAAAGTTGAAACTTTTTTCATCAAAAAACGTTTATAAAGTAATAGAAAAAAATGGGTACGGTTATTTACACTCAAAAAGGAAGTGAGAGCGTGGCGACGCTGAAAACTAATTATTTGACTGACTTATGCTTAATCTATAGAGAAAGTCAATTTTATGTAATGCAAATACCTAGTTTCTACAAAAAAATGGCTAGCAAATACTTTCAGTTTCAGCCCCAAGAAAAAATAATTGCGTATTTACACAGCTCTTTTATAGCAGGCCTAGATAAAAGGGGAATTTGCTTTACAAATAAGGGGATTTACTGGAAAAGCAGAGGAATGAAAAAAGGAAAGATATCATGGGAAGAGTTCGCCAATATTCAATCCATTACCATTCGAAAAGAAGAAATGATCTGTTTTAATGACGTGGAGAAATTTCAAGTCAATCAAAACGATTACTCAGCTAGAAAGCTAGTATCTCTATTAAAAAAAATCAAGAAATTTATTCGCACTCATTCTCATGAATATATGTGTCAAGACTATATATATCCGTGTGTATCCTCAAAAGAATTAACTTCTATTTGTTCATCTTTTCAAATTCATCAAACACCTGATCCAAAAGATGTGTTGTCGGTAGAAGGACAACTATGTGAAGAAGTTGAAAAAGAGATGCGAAACAGGCTCTATTTACCTGCAAAAGAAAAAATTGTAGCTCATTTAAATACATATCCTCTTCAAAAAACCGAAGGGATTACCGTTTGTTCTAAAGGAATTTATTTCTCAAAATCTTTTAAAACAGTTTACTACCCTTGGCACTTATTTCGCCACGTGAGTATTTCTGTGGAAACCGAGGAATTAAAAATTGCTAAAAAACATTCGTTATCTCTCAACTCAGCTGCCGTATCAAGCGGGGAAGTAATGCTGTTTCTCAAACAAATTAAACAGCATGTGCAGGCGTTGTATGAAAAAGAAGTCGATATTAAACACGATAACAAGTTTGCATGGAAGATGTTAATTTAAAAAACAGGTTACCGGTAATCTGTTTTTTTGTTTTTTAGTTCTTTAGAATCATTTATTTGGAATATTGAAAGACATCATACAAGTAAACAAGACTAGAATATTGGAAGTTAAGAAATTTTTTCCATGACTATAAGGTTAATTTTACCAAAATCTCTTTTTTGTTTGGATAATTATGCTAAAATAGAGCTCGAGTTTATTTTAAGGAGCTGACAACAAGATGGAACGTAATTATTCAATTGATTTTATTAAGTTTTTTGCTACAGTGTTTGTGGTTTGTATTCATGTTAATCCATCACATGACGATTTCTTTTTAGGGAACCAAGAAAATGTGCTAGATGTCATTGTTGACACATTTGCACGATTCGCGGTTCCTTTTTTCTTTATTGTATCAGGTTATTTGTTCATGAATAAAATTCAAAAACATCCAAAGCCTTCTGCATACTTAAAAAAATACACGTGGAATATTTCAAAGCTTTATGCATGTTGGTTCATCTTTTATTTATTGTTTGGCGTAGTTCTGCGCTTATTTCAGAACCACGGAACGTTAGCAGAGCGAAAAAATGCAGTAGCTGATTATTTAACATCATCTATCACATTCAAAGATATCTTTTATTATGGAAGTGACACAAGCGGATTTCAGCTTTGGTACTTGATTGCATTAATTTGGGCTGTTGTCATCGTTTTCTTATTTCAACGATGGAAAAAGATCGGCTTATTAATGCTTATCAGCACCGTATTATATGTAACTGGGTTATTTGGACAGTCTTATTCTTTATTTTTTCCACTTTCTTTTCAAACGAGAGATGCCCTGTTCTTTGGTTTGTTCTATACAGTATTAGGAGCTATGTTTGCCCTTTATGGTAAGCAAATTCTGTCAGTATTAAACGCAAGGCCCATGATTTATTTAGCCAGCTTTTTTGTGTTTTCAGCGTTAGAGATCGTTGAGCGTTACTGGTTGGTTAATATCCAGCACAGCAAGCCCGGAGACTATTTTATTTCTACGATTTTTTTATCCGCATCATTGTTTTTATTCGTATTAAGCAGTCCAAGTCTTGGCAAAAACTCGTTTTTCTCAAAGGTTGGGAAAAATTCAGTTGGCATTTATGTAGTGCATATATGTATATTAAATGAGACCTACCGATTGCTTCGTTCCATAGATTCTTCTTTTTTTACAAATAGTATCGTCGCATATGTACTTATCGTCCCAGCAGTTTTTTGGTGCTCGTACTATTTATACAGAGGAATTCAATGGACAAAGGGAAAATTACATGCAAAGCCGCACAAACATTCGTTTACAAAGCTACAGCATAAATAAGAAAAGCACCGGAGCATGGGACTGACCCCAAAGCTTCCGGTGTTTTTTGATAAAAAATGAATCATTTAAAACCTAATTGGCTTGAGCTTCGTCTAATGTATTGAAAAAGAGCTGGCTAACTAAGCCAGCTCTTTTATGATGCAATAGCATACAAAAGCTGCTTTTGCATTTTAGGAGATAAAGGAATATTTTGATACAATTCGTAAATATGATGTTCGTTCCGGTGATAAGAAATCCAATCCTTGTATGTTCCTTTTAAGAAGATGCGAAAAAACACGATTCGCTTATTCGTGCCGCCTGTTTTTAATTCAATTTTCAAATCATCTGTTTCTAATGTATACTGTACTGTAGAAGAGGAGAGAGCAAGTTTAGTTGTTTTTTTACTTGTTTTAATGAATTCGGCAAGTTCAATGATCTTCATTTTTTTACCTCACTCTATTGTAAATTAGGGGTATCTTATACGTATGATATGTACAAAGAAAATAGAATCGTTTTTTTATAGTTTAGAAGAATGATCTTCAGCCCCTTCGTTAAGGGATTTGCATAAAAGGTTGACGTTTTCTTTGAATACAAATAAAATGCATATTAAGAAGTATTTCCCTCATTGTAACTACAGAAAAAGAAGAATTAAGGGGGCTCAATATGTTGACTGACTTAGTCGTAAGTCAAAAAGTAGTCAAGGTAAATGAATTTACTGTTGTAGGAGTGCCTATTCGAACAGATGAACCTGTGGAAGAAACGGGCACAGGTCTTATTCCTAAGCACTGGCAGACTTTTTATAAACAACAGTTAGCTAATAAAATCGCCAATAAAGTAAATGGTAATACATTTGCTCTTTATACAGAATTTGAATATAATCAAAAAATGGATTTTACATTTGCTCTAGGATATGAAGTTTTACCCGGCGGAGAACTCAAAGATGATATGAGAGAGTTCATCATCCCAGAAGGTGAATATATGGTGTTTACAACAGCTGTTGGGCCAGCTAGACAGGTAGTCGTAGAGGCTTGGGCTTATATTCGCGAGTGGGCTAAAAAAAATCATCGTGCCTATAAAATAGATTTTGAATTATATGATGAACGCTGTATTGATCCTGAGTTCAGTCAAGTTGATATTTATGTTTCGATTTAATAGCTAGTTTTGCTAAGTAGTTAAGATGCAGATAAGCGTTTTTTGCTGCGTTCTTACTTTTGACGATAGGAATACAAAAGGGGTTTAGCGAGAGTGATCAGCAACGATTTATTACAAGCTTTAAAAGACGGATATAAACAGAGAATTAAATGGGTACTTATAAGTCAAATGGCACTGTTCATCGCCGTAGCAGTCATACTTGTATCAAATTTTGTCACTAAATTTTCGTTTAACCAATTGAGCTTTATTTTTGTTTTAGTTAGTATAAGTTCGCTGTTATCAGGGGTAGAGCACGTATTGTTAAAACGTGAGAAGTGGCAATGGATTTTTGATTTTATTTTAGCTGCTTTTTTTATTGGTTTATCTATTTTTTTACACCGTTAAAGCGCCTGGTTCAGCGCTTTTTTATTTTGAACAGCTCAGCACACAAATTTCGGATCTTTCTAGTATAAGCAAAACAAAAATAGGTATTTATGACGAAAACAGTCAGAAAATTTAGTAAAAAAGTCTTGTATCTTGTCTTTATTTCGATTATGATAAGTTTACACCCTTCGTATTCACTTCTTTGGATGTCAGTACCTCTATTTTCACACTACAGAAAAGAGGTGAAGCCATTTCTTCAGTTTTCCTGCTAGCCTGCATATTAACCCTTTTAGCTATTTTATTTAGTAGCAACTACCCTCAAAATTAAAGGAGAGATCCGCGCTTATGTCAAAAGCTCCTGTAAAAAACGATATTGAACTTCAACTATCTGAAACGCACTTTTTTCAACTGCTTGATTTAATTTATTTAGGTAACTGGATGGTCACAGCATGTTCTGGAGTGGAAGATGAGCATGCACAGGAATATACGGATGTAGAAAAACAAATGTTTTCACACGCAGAGCCTTTCCTTGAAAAAGGACCTTTTCACATGCTAAACAGTGAGGTTATGTTTACAGAAGAACATGAAGATTCTCTTCAAGATATTATTGGAGAATACGATAACGAAGTATTTTGGGAAGCGCTAGCCTATCGCATGGCTAAACGAGATGTGATAGAGCAAATAGGCCCCATTAAAGAAATAAAAAATGAAGTTTTTATGCAAATTTTCCATCGAGAAATGGATTATATACGAGAGTTTGAGAAAAATGGAATTAAACGAATAACCATACCGCCTTTGCAGTAAAGGAGACAAATCGGCTTTCAAACTTGAAGGCCGATTTGCTGTTAAACTGAAGCTTTCCTATTCCGTCTGAGCGGTGGGAAAGATCGGTACGTAAAGCTTCGCCATAACCATTCACACGGACCGTAGTAGAAATAATAAAGCCACCACTTATTGAAAAAAAGCTGGAGTGTATAGATGACGAGACATATAATCGTACTTTCCGTTAAGGTAAGACTTCCGTATAAACCAAATACTCGAACGATACACAGGCAAATTAAAGTTTGGCTAAGGTAAGTTGTTAATGCCATTGTTCCGCTATATTTAAAAAGAACAAGTATTGAAGCGTAAGGAGAAAATTGCAGGAATAACAGTAAGGTGGTAAGATAAAAAAAACATAGAAAAATGCCGCTTAAGCTTGTAAAAAGGTGAATGGCCGCCTGCTGATAGAGTTCGTATCTTAAAATCTCTATTTTTAGCATGGCGAGAATAATAGTTAAAGTGAAACCTGCTGCACCTGTTATTAACTGAATTTTCTTAAAAAAAGAACGATTTTGTTCGATATTATGCACTAATCCTTTTTTAGCAGTATATAAGCCAAATAACAACATAGAAAATACGGGAAAGATAGAAAACGGTAGATTTAATAGCATAGGCACCACTTCAACATTCAAACGATAAAACAGCCAAGATAAATAGTCTGCTTGCCTGTAGGTGAATAAATATTGGGTGAAAACATGTTCATGTAAAAATTTATACTCCGACTGAACGTCCTGCAAGACGTGTGCTGGAATAAAAAACTGCATACAAGCCAAAAGATAAAAAAAGCACAGCAAGCCTATTGCCCACAGCAAAATCGTCTTAGCTTTTCGATTGTAAAAAAAGAATAATAAAAAACCACCAATAGCATATACATGCAAAATGTCTCCATACCATAAAAATATAAGATGAAAAAGCCCGATTACTAGTAAAGCAGCCATTCTTCTTGACCACAAAGCGGCGGCAAAGTACTGCTTTTCTTCAGCTCTATGCAAAAAAATGCCGCATCCAAGTCCAAACAAAAAAGAAAAAATGGTAAAAAACTTCCCTTGGACAAACAGCTGCAAGAATAAATCAATATAAGCATCTATTCCTTCATACTTATAAGAAACATTGTACAGCTGAAAAATAAATATCGGAGAAGTAAAAGCCGGTATATTCACTAAAAAAATGCCCAGCAAAGCAATGCCCCGAATAATATCAAGAACAACAAGACGTTCGTTAAGGGGAAGTGGAGAAGGATTCATCGCTGTCGCTCCTTTTGGTTAGATATGTACATCTTAACACGGCAGTGGGGAAAAAATAGGTGGGAGTACAAAAAAATAAGCGGAAAGATTCATAGCTTTATGGATGAAAAAGTTGGATAATAATGGTATGGTCACCCATATCAAATATGAAAGGTGGAGAAAAGGATGAAAACAGCACTTGTGTTAGGTGGAACTCGTTTTTTTGGAAAAAATTTAGTTCAGACATTGCTTTCTAAAGGAGTACAGGTTACGTTAGCAACGCGAGGTAAAACACCAGATGATTTCGGCGACCAAGTTGAACGAATTATTCTTGATCGTGTAGAAAAAGATTCTGTAATCGAAACAACCCGAGGAAGAAAATGGGATGTTATCTTCGATCAAATATGCTATTCTTCACACGGCGCAGCTGTTGCTGTTGAAGCTTTTCGTCATAGTACGAGTCACTATGTACTCACCTCGACTCTTTCAGTATACGGTTCTTTAGAAAAAACGTGTTATGAAGAAGATTTTGATCCATACAAGTATCCTATTTCATATACACGTCGTGAAAATATTTCCTATCAAGAAGGAAAACGCCAAGCTGAGGCGGTATTCTTTCAAAAAGCACCGTTTTCGGTAACGGCTGTCCGTTTTCCAATTGTTATGGGAAAAGATGATTATACGGACCGCTTGCGTTTTCATATAGAAAAAATTATCCATGGAGAAGAAATTGGTGTACCGGCTATTGAAGCAGAAATGAACTTCATTTCACAGGAAGAAGCAGGTGAATTTTTAGTTTGGTGTGCAGAACAAAAGCTAAAAGGGCCGATTAATGCTTGTTCAAATGGTACCATTTCACTCAAAAATTTATTTTCATATATTGAACAAGCAGCGGATAAAACAGCAAAAACAACCTCGCGTTTAACGGATGAAAATAGTTCTCCGTACGGAGTAGATCATTCTTGGACGATGAGCAATGAAAAAGCTAGCTTTTGGGGATATTCATTTATGAACCTGCAGGACTGGCTGCCTTCATTAATTGAAACTCTCGTTGAGAGCGAAAAGAAAGTACCTTTAAGTTAGGGAACAACAAAGACTGCACGTTTAGCAGTCTTTTTGCTGTTACAAGCAGAACATTTTTATTTTATACATAAAAAGGGTACGCTAGGTACACATCATTATATAGAAGGAAGAAGGATAAACTATGGCAAAACATCACTTTCATTTGCAAGCAAATTGGCCAGGAGGTCGAAATGAAGTAGGTACAATTGAATCAGGACAATTAAAAACAAAAATTTCCATTCCGCCAGAAATGGACGGGCCAGGAGTGGGAACAAATCCAGATGAAATGCTGCTAGGGGCAGCAGCCACGTGCTACATCATTACGCTTGCAGCGATGTTCGAAAGAAGCGGAATCCGTCAGGAGGCCTTAACGATGGAATCAGAAGCTATTGTGGACGTGACGAATGGTGTATTCACATACGAAAAAATTATTCATAAACCTCATGTTATCATCACATCTGAATTTGCGGCTCAAGAAGAAAAAATCAATCGACTTATAAAAAAAGCAGAAACGTCCTGTATGATTTCAAGAGCCATTCAAGGAAATGTAGAGATGGAATTAAAACCTCAGCTCACAGTAAAAGCGTAATGAATCCATTACGCTTTTGTTATGTTTATTTCTAAAAAATAGCACATTTAAGATTGTAAAATACTCAAATTTGAATATAATAATTTAAGTAGCTATCATTTCTGTTCATCAAAAAGATGACGCGAAAGGAGGAACTGAAATGGTTTCATCAGAAAAAAATATTCGTTTTATCGTAGCAGGATTGCTGCTCGGTATTTTTATGTCAGCCATGGATAATACCATCGTAGCGACGGCTATGGGGAAAATCATTTCTGATCTAGGTGGGTTAGATAAGTTTGTTTGGGTTACGTCCGCCTATATGGTTGCCGTGATGGCAGGTATGCCGATATTTGGTAAACTGTCTGATATGTACGGCCGTAAACGTTTTTTTATTTTTGGATTGACGGTATTTTTACTTGGATCTGCATTATGTGGCCTAGCGCAAAGCATTGTGCAGCTAAGTATTTACCGGGCGATTCAAGGAATTGGAGGAGGAGCGCTTCTTCCGATTGCTTTTACCATTGTATTTGATATTTTCCCTCCCGAAAAACGCGGGAAAATGACGGGATTATTAGGTGCCGTTTTTGGCTCAGCAAGCGTATTTGGTCCGCTTCTTGGTGCATACATTACGGAATACATCAGCTGGCACTGGGTGTTTTATGTGAACGTGCCAATTGGACTTTTATCGTTATTTTTTATTGTGCGCTTTTATAAAGAATCAACAAGTCACAAAAAACAAAAAATTGACTGGGCTGGTGCAGCCGCTCTTGTCATTTCAGTAGTTAGTTTAATGTTTGCTCTTGAACTTGGAGGGAAAGAGTACGATTGGTCTTCTCCGCAAATTTTATCTCTTTTTGTTATCTTTGCTGTGGCGCTATCACTCTTCTTTTTGGTGGAAAAACGCGCGCAAGAGCCGATTATTTCATTTTGGATGTTCAAGCGCCGTTTATTTGCAACATCACAAATTCTCGCTTTCTTATACGGAGCAACATTTATTATTTTAACAGTATTTATTCCTATTTTCGTTCAAGCTGTCTACGGAGGTTCTGCTACAAATGCAGGTTTAATTTTAACTCCGATGATGTTAGGCTCAGTAGCAGGAAGTGCTATCGGCGGGATTTTTCTCACAAAAACAAGCTTTCGAAACTTAATGATTATGTCCGTTTTTTCATTTGCAGTAGGAATGTTTTTATTAGGAACAATGGAACCTGATACACCTCGTTGGATGCTAACGGTATTCATGATTTTGACTGGATTTGGCGTAGGATTTAGCTTTTCTCTTTTACCAACTTCGTCAACGCATAAGCTGGATCCACAGTTTAGAGGTTCTGCCAACTCAACGAACTCATTTGCGCGTTCTTTAGGAATGACGCTGGGAGTTACGATTTTTGGAACGATTCAAAGCAATACATTTACAAATGAGCTGCAGCGCAATTTTCAAGGTATGGGAAATGGATCACAAGGAGCATTTTCTCAAATAGGAGATCCGAGTGCAGTTTTTCAATCAAGTGCCCGAAACAGCATTCCGCCTCAGATATTAGATAAGATTGTTGATGCTATGTCTACATCGATCACGTATGCATTTATGCTTGCTCTTATTCCAATTGCGGTAGCTGTCATTACTGTCTTTTTAATGGGAAATGAACGAGTGGAAGTTCCCCCTAAAAAGCGGGTAGAAGCTAAGGAACCTGCAGCTCAAAAATAGAAAAAGCACGAAGATGTTCGTGCTTTTTTCACTAAATAAGATGCATGTCAAGAGGTGAAAGGTGTTATGAGTGTTAAATTAGTCATATTGGGTTTATTAATGGAAGGAAATAAGCACCCTTATGAAATTCAGCAAACCATTAATGAAAGACAAATGAAGCACTATATTAAACTTTCAAGCGGCTCTTTATATTATGCCTTTGATACGCTTGAAAAAGATCAGTTGGTGAAAGTAGTCGATGTGATTCGAGAGACGAACAGACCTGAAAAGACCGTTTATTCTATTACGGATGCAGGAAAAGAAGAATTCGAGCGTCTTTATTTTGAACAGCTATTAAAAAAAGAGCATATGCATAGACCTGTTTATGCTGCTCTTTCATTTACTTCTTACGTCGATCAAGAAAAAGTGGCTTCTGCTTTAGAAAAAAAGATTGAGGAAACGGCAGCTTATTTAGAAAAAATGCAAAATTTGTACCAAGTTAAAAAGGTGGATCATTCCATTGCAAATCTGTCGATCATTATGCGCACGATTATGCATTTGAAAGTAGAACTAACTTGGTTCACTCATTTACTCGAAGCGGCGAAAAGCAACAAGCTTACAGAAGTAGATGATGGTTATTTTGAAGACGTTGAAAAAATCGTAGATGAGTTTTAAAAAAGAAGCAAAACGCTGCTTCTTTTTTTTAATAGTCATAAAATATATTTCAAGCAATTTAATTTTGCCAAAAGCTAGGTCAATAACAATTAATTAACACCTGATTCGACCTTTAATCAGCTTTGCTTATAAAACGCTTTCAAAAAGTAGTAAGACTATTAAAAAAGTAAAAAAAATTAAAGAAATATAGCGATTTCATTTTGATTGACGAGTAAAAGAGTGGTAAAATATAAGCAGATATCAGATACACACGCAGTGAGATTTATCACTCGTTGTAAAGATGTCAGACGATAAGGTAATCGACATTCAAAATGGAAAGATTGTTGAGTACGACAATTATTATAACTCGTTGGGGGTTTTATCATGGGTAACGAAACGTCGAATAGAGGGGAGCCTTGGCAAGGATTTTTGGGTCCGAACTATGGCTATGTATTAGAACAGTATGAGTTATATGAAGAGCAGTCAGATCTAGTAGATCCAGAGTTAAAAGAATTATTTGATTATTGGGGTGCTCCTCCATTAAACGAAAGTGAGCAGGTTCAGCAAGCTGAATACGCACAGGCTGCACCTTCAGCTAACACATCTAAAATTGCATCGGCTATTAAGCTAGCGGAAAATATCCGTGCTTATGGTCATCTATATGCGTCAATTAAGCCTCTTGAAAGCGAGAAGAAAGATCCTGTCTTGCTTCACTTGGAAGATTACAATTTAACGCAAGAAGATTTGAAATCAATTCCGGTTGATATTTTATGTACGAATGCGCCATCACACGTTAAAAATGGTTTAGACGCAATTAACTATTTAACAGATGTCTATACAAAAACCATTGCGTTTGAATTCCATCACGTACATAACATGGAAGAGAATAAGTGGCTGACTGATATGGTCGAGTCAGGTGCTATTTTCCAACCTCTTTCAAATGAGAAAAGAACTTCTGTATTAAAGCGTTTAACAGAAGTAGAAGGCTTTGAACAATTTTTACACCGTACATTTGTCGGACAAAAACGCTTTTCTATTGAAGGCGTAGATATGTTAATTCCACTTGTAGATGAACTGATTGCACGCTCAGTGGAAACAAGCCCAAAAACGGTTAATATCGGTATGGCTCATCGTGGACGCTTAAATGTATTGGCACACGTATTAGGTAAGCCGTATGAAATGATTTTTGCAGAATTCCAACATGCACCTAACAAGGAATTAGTTCCTTCAGAAGGTTCAATCGGTATCAATTATGGCTGGACGGGAGACGTAAAATATCACCTGGGTGCCGACAAACAAATTAAAGCAGAGAACACAGTTCGAGCTCGTTTGACATTGGCTAGCAACCCTAGTCACTTGGAGTTTGTTAATCCGGTTGTGGAAGGGTTTACAAGAGCGGCTCAAGATGAGCGTGATGTGAATGGATACCCAAAACAAGATGTAAAAAAATCGTTCGCGATTTTAATTCACGGAGATGCTGCGTTCCCTGGTGAAGGTATTGTACAAGAAACGCTGAACTTAAATCAATTGACTGGTTATCAAACAGGTGGAACAATCCACATTATTGCTAACAACATGATTGGATTTACAACAGAAAGCGTCGATTCTCGTTCAACGAAATATGCAAGTGACTTAGCAAAAGGGTTTGAAATTCCAATTGTTCACGTAAATGCGGATGATCCGGAAGCCTGTTTAGCTGCTGCTTATTTTGCTTATGAGTATCGCAGACGCTTTAACAAAGATTTCTTGATTGATTTAATTGGATACCGTCGATTTGGCCACAATGAAATGGATGAACCGTCTGTAACGCAGCCGAAGATGTATGAAATTGTGACAAAACGTCCAACCGTTCGTGCTATGTATGCAAAGCAGCTTGAGGAACAAAACGTGATTCAAAGCGGTCAAGCAGATCAAATTAATGAAGAGTTACAAGCGAAGTTAAAAGCAGCTTATGAGAAAGTACCGCCAAAAGCTGAAAAGCAACATAGAATTATGGAAATGCCACAAGCAGTCTTCAAAGGAATTTCAGATATTGATACATCGGTTACAAAAGAAGAGCTGTTTGAAGTGAATCAAGAGCTGGTAAAATACCCTGAAGGATTTAACGTATTTCCAAAACTTGACCGCATCTTATCTAAACGTGCCAAAGCGTTTGAAGAAAATGAAAGCGTAGATTGGTCATTGGGTGAAGCATTTGCATTTGCTACGATTTTAAGAGACGGCACGCCAATTCGTATTACAGGCCAGGATTCTGAACGTGGTACGTTTGCACATAGACATCTTGTTCTTCATGATCATAAGACAGGGGATGTTTACTCACCACTACACGCAATGAAGAACGTAAGCGCTTCCTTCGATATTCGTAACAGTCCATTATCAGAAGGATCCGTTCTTGGATTTGAATACGGCTATAATGTATTTGCTCCTGAAACGCTCGTTCTTTGGGAAGCACAGTTCGGTGATTTTGCCAATGCAGGTCAAGTTATTATTGACCAGTTTATTGCAGCAGGCCGTGCTAAGTGGGGACAAAAATCTGGAATGGTCTTATTGCTTCCACACGGCCATGAAGGTCAAGGACCAGAACACTCAAGCGCTCGTCTAGAACGTTATTTACAGCTAGCTGGAGAAAACAACTGGACAATCGCAAACGTAACAAGCGCTGCACAATATTTCCACTTACTTCGACGACAAGCTGCCATTTTACAGCGTGAAGAAGTAAGACCGCTAGTAGTTATGACGCCAAAAAGTTTGCTTCGTAATGCTTTTAGTGTGTCAAACCTTGAAGAGTTTACAAAAGGCTCTTTCCGCTTAGTAGTGGCACAGCCTGGATTAGGCAAAAAAGAAGATGCAGTTGAACGAATCGTTCTGTGCAGCGGAAAAATCAGCAGTGAATTAACGGAACGCTTAAACAAAGCTGAAGATGATAAAGATTGGCTACACGTCCTTCGTCTAGAACAAATTTATCCGTTCCCAAGACGCGTAATTGCTGAAATCTTTGCTCGCTATAAACATTTAAAAGAGATTGTCTGGTTACAAGAAGAGCCCGAAAACATGGGCGCATGGAACTATGTAGAAGATCGACTTCGTGAAGTAGCACCAGAAGGAGCTACTGTTGATTACATCGGCCGCACAAGACGCTCAAGTCCAGCTGAAGGAGATCCAACAGTTCACAGACAAGAACAAGAACGTATTTTACAAGATGCATTAACTAAAAATGAAATTGCTAACGACGTTGTTACACGATAAGGAAGGGGAATGAACCATGGGAGAGATTAAAGTACCGGAATTAGCAGAATCAATTTCTGAAGGAACAGTTGCACAGTGGCTAAAACAAGTAGGAGATTTCGTTGAAAAAGGCGATTATATCGTTGAACTTGAAACAGATAAAGTTAACGTTGAAATTACAGCTGAAGACTCTGGTGTGCTAACGGAACTTCTTGCTGGCGAAGGCGACACAGTGCAAGTTGGTGAAACAATTGCACGTCTTGAAGCGAAAGAAGGAGCTTCAGCACCAGCAGCACCAAAAGCTGAAGAAAAACCAGTAGAGGAAGCACCAAAACAAGAAGCGGCTCCAGCTCAGCAAAAAACAGTTGAAGAAGTAGCGCCAGCAGCTGAAGCGCCTCAGCAAGGAAATCAAAAACAATGGCTGATTGCTTCTCCTGCAGCTCGCAAAGCAGCAAGAGAACGCGGAATCAAGCTAGATCAAGTACCAACTACTGATCCTCTTGGCCGTGTGCGTAAACATGATATTGATTCATATGCAGATCAAAAATCAAACGAGCAAAAACAGCAGGCACAAGCAAGTAAACCAGCTAACCCGGTATCTCCGTCTCCAGCGGCAAGTGAAAATAGCGACAAACCTGTTGAACGCGAACGTATGTCACGTCGTCGTCAAACAATTGCCAAACGCCTTGTTGAAGTTCAGCAAACAGCGGCTATGTTGACAACGTTTAACGAAGTAGACATGACGGCTGTTATGGCTCTTCGCAAAAGACGTAAAGACAAATTCTTTGAACAGCACGACGTAAGACTTGGCTTTATGTCATTCTTCACAAAAGCAGTAGTAGCAGCACTTAAAAAATACCCGTTATTAAATGCTGAAATTCAAGGCAACGAGTTATTAATTAAAAAATTCTACGATATTGGTATTGCTGTGTCAGCTCCAGACGGTCTTGTTGTTCCAGTTGTACGTGATGCCGACCGCAAAACATTCGCTGGTATCGAAGGATCTATCGTTGATTTAGCGAAAAAAGCGCGTGACAACAAATTAGCATTAAAAGATTTACAAGGTGGAACGTTCACAATTACAAACGGCGGCGTATTCGGTTCATTAATGTCTACACCAATTTTAAACGGGCCTCAAGTTGGTATTTTAGGAATGCACAAAGTTCAGCTTCGTCCGGTAGCAATTGATGAAGAGCGTATCGAAAATCGTCCGATGATGTACATTGCACTTTCTTACGATCACCGTATCGTTGACGGCAAAGAAGCTGTAAGTTTCCTAGCTACTGTTAAAGAACTATTAGAAGATCCAGAATCTTTATTACTAGAAGGTTAATAAAAAGAACCTGCTATTCTCTGGGAGAATAGCAGGTTCTTTTATGTTCGCTTAATGCCTGCGACATAAGCAGGACCCAAAAACGTCATGCTAGCGAGTGTCAGGGCCATTTCTCGCGGTGATTGCTTCATACCTTGTTCTAACCAGTGCTGAATAACTCCAAGATGCGCTGACGTTACGTAAGACATTAAATGTTCAAGTGGAACAAGCGGAGGCGTTTTATTATCAATGAGCTCTAATTTTTCCAGCATATTGGTTTTCATAACTTCTTTAATTTTAAGATGAAAGCCAGGGTTGCCTTTTGGACCAAGCATAACCTGCATAAAACGTGCATTTTCTTGAATATATTCAAAAAGTGTAATAATAAACGGCAAAGGCTGTTCTTTTAAATTAGCAGACACAATCTCATTGGGATTTGCATTTTTGATAAATTCTTTTATCTCTTGAATGACTTCATTTTCGCTTTTTTCAAGCAAGTCGTATTTATCTTGGTAGTGTAAATAAAAAGTTCCGCGATTAATATCCGCTTTTTTCGTCAAATCCCTGACCGTTACACCTTCAAACCCTTTCTCTTCCATTAATTCTGTCAAAGCATCTCGGATAAATCTTTTCGTTCGAATAATTCTGCGGTCTGTTTTTGAATTCCCCACAGCTTTTAAACACCTACTTTTTTCTTTAATAATGAACAGTTATATGCTTTGTGTTAAGTAATCGACATTCCCGCTATTATTGCATATTGAGAATACAGGTAAATTCATTATAATTTACATAGTGATCACTAATCAACATCATGTACATTATCTTTTCGTTAACGTGTATATCCTTAAAACAAAAAGGAGAGATCTATATGAAATTAGGGAATCAAAAGCTTATATATTTTTCACCAATTATAGTAGTAGCTGTTATTTTTATCTTTATTCTAACCTTAATTCCTTCGGCAAGCTCAGCACCTAAGAATTTGCCAATCGCATTCGTAAATGCTGACGAAGGAATGACAGTTCCAGCAAAGGGTAATGTAAATATAGGGAATCAAATCGAACAAAATGCGAAAGGGGCAAGTACCGAACAGTCTTCGGTTAAATGGATCTTTGTCTCAAATACTAAAGAAGTTGAAAAAGGGTTAAATAATCAACAATACTACGGGGCGCTTATCATTCCAAAAGATTTCACAAAAAAACAGGCGACTCTTCAGACGGCTAAGCCTGATGCACCTGCTATTAAATTATTAGTGAATCAAGGAATGAATACAGCTGCTTCAACACTAGCAAGTCAGGTGCTAAACGGGGCAGTTGATAAGATGAATGAAAATATGCGCTTGCAGCTAGTGAAAAGATTTGAACAAAACGGAACGCAACTAAGTGCAAACCAAGCATTAGCACTCGCTGCACCGATTCAAAAGACAGTGATAAACGTAAACGAAACAGGGACTCATAGTGTCAACGGAAATGCCCCCGTTTCATTATTTCAGCCGCTGTGGATGGCAAGTATAGCCGGTGCTGCAATGGTCTTCCTCAGCATTCAAAAAATCACGTTTTCTTCTCGTAAAGAGAAAATCGTTAATCAGGCAGGATTAGTAGTCATCGGGGTTATACTTGCTTTAGCTGCAGGTTTCGGGCTAGCGTGGCTGGCTGAAGTAGTTGGAATAAGCGTTCCTTCATTTTTGGATACAGCACTCTTCTTAGCTATTGCTTACTTCAGTTTTTTCACCTTGATATCAGCCGTACTTTCATGGCTAGGACTAAAGGGACTTCCGATTTTCGTTATTGTTCTATTTTTTGGCGCACCTTTGCTTTCAATGGCCCCAGAAATTATGCCTGATTTTTATAGAGAGTGGATTTATCCATGGCTGCCAATGAGATTTATGGTAGATGGCGTAAGAGAACTATTTTTCTTTGGAGAACATTTGACATGGAATCCTTCTGTATCTGCTCTAGCTCTTATCTCTTTAATAAGTTTGTGTGCTCTGTTTGCTTCTGCTTTACCTGCATCTTCTGTAAAAAAAGAGGAGTCTCGCTCAATATAAAAGATACTGTAACTGAATGAAAAGGAGAGATGATGATGAATCCACAAATCCTAATCGTTGGTGCCGGCCCTACTGGCCTCGTTATGGCCTACAATTTAGCCAGACATAACATTCCTTTTCGAATTATTGATAGAAGCGACGGACCGGGGCAAGCCTCCCGGGCAATGGCTATTTTACCGCGAACACTTGAATTTTATCAGCAGTTCGGTTTTGCAGATGAAGTCATAGACAGCGGGATTAAGATGGAAGATGTATACGTCCGAGTGAAGAATAAAATAAAAGCAAAAGTTCATCTAGGATCTTTAGGAGAAGGATTAAGTCCTTTTCCTTTTGTTCTTACATTTCCACAGGACGACCACGAGCGGTTTCTGCTTGAAAAATTAAAAAATTTTGGGATCGAAGTAGAATGGAAGACGGAGTTACTATCTCTAGCTGAACACGGAGAAGGGGTAAAAACTTTATTAAAAGCCCAGCAAGAGGAAACCGCTTATTTTAAGTATATTTGTGGATGTGACGGAGCACACAGTACCGTTCGCAAGCAAATGAAGATAGAGTTTAAAGGAGAAAAATATAAACAGCATTTTTATGTGATGGATGTTCACGGCTCTGGTGAAGTAATGAAGGATCAAAAAATCAGTATGTCCTTTAGCAATGAAGAATTTTTGATTTGTATGCCTGTTAGAAGTAAAGGAACGTATCGAATGATTGGCATTATTCCTTCAGCTTTTAGAGATCAAAACGATGTAAAAGCTGAAAACATTCACGCTTTTATTCAACGAACATTTGGTGTTCAGATTGAGGGTATAAATTGGTTCTCGACATATCATATTCATCACAGAGTAGCAAGTCGTTTCCGACAGGGGCGCATTTTTCTAAGTGGAGATGCAGCCCATATTCATAGTCCTGCGGGCGGACAAGGAATGAACACAGGAATTGGAGATGCAATCAACCTTTCATGGAAATTAGCAGCTGTCCTTCAACACAAAGCGGCACTTTCCATATTAGATACATACGAAGAAGAAAGGTTGCCTTTTGCAGAGCTGCTTGTAAATACAACTGATCGCGCTTTTAAGCGAATGGTGGCACGAGATAAAACGAGTCAATTTTTTAGGAAGCATATCTTTCCGCCTGTACTATCCTTTTTATTTCGTTTCCCTTACCCCCGTCACAAAGCATTTACGATTTTATCTCAAATCCGCATTAAGTATCGAAATAGTGACCTAAGCAGCGGGCAAGGGACAAATGTGCAAAGTGGTGATCGATTACCCTATGTAGAAGGGAATTTTGAATCTTTACAGTCTTTAAACTGGCAAATACATGTCTATGGAACAGCAGCAGAGAAGCTAAAAAAAAGCATGCAAGAAAAAGACTTCTCCTTGCACGAGTTTTCTTGGAACCCTTACTTGAAGAAAGCAGGGCTTCAAAAAGATGCTCTGTACGTTATTAGACCGGATGGATACATTGGTTTTATTAGCAGCGAGCAGCGTATAGATCTGCTTTATCAATATTTGAATACTCATAAAATCCTTCCTTTTACAAATGAATAATAACGCTAATAAAAAGCTACGACAACATGATTTTAGCTGAAGGAAAATTGGATCGATGAATCGAGATTCTTCAAGGAAAATCAACTTTATTCGGATTTTTTATAGTCATGGTAAAAGTAGATTTCATCTGTTTAGTTTATTCTAACGGTTGATTGCAAGGCAAGGCGCAGACTCCTGCGGGAAAAGCGGAACAGGTGAGACCCCGCAGGAGCGCAAGCGACGAGGAGGCTCAGCGGCCGCCCGCGGAAAGCGAAGCCTTGCATGGAAATCAACTGCGGTGTCAAAAACGCTCCATACTAGCTCCTTTATCTCATTTGTTCGTCTTTAGATTGAGTTGATTTTGTTATGTCTCAATCTCTTTATTTTTGTTTACAATTTCGAAACAACTTGGAGATGTTTTTGCTAAAGCTGTTTGATAAGATAGACGAATAGAAATATCAAATGAAAGTACGTGATACATTGAATAAAAGGATTTTAGTAGTTGATGATGAAAAAAGTATTGCTACAGCGGTATCTTATGCTTTCAAGCGCGAAGGATATATTGTAGACATAGCATCCGACGGCGAAGAAGCGCTTGAAAAAGTAAAAAGCTTTCGACCTGACGTAATGATATTAGATGTGATGATGCCGAAATTAACCGGATATGAAGTATGCCGAAAACTCGAGAATCGAAGAGGAATGGGAATTATTTTGTTAACGGTTAAAAATGATATCGTCGATAAAGTTCTAGGCTTAGAGTTAGGCGCAGACGATTACATGACCAAACCTTTTGATTTAAGAGAGCTTGTAGCTAGAGCTAAAGCACTTGTTCGGCGAATGGAAAAGAATGAAGCGCCTGAGGCTGCAGGAGAAATCACTGTAGGAAAAGTGAAGGTAAACTTAATTCAGCGCACGTTACACGTTGCCGATGATTTAGTCAAGCTTACACCAAAAGAATTTGATCTTATTGCTTTATTACTTGCCAACTTAGAAAGAGTGTACACGAGAGAAGATTTATTAGATCTTGTCTGGGGAATGGATTATGCAGGCGGTACACGTACGGTAGACATTCACATGCAGCGCCTTCGAAAAAAAGTAGGAGACGCAGAACCTTATTTGCTACAAACGGTATATGGCGTTGGATATAAAGCGACTGCAGGGATCAATGAATGAAAATTAGCCTGAAAGCTAAGATGGGATTTGTTCTTGCTTTTTTAATTATTTTAACAGTAACGGTCCTGAGCGTACTTGTGTTAAAAGGAATTGAAACAAATCAGCGCGATCAGCTAGAAAGTGAACTTATTCAAAAAAGCAAAGCAGCCGATCAAACAATTCGTCAAAGTTATTTAACGGGTGACCCCTCTTTGAACATAAATTCTTTTCTTCAGCAAAAAGGACAGCGCCTTGCATCTTCTATTGCATCACAAAGCGGAATGCAAACAGTTCTATATAATCAAAAAGGACAGGAAGCCGGAAGTTCTATTCCCATCGGCCAAAAATCTGTAGATGTCTCCGATACGCTTAGCTATGCGTTGAAAGGAAAAATAGCCTATCAAAACTCGGGTTCTTCTCTTATTTACTTTGCACCTGTCTCAATCAATCATCAATTGATTGGAGCCGTTCGTTTTGACCATTCATTAAAAAATAATCAGCAGTTTATAGCTGACATTAGACACCTATTTCGTGCTTGGGGAACGATTGCATCAGCATCAGCCTTTTTAATTGGCTATGCTTATTTTTACCGTATTGCTTCGCTTATTGCTAGCCTTCAAAAAACTTCACAGCAGATTCGAAAAGGCCGTTATTTAACCGACCTGCCGTTCAAACGAGGCGATGAACTCGGGGAGCTCAGTCAAGGCTTGTTTTTTATGAGTACGTCGATTGAAAAAAATATCGATCAAATGAAGGAAGAAAAAAGAAAGCTTGAACTCGCTATTTCAAAGCTGCAGTCTCTTGAACAGCAGCAAAAGCAGTTTATCGGAAACATCAGCCACGAATTTAAAACGCCTTTAACATCAATCAAAGCCTATGTTGACTTACTTGATATGTATCGAGATGATCCTCAGCTTATGGAAGACGGCGTGCAAAATATTCGTAAAGAAACGGATCGTCTTCATGAAATGGTAGATAAAATCTTAAAACTCTCAGCACTTGAGAAATATGATTTTGAGCAGCGACCGGAGTCAGTTAAATTGAAGGGACTTCTCGAAGACATATGCGACCGCATGAAAGGAAAAGCGGCTAAATTTGATTTAACCCTTCATACAAATATAAACGAATCGGTTGTTTGGGCGGATCGCGAAAGCTTAATACACATTTTTATCAATTTAATTGATAATGCTATTAAATATAATGAACCAGGCGGAAAAGTGGAAGTAACGTCTTACACTTTAGAGAATTCTATCATTGTGGATGTAGCTAACACTGGAATAGGAATTCCACCTGAAGCGGAAGAGAAATTATTTCAACCATTTTTTACTGTAAATAAAGACCGGTCGCGTTTATCCGGAGGAACGGGCCTTGGCTTAGCCCTAGTCAAAGATTTAACTGAAAAACAAAAAGGCGTTATCAGGTTGCATCATTCTGATTCTAAATGGACGATTTTCAAAGTGTCGTTTCCTTTGAAAACAGAGAAATGAGTTAGCTAAAAGGAGTGAACCGTTATTGAAACGGTATAGATTAATAATATGTATAGCAAGCACTTTTCTTATTTTAACATCATGCGGACAAAAAGAAATCCATAGAGAAACCGTTGAAAAACCCGACAAGAAAATTACTGTATTGGACCAAGTAGATAAAGATGGAAAAATAGAAGTGAAAGATGTTCAGGATATTAACGGCGTAAGGGCATTTCAATTTTTAAATGAAAACACAATGATTGTTAGTAAAGAAAATAAACAATTTCGCTCGCAAGATTTCGGTCCTAAAGAGGTATATGCGCAGAATCTAGCTACTTATAATCTAAAAAACAAGTCTACTTTTGTGTTGCATCCAAGCAATGAAATCCAACATGCGGCGAAGCTTTCTCCGAATGGCAAATATCTTTTTTATAAAGTTGCAAAAGGCGAAGATACATTTGGTTATATAATGAACGTTCAAACAAAAGAAACAGTTAAAATAAAAGATGCTCTTCTCTATCCATCCAGCGGAGAATGGCTTAATAATTCAGAAGTAATGTTTATTACAATGGAAGGAAAGCTCTATAAAGCAAATATAAAAGGTGAAGCAGAACAACTGTTGCACAGAGATGAGCGAATTTTAGATGCAGTTAAAGGAATAGACGGCATTTATTATATTGGTGTAAACAACCAGCTTTTTTTCCTTCATAATGAAAAGACGGATCCAGAAAAAATTCGAGATGATGTTGTCTCTATTATTCCGTCTCCAAATGGAAAACAATTAGCGCTCGTTCAGCAAAAAGATGCCCAAACGAGAACGCTGTCTATCACAGATTTAAAAGGATCAGAAGCCTTTCAGCTTGCTCTGTCCACTCAAATTTTTGGCGTAAGCTGGTCTCCCGACGGTTCGAAATTAGCCTATAACTTTATTTCTGAAAAAGAGGGAGATAAAGGGATATTCATAGCAGATGGATTAACAGGAGATGTTACACACTTAAACGTAAATTTAGACTATGCCGCTGATCAACTTGCCTGGAGTCAATCAGGAAATAAACTAGTTGCATCCAGCTTTACGCAAAATCAAGTTCATACGTATATTATCTTTTTGAAAAAGACTGCTTAGGCAGTCTTTTTTTACGTATACTAAACTTCTTTTAGAGTGTTTACAAGTTTGAAACAACTGAATAACAGACAGAAACATTTATATTTTATCCTTTCTTTATAGGCTTTTTTAGCGCATCAAAAGCCGTTTGAAAGGAGTAAGACATCATGAAATACTTTTTATTTATTTGTTCTTTAGCTTTTACACTGATGATAGCAGGGTGCGGAACAAGCAATTCTTCATCAAAGCCTGCCAGAGAATTCACAAAAAATGGACAGGCTCAAAAACTAGAAAGCTCATCAGCTTCTTCTTCTTTAACGAAACCTAATGTAGACGAAACAGTGGTAATAGCGAATCCCGAATCGGTTACGGCTTTAGTTAATAAAAAGCATCAGCTTCCTGAATCCTATCAGCCTTCCGATTTAGTCTATGCCGACGTTCCATTTATCTTCAACGAAAAAATAGAAAAACGAATGCTTAGAAACTCTGCGGCACAAGCGCTTGAAGAACTTTTCCGAGATGCTGAAAAAGAGGGAATCAGCTTACTTGGTGTATCCGGTTATCGATCTCACGAGCGTCAAAAAGAGCTTTTTGCATTTTACGCAAAGCGAGACGGAGAAGAACAAGCACGCACCTATAGCGCCTATCCTGGAACAAGTGAACACGAAACGGGACTAGCAATCGATGTCACGGGAGGAAGTGGAATGTGTGCTGCCGCAGACTGCTTCGCTGATACATCAGAGGCTCATTGGCTTTCAAAAAATGCCTATCAATACGGATTTATTATTCGATATCCTGAAGGTGAAGAGCAGGTTACCGGCTATAAATACGAACCATGGCACCTTAGATATGTAGGGCAAAAAGCAGCCGCATCCATTTTTAATCAATATGCAACGTTAGAAACCTATGCAAGTAAGAAAAAAGCTTAATCAAAAGTTCTATAACTGAGAAAAAAGAAAAGAAAAATAAAAAATCAGGTTTATCACTCTCACATATGATACAAACTGATACTATAATATGCTTGCTATAGAGGAAGGGTATCGATGTATAAAGATATTGCGATTGAACTGATATGTGGATTTTTAGCGTTATTTATTATGCTGAAGCTTTTAGGTAAGACACAGTTTGCTCAAATTACTCCGTTTGACTTTATTACAACGCTTGTCCTGGGAAATATTGTGGGGGATGCAGCTCTTGAAAAAGGAGTAGAATTAACTGAAATTCTTTATAGCGTTTTGATTTGGGGGCTTCTGATTTACGCAGTCACAAAGCTATCTCAAACCTTTACAGGTTTTAGAGGAATTCTTGAAGGAAAACCTTCAATGATTATTTATAAAGGGAAAATCCTTTATAAAGAGCTTAAGAAAAATAACTTAGACTTGAATCAGCTTCAGCATCTAATGAGACAGCAAGGGTATTTCTCACTGTATGAAGCAGAATACGTCATTTTAGAAACGAATGGAGAGGTGAGCGTCGCTCCTAAACACGAATTCGGCCCTCCGACAAAAAATGATTTAAACATCCCTTATTCTCAAACTAATTTACCTATTGCTTTAATCATGGATGGAAAAGTAGTGCCTGGTAATTTGAAAGAAGCAAACGTAGATGAAAAGTGGTTAAAAAAACAGTTGGCAATCAAAAAAATAAAGGAATACAGCGAAGTTTTTTATGCTGAATGGCAGCAAGAGCGAGGACTAGAAATAACAAAATTCTAAAAACCCTTTCCTTTTAAGGAAAGGGTTTTTAGCCTTCTTTTAATAGCTTAGCAAAATCTTCAATCGTTGTAGAATACGTGACGTACAGACGGGGAATAAGATAGTTTTCATTTTTTTGTCCACTTTCAGTAAAAAATTTTGGAATCGTTGAAAGACCAAATGTATAATTCTTTTTTGTTTCTTCCACTACGCGGCTATCGACCTTTCCGTAAGGGTAAGCAAGAGCAATAACGGGCTGACTCGTAATGGCTTCAATTTTTCGTTTTGAATCAGCTAGCTCATAGGATAAATTTTTCGTCTTAGTTAAATCCGGATGAGTAGCGGTATGAGACTGAATAGAAAAAAATCCTGAATCAACAAATTTTTTTAAATCCGCTGGCGACAAACGGTTGGGACGGCCGATAAAATCTGAAATCACAAAAATTGTAGCCGCTGGATGAAATTGAGGGCTGGCTGCTCTTTGAAAAATAGGCAAGATAGTAAGATTATTTTTGTATCCATCGTCAAATGTAATAAATATAGGCTTTTTTACACGCTTCAGCTCCTGCCAATTTTCAAATGTGAGCGGCGTATATCCTTGCTTTTTAAGATAAAGAAGCTGTTTCTCAAAATTTTCAGGCGTCACATACAGTTCTTTTTCCCCGTGGCCTGTGTAGGAATCAATAGAGTGGTAAATCAGTATAGGTACTTTCACTTGGCTAAAAACGGGGGAAGGGAAAATGACAGTTAGCAATAAGATAACAAAAAACGAAATTTTTCTCATAACAATCCTTTCTGTTGCACAGTGGTGACGAGACTATCTTAGTATGTCAAAAGAAAAGGAATGTATAAGCCAAGCTTTCTTTTTTACAAGTATAAGCCTTCTTTTTTAAATATTTTATGCAGAACCAAGTGCTCAGCAGAGTTCACAACCGCAAACTGTTTTTTAGAAAGAGAATGAATAGAAAAATGCATTAACTTAGTAAAGTCTGATGGCAGCGTAGGAGATAAAACATCAGTAGAGAGTATAGGTGCAGACAAAGGTTTTTTCGAGCCGATGTGAAAACCCCAATCTCCAAAAGAAGGAATAATAGTGTGGTAACTCAACGTATAAAGCTGTGAAGCTTTCATCGTCTCATTGATGCTCCAGAAAACGATAGGTGTGTCTCTAGGAGAATTTGACTGACATACGACCAAGCCTCTGCGCGATAGTGAACGTTGGAGAAGTGTATAAAATTCTTTTGTATAAAGCGCACTTATTTTTTTATTAGTAGGATCAGGAAAGTCAATAATGATGATATCATAACACGCTGAATTCAAAGAGAGGTAGTCAACAGCATCTTGAATATGAACGGTGACACGAGAATCTTCAAATGAGCGTTGATTTAACTTCTTTAATTCTTCTACATTCATCGCAGCATTTACTACGTCAGCATCTATTTCTACAAGGTCTATTTCTTTAACTTCTTTATATTTAAGGACTTCTCGTAAAGCTAAACCATCTCCTCCGCCTAGAATAAGAATACGGCGAGGATTTAAGGAAGCTGCAAAGATAGGGTGTACAAGAGCTTCATGATACGCATGTTCATCCAATGAACTAAATTGCAGCTGTTCATCCAAATACATTCGAATATCAGATGCTTTAATCAGCTGAATATCTTGAATACTGTTTTTCTGATGAAACAAAATGTCATGCTGGCCTGATAAGATCTGCTGTAGACTAACGTGATCTGAGTCATCTCCCCGATTGAGAAGACGAGTGCTTTCAGCATACTGACGATTTTTTGTTGGAGTTTCGGCGTGTTGAATTCCGCGAGAAATCGAATACACAACAGCTTCTTTTGAAGCTAATTGCTTAAGCAACGCATAACCAATTTCAATTATTGCTTTGTCTCCGCACGTATAAAAATCTAATGAAGCGTAGTTTTCCTCCGGCCAAGTATGAATAGACAAGTGAGAGGTAGCTAATACGAGAATGCCTGTAATGCCTTGGGGCGTAAACTGGTGAAAATAACAGTGCAAAACTTCCATTTCTGCATCTAGTGCAGCTTCAATAAGAATTCGCCTTAAAAGTGAGGGGTCATTTAATATCACTTCATCGCATTCGAACGCATCCATTAGCAAGTGTTTGCCTTTAATATCCACTACTTCAGCCTCCTTTTTGAGCATTATTTTCACTATCTTATGAAACTTTTTCAAAAAAGGAAACGTAAGCACGTTATTTTATAAATATTTTCGGGAAATAACTAGTTATCATCACATAGAAAGGCGGTTGAGACAAGCATATTTCCGTTGAAGGAAGATCCGAACATTGAATCCATATTTTTGGTAGGAATCGAAACCTTTCGAATTTTTTCATTGGTAGGATGAACGTAGGCTTCATGTATACAGGATTTCTAGCTGTTAATTGGAGGGCAAGGCAAAGACTCCTGCGGGAAAAGCGGAACAGGTGAGACTCCGCAGGAGGCTAAGTGAAGAGGAAGCTCATTGGCCGCCCCCGGAAAGCGAAGTCTTGTGAGGAAATTGACAGCACTAGCTTACTTATCCAAGTTGTTCGTCTTTACATTGGATTGATTTCGTTATGTCCCAATCTTTCTACTCTTTATCAGTATTAAACCAGCCTTTTCGCTTGAACCATAGAATTAATCCAAGCGTTATCAGTCCCATGAAGCCAAGCACAAAGAAATAGCCATAGTGCCACTTTAGCTCAGGCATATTTTCAAAATTCATTCCGTATACGCCAACGATAAAGGTAAGGGGAATAAAGATAGATGAAATAACAGTCAGTGTCATCATGATTGAATTCATCCGGTTTGAATTAAGAGAAAGATAATTATCGCGCATATCAGACGTCATTTCCCGATTTGATTCAATCATATCGGCTAATTTTAACAAGTGGTCATAGACATCTTTAAAATACCTTTTTTGTTCAGGATGAACATCTAGGCGTTCAGAATTTATAACACGGTACAATAAGTCGCGCATAGGCAAAATGGTTCTTCTGATTTTTAGCAAATCACTTCGAAGTTTGAATACATCTTCCATTAAAACAGAGATGGATTTTTTTGCATCTATGTTTTCTATATCATTCAGCTCATCTTCAATCTGATATACAGTGGGGAAATATTCATCTACCACTTTATCCATCACAGAATACGCAAGATAGCTTATCCCTTTTTCATGAATCGAAGGTGTATGAAGCAGCTTTTCCCATATTTTATCAATTGCAGCTGACGGATGAAAATGAAAAGTAACCATATAATTTTCGCCGATAAAAAGGTCAACTTCTTCAGCTTCTAACGTTTGACGATTTAACGAATGAAGGACAAAAAAACTGTATCCTTCATAATAATCGAGTTTTGGGCGCTGCAGAAAATGAAAGCAATCTTCAATCGCTAACGGATGAAAGTGAAAGGATGATTGAAGCAGCAGCGCTTCTTCTTCAGAAGGGCAGTTAAAGTCAATCCAATAGTACTGAATAGAGGGATCGTGAATTTGATCTAATTGTATATGTTTCACAAGTTTGTCATCGTTCGTAAGAGCTAACGTTCGTATCATTTGAAAACTCCTTTGTGTTTTTATAGCTATTTTCAATGTAGCATAAAATCATAAACTACACGTATTTAAAAGAATAATTTTCTTTCTTCTCTTTTTATAAAACTAGTAAGGGTGAAAAAGTTGAATTATAATGATAGCAGTAGCTGGTATGGAAAGGGGAATCGTTTTGAATAAAAATGAAGCACTTCGAATGTTTGTTTTAAAACATGCGGATCAACTGACGGAAGAATGGTATGAAAGCATTGAAGACAATGACCCAGAATCGGTTTATGCATCTACTCATCCGGAAGTCATTTCAGTATTAAAAGATCAAAATAATGAATTCCATTTATACATAGCCGATGTATTTATAAAAAGTGAAAAAGAATTTTTTGATTCATTTGAAACGTGGATTTTAAAGATTGCGGAAGACGGAGAGCATGTAAGAACGCCTATTCATTATATTATTCGAGAATTTTTCCGAGTTAGAAAACAGTATTTAACGTATTTAAATCAATTTGTAGAAGAGTACGAGCAAAATATTACGCAAGAAGAAATAGATGAATGGAACGAATTAATTGTACGCGTGTTTGATATCACCGTTTATAAATTTGTAGAAGAGCACCATCAGCATTCAAAGCGGTTGCTTGAAGCACACAAAGAGTTGATCAATGAGCTGAGCTCGCCAGTTATTCCATTAAGCGATCATATTGCGATTCTTCCGCTTGTTGGAGATATCGACACGACAAGAGCGCGCCGAATTTTAGAAAATACGTTAACTGGCTGCGCTGAACAGCAAGTGAATCACCTTTATATTGATATTTCAGGAGTAGT
Organism: Priestia sp. SIMBA_032; assembly: GCF_046535215.1. NCBI lineage: Bacteria > Bacillati > Bacillota > Bacilli > Caryophanales > Bacillaceae > Priestia > Priestia sp. SIMBA_032. The sequence continues at coordinate 291,410 of NZ_JAWRXD010000004.1, read as the reverse complement.
TATTGTTGATACGATGGTTGCTCATCAGATTTTCCAGCTGATTGATGCATTAAAATTAATAGGTGTAGAATCAACTATCTCTGGGGTACGTCCTGAAATCGCGATTACCGCTTCTCATTTAGGTTTATCGTTTGAAAATATATCAACAAAATCAACCCTTGCTAACGCGATGGCTTCACGTATGAGGAAATAAAGCAAACAAGAATTACTTTTAATTCTTGTTTTTTTATTTCAATTCATACTTGACATATAGGTTAAATAAGCAATATGATTTTACTAATTTAATAAATAAAAAGAGTCGTATTACATACGCTAATATAAAAATGCATCTCTATAATTAGCGGACAAGAATTAAACAAACAATATGAAAACGCTTTATATAGAATACGAGAATATTTAGGAGGAAATAGAAATGAACATCTTATGGTTTTTCCCTACAGCAGGCGACGGACATTATCTAGGCACAACCGAAGGAAGCAGAACAAGCGACATTCACTACTTAAAGCAAATCGCACACGGGCTGGATTATCTAGGATATGACGGCGCTTTGTTGCCTACTGGTTCAAATTGTGAAGATTCATGGGTGATTGCATCGGCACTTGCTTCCGTTACGAATCGACTAAAGTTTTTAATTGCGCTTCGCCCGGGTGTAATGTCTCCCACACTTTCAGCACGGATGGCTTCGACATTTGATCAAATGTCAAACGGCCGACTTATGTTAAATATTGTGACGGGAGGAAATCCCGTGGAGCAAGCAACGTACGGTAACTATTTAAGCCACGATAAACGCTATGAGTTAACAGATGAATTTTTAACAATTTGGCGAGATGTAATGGAAGGAAAAAAAGTGGACTACAAAGGAGAACATGTTGATGTAGCAGGCGCGTACATTCCATCGCCTCCTGTCCAAAAACCGTATCCTCCGCTGTACTTTGGCGGGTCTTCTCCAGCAGGAAAAAAAGTAGGAGCAAAGCATGCAGATGTATATTTGTTATGGGGAGAGCCGCCCGCGGTGATTAAAACAAAAATTGATGAGATGAAAGAAAAAGCTGCAAACGAAGGCAGGAACATTCGCTTTGGTATTCGCCTGCACGTTATTGTAAGAGAATCGGAAGACGAAGCGTGGGAATCTGCAGATAAATTAATTAAACATGTTAATGATGATACAATCAAAGCGTTTCAAGATAAGTTTGCCTCATTTGACTCCACTGCTCAAAAAACACAGTCAAGTTTACACAGCGGCACAAAAGATAGAGGGGCACTGGAGATTGCTCCGAATCTATGGGCGGGAATTGGCTTAGCACGAGAAGGTGCTGGAACTGCTCTTGTTGGAAGTCCTGAAATTGTAGCGAATCGGTTAAAAGAGTACAAAGAGCTAGGAATTGATACATTTATTTTATCAGGCTACCCGCATCTAGAAGAAGCATATACGTTTGCTGAGCTAGTATTTCCACATATTCAAAAAGAACGAAGCAAGAGATAATTCTTGCTTCGTTTTTTTTTGAATCGTAAAAAAATAAATACCCCAGTTGACTTATAGGAATTATAGGTGTATTATAAAGATAGTTCATTTAGTCAGAAAATTTTTGATAAAGGGTGAAGAAAATGGAACGTTATGACGTAATTCAAGGCGCAGAATCTTTTTATTATAAAGGCAACGACATTGGTATACTTGTTTCTCATGGATTTATGGGGACTCCTCAAAGTATGGAATATATCGGAAAAGAATTAGCTGAAAAAGGTTTTACTGTGTACGGTTTGCGACTAACGGGACATGGTACTCACTACTATGATATTGAACAAACAACGTACGAGGTATGGAAGCAAGACTTTTTAACTGGGTATCAGCGTTTGAAGCAAGAATGCCGTCATATATTTATCTTAGGTCAGTCCATGGGAGGCACTCTTACCTTTCATACAGCGAGTCAAGGATTAGATCTTGACGGGGTTATTGCAATCAATCCGGCTATGACGTCCATTCCTTCAATGGAGCCTTATCGCTCTCGTCATACGCCTCGTTATTTAAAAGAAGATCATCCTGATATTAAAGATCCAAACGTACATGAAATTACGTACGACAAAGTACCAGTGCGCTCTATGCGTGAGCTGCTTTCTTTAATGGATGAAACAAAAGAACGCTTATCTTATGTAACGTGCCCAGCTTTAGTACTAACATCAACCGTGGATAACGTAGTACCGCCTGAGAATTCAGCTTATATCTTAAACCATATTCAATCAGCAGAAAAAAGACAGCACATGCTTCGAAACTCTTACCATGTTGCGTCGATGGATTTTGATAAAGATACAATTGTTGCACAAACGGCACAGTTTGTACAAGCAACAGTTGCCAAAAAAAAAGTGCATGAGCGAATTTTTTAATTTTTAAATTCGCTCCGTTTCTTTTTTACTTCAAGTAAGATAAAATGAATCTTGAATGAAAACAAAGGAGTGTACATACATGATTCATTTAGAATGGAACGATCGTCCAACAATTAAACAAGTAAAATGCATACATACAGATGCAAAAAAATTCGTGGTTGAAAATGTTTTAACAGCAGGAAAAACATATGAGGTAAAAAACGAAACAGAAGAATTTTATTTTGTTGTTGATAACACTGGCCAAGTCGGCGGCTTTTATAAAGAATACTTTGAAGGCTAAACAAAAAATCATCGTCTCGGCGATGATTTTTTTATTGCAGTAATTAACTGAAGCTTTTCTTCATGAAAACGAATGAACATACTTTTAAAGAAAAATTCCATATATCCAATCATTTCGAAAAAAAGCTTTATGATAGAAATAGGATGTAAGACCTAAATTCTTCCGTATCTTGTTCTGATTAAAAGGGTAACTGACTATAAATACCCATGACAACAATTATTTTACAATGTAAAATGAAAGCGACGCTTAACAGAAAAAGGAAAAGAGGAGGTCATACGATGAAAAAGCGTAATACAGCAGCTTTTACATTTTTAGCATGGACAGCTTTTATTACAGCACTATTAGCTATGTTTATAGGAATTTATACCTTAGATGCATCACTACCGGTAAAAGGTTATTATGCCGTTGGAACTTTATACTTAACGATGTCTGCTTTTGTGCTTCAAAAAACCATTCGTGATAACGAAGAAGATACGGCGCACGAACGCAAATACGACAAAGCAGAAGAAGAATTGTAGAGCGAAAAGGCTCTGTTAAAAGGTTTTACTTTATTTACCTGTAAAATAAATCCTTTTTAACCTTTGTTGATAAAAACACGACATAAAATTAACGATAGAAACAAGACAGCTTTCCGTATTAGTGGGGGAGGCTGTCTTTTTTTGTCTGCAAATAAACGTAAATTAAGAAGAACAAGAACTAGTTCAAACCAATTAACGATAGATGAAGGCTTAAGAATTGTTACTCAAGTCAAGACGTTGGAAGGTTTATCTGAAGGAACTATTCAGCTATATAGAATTGTCTTTAATGATTTAAAAGTTTTCTTTGGAAATGATAAATTGCTAAATGAAATTGACTTGAGTGATGCTAGAGGCTTCTTTAATTGGCAGCTAAATGACAAAGTACTACATGATAATAGTAACATTAGGCAAATAAAAAATCAGGGTGTACAAGCTAGTAGCGCCAATACATACCTAATAAAATTACGTGCTGCTTTTAATTTGTTGTTTAAAGAAGGGCTTTTAGAAAACAATGTCTTCGTAGAAATTAAGAATATTAAATTTCAGAAGAAAAAAATTAAGACATTATCGATTGAGGAAATTAAAACAATACTAAATGCTTTTGACCAAACTTATTACAGTCAGTATCGCTCATATGTACTTTTGTACACATTATTTGACTCGATGGGGCGTATCCAAGAAGTTTTGCATCTTACAGAGAGTGATATTGATTTTGAAAGACGGGCTATCACATTTCAAAAAACTAAGAATAAATGCTTTAGGATAGTGCCAATCAGCAAGAAAACTTGTCAAATGCTACAGACTTTAATCATCGAAAATAAAGAAGCGTTTAATACTGATCTTGTTTTTGTCACTAATCATGGGAAACCACTTAAACCAGATACATTTCGTACCCATGTAAACAGAATTCTAAAAGAAAAAGGGATAAACATTGATTTTCATCCACACCTACTAAGACATTCTGCATCACAGCTATTTTTGGAACAGTCTGGAAATATTAAAGTACTTCAAGTTTTACTTGGACATTCTGACTTATCGATTACATCACGAGTGTATGCTCATGTACTGGATAGTACTTTAATTGAACAGCATAACCAGTTTGCTCCTATAAAGAGATTAGAAGAGCATAAAGAGAAAATCGTTAAGCGTAAATAAAAATAATCAAAGTGAAAATAAAAAAGAGAGAGCTTGGCTGCAACCATGCTCTCTCCCTTGTGCATAATCAAATATACACTGACTCCACTAAATTCAGTGTAAAATAATAGCTTGAAAAAATCAAGAATTTTTAAGCTTATTGGTTATGCCTCCGATTATACCATATGGGGGTATTTATAATGAAATCAGGTAATATTGAGCAATTTGTACACTTATCGAAGTTTATAGATAAAGACGAATTTAACAATCATATCGAGCAATGGATGGTAGATTTTAAGGCTCAATTTACAAAAGGCGAGTTAATTGGATTAAAGCGCCTTATTAGATATTCATGTAAATATGCTGGTATCTCAAATGCTAAAATTCAAACAATTGTGTCCGCTACACATAACAAGGAAATTGGAATATCTCGATCAACTTTCGAAAGAATGTTACGTAAAGCAAAACAGTACGGTATTTTAACAGTTCATAACACGTTCTGTGGCTCCAATCAACGTCATAATGTTTATGTATTCAATCGTTATCAATCAATTAGACAAGTTGAATCTCAATCTTATAAAAATGAAGTACCAGAGACAATTGACGTAGCAAATCAAGAAACTAGCCATGCTGAAACTAACAACATTAATACTAAACGTAACAATACACGTCTTGATGCAACTTATGCATCAATAAATGTTCCCGCACGACTAACTGGATTAATTGCCTGCTATTACAACGATGCTAAGATTATCGAGGAATTTTGGCGAGTTATTACTGTATCCACGTATTATCTAACGCACTATAGTCAACAGGATAAAGAGGAAATGGCTATTATGGCATTTAAGCAGCTTATTCGTGCAATTAAGTTTGGAAAGAAAGCAAAAAATATCTTTGGGCTATATTATTCAATAGTTACTGATATTTTAGATAGAGAACATATGAAAATTGTAATTAGTGCTTAGGATAAGGGTAATAACCCAAAAAAGAATTAAATAACTAGCTATATTATCATTTTTATTTAGTAAATTTTAGTATACACATAGGGATTTATCTTTTATTATAAAGTGAGTCATTAGAAATAAATGGGAGGAATTAAGGATGAGGAAATTATTAATGGTATTATTCTCAACAAGTTTATTGGCATTATCAGCATGTGGGGGAAATGAAATAAGTAAAGAAGAAGTTAATCAAAATGTAGAAGATGATGTAGAAAGTGTTGATATAAACACCGAAGTAAATGAAGAACCTAAACTAAAAACAGCAGACGAAGCTAGTTATGCTATAAAAACTGAATTCACTAAAGAAGTTCAATATTACGCTGTTATCAAAAACACAGGAAAAGTAGCAGCAGATTTAGATGACGTAGTAATTACGTACACAGGGAAAGACGGATCAGTTATAGCTATGGATGAAGTTCCTTATGTAGCTCCATATGTTCTCAAACCAAATCAAGAGGCTTATGTAATGTCTAGCTCACCTATAGACGTAGAACCAGAAGAATTTGATAAAGCCGAAATGAACATATCAGCAATAGCTACAGGGGATAACATGGTTGAGTCAGTTGATACAAGTAATACAAAAATGTCTATTGAAAGTGATCAAACAGAGAAAACAAGTGATGCTACTATTTCTGGAAAGGTCATAAACACACTAAAAGATAAAACGGATGTTGTCCTAATTGGCGGAGCTTTATATGATGAAAATGATAAACTTCTTGCTACAACGTATGACATGATTGACAGTGTGTTAAGCCCTAATCAATCTGTTGGATTTGAATCTTCAGTTCAAGATGTCCCTATGGAAGTACTGTTGAAAGCTAAAAAGCTTAAAGTTAACGCGTCATATTATCCTGAATTTGAATAGAGCAATACAAAACATGCCTTTACTGAATAGTTATTTTTACTCAAAACCTTATTCCTAATATTTAATTAAAAAACACTAAAAATATAGTATAATTATATCATACAGGAATAAAATGTATGTATTTGTAAGGAGCATAAATTATGAGCCAAGATTTTAGTGAGTTCAAATTAAAAGTAGATTGGAAGCCAGCCCCATTTAGAGGGCACAGTGTAAAGCGAAATATTTCCCAAAGCTTGTGGAGTAAAATTAGAAAGCAAACTTTGGAAGAGAGAGAATGTAAGTGTAGAATTTGTGGATATGAACCAGATGAAGCAAATTTAAGATATCTAGAGATGCATGAAATTGAACGTTATGATGAAGATAATTTAATTTGTACGCTTGAAGGCATAGATTTGATCTGTAAAAGATGTCATGCATTTCATCATTTAGGTTTTACATTTAGTAGAACTACAGAAGAACAATTTAGTGAGTTAATTCAACATTTTATTAAAGTAAATAATTGTACAGAAGAGGATTTTAGAAACCACTATAAATCTGTTCGAGAGAAAAAAGCTCAAAAAGTGCCAGACATAGCTGAGATAATGAAGGTGAGTAGAGAAAAAAGAGCCGTTAAATATCGTATCACTGCGGATATCCCATATAAAGAGAATGTGATATTACAGCTAAAAAAGAAAGAGTTATATAGAGAATCTGTATAAGTTAATTTTGTTAATTAAAATAAAGGGAGAGAAATGAAAATGAAAAAGATGATTATTGCTATGACGGTATGCGGAATGTTAACGGCATGTTCTGACACTACAGAAAATTCTACCAGCAAGGAAGAAGTTAAGCAAGAAGAATCTAAACCTCAAGCTGAGAAAAAAGAAAACGCTACACAAGCGACAGCAGAAGCTCAACCTGAAGAAACTAAAGCAGATGAGACTAAGAAAGAAGAAACTGAAAAAACTACTACAGAATCTAATAAAGATGATGTCGCAACTAAAGAAGAAACAGATGCTAAAGTTAAGGAATTAGAAGCTAAATTGAAAGCTCAAAAGGAAGAAGCTCAGGCTAAACAAGAAGCTGTAGAAAAAGAATTGGCTGAAAAAGCTGAAGCTGACAAGAAAGCAAGAGAAGAAGAAGCAGAACGAATTAAACAAGAAGCTCAGGCTAAAATAGATGCTGCGAATAAGAAAGCTGAAGAAGAAAGTGCAAAAATTGAAGAAGAACAACAAGCTCAAGAAGAGGAATCAAGCTCTAATGCAGCAGAAATGAGTAAAGCTGAATTTGATAAGATTCAAAACGGAATGAGTATAGATGAAGTAGTGGCTATAGTTGGAGGATCAGGTGAATTAAATTCTGAGTCAGGAACAAAAGGTGATCCGTATTACACGGCAATGTATTCATTTATGGGTGAAGGTTCTCTAGGAGCTAACGCATTAATCATGGTTCAAGGGAGTCCAGCTAAAGTTGTATCTAAATCACAGTTTGGCTTGCAGTAATATATAAAACAATATATCTAGCAAAGGGAGAGAAAAGAAAAAATGTTTATAGCTGTAATTGGTGTTTTATTGTTCTTCGCTTTTGTTATCTGTTTAATATGGGGAATTGTTAACCTAGCAAGAAAGAAGAAAGCTAAAAAGGTTTTTCTTATCTCATTAACTAGTCTCGTTCTATGTTTTGTATTAGCTTTAGTGGATTCTAGCAATGATGAAGAACAAGCAGCAGAAAAAGAAGCTCAAATGCAAAAGGAACGTGAAGCGAGAATTGAAAAGAAGCCAGCTAAGACAGCAAGTGCAACTGTAAAACCAACACTTGAATTTGTAGAAGCAGCAGGAATTGTTTATAAAATGGTGAATGTAGAAGACCCTGAAGATGATATTAACAAATCTAAATTTATCAAAGAAACTGTAATGAAAGGTTATCTTACTACTAAGATGAAAAAGCATGTTTACATGTATGCTGATACAAATAAGTCTGGTGAATGGATTCAAGCAACATATGACGATAAAGATGATATGGTTAAGAAAGTCGAAATGAGTCCTAACTTAGAGAAGAAAGTAATTGCTAGTGTAAATAAAGAAAAGGCAACAGAAACAACTAAAAAAGAAGAGGCTCAAAAGAAAGCTGATGAACAAAAACAAGCAGAGCAAAAGAAACAGGAAGAAGCTAAGAAATTAGAAGAGCAAAAAGCTCAAGAGGAAGCGCAAGCTAAAGCAGCAGAAGAGAAACGTAAACAAGAAGAAGCGAATCGTATTGCTGAGGAAAAACGTGTAGCCGAACAGAAACAAAAGGAACAAGAAGCGTTACAAGCAAAACAACAACAAGCAGAAGCAGAACAAGCACAAAGAGAAGCTGAGGAGAAAGCTCAAGCAGAAGCACAGGCTCAACAACAGCAACAACAAACTCAAACAGCTACATTCCAAAACTGCTCAGAAGTTCGTGCAGCAGGAAGAGCACCAATTAGACAAGGTGAACCAGGATTCCAAGCGAAGTTTGACCGTGATGGTGACGGAATTGGTTGCGATCAGTAATAACTCAGCAGTATGAATATAAAAAGGATATATATTAAAAGAAATGACCTCCATTACTGGGGGTTATTTCTTTTATTCCTAAAAGTATTCGGGCATTATAACAAAATTTAACAGGGTTTCTTACCGATTTCTAGAAATATTACTTATCAACCGTTCATATAAATATTTCCAATTATACTAAAAGTAGGTGGAAGAATGGAAAGAAAAAAATTTATTGAACACATTGATAAGTTAATAGCACAATCTAACGCTTGGAGAAAAGACGCGGAAAAGAGAGAAGATTGGAATAGTGCGTGTTTTTATCAAGGAGAAGTGAAAGCTTATGAAAAGATTAGCCGCATGATTAAAAGAGACCTTGAGCAAAAGTTACATGTATGAGTTAAAATAACCACTCCTAAATTTTGGGTGGTTATTTTTTATTTGGTATGTACTCAACAACATCCTCTAAACTACAGTCAAGTGTTTCACAAATCTGATCAAGCACTTTTACAGAAATTAACTTCACTGGTTTCCCTTGAGCTGCTAATTCTTCGTAATTGCACATATTCCATATTGCTTCATAGCGAATTCCCGCTAATTTAGCAAATTGATTTAGAGACATACTTTCCTTTGCTAATATCTCTCGCAACTTAAATTTAATCATCACTTATTCACCTCTCTTTTAATTATACACCATGTTATCTGAGTTGGATATAACTAAATGTTGTTATATAGAGGGATAAAGTTGAAAAAAATTTAAAAAAGAGTTGACTTGGAATAAATTAGCTAGTAATATAAGGATAAGTTATCTGAGATACGGATAACGAATTAGAAAGAGGTGTTTGGAAATGCTAAAAACTTATAACGTAGTTGTAGAAGTGAAAGCTGAGTACGTGAACACAATCTTCACTGCAAACATGGAGCAAGCATGGGAGAAAGCTACAATTAACACTAATAGCTTTACAACACGTTTCAATACTGACATCGAATTTATGACAGTCACAGGTGAGAAAATGAGCTTTAGATGGTGTGATAACGATTTTGAAATTGAGGAAATCTACAATGAATTTGAGAATGAGTATAAGGCTTGTGGAAATATGAATCTAGTGATGATGCAGGATATTCAAGCAGTATCATATGAAAAAGCAGAAGATTATGCACAAGAAACATTCAATGACTGCTTTTTATCAATGGGTAATGTAACAGTAGTTAATCACGATATGAAAGATGTAGAACTTTCAATAGCAAACTATGAAATTGAAGTTGGTAATATCGAAGAAGTGTTTGAAGATGAAATTGTCGAAAATAATCAGAAAATTATTTACAAATGAAATGCAAAATAGTACAATCAAAGAATGGATGAAAAATTGCCTAGTCTGTCGCCAAACTTTCTAAGCAATAGTAAGGGGATTGTCGCCAAACTTTCCTCTTACGCCATTCAATCTAATTGCACTCTTACGTTAATTATGAAGTTTTACAGCAACGACACATTGCTGATTTTGTGTTACCTATTATGAATGCTCAGACAGGGATAAACCTATCTAGGCGTATTAGTTTTTGTTGTTAACGTTATTATAAATGCATCTGTTAACAAAGTCAACAACTAATACCCTGTTTGAGTCTAAAAACGTAATAAATAGATTACGAAAAAACGACTAACTACTATTATAGGTAGTTTACCATTCGGGGAGGAACTAACAATGAAAAACAATGCCTGGGAATTTGTAGAAGCATTTAATGAAATGAAAGATGTTTATGACAATTTAGGATACGAAGATAATTACATTGATACATTAGATCATTATGAAAGCTTGTTGTCAGGAAATGTAAATTACAAGTCTGCGTAAAAGGTTGATTTTATCTAGAAAATAAAGCATGTAGATACTCTCAATAAAACTGAGATTTTACACAGTAATATTAATCTGAAATGTAAAGGAGGTGATGCTAGGGTAAATCCCTAATGATCTTTGACAACTAAATAAACAAATTATAAAAAAGGAATGATTAACCCATGAACAATATTGAATTTTTCTACTGCTACAACAAACGGTTAAGTGACCACATTGGAAAGAGTGGAATTAAATTTGTAACAGTCGCAATTAACCCTAATGATGGACGTACCTATAGTCAGTACATAATCACACCAGAATTAAAAAAAGTAATCGATGATTATAAAGCAATGAGACAACGTGAACGACAAGTAGTATAAAAAGTAATGCGGAGATTTACGCACAAAATTACATACCCATATGCAAAATCGTGCGGAGATTTACGCACGATATTACAGTACCATATGCAATATTGAACCGAAATTTACGCACATAATTGCATAGATTACAGATAAAACATATTAAAAATAAAACATACTATACAGATAAATTTATGAAATTAAGAAAATCGTTTAATTTCATGATGGTAAGTTTCCCTAAATAATTCAAGTTCAAAAGATTAAAAACTCAATTATAAACTCGGAGGTATTTAAATGTTAATCTCAAATTTTAATAAAGTTGTATCAGAAGGTAAGCCAGCATTCATTAGAGCCTATAATCCATTTGGGAATGTAGAGAGTAATTATAAGTTAGATGCAGATGAATTTTTCTTATACTGTCTACTATTCACAATGCAAATGAAGGACGACTCTATCAGAACGAATGTAGATATTATTAATCAAATGATGCCTAATCAATATAAATGGTTTTCAGAAGATGCTAAGAATAAGAAGAAAATTAAAGAGAGTATATTCTCATTAATTAGCAAACAGGTATTTGTTTTACATAATAAATTAAATGAAATTAATAATAGTGTCATGTTGGAGCTTACTATTAATGATGAAGTTTTACGTAATGATGGTGTATCAGATGATAAGAAATTAGAAGAAGCTGATCAAGGTTATCAGAATTTCTCAAATGCAATTACATATTCTAAGTTTCTACAATTTGAATCAAGACAAGAATTATACATATTTTACGTTGTTTCTAGATGGTCTAATGGCTTTCATGCTTCATTTGGTGAATGGGCTAACATATTGGATAAGAAAGAACGTCAAGCAATTAACATAATCGATTCTTTGGTTGAAAAAAGGATTATCTATAAGAATATTGGTAAGAACATCGAACAACGAAAGCAAGAACGAAATAATTATAAAATTAGTCCTTTCAGCCAGAAAGAGAAAACAGTTCCTACTATTAAAAAGGAACAAACCGAACAGGTTAAGGTTGAAAAGGAGTTAGAAAATGTAGTTGAAGTAGTTAATGAAAATGAAGAACAACGTAGTCACACATGGCATGTCAAAGGTAGTCGCTTAGATGTGGGCGACTTTATTGTTTATCTAACTACTAAAGATGAAAAGTTAAAAAAAGTTGCTGAGAGACGTATGGAAGCTTTATCTAAAAGTGAAAATGGTAAGTCTCTTGTAGAAAATAATCTGAAAGATGCACAAGAAAGAATACACGCTAAGGAAATGGCAGATAAGGAATTAGAGAGACACATTCAACGCATGACAGAAAGACAGAATCAATTAGAACTAAATCCTCCTGCACAATTCAAGAAAACAGAAAAGTCTAAATTCCAAAAAATGATGTGGGAAAAGATAGAAGATAATCACAGTAAGAAAAAAGAAGAAGAGTACAACATAATCAATGATATGAATGATTTATTAATCACTGATGAAGATATTAAACCTAAAAAGAAGAAAGATGAACGAGATATCAGAAATCTATTAGATTATGAAATGTCACCACAAGAAAAAGCAGATGAAATTTTCGGTTAATACATAGAACAAAATAAATAAAAAAACTCAAACTATAAAATCAAAGGACGGTAATTAATTATGACAAACTTAACAAGTGTAGCGAAAATGGAAAAAGGTAATGCAGTATATATCAAATCAATTGAAGCAGCAGACTTATTCTCTCATATGAATAGAGATCATGAAATCACAAATGAATATTTAGGAATGTTACCATATAGCTTAGAAAGTATCCGACTCGAACAAGAAGGAATGAAGGTTAAAAAACCTAAAGAAGCTAAATGGACTAGTGATGATGTGATTAATGTTAAGTTTAACAAGAAGGTTCGCAATGCAGATGAACTATTAATTAATCTTAATGAAAATATCGATAATGTAAATGAAGCAATTAATAATGAAACTGATGAGAAGAAATTAGAGAAGTTAAATGATAAATTAACTGAAATGAATGAACGTAAAGTACATATCGAAGCTAATAAGGATAATGAAGAATGGAAAGAAGTTAAGAGTGATGACCTTCGATTCAAATTGTACAAAGAAGGGTTCACTATCAATAAGTACAATAAGAAAACTAAGAAATCAAAACCGATTCATTATGTAGTGTATAAACGTAGTGCTTCGAAATCTCGTACAGGTCAATGTTTGTTTATCAATAAGAAATTAATAACTAAAATGCAAAAATGGTCACGTATGGGATTGAAATTTGAATCAACTAGAAAGCATGACTTAGCTTCACTTTTAGCATATGAATCACTTGTAACATCAAGTCTAGAAGGATTAGTAAAAATCAACCCTGACAATATGTTAATTGTAGATGACGTAGAGTCTGTATTCCCTGAAAAGTGTGCTGTTGTACGTGAAAATAAAACAACTAAATTATTAGATAGCTTTGAGCAAACTGTTACAGTAGAAAATAGCTTATTCGATGGAGAATCATTACTTGATGTAGAGTTCTTCCCTGAAGGTAAATCAATGTTACTACTACGTCAACATATGTTTAAGAGTGCAGCATTTGCAACTAATTTACAAAAGTTCTTCACTGATCAACATAGAGCTATGACTAACCCTGAGAATAAGACCTATAATTCATCTATTCCAGTAAACTATAATGAGTGGGAATTAGAAGACATGTTTGGAAATAAGGTGCTTGCATCACAAACTAAGTTCATCTTTACCCCTTCTTCGCTGAAAGCACTCAAATTCAGTTACACTAAAGGAACTAAAGCTGACATGTACGCTTACTGGAAGGAACTAATCAATGAAGAAACAGAAGCTACATTTGGTATATGTAAAGGTGAAAAAGGTTCAAAATTCGGGTATAACGAAGATGGAGAAATCATGCACCAAACGTCTTATCAAATGTTGAACAGTATGGATTTAAGTAATGCTGATGTTGTTAAGCTTGCTCAAGATGAAGTGGATTATGTTATCAATCTAAAAGAAGATAGTGATGCATTTATTGAGCATATTAATGAAAAAGCAAATAACTTAAACAGTAATGAAATGCTTTCAGCCATCTACAATGTCAATAGAGATATTATTGGTACAGAAGTGTTTAAGAAATTCAGACGTGAAGAAATCAATAAACAAAAGACTCATGTACAAAAAGGGAAAGTGCGAGTAAATGGTGATTACCTAGTTTTATTAGGAAATCCAATGGAATACCTTTTCCACTCTATCGGTAAGTTTGATGTAAACAATGTTGAAGAATTATCATTAAAAGACAATCAAATCTACACTACGCTGTTTCCAGTTGATAAAGAATATGTCGGGTTTAGAAATCCTCACACAGCACCATCAAACGTGTTTGTTGGACTGAATAAGGAAGTTAAAGCAATCGATACATATTTTGAACTAACTAAAAATATCATCTGTGTAAACTCAGTGAAGCATAACATACTCAATAAATTATCAGGTGCAGATTTCGATAGCGATACATTAATTTTCGTAGATTTTGAGGAACATATCTTGAAAATGGCTAAACAATTAAATGAAGACTTTCTAGTGTGTGTGAATGAAGTTGATTGTGAGCCTAACCATTATGAATTAGATAAAGCTAATGCTTCAAGAGCAGAGATTGATAATACGTTGAGTGTCAGCCAGAAAACTATTGGAAAAACCGTTAATACTGCTCAATTGTACATGAGTAAATATTGGGATAGAAAACGTAATAATGGGACTCAAGAAGAATTGGTTAAATTACTAAAAGGCGTTAATATTTTGACTGTGTGCTCAGGAATTGCAATTGATATGTCCAAAAAGCTTTACAAACTTAACCTTGAAGCTGAAATTAAAGCAATGGAAAATAAGTTAGAGTTGAAGCTTGATAAGGAAGACAAAAAGCGTAAAAAGCCTTTATTCTGGAAAGTTAACGGAAGTAAAGACACCAGCAAGAAGAAGGATAAAAAGAAAGAGGATGATAAGAAAAAAGATGATAAAAAGGAAAAGAAACCTAACAAATTTGTAAAATATGATACTCCAATGGATTACCTGTACTTAGCACTTGAAAAGCTTCCTAAAGCAAGTGATATTGCTGGTGTAGAGTTTGCTAGTCTACTTGCTAAAGTTAAAACTTCAAATGCAGATAGACATCAAAAGGCAGCTATCTTAGAAGAAGTAAATGATATGTCTGATTTCATTAAATCGGTTAACTCAGAAGATAGTGGACTTAACGAAAGAGAAAAAGATGAACGTCAAATGGGTGCAATTAATAATTCTAAGTACAAGGTTCAAAAGAAGAGTATTAAAATCGAGACAATGGTAGCTACAATTGAATATGCACTTGATCTAAACAATGGATATGCAAACCCATTACGATTATTGAAAGTGTTATATGAGACTCATACAGAAACTTTCTTAGAAGCATTTAAAAAATAGTCAAAAATGGAAAGAAAATTACACACATTTAAAAAAATGTTGCCTGTAACCCTTGCGGTTATGGGCTTTTTATGTTAGTCAATTATTGTCTATAGGAGAGAGTAGGAAAGTGTCTTGCATGCATGCGTTTAGACCGTTGAAATCATATCAGAAGCAATTTAGTGTTTCGTGCGAAAGTAGACACCTACAGACCTCCATTCTTCTTTTTGTTAAAAATGGTTATAAAACCCCCGATTATTACTTTCTATACTCAGTATAAAGTATTACTCACTGTGAGTCAATCTTTTTTAAAACTTTTTTGATTGTTTTATTATTCATTCTCTTTATTAACATTCTAGGGGTGCTTATCACGTCAGCTAAGTACTCTTAGAATAATTTTTTACAATTTTCATTGATTACTAATTAAACAATTAATAATGAATGAAGCTTGTAATTTTAAAATGAGCTTACATTAAATTTCAAAAGGAGCAACAGACGATGGAAGATAAAAAACACCCTAAAAACGGTATGTTTTGGTACTGCTACTCAATGGATGTATTCGACTATTTACACAATGAGAAGGACATTCCGTATATTACAAAGGCTAAACATCATAAGACGAATATGCCTTTTACTATGTTCTTCAAAGATGAAGTAGAACAAGCATTAACAGAGTTAAAAAATAAAACCAACTAATTAAAAAAACTAAAATTTGAAAAGGTAGGTACTTAAAAATGAAAATTATTGAAAATGGGAAAGAAATCATATTAACTCCAATCCCTGAATTGTTAAACCAGAATGAAGAGGTGTATAAATCATATCTCTGTGATACAGAAGGCGGTAGAATATTTTCAGTGCGTAGTGGACGTTTCCTTGTGAGTAATCCGAATCATAAAGGATACTGTTATGTATCATGTAGAGTAGGTGGAAAAGGTAGACCTTACAGCGTACATGTATTAGTTTATTCTTCTTATTCAGGTATGAAACAATCCGATTGGAGAGCAATGGGATTAGAAATAAACCACATTCAAGAGAACAGCAAACACATCAATAAAATCTCCAATTTAGAATTAATCACTCACAAACAACAATTCCAAGATAAACATGACCCATACATTAAAGCGAAAATGGGAACAAGTAGACGTTTAACAATCCCAGAAGTACGTGAAATCCTACAAGCATGGATTGATTTTGAAGGAGATAAGCGTGGTACATTCGTTTGGGAAATGGTTGAGAAGTATGAAGTAGGTTATAAAGCCATTATTGATGTACTAGAAGGTAGAAGCTATAAAAACTTAGGTGAGTTAGCTTAAAATAATACATAAGTAAATAACTGGATGTTGCTGTGGCGTATTCTAGGCGAATTAAAAATAATTAATACATAATAGTTACATAAATTAATAATGAGAACAGGGAGGCAATACGCCACTCTGTTCTTAATAATTACTTACTTTTCTTTTCTTACACCTTTAAAAGGTTTATTGTCACTTTTTACGTCCATAATACGTCCAGTTGAGGTATCGCGTTTTGCATAATGACCACTAGGAGTTTTGAATTGAGAACGACCTTTAACAGCACCATCACGATGTCCACCTGAATTTCCTGCCATAATTTTCACCACCTTTCTATCTACTAAATTACAATATTCTACAATTAAAAAGGAAAACCTTCCTATTATGTCGAATTTAGTAGATGGAGAGGAGGTGGCATATATGAGCGAAATAACAAAAGACAGCATTTTAGCTGGAACAACTGTAGAAGTTATTACTTTAGGTGCAAGGTTAGACATCTTAATGGATGCTCTAGCAGAAAAAAATATAATTGATAAGGCGGAATTGTTGGATAAATTCGCTAAATTATCACCAGAGGATAAAAAAGAACGCTTTTATAATCTTTTTGGAATTACACTAGAAGAAATGTTAAACAGTAAATAAAGAGGATGAAAAATAATGAGGGGCGCTGTTTTTATGCAGGGTCTCTTTAATTTTGTTTGTGAATATAGGTGAGCTAATTTAAAATTTGTGGAGGTTATATTAATGAAAAATTTAAACGAAATTCTTAAATCAAATACCCTGGTTGATGAAGTGGTTAATGGAGTTATTATCAGAGACTATGAAAGCTCAGATAATAACGGTAAATTAGATTTATTATTAAGGGTTTTAGAGATTACCATTGAACAGAAAGATAATTTAGCGAATGAGTTAAAAGAATTACGTGAAAGAATATATGGTGTATAAGTAATACATAGTTAAATAAAATTTTTCGATTATCAGTCAAATAGTAACAGGATAATATTACCTTTTGTCGAACTAAGTAGACGAAAGGTGGGATTGAGATGTCGCAAGGTTATTATGATACAGCGCAAGTATGTTTAAATGGTCATGTTGTTACTACGCAATACGAAACCGCTATAGAATTTAGATCTAAGCATTGCGGTGAATGTGGAGAATCCACTATCACTAATTGTTCTAATTGTAATACTAAAATTAAGGGATATTATCATTTGCCAGATGTATTTGGTTTTGGTAGCGACGTAGTATCTGGTTATTGTCATGAATGTGGTAAAGCATATCCATGGACAGAAGCAAAGATTGAAGCAGCTAGAGAGCTTGCGGAAGAGTTAGAAGAACTAACGGATGAGGAAAAAGAATTATTAAAGAAATCACTAGATGATTTAGTTAAAGATAGCCCTCGTACTGTAGTTGCAACTACCAGATTTAAAAGGTTAGTCGGTAAAGCCACTCCTGAAATAGCCACAGGATTTAAAGACATTCTTGTAGATATAGTAAGTGAGACTGCAAAAAAAGCAATATGGGGATAAAGCATAGTCACTCTGAATGGGTGGCTATTTATTTTGTCCAAGTAATAAAAAGTTGTAAAAACGATGATTCACAATAAAAGAAAAGCTTTCATATCTTAATGAAGGTTTTATTTACAAGTTGAAACAAAGTAGGTGATTAAATGTTCTATTCTAATTTCTACACTCCCTTTAACTATGCTTTCTACCCTTATTTTATGCCTTCTTTTGAACGTCCTACTGGATATATACTCACATCTAGTGGGGAAATTAATAGTTGGTGGGGGAATTATCCACTGGGTAAGCCAGCTAAAGCGCCAAAGTTTTTGGGTGGAGGCCAGGCGCCTATTTCAGGACCTGCCATACCTTTCAGGTTAAGGGGTTACTATTAAAGTAATAAGCATAAGGATGCTGATTCATCAGTGTCCCTTTTTATTAAAAACAGGTAATTTGTCATCCTTTGTCGAACTAGTAGGTAAAGAGGTGATACACATATGCTTAAATTTAAAGTTGTTTTTGAATTTATAAACGGCAGGACAAAGGAATTAAAATTTGAAGCCACATCAAAGAAAGAAGTCATTAGTCATATAACAAAACATGAAAAATTTGTTTCGAATGAAAAAGAGCTAGTGCATATCAATTTAAATAATGTGGTGCAGTTTATGGTTACAGAAGAAAAAAAATAATAAGGTAAGAATAAATAACTTTTTGTCGAATAGAATAGACAAAAGGTGGTAATGGATATGGTCGATAAAAATTGGGTTAATGCTTATGTTTCTAAAATTTCAGGAAAACATTTCGAACTGTTACTGATTCAAGATATTATTGATTCTTTCATTGAGATGTTAAATGTAAAGCTAAATGATAATCAACAATCTAAAGCCAATTTTAATAAAGAAATAAGTGAAATTTCATTTCCAGACTGCTTAGTTTCGTTTAAAATTCAAGGACCTACATTGAGTTTGAGGAAAGTTTTAAAATCTAACTATCAAGTTGCTGGTGGAATTAAAATTTTTGATACAGGTTTGGCTTATCATTTAAAATCTGGTGCAGACTTGATTGAAGAGGTCGAAACTATATCTGAAGCATTAGATAGGGCGCTAAGTTATTTACTTTTAGAGCTGAAATAAAAGTTAATATTTTTATAAGTTTCGGTCACTCACAGTGGGTGGCTTTTTATTATGCCTATAATGTGTAAGTTGAATATGTGTTAAATAATAAATAAAAAAGGAAAGGTGGCAATATAGATGAGGAATGATAAGTACGTACCAATCTATGCATCTAATATTACTGAAGATAATAAAAGAGAAAAGGATAGTGATAAGTAATGACAGAGGAAGAGTACAAAAATCTAGATCCAACAGTTCAAGCATCGATAGATAGAATACAGTCCTGGGTTACGATGGATATGATTAGTCAAGAGGAAGCAGATGGATATATCCAAGATATATTAGATACAGTTAATGGTATTGGGTAATGGCAAAGGAATGGGCTAAACCTTTTTATAATTCAAGTGCATGGAAGAAATGTAGGAAGTCTTATATTGTATCAGTTTTTAATCTATGTGAGAGATGTGGTGAGATAGGTAAGATATTGCACCATAAAGAATATCTCACACCAGAGAATATTAACAACCCAGAAGTATCATTAAATCATGAGCTATTAGAATATTTGTGTCAAGAATGTCACAACAGAGAACACCATGAGAGATTTGGTGTAGTTCAGTATGGATTAAAGTTTGATGAGAATGGTGAGCTGATTCAGGTTAAAGAAGTTAAACCTTGGTGGGAATGACATACTCCCCCCTATCAAAATTAAAATAACGATTAGCCTAGAGACCGAAGGTGAGCCTTAACGTAATACGCAGGTAATTTCCATATAACCCCACCCCCCTAATTTTTGAAGAAAGGAGCGCATAATAATGGCGAGTAATGAATTATCACCAAAAGAGACAATGATTAAGAAGGAAGTAGCGAGATTAAACAAAATCTTCAAAGAGCTTGATAAGAATAGGAAATCAAGTGTAGATGGATTAATTCAAGAAGCAGCATTTATGAGAGCAACCCTTCACGACTTAAAACAAGACATTAATGAAAATGGTGTACTTGATAATATGCAACAAGGCGAGTACTCAATCTTACGTGAATCACCTGCATTGAAATCTTATAACTCAACCATTCAAAGGTATACCACTGTCATGAAAGAATTGTTTGCTATGCTTCCTAAAGAAGTGATTAAGAAGGAAGACGATGGATTTGAGAACTTTGTGCAGAACAAATGAAGAAGTATCCATTAGCTTATAATCCAATCATTGAGTATTGGAACAAAATAGACAGTGGTGAGGAAATTGTATCAAATAAAGTAAGACGTGTTTACAAAATGCTTGTTGAAAGTATGAACGATGATATGTGTGAGTGGGAATATAGAAGCTCTAAAGCAAATCATGCAATTGAGTTTATTGAAAACTTCTGTAAACACTCAAAAGGTAAACTAGGCGGTAAACCATTCATCTTAGAATTATGGCAAAAGGCAATGACTGCTGCATTATTTGGATGCATACATAAAATTGATGATGTTCGTTGGTGGCAAGAATTTATTCTACTTGTTGCTCGTAAAAATGGTAAATCAGCTTGGGCTAGTGCTGTAGGACTCTATATGTTAATTGCAGATGGAGAGGCAGGCGCAGAAGTAGTGAGCGCAGCCACAAAAAAAGATCAAGCTAAAATTGTTTGGCAAGAATCAAAGCGTATGGTTAATAAATCACCAGCATTAAAGAAGCGTATTAGAACATTAGTAAGTGAATTAATTTCAGATGCTACGGATTCTACATTTAAACCTTTATCAAGTGATTCAAATACTCTCGATGGACTTAATATTCATTGTTCTTTGATTGATGAATTACATGCCATTGAAGATAAGAACCTTTATGACGTAATTGTGGATGGTATGTCAGCTCGTGAACAACCTTTATCAATTATCACATCTACAATGGGAACAGTTCGTGAAAATATCTTTGATATTAAGTATGAAGAAATCGAATTGATTATTGGTGATTACGATGATGTAGATGCAGAGCGTTCTCGTGTGCTTCCTATCGTCTATGAATTAGATAAGCGTGATGAATGGTTAAGTGACGATTACACAGTATTCAAGAAAGCAAATCCTGGGCTTGGCACAATCAAAAAGACTGACCAATTAATAGCTAAAGTTAAAAAAGCAAAGAAGAATCCTTTATTGGTAAAGAACTTGTTAACTAAAGACTTCAATATTCGTGAAACATCGACTGAAGCATGGTTAACATATGAACAAGTTTACAATGAGAAGAAATTTGATATCGATGAGCTGAAACCTCGTTATGGAATTGGAGGTACAGATTTATCAGAAACAACCGATCTAACATCAGCATCGGTTATTTTTATGCTTCCTGACGATGACAATGTTTATGTTGAACATATGTATTGGCTTCCAGAGGACTTACTAGAACAGCGTTCCAAAGAGGATAAAATACCTTATGATTCTTGGAAGGACATGGAATTATTACGTACAACTCCTGGGCGAGAAATTCACCCTAAGTTTGTAACACAATGGTTCTTGGAAATGCAAGAGAAACACGACATTTATCTATCTTGGATTGGCTATGATAGATGGTCTGCTAAATATTGGGTTGAAGAAATGAAAGATAATTTTGGAGAACCTGCAATGTTACCTATTGCTCAAGGTAAACAAACGTTATCACAACCTATGAAATCACTTGGAGCAGAATTAGAGTCTAAGAAAATCATATATCAAAACAATCCTATAACTAGATGGTGTTTAAGTAATACTGCAATTGATATTGATAAGAACTTATCGATTCAACCTAATAAAACAAAGAATCAACGCAGACGTATTGATGGAACAGCAGCATTATTAAACGCTTATGTAGTGTTACAAGAAAAGAAAAATGAATACATGAACATGATTTAGAGAAGGAGGTGAGAATTTGGGATTATTCGGCTGGATGTTTGGCAATAAACAACCTGACACAAAAACATTACAACGATTTGAAATGATTAGTGATCAAAGTAATGGATTCTTTGCATGGGGAGGTGACTTGTACGCTTCAGATATTGTTCGTTCTTGTATTCGTCCTAAAGCAAGAGCAATAGGGAAGTTGATTGCTAAACATATTCGAGATAGTGTAACTGACTTTAAAGAAAACCCTAATGTCACTATTCGTTTTCTATTAGAAGAACCAAATCCATTAATGACAGGTCAAATGCTTCAAGAAAAAATGGCAACTCAACTAGAACTCAACCATAATGCATTTGCGTACATGAAGCGTGACCCATATACCAATGTACCATATGAAATTTACCATTTAAATTGTGTTTCTGTTGAAGCTTTAGAAGGTCGTGAAGGCGATTTATTCTTAAAGTTTTATTTTGCTAATGGTAAATCTAAAACAATTCCATATACAGATGTTATCCATCTAAGAAAGGACTTTCATTCTAGTGATTTGTTTGGTGAATCACCTGCAAACACATTAGCACCGTTAATGGAAATTGTAAACACAACAGATCAAGGTATCGTTCAAGCAATTAAGAATAGTGCAGTAATCAAATGGATTCTAAAGTTCACAGCAAACATTAGACCAGAAGATATGAAGAAACAAGTAGATGAATTTACTAATAGTTATCTTAATATCGAAAATACTGGTGGTGCTGCTGGTGTAGATAGTAAATTTGATGCTATTCAAGTTAAAGCAGATAACTTTGTACCAAATGCAGAACAAATGGACAGAACTATTCAACGAATTTATTCATTCTTTAACATCAATGAAAAGATTATTCAATCTAAGTACAACGAAGATGAATGGAACGCTTTTTATGAGTCTGAAATTGAACCTATCGCAAGACAATTAAGTGAAGAGTTTACACGTAAGATATTCTCTAGAACTGAAAGGGGATATGGAAACAAAATTATCTTTGAAGCTTCTTCATTACAATATGCGTCAATGCAAACTAAACTTGCTCTTGTTCAACTAGTTGATAGACGTGCAATGGTTCCTAACGAATGGCGTAGAGTATTAAATCTTGCACCAATTGAAGGTGGAGACTTACCACTACGTAGATTAGACACAATAGTTGACGGTGGAAACACTACTACAGATGAATCATCGAAAGGTGGTGAAAATGTTGACAAAGGAGATGAACCAAAACAAACAGATGAACAATCAACAGAAGGAAAAGCAGTTGGAGAACAGACAGATTGATGTAACAAGCCTAGAAGTTCGTGCAACTGGTAATGATCATTACATTTTAGAAGGTTACATAAACAAATTTAATAATCGGTCATATTATCTTGGTTCTTTTTATGAGGAAGTACAGAAAGGTGCATTTGACCGAACATTAGCAGATGGACATAACATTTATGCATTAAAAAATCATGATGATGAGCTTAGATTAGGCTCTACGCATTCAGGTTCACTTCAGTTACACGCAGATGATATTGGTTTGAGGTTCAGTTTAAAAATTAACCCTGAAATCTCATATGCCAAAGACGTTTATCACCTTGTAAAAGATGGACTATTAGAAAACTGTTCATTCGGTTTCTATTGCATTCAAGATGAAATTGTTAGGTTATCAGATGGAACAGATTTACGTTATCTCAAAGAGATTGAGTTAGTCGAAGTTACATTAACAAATAAACCTGCATATGAATCAAGTCAAGTTGCATGTAGAAGTTACGATGAATTCAAAGCAAAAGAATTAAAAAATAAGCAAGACGAATTAAAACGGAAAAAGCTATTACTAAAACTAAAATATTTCAATTAAAGGGAGTTAAATAAAATTATGAAAACATTAAAAGAAATCGAAGTTCGTTCAGCAGAAATTAAAGCACTATTAGAAGGTGAAACAGACGTTGATGTAGACGCATTAGAAAATGAAATGCGTGAATTAGCACAAGACAAAGCGAAGCATGAAAAACGTGCTCGACTATTAAAGGAAGCTGGTGAATTAAACGTGAAAGAAGAAGTTCGTACAATTGAATCATTTAACACACAAGAACATCAAGAAACTCGTGAGCAAGCAGACGTAGAAAAACGTGCAAAAGACCTTAAAGAAGACCGTGCTATTACAGTTGCAAGTGGAGATTTAGTATTACCTAAACACACTTCATCTTCTATCAATGGTACATTCAATCAAATCTCAACTTTACTTGATCGTGTAAAACTTACACCGATGACTGGTGGAGAATCATTCCAACAACCATATGAAGTTTCTCATAGTGAAGGTGGATACACTGATGAGCAAGGAAACTATGTAGAAGTTGAAGTAGAAACTGATTATGCAACAATCGGTAAAACTAAAATCACTGCTTACAGTGAAGTAACTGAAGAAGTTCAAAAATTACCTGCTGCAAACTATGAAGGATTAGTTATTAATGGTGTAGGTAAAGCATTACGTCAAACAATTACAAAGGAAATTCTAGTTGGTAACGGTGCTGTTGGTCATTTAACAGGTATCTTCTCTAACCAAGCTAAAGCTATTGACCCTGCTACTGATTTAGCAATCTCTGCAATCACTGCTGACACTTTAGATGAAATCATCTTCTCTTATGGTAACAAAGAGGATGTTGAAGCTGTTGCAACACTTATCCTTTCTAAAGCAGACTTAAAAGCATTCGCTATGTTACGTGATGGTCAAGATAAGAAAGTGTATGAAGTTAAATCTCAAGGTAACACTGGTACAATCGATGGCGTTCCTTACATCATCAACTCTGTATGTGCTCCTGTTTCTGCTGCTGGTACACCTGCTGGTGCTTATGCTATGGCTTATGGTGTTCTACAAAACTATGAGCTTGTAACATTCTCTGGAACTGATATTCAACGTTCTAATGACTTCAAATTCAAACAAGGTATGATTGCTCACCGTGGTTCTGTATTTGTTGGCGGTAACGTAGTAGCTCACAACGGTTTCTTACGTGTGAAGAAAGCTCCAACAGCTTAATAGTTAATAAATTATAAAGGATTGGTAATTAATGATTTATAAATCGACTGTATTGAAAGCTTTTAAAGACAAAGATACAGGTCGTCACTATGGAATTGGTGGCTTTTTCAGTTCTGAAGATGCTGAGAGAGTTGCCTATTTAGGTGATTTAGGTTTTGTTGATAAAGAAGTAAAAGAAATTAAACCTGAGCCTGTCGTTGAAACAAAGAAGAAGGAAACAGCAGATAAACCACCATTTAAACATGTTGGTGGTGGCTGGTACGAACTAGCTAATGGTGAAAGAGTTAAAGGTAAACAAAAAGCATTAGAAGCCATTGAGAGTAGGTGATTAGATGATTGAAAAGGTGAGAAAGAGTTTAAGAATTTCTCACACTGCATTAGACGATGATATTCAAGACTTAATTGACGCAGCATTAATGGAATTACAGTTGTCAGGTATTAAAAAATTAGATGAGAGTGATCCATTGATTATCCGTGCTGTAACAGTATATTGCAAAGCTGAATTTGGCTTTGATAATCCTGATGCAGAAAGGTTTAGAGCTTCATTTGAATCGTTACGTAATCATCTATCTTTAGCAGGTGATTATAATGCTTCATCGTGATATCGCTCATCTATTAACAACTGAAATCAAGAAGACGAATGGTGTTCAAAACAAAGTAATCACTAGTAAGCAAATGGTTTTCGTAAATAAGAAAAGCGTTGGTACTCAAGAGTTTTATCTTGCTTCTCAAACTGGTTTCACACTTGAATTAATGTTGGAAATGCACACCTTAGATTACAATGCCCAAGAATATGTTGAGTTTAATTCTAAAACGTACAGAATCATACGCACGTATGAAAAAGGCGATACGATTGAATTAAAATGTCAAGCTCATAGTGGTAAATTGTAATGCCGTTAGAAGTAACTGGATTAAAAGAAATGGCTACCAAGATTAAAAAAATTGAAGCAGTAATGAAGAGTACTAGAATTAGTGAAATGGCTTTAGAAGCTGGTGCGGAAATCTTACGTGATGAAGTTAAGCGTAGAGCACCACGTTCTAAAGGCGGTGGTAAACATGCTGCTGATCGTGTGGTTATTTCAGCAGTAATTGAAGGTAAAATTGCTATTGGTTTCATTCCTGATGATTGGTTCATGAAATATCATGAATGGGGAACAAGCAAAATGAAAGCCAGACCATTCTTTGAACCAGCGTTTAATGCAAAGCAAAAAGAAATTCAACAAGCTATGTACAACGTTTATGTAAGAGAGTTGAAGAAAATATGATTTACGATTTAATTGAAGAATTGTTAGAGCCATTTGAAGTAACGACAGGTGTTATTAGAGTAATTGACCCACCTGATACGTACATAACCTATTTTCAATATGATGAAGGCGCTACACGATTCATAAACGATGAAGAATCAATAACAACATATTACATTCAAGTGGACGTGTTTTCAAAAATTGATGCATTCTCACTTGGAAAAGAAGTACAAAACAAATTAATAAAAAATGGATTTATTAGAAGAAGCGTATTCCACGACTATGAAGAGGACACTGAGTTGTTCCGTCACGGGATGCGCTTTTCCTATACACAAAAAAACTAAACTAAGGAAAGAAGGAATTATTAATGTCAGCAGATAAAATGACAGTCGGTTTTAAAAATATTCATTTCGCAATTATGCAAGAAGATGTACGTAAAGGTGAAACAACTTATGGAACACCTAAATATTTCGCAGGAGCAATGCAAGCAACATTAAATCCGAATGCCAGTTCACAAACTGTACATGTTGATGATGTGCCTGTAGCAACTGTAACAAGTACTGGTGTATTAGAAATGGAATTACAAGTGGACAGCATTACCAAAGAAGCAGCAGCAGAATTATTTGGCTACCGTATCGATGCTAATGGCGTATTACTTGAAGCAACAAAAGGTAAATCTCCATATATCGCTTTAGGATTCGAGTCTGAGTCTATCGATGGCGGTAAATTAATGAACTGGATGTACAAGGGAAAACTTACTGTACCAAGTCAAGAATTCCAAACTAAAGGCGAGTCTGTAGAGATCAAGAACCAATCAGTAACAGGTCAATTCGTTAATCGTTTATCTGATGGTGAAAAGAAAGTATCTGTACATAGTAACGATGAAGGAATTAACCAAGAAGTTATTCTTGACTGGTTCGATGAAGTTTATAAGCCAGTTGCAACAACTGTACCACCAACTGTTTAATCAAAATATACCCTATGGGAGTATCTATAATGGGTACTCCCTTTTTTTCTATTAAATTAACCAAAAAATATTGGAGGAACTTAAAAAATGATGGATTTAAAATTACGAATTAATGGTGAATACAAGCAAATGCACGAACCTTTTATTTCAGGAATGACTTATAGAAAATTTCTACCTTTGAGCGAAAAACACGATTATTTACATGAAGAAGTACCTTTTGATGCACTAGATGATTTGATTGTTCTTATTGTAGAAGCTTTTGATAAACAGTTTACAGTAGATGAGTTTTATTGTGGACTAAGTTCTTATGATTTACGTGTAAAAATTGCAGAGTTTTTAGCTATTGTAAAAGGATTCCCTTCACAAATGGAATTATCAGATGAAGAGTTAGAAGAAATGACTAAAGAAACGGAAGATGATGCCACACCCTCAGACGGAGGCGGAGAAGCTTGACGATTTCTACAACTACATGTTGACAACTCAAGGTTTAAAGCCACATGAAATTGATCAGATGGACATTCATCACTTATTCAAATTAGTACGTAAACAAGTTAAACAAGCAAAAGAAAATGAGAAAAGTAATACAAAAGGAAACAAGAAACAAGAACCTAAACCACGAAAAGGTTTCTTAGATGAAATACCTGGGTGGGCATAAAAAAAGAGGGAGGTGAACACAGCATATGGATATGGGCAATATGGCTTCAATGAAGTTCAAGCTTGATTTAGAAGGACTTGGTTCAGCAACAACAGACTTTGCAAAATTAAGTCGTGTTACAAAAATTTATGATAGTGAAATTGCTAAAGCTAAAGCAGGTATTAAAAAGTTTGAACAAAATTTAGATGCAATGAAAGAAGTTGCAGATGCAACAACTAAGAAATTAGAAGTACAAAAGCTTACTGTTAAACAAATGGAAGAAGAGTATGCTGATTTAGTTCGCACAAAAGGTGAAGATGATGCGGAGACACAGAAATTATTAACTAGATATAATCGTCAAGTAGCTCAAATGAAGAAGACTGAAATGGGCTTACAAAACCTAAACGGAAAGATTAAGGAACAAGGTAGTGCTTATGTCGAAGTTTCAAAAGAAGCAGACAAAGCAATTAAAGGTATCGAACAAGATTTAAAAGTTTTAAATAGTCAGTATGATAAAACAACTGATGGGATCAATGATTTAAAACAAGAATCAGAGAAATTAAATAAGACTTTAGAATTGCAAGGTAAAGTTTCTGAGCAACTAAAGAGAAAATATGAAGCTTTAAAAACTGAGAAGGGTGAAGATAATAGAGCAACGAAAGACGCTTTAATAGCTTATAACCAGTCTATCCAAACAATGAAGAAAACCGAAACAGCCCTAGATGGTGTAAAGGTTAAGATAAAAGAACAAGGTAGTGAATTTACTAAAGCATCTAAGGAAGCTAAACATTCACTAGATGGCATTGAACAAGATTTAAGAGTCTTAGCAAGTGAATATGGTAAAACGTCTGCTAGTATGTCTAAGATGGGTTCTAAATCAGAAGATTTATTTCAACAATCTATGCATATGGAAAAGCAATTAAAGCTTGAAGAGAAAGCAGTTCAAGCATTACAGCGTAAATATGAAGCATCAGCCAGAGAAAAAGGTGAAGATGCTAAAGAAACAAAAGAAGCGTACATTCAGTTAAATGAATATATCGCAAAGATGAACAAAACAGAAAGAACTTTGAACAGTCTAAATCATAAGATAGATGACTCGAAAGGGACATTTAGATTATTTGGACGTGAAGTACATATTGCTGGTGGAAAGTTGAATGAGTTCAAAGAACGTGCAGGAGATATTCATTCATCAATGAAAGCTGGTATGGTTGCTGGATTGGCTGCTGGTGGTGCTGCATCTGTAAAGGCTGCTGTTGATATTAACAGTTCTCAAAAACGTATCCAATCACAATTAGGTCTTACAGCTAAAAGCACGAAAGAATTAAATAAAATTACTACAGATTTATGGAAAAAGGGTTACGGTGAAAATATGGACGAAGTTCGTAATGGACTCGTTCAAACTAGACAAAATATTAAAGACTTGAACAACGATGAATTGAAACAAGTAACACAAGATGCTTTAGTATTAGCAGATGTTTTTGAATCAGATGTAAATGAAGTAACTCGTGCTGGTGGAAATGTAATGAAAGGTTTCGGAACAGACTCTAAACATGCATTCGATTTGATGGCTTGGGGGGCACAGAAGGGACTCAACTTCTCCAATGAAATGTTCGATAATCTCTCAGAATATGCGCCACTCTATAAGAAAATGGGCTTTAGTGCTGATGAATATTTCCAATTGTTACAAAAAGGTACTGAAAGTGGAGTTTACAACTTAGATTACATAAATGATGCAATGAAAGAGTTCCAAATTCGTATTAAAGATGAATCCAAAGCTACATACGGTGCATTTGATGGTTTAAGTAAAGGCACTAAGAAACTTTGGAAAGAGTTCAAAGATGGTAAAGCATCTGTAAAAGACGTACATAATGCTGTTATTAATGACTTAAAGAATATGGATAACCAAGTGGACGCTAATAGTTTGGGAGTTTCGCTATACGGAACGAAATGGGAAGATTTAGAAAAAGATTCCATGTTCGCTTTAGGAAACATTGATGGAAAAATTAAAGGCGTAGATGGAAGTATGCAAAGAGCTTCTGCTGTAACTGAATCTGTAGGACAACGTGCTAAGGCTGCTTTCCGTGAATTTATGTCTGCAATTGCTCCATTGGGAACTAGATTATTAGATATCGCTGATCGTTGGATGCCTAAAATCGAAACAGGTATTAAAAATGTTACAACTGCATTTGATAAAATGTCACCTTCTGCACAAGATGCTACGATTGCTGTTTCAGGATTTGTAGGTGCTGGTGTTGGTATCGCTGGTATGATTGGCGGTATTGGTGGAATTGGTAGTGCATTTGCTTTATTATCTAATCCAATTGGTTTAACAGCATTAGCAATTGCTGCTGTTGGAGTAGAAGGAGCACTAGTTTATAAGAATTGGTACGCCTTAAAAGACTTAATGAAAGACCATCCATTGTTAGGATTAGCTATTAAACTAACTCCTGTTCAGGGACAATTCATTGAACTTGTAGGTAGTATTCGTGAGTTCCGTGACCAAATGAACAAATCAGCAATCGACACTGGATTAAACTCAGACAAGATTTCAGCAGGAACTAAGAAAGCTGTTCAAGCCTACATGGATATGGACAACAAAGCGTATGCTTCAATGGTCAATCTATCTGCAAGAGGTGGAATAGTTACAGATGAGTTTGCGAAGAAACAAATCTCTCAATATGAAGCAATGGCTGCTAAAATTCAAACTTCAATGGACACTGACCATGCAAAACGTATTGAAAAGACTAAGGCTTTATTTGCAACAAATACTGCATTATCTGACGAAGAAAAGGCATTAGCAATAAAGAAAATGGATGATGACCATGCAAATAAGAAATTACGTCTTGAAGAGTACGTGAGAAAAGTATCTGAAATTGAAAACAGAGCATCAAAAGAGAAACGTGATTTGACTGAATCTGAAAAACGCACAGTAAACGGAATACGCGAAAATATGCGAGTTATGGCTGTTCAAACTTTAAGTAAATCTGAAGCTGAACAAAAGATGATTCTAGGACGTTTGAAAAATGACGCTTCTAAATTATCAGCAGAACAAGCAGCGAATGTTGTTAAATCATCTGCAACTCAACGTGATAAAACTGTTAAACAAGCCGATGAACAGTATCAGAAACAAAAGAAAAAGTACGAATATCTACGTGATGTAACTGGTACCATTACAGCAGAACAAGCAAGACGTTCTATTGCAAATGCCAAAGAACAACGTGACCAAACTGTTCGTAAAGCTGAACAAATGCATGAAGAAGTTGTAGAAGAAGCGCAAAAGCAAGCACAAGGACATATTGATGCGGTGGATTGGGAGACAGGAGATGTTAAAGACGGATGGGATGAAATGTACGACAAAGTTCATAAAGTCTACAATAACATCTTAGAATTCTTCGGAAAAGACCCTAAGAAAAAGAAATCAACGGAATCAACTAAATTCAAAAAGGATACTGGTAAACGTTCAGGCGGTACAGTAACTAAAGGTGGAGCAACTGAGAAGCAATATGCAATTGGGACACCAAACGGTTCACACCCAGGCGGTTTAGCTAGAGTCGGTGAAGTCGGTGAAGAGCTTGCCTATGTTCCTGGGCGTGGAGTAGGACTAGTAGGTGTAGGTGGAGAGCAAGTCTTAGATTTACCAAAAGGTACATCTGTATTACCTCACCATCACACTAAAAACCTTCTTAAACGTTATGGATTTGGTGGAAAGATGCCTGCTTATAAAAATGGTACAAAGGATAGCGTCTTTGATATGGCTATGAAGGGTGCAGAGCACTTATGGGATAGTGGCATGGAAAAGATTGGTGCTACTGATAAACTAATTCCTGATTGGTTCAACAAAATCTCAGGTAGCCCATTAGGACTTATGAGAGACATTGCAGTAGATAGCGTTCAAGGATTGATTGATGATTTTCTTGGTGCATTCGGTGGTGGAGATGGTTCATTTACTGGTATCGGTGGATATTATCTAGGTGCTCCATTCCGTATCACAACACGATTTACTCCAAATGGAAATAAAAAAGACCGTGTACATAAAGGTGGAGTTCATAATGGTCTTGACCTTGCCGCAAGTGCTGGAACCCCGATTAAGAGCTTAACGTCAGGCACAGTAGCCGAAGTTTTAATTAATAACGCAACGGGTGGTAATATGGCTCGTATTCGTTCAGGTTCAGACTTGCTATCATATGGTCACATGTTAAAAGCACCTAATGTTAAAGTGGGCGATGCGGTTAAAGAAGGTCAAGTAATTGGTTACGTTGGTTCAACAGGATTCAGTACAGGTAATCACCTTGACTTAAAGATTAAGCGTAACGGTAAGTACATTGACCCATTAGCATATTCACAAGGTAAAGCTGGTGGTGATGGCGGTTATTCTGGTGGAAACTACAAAGGACAATTCTCTTCTATCATCAACGCAGCAGGTAAGAAATACGGTGTTAGTCCTGCTTTAATTGCTGGTATCATTCAACAGGAGTCTAAGTTTAACCCTAACGCTCGTAGTGGTGTTGGAGCAACAGGTTTAATGCAATTAATGCCTGCTACAGCTCGTTCTATGGGTGTTAGAAATCCTCGTGACCCTTATCAGAACATCATGGGTGGAACACGTTACATCAAAGACATGTTGAGATTGAATAACGGTAATTTAGCATTAGCACTAGCTTCATATAATGCTGGTTACGGAAACGTTAAAAAATATCACGGTATTCCACCATTTAAAGAGACTCAAAACTATGTACGTATTGTTCAAGCCAACTACAACAGATTCAAGAAACAAGGTCTTGGTGGATATGCAACAGGTGGTAAAATTACTGACCATCAAGTAGCTCAATTAGGTGAAAATGGATATGACGAGTATGTATTAACTACTGAACCACGTTACAGAAATAAAAACTTAGCCTTACTTGCAGAAGTGTCAGAAAGACTAGGTGCATACAGTCCCATTCCTAAAGTGCCTAAGACTTCAAATGTTTCTAACAATATTATTAATAACAATACGACTAACAATTCATCTTCTACACAACAGCAACCATCGATCAATTATAGTCCTACTATCAACTTTACGTACACAGGTAGTCCTGATATGGAAAGCATGAAGTTGGCATATGAGAATCTGAAGAAACTAATGAAAGAGGATATGGAGAAAGCTAACCGTCCTAAAGGTATTAAACTAACAGGAGGTCTAATTTAATGGAAAGTAAGATTATAAGTTTTGGGGGAGTTCCGACTCCCTCTTTTTTAATTGTCGAGAAAGTTGACCTACCACCATTAGCACCATCAATTGTAGCAACTAAAGAAATTCCTATGAAAAGTGGTAAATTATTTGCTAATCAAAAGTTTGACTCACGTACAATTCCAGTTGATTTAGCTTTAATCGCACCAAGCAAAGACGAATATCAAGAAACATGTGCAAAATTAGCTGAATGGCTTTACTCTAAAACACCGCAACCTATTATCTTCTCAGAAAGACCAAATATCACATATTACGCAATTCTTGAAGGTGGTACAGACTTAGAACAATTTAGAGAACTAGGAAGAGGTACAGTTAACTTTGTTTGTCATAAACCTCATGGATATGGAACAACACAAGAAGTAGCTTTAGATTTAACTAAAGAATCAACACCTCTTATCAATATGGGGAACATGGAAACCTCACCTATTATCGATGTAACAATGGCTAAGAATGTTACTGATTTCTTTATTGCAACATCTGATAAATATTATTATTTTGGTGAACCATTTGATCCAACAGAAAAACAAGTAGTTGATTTATCACCAACAATTATGAATGACAATTGTAGTACTACGCAAAATTGGTTAAATGTAACGGATTGGACTGTAGATGGTGGAGTTATTCGTGGTGCAGCAATTCAATCTAATGGTTACACATTTGAGCAAGGAGCAACAGATGGTAAAAGAGATTATGGTACGGCAAGTGGATTGTGGCATGGTTCATCAATGGTTTATTCATTAGACCATGAAGTACAAGATTTTGAGATTGAAGTAGAGATAGGATTTAAAGCAACTGATAAGAAACAGAAGGGCAGGGTGGAAATTTATCTTTTAGATTCATCAAACCGCAAACTTGGTAAGCTTGCTATGAAAGATATTGATGATAAACGAGATAATCCAATTTTTGAAACACGATTAAGAGCACCTGATGGATTTACTAAAGGTACTGAGTACACTTATGGTGCAAAGAAAGGCGTATTCAGTAATTTTCATGGACATATCAAATTGGGACGTAGAGGAAGACAATGGCATAGCTTTATTGCAAAACTTGATGCTTTAAACCAATACGTAGCTAAGGACTATAAATCAATCACAGACACATGGAATAAATTTGGTACAAAAGTAGCTAAACTTCAAATTCATTTTGGTGCATACAGCAATGATCCAGCAGTTGATTCAATGTGGATTGGTAATGTTTTTGTTGAAGAATATCTTCCTAAAGCTGATAACAAGGTTGATTATTTGTTTAAAAAGAACGACAGACTTTATATCAATTGTGAATCAGGTGAGATATTACGTAATGGAATGGACGCTTCAGATAAGCTTTACATAGGTTCAGAACCTTTAATCATACCTAAAGGTGTAAGTGGGTTGACTGTTTCAGACCCATCTATTTTTAGTAGTGGTAAAGTGCGATTTACAGAGAGGTGGTTATAATAATTAATGTGGTACATATTAGACAGAAACTATAATACGATTGGTATTCTAGATAATAATTTCCCTGAAGGGTGTCCGATTCTTAGAGATAATATGAAATCGACATTAGCTGATGGAGCTAAATATCTAGAATTTGATGTTCCATCTGACCATGAAAAAAGTTCCCTTTTGACTATTGGGAACTTTATTGTTTATGTAGATGCTAAAAAGAATCGTGAACTATTCAGAATCACAACAGGAATTGAAGAAAATGGAGAAAGTATGACTGCTACAATTAAATGTGAATTAGCAGCAGTCGGTGACTTATTCAGTAGAGTAATTGAAGATAAAGATTTTACCGCAACTAGTTTAGAAACGATCATTGATTTTCTTGCAACTGATACGACATGGAAACTAGGTGAATGTTATTACAGTGGAAGCATAACTAAATCATTCGAAGATTTACCAAGAGCAAACGCAGCAATTCTTGATGCCATTTCTGATTTTGATGCAGAGGTAGAATTTAAAATTGAGTGGGATAATGTACGTCCAGAGAATAAGTTTATTAACATCAAAGATAAAATTGGACAAAAAACAGGCGTGACAATTCAATATGAACAGAATCTTGAAGGACTTACTAAAACAACTGAAGGTAATCCCATTGTTACAGCACTAGTTGTAAAATGCTCAAATAAAAATGGTAATGGCAATGCAATCTTATTGAAAGATGCAAAGGTTACACCACCAGACGGTTTTGAGATTATCGGAAATAGATTGGTTGATAATGATGCACTAGAGAAGTACGGTAATGGTATTAAACATATTGAAGACAGTTTTATCGATCAAACGTCAACTAACCCCGTTGAACTTTACAATAATGCATTAGCTTATCTACAAAAAGTAAACAAACCAAAAGTTACATATGAAGCTTCTGTAATTATGCTTGAACAATTCGAAGGTTACAATCACATGTATGTTGAAGTTGGCGATACTGTTAATGTAAAAGATACATCAGGCAAAGAAAAGCAATTCTTAGAAGCTCGTATTCTCGAAAAAGAAATAAGTCAAACTGATAACACTAAGGGTGGAATTGTACTTGGTGAATTTGTTGTGCGTCAAGTCACAGCCATTGAAGCAGTAGAGAAGTCACAGAAAAAACTTCAACTCAAAGAAAAAGAGTGGAGTGAAGCTTATGATTTAGCACACGGAACAGCAAAAGAACTAGATGAAGTAAAAGATAATATTGTCTATAAATGTGATGTCTTTTCAACTAAAGGAAGTACATTTAAAAATGGAATAATTAATACTCAACTTGTAGCAGTAGTTTATAAAGGTACAGACGATATCACTACAACTCTTCAAGAAACAGCGTTCAATTGGAAAAAGTTTAATGGTGATGGAACACAAGATAGTACATGGATTGGAACGGGTATTGGTAGACTTGTGACAATTACAAGTGAAGAAGTCAGCAGTAGAGCTACATTTCAATGTGAAGTAACTGTAGATGGAAAAATAGTTACAATTGATCAGATTACACTTATCGATTTAAATGACGCAATTATAAATGGTGAACGTCCAGAGAATCCAACAAAAGGAACTATGTACATAGATTCAACCGTATCACCTCCAATTTGGTATACCTATAATGGGACTGAATGGGAAAAGCAAGCATTATCTGTTGGAGATTTAGACCCTGCATTGTTAACCGTTATTACTGATAATTCGGACGCATTAGAAGTAATAGATGAACGTGTTACAACATCAGAAAGCACAATTGAACAACTTAGTAGTTCCATTACATCTAAAGTTGAATCAACTACATTCGATGACTTGAAGAAAAATGTAGATAGTAATACATCAACTATTTCACAACAAGCAGGACAAATTAGTTCTAAGGTTGCTAAGAATGCAGTAGTAAGTGAAATTAATCAAACTGCTGAAACAATTAAAATCAATGTATCTAAATTAGATATTGATGCAATCACTACTTTCTTTGCTCAAGGTAATCCAAATATGATGCCTGCAAGAATGGATTCATTCGAACAGTTAGATTTAGGAGTAGTACCAAGTTCAATGTTCTTAGGTACAACATCATTAACTCAAAAACATATCACAAACCTTTATTCATATGACGGTACTCGTTCACTTGTACTTCAAAGTTCAGCTAGTTCAGATGGATGGTTGTATCTATCATCAGGTTCAAGTGTTTATAATATTCCTGTTCAAATGGGTGCTTCATATTTCTTCTCATTCTATGTTAAGAATCCTGATATGATAAACCAAGCTAGAATCCGTGCTTCTGTTAAATTATCAAATGGTACATTTGCAACTGGTGGTGCTAAATTAGTTGGTGGAAGTGATGATTGGTATAGATACGAAGTTAAAGTTAATATTCCTACAGGTATTTCAGCTTGTAATCTTGTTATCTATAATGATACTCCAAATGTTCCAGCTTATTTTGATTGTTTCCAATTTGAACGAGTAGACCCTAATGCAATCAAAGCAAGTCCATTTAAACCTACTTCAGTAACTATTATCAATGGTGGAAATATTACAACTCAATCATTAACAGCAGACCATATCAAAAGTTTGAATGGTCTATCTGTCGGTACTCAATTTCAAATTGACGCTAATGGAAATGTAACGATTGGTGAAGGTGCTACATTGACTGCTGCTAGATTCAGTGGTTTACGTGGTAACACTATCTACTTTGGTGATAAAGGCGCAAAGATTGACGTAACAACAGCAGGAACTATTAACCGTGCTCGCTTTGGTGTTAATGACAACATCTATATTGCAGTTGATGATAACAATAATTTCAACTTTGTTATGGATGATGGTGCTTTTAATCCTAAGTTTTGGAGGGATAGCAACGGTCATAGATTACTAAGTTTAGGTTCAGCTAATATTGCTGGATTAGCTAGTGGTGAAGCTGTACATATTCGAAATCAAGCTAACACTACGTATGCTAAATTGGCTGCATCAGATATTACAGCTACATCAAGTCTCGATGTATGGGGCGGTGGTGGATTCAAAGGTGACGTAAGTATTACTAGTAACGCTGGTATGTTAAAGCTTAACGGTTCTAACCAAGCATATATTGAGTTTTCATATGGTGGTGCTCGTAAAGGGTATATAGGTGCTGAATCAGCAACAGGAAGCAACATGGTTATCGCTTCTGATAAAGATGAAATTATCTTTAAAACTGATGTATGTCGTGTGAAAGTAGATAACGGTACAGCAAGAGTTGACTTTAAAAATGCTAATGATAGTGCCTACATTCCTATCTACGCCTCAAATATCACTTATAATTCTGTTCGTGAGCGTAAGAAAGATATTGAACCTTTTGTTGGTACTGAATATCCTGATGGAACGATTAAAACAGCATTACAGCAAATTAACGAAACACCTATTCGTACATATCGATTTGTTGAAGAGTTAGAGAATGAAAGAAAACATGTAGGTTTGATTCTTGACGAAAGCCCAGTCGATGTTATCGATATTCGTGGAGAAGGTATTGATGCTTATGCTATGGGTACTTACTCTTGGTCAGCTATTCAAGAATTAAGTAAAGAGAATCAGGATTTACGTTCTAAGAATGCAGATTTAGAAGCGAGACTTGCAAAATTGGAACAACTTATATCTTAAATTACTTTAAACGCCTTGAGCGTTATTTTTTATGTCTAAAGTGGGAGGAGGTGACAGTAATGGATCAGACAATCCTAGATATGTTAATCAAACAAGGGGGCTATGCTGCGCTCTTTATTTGGCTATTTTTTAAAACTATGAAAGATTCAAAAGATCGTGAAGAAAGGCTTATGAATCATGTAGAGCGTACCACAGATACTTTGAAACAAATTGAACAGAGCGTATCGGGTATGCAGGAAGAAATCAAAGATATTCGAGAGCAGATTGAAAAATAAAATAAACTGGAGTGTTTAAAATGGGAGATTTCAAATATTTAATGGATCGTAGTGAAAAAGAATTAGTCGGTGTTCATGCAACAGTAGCAGAGAAAGCTAGAGAGTTAATTAAGAAAGCTTATGACGAAGGAATTGGAATTGCAATTACTCAAGGTTTCCGTTCATTCGCTGAACAGAATGCGCTTTATGCCATCGGACGTACAGTTAAGGGGACTAAAGTTACCAACGCCAAGGGTGGACAGTCAATACATAACTATGGTTTAGCAGTAGATTTCTGTATTTTTGATGACAAGAAACAACCTCAATGGACAGTTAATAAGGATTGGAAACGTGTTTGTGCGATTGCGGAATCAATGGGATTTGAAATCGGCTTGAAGTGGCGTTTTGTAGACCCGCCACACCTTCAAATGACATTTGGATTAACTCTTTCACAATTACAAGCAGGTAAACGTCCACCTACATCAGCAAAAGTAGAAGTTAAACCTGTATCAAATGTAGTCAAAGCACTTCAAGAAAGCTATGAGGATAGACCAATTGTTCCTTATCCAAACAAAGTAATTAAGCTAGGTGCGAGAGGGAAAGACGTGGAAAGAATCCAACGTGCAGTAGGCTTAACTGAAAAGCAAGTCGATGGAATTTTTGGCAAACAGACTGAACAAAAAGTAAAAGAATATCAAAAGAAACACAAGTTAGCAGTCGATGGAAAAGTCGGTTCTAATACGTGGAACATGATGTTCTAATAACAGGAGTAATTTAACGAGGGCAACGGAGTTCTAATTTGATATACTTAAAAATAAAAGGAAGGTGCTGTATCGAATGAATGAACTAATGAAGAAAACCCTTGTCATTGAAGAATTAGGCTTTAAAGAAGAAGAAATGGATGCAATAGATAATTACTTTCTCCTCTTTACCTTAACTTTTGAAGATTGGAATTCAATTGAGTTTGTTGATGAAAATGAAGAAGAGTCCGAACATTATTTTAAACTTCCCACTGGAAGAATGGTTTTCTTCCCAGCAGAGTTACTCTATAAAGAGGTATTAGCACAAATAGATTAATTCATAAGTGTGGGTAATTGTACAATAATTATAAATGAATTGTTCTTTTCTAAGTAAGAGTTTGAAATAAGAGTACAATTTCAGATTGAATACATAATTAAAATTATTACCCCACTCATCGTTTGAGTGGGGTTTATTTATTCCTCAATTTCCTCATACAAATCATCCACTTTAACGTTTAATACTTTAGCCAATCTAAATGCTTTGTCCATTGGAGGATAAGCTCTCCCACTGATCCAGTTACTTAATTGACTTTGAGTAATGTCCATTATCTCAGCTACATATTTCTTTTTGTACCCTTGCTTGTCTATAATTTCACCAATTTTACTCCGCATTTTCATCACCTAGTACAACTATTCTTCAAATTTAACAAAATACCTTTGCCGTTATTTTTGAAAAAAAATTCAATAATATTTTGAAAGACAAGTTAAGTCAGACGAGTCTATCTAATACATTATATTAAAAGGTTTACTATACCACCTACCATATCATCTACTATATCAGCACTAATATATCAGTCGTTTGTTTTTATGTTGATTTATCAAGGATTACAGGATTTGTTAAGAGTGAGGGAGCGAAGCGAATGAAGGCGACCAGTGCCCATATCTAAAAAATTTATACATGAGAATCAAAAATAATTTAAAAAGTTTTGATGGAGGTATGAGCTTATGAAATATGTACACACTATCAGCTTTTCCGATTTCATGGATAGAAGTTATCAGAAGGTTGTACAAAAAGAGAAGCCTACGAGAGCTTACTCCCTGTACATTAATCCAATGGTATTTCTTGATCCCACGGTTTGTGTAATTGGTGGGAGCATTCTAGGGCTAGCTCTAATTGAAAAGTTCTTAATTCGTCAAGGTAATATTGATATTGCTATGGTAATTCAAAGTGTTGCCCATATTTTGTTTCCCCTTTTAACGATAGGTAGTCTTGTTTACGTTTTAACTCATTTACCATTAGTGGGGTGGATGTAATGGAGTGGCTACAAACTAAATGGCATAAAATGAAGTGGAGAGGTAAACTCATGAAATGTTTCAAAGATGGAGGCATAGTTAAAACTGTCAAACATGGTTCTCATCGAAATGAATATTATCCAACTATTCATAATATCGATATAGACTTAAAGAAGAAAAATTATAGATTTGTTTTCACATTGAAAAACGGCATGAATCCAGAGTTAGTCCTTAATAATATATGGCTGTTTAAACAGACATTTGGAGAAAACATAGAGCTGTCAGGTAAATACAAGAGATTTATATTATCTGTGTATTCAAAAGGAATGCCAACTAAGGTTAATTATGATTTCAAAAAGATTGAGCCTTGTATGGAGAAAGCTTTAGTTCCAATTGTTACAGGGTATGATAATCAGAATGTCTTAAACGTGTTGGACTTAAAAGAATTGCATCATATCATGCTCACAGGTAGTACTGGCGCGGGTAAAAGCAGCCTTTTTCGCTCAATGATTTGTTCATTAATTTTTAACAAAACACCTGAAGAAATCCAATTTATAATGTCTGATTTAAAAAATAGTGAGTTTGGGATATTTAGAAACATTCCTCATGTAAAGTGTATTCATATGGAACAGAAGCCTTTGTTAGCTGAATTACGTGCTATAGAAACAGAAATGAAACGCAGAAGTAAACTTCTTGATGAATATGATGTAGAACATGTGTCAGAGTTAGAGGAGAAGTTGCCAATTATAATGATAGTCATCGATGAGGTATTTTTGTTAACAGACAATGATAAAATCATGAAGATATTAACCAACATATCTTGTCTAGGTCGTAGTGCTTCAATTCATTTAATTCTTGCTATGCAGCGTTCAGCAGCTAAAGAGTTAGGTGGTCAATTGCTAAATAATATGAATGGTCGCATTTCAGGTAAACAATCAAATGAAGTAAATGCTAAAATAGCTGGGCTTAAAAGTAGTAAGGATATTACTATCGCAGGAAGAATGGCTTTATCTATAAATGGAGAAGAAAAATTCATTCAAGTTCCTTTTCTCGATAAAAAAGAAGCCAAGAAGTTACTTGAACCTTATAAGATAGAACTATTACCAGACGAAAATAATGATATTGAGGTAGCAGTAGAACCTTTAGAGAATCTAATAGCATCTGATATTGCTCAATTACCGACTATTGGAGGAAGACGCAAATGAACAAGAGAGATCAGGAGATATTAGAGAATCTTAAGAAGTTCTATGTACTAGATAGGGATCAATTAATTCAACTGCATTTTCAAGAACAAAAACAACCTATTACAACATGTAATCGTATTATGAATAGATTAACCTCTAAAGGGTTAGTCAAAGTAGAACGTACTACCCGTCCTTATAATTATTTCCATAATGAAACTAACATGAAGCTTAACAGTACTAAAATTCCTCATTTCAAAGCTATCACACAAACTTATCTTGATTTATCTCAATTCACTAAACCATCGATATTTGAAGTAGAAATGAAATTAGGTGCTAAAGGAACAATAGAACCAGACATCTATGTTGTATGGAATGGGGCGCCTATGTTCATTGAATTACAAAGAAACAGATACACCTTAAAAGTAATGCAAGCAAAGATAGACCGTTATCAGGCTTACTATGACAGTAAGGAGTGGAAAAGGTTTACTGAACAATTTCCCTTTATTCTAATTCTTTCTGAGACACGATATAACATTGATACAGGTAATTTAGGTGTATATCAGGCAAAGGACATACAAGACTTTATAAAAAGTTACTTCTAGTGCAGCTCAAATTGGGCTGTTCTTTTTCAGTTAAAAGTAAATTAATTATAAAACTACATTTATATAGCCATTTTCATGAAAAATACTCTATTTTAATGTAATTTCAACCAGTTTTGAAAGATAAAGTTATTAAAAAGAGGATAAAAATGCTTTGAAAGTCTATTATGACGTTAAATAAAAGTAAATTAATTATAAATGCTAAAAAATCCATCATTTGACAAAAGAAACGTTGTGATTTAATCTTTATTCTTGAGTTTAACAACAGGAGGAAGTACATCATGGGAAAAACTAATAAATTGAAACTGGGAAAGATAACTGTATTAGAACCAACTGAAGAGAGAAGAAAAGAAATTCTTGAGGTTATGGAAAGTATGATGATGGATTACATAAATAGAAAACCAGATGAAGCAGAGAAGGACAGGGAGAATTAAATGGGGAAGAAAAAAATGTGTAATCATTCTTTTAAATTCATTAGTCTTAAATGGAGCTATTGATTAAGATGAAAAATAAAGCCTTTATTTAAAAAGGCTTTATTTTGATTTCTCAAGTAATTCATAAAAATCATTAAAGAAAAAATGAGCTAAGTCTAATAAATCAAGACAAAGTTGCGAAGTAATTTCAATACTGTATGAGGAAGTATTATCATCTAAATCATATTTTGTTAGGTTAATGGAATCTAACCTCTTAAAAGTAGAAAATGATTTATGGTCATCTCTAATTGTTTCATAAGGGTTATGCACGAAGAAATTTCTTATAATTTGGTAATCCTTTAATTTGTTCCAGTCATCTAACTTACTAATACTCAAGTCCATATTTTTCTTGAAAAAAGTTTTAGCTTTATCAATTCCTGTATCTTTAGTATTTTCCAGAGTAGTAAATTTAGAGAAACTTCTTTCATACAAAGAAGCAATCAATAATAGCTCCCGTTCTATAAAAGAGAAAACAGAGATAAACATGGACTTTCGATGAATTATAGGGAAAACTATTTCATGTCGATATTCGTTTGTTCTAAGTAAGGGGTCAATTCCTTCTTTATTAAACTCATTAGGATTACTTGAAGCGATCATTTTTTCAATAAGTTTGTTATAATGTTCAAATTGATTTAGTTGAGTAAGTGTTCCAGCTAAATTGTAAGAAATATGCTTAGGAATTTTGTTCATGACTATTGCTCCTCTGAGTTTAATTTTACAAAGAAAAAATTTCCAAGTAGTTTACTTAAATTATAATGGCTGATGCTTTTGAAAGGCAATGGAATTTGTCGAAAGATTTTTAGTATAATTCTATTGATAAAAAGACTACATCAATGATAAGATAATCTTAAATTACATACGGAAAGCTGTTATATCAACATTTATTAGTAGTCATATCAGTCTGCTTTTGTGCTTCAAAAAACCATTCGTGATAACGAAGAAGATACGGCGCACGAACGCAAATACGACAAAGCAGAAGAAGAATTGTAGAGCTGAAAAAGAGCATTTTTCTAGCTCCTTGAGAAACATCTCCATTTTTGGGAGATGTTTTTTTATATAAAAAAACAGGGAACTTGTCACTCCATGTCGTATTAATAAAGAAGGAGGCGATTGAATTGACACAACTAATGATTAATAACGTAAATTTTCACGTTGATATGTTTGAAGAAAAAATGATTACTGATGCGAATACAGGTGAAGAGTTGAAAAGGCTAAACTTTTCTTTTTCGGTTGTAGGCAAAGCAGCTTATGATAAATACGATGCATTTTTTGAGGATCCTTACTTTGAAGTAACAAATATGGAGACAAAAGAAACGCTAACACTAAAAAACATTTCGCATAGCACATTTTATCAGTCACCTGAAATTACCGATCATACAAATATTGTTTTCAGGGTGAAGCTGCAGCAAGAACCTGTTAAAACAAAAGAACAAGTAAAAAATGAACAGCCAACAGAGAGCACGGTAAACGAAATGCTTTTATCTAGAATAAAGTTTAAGGCTCTTGTCGAAATACTTGAAGAAAAAGGACTTCTAACAGAAAATGAATTGTATACTAAAATTGAAGAAGTAGCAGAACGAGATTTTGATATTCTGCGAGATGAATTAAGTCATTCTAAAAAAGAGGTAAAAGCGTAAAAATACCCCACTCTGCAGGGGGATTTTTTATTTATATCCATTAATGTATAACCCTTTTGATAAATCGTTCATATATTACATCACGATGAAAATAAAAAGGGTGAGGATAATGCCGATTGTTATTAATCATGTAGTGATTCCAAATGTTACAGGAGGAGTCGTTACGTTT
The DNA here is from genome assembly GCF_046535215.1 of Priestia sp. SIMBA_032. NCBI lineage: Bacteria > Bacillati > Bacillota > Bacilli > Caryophanales > Bacillaceae > Priestia > Priestia sp. SIMBA_032. The sequence goes on along the minus strand of NZ_JAWRXD010000004.1, from coordinate 246,861 downwards.
GGCGATACGTACTATGTTTCTCCAAAAAGTAACAGTAAAACTGCACAAGGTTCAGGGTCTTCAAATACAGGAATTTGTGTAAATACAAATTCAGGACTTTCTAATACAAATACGATCGATCCGGATGGTTCTGATCAAACCGGCTTCGGAAACGGCTAAGGAAAGAGATGTTTTACTCTTCTTTCTACACGCCTTTTCAGTATTCGTTTTATCCGTATTTTATGCCTTCGTTTGCACGTCCAATTGGATTTGTCGTTTCACCTGATGGAGCGATGGACAACTGGTGAGGCAAAAAACCTTCTTGGTGGGGGAAAATCACGCCTTCAGCAGGCGTTTTTCCTCCCATTACCCAGTATTATACGGGCAGTTTAGTTCCTTATAGTTTAAGGAGCTATTATTAATATAAAAAAGAAGTTCAGATTAAGCTATCTTGTTGGCGTCTATTTCCTGAAAATAGGCGTTTTTTTCCGTTTTACTTGATTCAAAGTTATTTTTGCTGAATAATAAGGAAAAGAGAAATTTTAGAAGTAAGCTGTAAGTAAGGAGATGTTCTATCATGACAGATAAATGGAGAGTTCATAAAATAAAAAGTGATTGTGAACCTTGGCTGTTTTTAGAAGGCTGGGAAAAAGATATTATTGAAACCATTGAATTTGAAAAAAAAGAAGAAGCGCTTCGCTACTACGCGATGATGATTTATGAATTTCATCAAAAATACGCAAGCGTGCGAAGTGATGAACTAGCGCTCTTTAGCTTTTGGAACGAAGGCGAAAAGGAATTTTGCGAGGCCTGTGATGATGATCTTCAAATCTTCCACGGTATTTTATTTGCTAAAAACGATGAAGTCTATTCATTAGAAGAAGATGAAGAAGGATTAAAAATGCTTCGTACTAAATAAAAACGTCCTGCGGGGCGTTTTTTTTATATAAAAAATGAACGATTTCAATCGCTCAAGCGTCATATAGGTGATGAAACAAAAAGGAGGGGTGAACGCTTTGGAACAAGATGATTTCATCCTTGTCCAACAAGCATTACAAGGTGATGATGATGCCTTTTCATTATTATTTCAGCGCTATCATTCATTTTTATATAGATACCTTTTAAAGCTGACATTAGATGAGGACTTATGCAGTGAGTTGTGTCAGGAAGCAATGATGAAGTGTTACGTGAATCTTTCTTCATACAAAAATGAAGCAAAGTTTTCGACTTGGATGATATCCATTGCTTCAAGACTGTACATGGATTATTTGCGTAAGCAAAAACGTGAAAAAAGCAGCCTCCAGCGAATAAAGCAGTCTTTATCGCACCAGCTTCAATGGAAAGCTAAATACAAAGGAGTGGAGTGGAGTGAGATGTTTTCCGATTTTAATGAACTCGATTCGCGCTTTCGAATTCCTGTCTTGCTTCGACATTATTACGGATATTCATACGATGAGATTGCCCATATGCTGAATATACGAGCAGGAACGGTCAAATCAAGAGTAAATAAAGGAGTAAACATACTGAGAAAGGAGTGGAAAGAATGAGAGAAGAAAATGACAATCAGTCCTTACATTCTTTAAAAAAAGATTGGGAGCAGCTAGAGAGTTTAGCAAGTCATGAACGTATTTCTCTTCATGTCATTCAAGAACAGCTTCTCATCCAAAAACAAAAGCAGAAAAAAGCTTTCCGGAAAGAGTTATGCTTATTTACATTAACAGCACTTGTTATTTTAACGGTAATGGCAACTGCTATTTTACAAATACCTGCCTTATTTATCGCTATTGAAGTGATTGGGATTATTGTTGCTCCTGTTTCTTTTATCGTTTTTCACTATAAACGAAAAAAGGAGATGTTTTTATAATGAATGAAAAATGGATTCTTATGCTGCTTATCTCGCCATTTCTCCTTCTTCAAAGCTTTCTACTTTTTATTAATGCAAAAAAACGCGGCGCTCATCCATGGTTTTGGGGAATATGGGGACTGATTCAAATTCCAATGCCAACGCTGTTTTATTGTTTTTTTATTATTTGGCTTCCAGCACGAAGAAAAAGGGGGATGTAAATGAAGGACATTAACTGGTTGTTAATTGCTCCAATTCTATTATTACAATTGTTTTTAATGATTCCAGCATTGATAAGCTGCATAAAGCAAGAAGAGACAAACGGACCAAAATGGTTATGGGGACTCATCATTTTATGTGTAAGTACAGTTGGCCCTGTTTTATATTTTGTTTTAGGACGTAAAAAACAGTGAGGTGAAACGAAGATGTTTATGCAAGTAGAAAGATTGACAAAAACGTATCGTAATATAACTGTTGTAAATAAACTTTCATTTAATCTCCACAAAGGAAAATGTGTAGCACTGTTAGGCCCCAATGGTGCAGGTAAGACGACTACTTTGCATATGATTGCAGGTCTTACTGCACCTAATAAAGGAAAAATTTCTTTTGAAGATAAACAGCATCAAGACGTACGATCATTTATTGGCTTTCTTCCGCAGCATCCTACTTTTTTTAATTGGATGACGCCTCAGCAGTATTTAACTTTTTTAGGTCTTTTATCTAACATTTCAAAGAATGTGCTTTCCCAACGAATAGATGAAGTACTTGAAACTGTAGGTTTAAAAGGAAAGGAAAAGCAGAAAATTGCTGGCTTTTCTGGAGGAATGAAACAACGTTTAGGCTTGGCGCAGGCCTTGTTACATAAACCTGAACTGCTAATTCTAGATGAACCCGTTTCGGCTTTGGATCCTGAAGGCAGAAAAGATGTCCTAATGATTATCGAAACATTAAAAAAAGATACAACCATCCTTTTTTCAACTCACATTTTGCATGATGCAGAACAAATATGCGATAACATGATTATGATTAAAAACGGACGCATGAAATGGAATGGAACAAAGAGTTCGCTGCGCCAAGAGTTTGCGGCTCCTGCTTTTACGATTGAAACAGAAGAAAGGCTCCCTGCATCATTTAGCAGTCTGCCAAGTGAACAGGTGCTGTTTCATTCTCCTTATAAAGCCACTGTAAGTGTAAAAGATACATCTCAGCAGCAGCAGCTGCTTCAACTGCTTGTTGATCAACAAGCAAATCTTGTTTTATTTGAACGAAAACAGCATTCTCTTGAAGACGTGTATCTAGAGGTGATGAATAAATGAACACATTTGGAGTCTTATTTAAAAAGGAGCTGCATGAATTATTTGCGAACGGCAAAGGAATTTGGCTGCCCATCTCTCTAATTTTGCTAGGCATCACACAGCCTTTAACAAGTTACTATATGCCACAGATCCTTGATATGGCAGGAAATTTGCCAAAAGGAGCAATTATTCAACTTCCTACGCCTACCGGTCAAGAAGTATTGCAAGGCGTACTTTCACAATATAGCACAATAGGAACCTTACTAATTGTACTAGCAAGCATGAATATGATTTCAAATGAACGACAAAATCATGCGGCTGTACTTGTTATGATGAGACCGGTGAGCGTCATTCAATACATTATAAGTAAATGGGCTGCGCAAATCGTACTGGTTATTGGCTCAATGTTTATAAGCTATATAGCAGCGTGGTATTATACAAATCTTTTATTTTCACATGTGGATTGGACTCATATGATAGTTAGCTTTCTTTTATACAGCCTGTGGCTAATTTTTATTCTGTCCGTTTTAGTGACAGCCGGAACCTTTCTTTTACAAAGCGGAGGAATTGCTGGAGTAAGCATTTTGATCATTGCGTCACTTTCATTTTTAAACACTTTGTTTACGAATCAATTAAAGTGGAGTCCTCCAGCGCTGTCACAATACGCCGGTCGTATACTGGAACAATTGCACTGGTCACAAAGTGTCACCTATACCGTAGTTGTGACATTAGTGAGCTGCTTTCTTCTTTTAATTGCTGCTGTATATAGATACAAAAAAGTAGAATATGTATAAAAAGACTTCTGAAATGAAGTCTTTTTTCTAAGGAATTAATTTACAAATCCAAGCGATATAAAGAGCAGCAGGGACTAAGAGAACCTGGGCGCATACTGTCCCGCATAATCGAGAGATGACGAGTGTACCAACCATTTTGTTCATAGATTGCTTAGTAGATTCACCTTTCATTACCTTTTCAGTTAAAATTGCTACTTGCGGATCTACAAACACAGCAAGGGTAATCATCGCTAGTCCGTTAATAAGGCCAGAAGACATCAGAATTGATTTAGAAAGAGTAGGCTCGAGCGTAGAAGCATAAAGAGTTGAAAGAACACCTACTGTATAAATGGTCGTAGCCATTAAATTCAAAAGAAGCAGCCGCTTGGGTACTCCGCCTATTCGCAGCTGAGACAGCATAATCCACCTAGGACGCTTTACGTGTTTTTTTGCTTTCTCAAGGGTATGTATGGAAGCAATGTTTTTCATCATTTTGGGTACAGATCCCGCTACTTCTAAGTGTGAAATCATGCGGGAGAAGATCGATACAAAGCTAGGAATTAAAAGAGCACCCGCGATTGTCCCAATAGAGGCCGCGAGCAAGATAGTTTGAAGCTGATGAAGCAGAAGAGGCAAATCTTCTTTAGACTGGACCGCATCTCCTAATTTGCCGGTCAGCGGAGCTTGCACCATATTAGCTGTTCTTGAAACGATGACAATAATATTAAAAAGAGATAGGGCCACGACTAGTTTTCCAGTTTTCAAGCCCGCAAGTCTCACAGAGTAGGCTAGTGTTTCAATCATGTGAATAATTCCTACAAATGCACAAATAATAAGTAATTTTTCCATCATAATAAGTAAGTTCCTTTCTTTGATACAAGCACTTCCTTATTATGTATAATTTTGGTTCATTTGTAAATAAAAAGCCGCTTGCTACTAAAAAGTAGCAAGCGGCTTTTTATTATCGATGCTGGTTAATATCACGCAGTATATCTTTGCTAGCCTGATAATCTTTTTCCCGTTCTTTTTCCACCTGTAGACGTTTGTCTAGTTTACGGCTATATTCAGCATACCCCACGCCGTGAGAAAGCTGCATGGCCTTTTCCATTTCTGACGTGTACGTTAGGTGAAGTGTGATAATGAATCAATCCTTTCAGCATTTTTCACTTGTGCTGCTGCTCAAGTGTTTGGATGTTTATAATTCTTGAAGTCTTTCTAGAAATTGTTTTCCCTGTCGCTCTGGATCTAAACATCAAATGATTAAAATTTCATAACATTCCAGGTAAAAGCCTTTTTTTCTTGCGTAGTATCCCATATAATAGCAGGAACAACGTTTTTAAAGGAGTTATATATGAACAATACAAAACGAGTATGGTTTGATTTACTTTTTTATATCGCTATTCCTTACCTAATATGGAACCAAGGAAAAGACATTATTGGTGATTACTATGCCATTTTGCTTTCAACAGCACCAGCGTTTGTGTATACCATTTATACATTTATTAAAGATCGCCAGTTTAACGTAACAGGATTGTTTATTGTCATTACGCTGCTGGCACGTACCATTATTGATTTAATTTCAGGAAACGCAGCGACGATGCTAAACAATCAAGTATACTTCATGATTGGACTGGCTGTAGTTGTTCTGTTTACCATTGTGATAAAAAAGCCAATTGGTTTGTACTTTTTTGTAGATACGGCGTACTTAATGGGCTATAAGCGAGAAGATTCTCTTAAGCTCTTCCATCAGCCTGATTTATTCAAAATGATGAACTGGCTTACAGTACTGTTTGCAGGTCGCTATGTATTTTTAGCAATTGTAAAATACGTATTGATTCAAAAGTACGGAGTAGAAGGGTACGGGAACATGATTGTGTTCCGTCAGGCCGTTACGTGGGCATTCTCCATTTTAATTGCCATTTACACGTATTTTATTTATAAAAAAATTCAAGATAAAACAGGGATGGATAACCCAATGAATCCAAATGTAAATGAATAAAAAGAAGCGTGCGTTTAACTAACGTACGCTTTTTTGTTACAAAACAGTGAACAGTGCTCGAAACACTAACATCTCATTTAAAATTAATAGTAAAATAACGCTATTAAAAACGGGATGAAAGTAGGTCAAGAAATGAAACTAGTATTAGCATGTCAAAAGCAGCCTTATCGGATTTTAGAAATGATTATGGTGTTTTTCACCTTAATTTTTGTTGTACTGTCGTTTTTTGATTACCGTCAGCTGTTTTTTCTTGTGTTTACCCTTGGAATTGTATTTGCTATTCGAGCGTTTGAAATGCAAGAAGGAGAGAAAAAGACGCAAGGAAACATGTGGCTGCTTGTCGGTGTTGTAATAATCTTGCTAGATATAGTTTTATTTGTTGTATATGCCATTAATCGATCTTGACTAAAAGAAAAAGGCTTCCGTGCAGAGGCTCACCTCTAGCTGCGGAAGCTTTTTTAATTAAGGAATCATCCACGATAATACATTAGATTGTAAAAATGTTAATACGCAGACAATCAGCAGTAAAAATAAGCTGTGCTTCACCGTAAAACGAAACAAATCGGACTCTTTTCCAGCCAACCCAACCGCAGCACAGGCAACGGCGATGGACTGCGGTGAAATCATTTTACCGGTTACTCCACCAGAAGAGTTTGCTGCAAGCGCAAGAAGCGGATCCATTCCAATAGACGTAGCCGTGATTTTTTGCAAGTTGCCGAACAATAAGTTGGCTGATGTATCTGATCCTGTAATAAAAACACCAAGCCAGCCGAGTACAGGAGAGAAAAAGGGAAATAACGCGCCTGTTTTAGCTAACAGCAGTCCTAAGGTTGTACTCATTCCAGAAGCATTTGTCACGTAAGCAAATGCAACAACGGACATAATTGTAAGCAGCGGCAGCGCTAATTCTTTGCACGTCTCCTTAAATGTAATAAACCAGTCTTTCCAAGAGATGTTGACAATAAATTTTGTGACAACAGCAGACAACAGGATAGCTGTTCCGGCAGCACCTAGTAATTCTAACTTGTACACTGCCGCAATCGGTTCTCCATTTCCATTTAAAATTAAATTATTTAACCAAGGTACTTCTGGCATAAACGTTAAATAATGTCCGATGGAATTAATAGCCCCCAAAAAAGCGTTAGCTCCTTCATAATGTCCTGTCAAAGCGGTTTTAATTTGAGGAATTCCCCATACAGAAATAAAGATCGTTAAAATTAAAAAAGGTGACCACGCCTTTGCAATTTGAGCTCCCGTGAATGAGGGTTGATCTTGAGTTTTTCTTGGCTCAGCTGAAGCGGAAGCTACTTCATGTGCTGCTTTTTCAGATTGAAAACGGAACGTTGTTTTTGGTTTCCAGAATTTTAAGAAAATAGCGAGCGCAAAAAGTGAAACGAGTGCCGATAAAATATCGGGAAGTTCAGGTCCTAAAAAGTTAGAGCTGACAAACTGGGTAAGAGCAAAAGAGACGCCGGATACTAGAATAGCAGGGAGTACTTCTAATGTTTTTTTAAATCCAGCCATTACAAAAACCAAATATAGCGGAATAAATACAGAAATAAAAGGAAGCTGGCGGCCTACCATTTTAGAGATTTCCATTGCCGCTACTCCAGTAGGACCTTCCATAGCCGTGATAGGAATACCGATTGCACCAAAAGCAACGGGTGCTGTGTTTGCTAATAAACATAAGCCAGCGGCATACAGCGGATTAAAACCTAGCCCTACAAGCAAAGCTGCTGAAATCGCAACAGGTGCACCAAAACCAGCGGCACCTTCAAGAAAAGCCCCAAACGAAAAAGCAACTAACAAAGCTTGAAGTCTGCGATCTTCTGTAATAGATACGACAGAGGTACGAATAATATCAAACTGACCGGTTTTGACGGTTAGTTTGTAAAGAAAAACAGACGTAATGATAATCCATCCAATCGGCAGTATACCGTATACGGCTCCTTGACTAGCTGACATAAAAGCCATGCTAGCCGGCATTTTATAAGCAAATATTGCAACGGCAAGTGCGACCAGTAAAGTTGTAACTCCAGCCATATAACCTTTCATTCGTTTAATAGCCAGAGCCCAAAAGAAGTAAAGAATAGGAATCAAAGCGATTAATGAAGACCAAATGACGCTGTTTCCTACAGGAGTGAACTGCTGTGTCCATGTCATAACTAACACCTCATTTTCAAATTAGTGAACTACGAAACAATCAAAACTACGATGATAAGGTCATCTGATGACTTATGTAAAAATGAATTCGCTTACATTATATTCTAATCCTTTTGTGATAGGCAAGTACTAAAAGAAACTTTTTTTCAAAAAAACGGACATTTTTTTGTTGATAAGAAGAAAATATTGGTTGAAAATCCCAAGAATAGGTGATTTAATGATTGTAAGCGTTTTAAATATATCTTTCCATCTATTCTACTAATTATTCTTCTTATTGATCTACTACTTTTAGTCGTATTATATATGGCACTTCTTTATGTTATTAGTGAAACGGTGTTTGCTATTACAAAACGAGAGGAGTCAATTTATTGAGTACGTTGAAGCTTCCAGGTCATTTAAAATCCATTTTATCTTATCCTTCCACACTTGAAGAACAGCAGATGAATCACTTCCTTGGAAATAACGGATCCCTTCATGTTAAGCCAACTTCAGAACAAGAAATAGCAGCCGTTTTAAAGTATGCGGCGGAACACGGAAAAAAAGTCGTCATTGAAGGGAACGGTACAAAAAAAGGGTTTGGCGGACTTATAGATACAGCAGACCTTTTGCTTTCGCTGACTGAATACAGCGGAATTGTTGAACATACAGTAGGTGATATGACGGTTACTGTAAAAGCTGGTACGCCGTTTGGAGAGCTGCAAACGTATTTAAAAACGTACAACCAGCAAATTTCACTTGATCCAGCTCTAAGAGACTACGCTACAATCGGCGGAGTTATTGCAGCGAATGAAAGTGGTCCAAAGCGCTTGTCTTATGGATCAGCTCGAGATGCAGTAATCGGCATGAGAGTCGTATATTCAGATGGAACCATTGTTCGTTCAGGCGGAAAAGTCGTCAAGAACGTGGCTGGCTATGATATGAATAAGCTGTTTATTGGTTCAATGGGAACGCTCGGCGTTATATCCGAAATAACGTTAAAGCTGCGTCCGCTGCCTAAGTATCAAAGCGTTCTTTTTCTTTCTTTTTCAAAGGGCAACATCGAAGAAATTCATGCTTTTGTTAGCAAAGTCCTAGATTCCATGATAGAGCCCGTTGCTTTGGAATTATTAAACCCTTCTCTAGCTGAAGATGTAATAGGGCAGCATTTGTTTACGCTTGTAATTAGCTTTGAAGACGTGAAAAGTTCCGTTCATTATCAAGAGAATTACATCAAAAGCATTCAGCCGTCTGATACGATTTTAAAAGTACTGTACGAAAAAGAAGCCGAGGTGTTTTGGGGATTTTTTAGTAACATTAGTCCAAATGGTGCTTGCTGTTCTTCCGAAGATGAAATGGAAGCCACTCTAAAAGTCGGCGTACCAAATATGAATGTACTCGATGTAATAAACAAAAGTACTGCATTAAAAACGTCCCGTCCAATGCTGATAAAAGCACATGGAGGAGTTGGACACGGTCTTTGCTCGATCTACATAAAGGGCTCAGAAGAAGCCATTCTTTCCGTTATAACTTCATTTACTGAAACGGCTAAAACATACGGAGGATACGTGGTGGTTAAACATTTGCCTTTTATACTGCGTCAAAAAGTAAATGTGTGGGGGGAAAAACCTTCTCATTTTCCGTTACTAGCAGGAATTAAAGCAAAGGTGGACGCTAAAAATGTGCTTAACTATAAACGATTTATAGGAGGAATCTAAGTGAATTCAGCGAAAGCGGATATCAAAGATGCTCCATGTCAAAGCGTTAGCAACTATTTGTGGAAAGACGCGCCAGACGAAAAAAAATGGGCGGATTGTGTACACTGCGGAATGTGCTTGGAGTCTTGTCCTACTTATGAAATAACGGGACAAGAACAGCATTCACCAAGAGGACGCGTTCACCTTATCAAATCGGTAGCAGAAGGAAAAATAAGCGTGAATGAACAGTTTACAGATCCTGTTTTTGCCTGTTTGGACTGCCGTGCCTGTACAACTGCCTGCCCTGCAAATGTAGACGTTGGCGGACTCATTGAAGAAGCTCGCGGCCAAATTCGTCAAGCGATGCCTTTGACCGGCTGGAAAGGGATGATCAGCAAATTTTTTCTTAAGGAACTTTTTCCTCATTCCCATCGCTTGGAAGCTGTAGGAAGTCTATTAAAATTGTATCAAAAAAGCGGAATGCAAAAAGTGATGCGCACAACAGGCATGTTAAATATCATGCCAGCACATCTAGCAGAAATGGAACATGTAATGCCTAAGATTACCCGCTCTGTTCGAAAAAAATATAAAAAGAAACGCGTTCTAAAAGCAAATGCAGAAAGAAAAGCCGAAGTTGCTTTTTTAACCGGCTGCATTATGGACGTCATGTTCAGTGATATTAACGAAGCGACTCTTAATGTATTACGAAGAAATGGGAACGACGTCGTTATTCCTCATTCTCAGACGTGCTGTGGTGCTTTGCACGTTCATGCAGGAGACCGAGACATGGGAAGACAGCTTGCCAAAAAAAATATAGAGGCGTTTCAGCATGCCGATACCATTATTGTAAACGCTGCGGGATGCGGCTGCATGTTAAAAGAGTATCCTGAACTATTTAGAGAAGAAGAGCAAGAGTGGCTTGAAAAAGCCGAAGTCTTTGCTGAAAAAGTCCAGGATATTTCAAAATACCTTTACGATACGGGATATCGCCCTCCGCAGGCGAAGCTGCATACGCGCATTACGTACCACGATGCTTGCCATTTAGCTCATGGTCAAGGAGTTAAAGAAGAACCAAGAGATATTTTGCTTTCTATTCCGGGAGTTGAAATGGTTCATATGGCTAATGCGGACCGATGCTGTGGAAGCGCAGGAATTTATAATTTAACAAACCCCGACATGGCGGGAGCCGTGCTTCAAAGTAAAATGGAACACGTGCCTCATGACGTAGAAATGATTTCAATGGGAAACCCAGGATGTATGCTGCAGATGGCAGTAGGAGTGAAAAAATATGGACGAAGTCAGCAAATTGTTCACACGGTACAGCTTTTGGAGTGGGCCTATCAAAAAGAAGAGGAGGAAGCGCATCGTGTTGAAGAAAAATAGAATAAAAGATCTTCACGTAAAAAATCTTTCTCAACTAGTAGATGGTCATTCTATTTTGTATCACAAAGAAGATTTACTTGCGTACGACTGCGACGGGTTTACTATTCAGAGACATTTACCCAAAGCGGTGGTATTTCCTAAAAATACAAAAGAAGTTTCTAACATTGTTAAATACTGCAATGAACATGATTTGCCTTTTCTTGCAAGAGGAGCAGGCACAGGACTAAGCGGCGGAGCGATTCCTCTTAATAACGAAGTGATTATTAGTTTAGTGAAAATGAAGCGCCTGCTTAGCGTGGACTATGAAAACAGACGTGCCGTTGTAGAGCCGGGATTTATTAATCTTAAATTAACCAATTCAATCTCTGAAAAAGAATATTATTATGCCCCGGATCCTTCGAGTCAGTATTGCTGCACCATTGGTGGAAATGTAGCGGAAAATGCGGGAGGGGCACACTGTCTTAAATATGGAGTAACTACCAACCATATTTTAGGGTTAGAGGTGGTGCTTCCAAATGGAGATGTGATTGAGCTTGGCAAGCAAGGTATTCCAGATGAACCGGGATATGATTTATTAGGGCTTTTAACAGGATCAGAAGGGACGTTAGGAATCGTTACAAAAATTACGGTACGCATTTTGAAAAACCCCGAAGCAAAACAAACGGTTCTTGCCTATTTCGACCGCGTAGAAGACGGTAGCCAAGCGGTATCGGACATTATATCAGCCGGCATTGTACCTGCTGCGCTTGAAATGATGGATAAAACCGCCATTGAAGGAGTGGAAGCTGCTGCGTTTCCAGTCGGGCACCCTAGAGATATTGAAGCTCTTTTATTAATTGAAGTAGACGGCATTTCAGCCGGTATCGAAGAGCAAATCCTTCGTATTTTAGACGTATGCAAAAAACAAAACGTACGGGAAATGAAAGTAGCTGAAAGTGAAGAAGAGCGCGCCAGGTGGTGGGCAAATCGTAAAACAGGATTTGGAGCGATGGGAGCTATATCCCCTGACTATCTCGTACAAGACGGCGTTATTCCAAGAAGTAAACTGCCTCAAGTGCTGAAGCGAATCAACAAAATTAGTGAAGAAGCAGGCCTTCGTATTGCCAATATTTTTCACGCCGGAGACGGGAACTTGCATCCGCTTGTATTATTTGATGCTAGAAAGCCGGGGGAAACTGAGAAAGCACTCGACGCCGGAAGCGCATGTTTGCAAGTATGTGCAGAAGTAGGAGGAACGATTACCGGGGAACACGGTGTGGGCATTGAAAAAAAAGAAGAAATGCGATTTGTTTTTAATGAAGATGAAATTCAAGCACAAACGAATATACGAGAAGTATTTAATCCTAAAAATCTATTAAATGCAGGAAAGCTTTTTCCAAGTCCGAGCCGCTGCGCTGAAGTCAAAAAAGAAAAGAAAAAAGTGGGTTATTTTTAGAAAATTCTTGAAAATACATTCGCTCGATGATATGATTTTTTTAACAAAAATAAAACGCTGTTTTGTAATAAGAAACAGTACCACATATGTTCGCCTTAACCATTTTGGCAAAAAGAATTGAAAGCGCGTCCAAATTTAAAATGTAAAAGAATAAGAGGAGGAAACAGACGGTGACAAACTACAAACAAGTTGGAAATCTGAAAGTAGCTCCAGTTCTCTATCAATTTATTAATGAGGAAGCTCTTCCGGGCAGCGGCCTAAGTACAGAACATTTTTGGTCTGATTTTGAAGCGTTAGTAACCGAGTTAACACCCGTAAATAAACGGTTGTTAGAAAAGCGTGATCAGCTGCAAGCTCAAATTAATGCGTGGCATCAAGAAAACCCTGACGGTGACTTTAACGAATACAAGTCGTTTTTAACGAGAATTGGCTATTTAGAAGATAAGGCAGAAGATTTTCTTATTGGTACAGAAGGAGTAGATAGCGAAATTGCCTATCAAGCGGGACCGCAGCTTGTTGTACCAGTGAATAACGCTCGGTATGCTATCAACGCTGCTAATGCACGCTGGGGAAGTCTCTATGATGCACTTTACGGCACTGATGCAATCAGTGAAGAAAATGGAGCTTCGCGCACGAGTTCTTATAATCCAATTCGAGGAGAAAAAGTTATTGCGTTTGCGAAGAATTTTCTTGATGAAGTTATTCCGCTCGTTCAGTCTTCTCATACAGAAGTGGTTCAGTACAGTCTTGAAAATGGAAAGCTTGTCGCTCAATTAAACGATGGCAGTTTAACAGAGTTACAGGAAGAAGATAAATTTGTAGGGTATCAAGGAGAAGAAGAAAGCCCTGATGCTCTTTTATTCAAAAACAACGGCCTGCATTTTGAAGTTCAAATTGATCGTACGGATTCGATTGGTAAAACAGACGATGCGGGTGTAAAAGATATTTTAATGGAAGCAGCTCTTACGACGATTATGGATTGTGAAGATTCAGTAGCGGCAGTAGACGCAGAAGACAAAGTAGATGTTTACCGCAACTGGCTGGGATTAATGAAAGGTGATTTGACGTCTACTTTTAAAAAAGGAAGTCAAAACATGACAAGGCGTTTAAATCCAGACCGTACCTATATTTCTCCCGACAAGGAAAAGATTTCACTGTCTGGCCGTTCACTTATGTTTGTTCGAAACGTTGGGCATTTAATGACAAACAGCGCTGTTTTAGATCGAAATGGCAACGAAATCTATGAAGGTATTTTAGACAGCGTGATTACTAGTTTAATTGCCAAACACACCTTGCTTAAAAACGGTACGTATCAAAATTCTAAAAAGAGCTCTATCTATATCGTTAAACCGAAAATGCACGGCTCCAAAGAAGTAGCTTTTGCCAACACGTTATTTAATTCAATTGAAGATATGCTAGGGCTTGAGCGTCATACAATTAAAATCGGCGTAATGGATGAAGAGCGCCGCACAACGCTTAATCTAAAAGCGTGCATCAAAGAAGTAAAAGACCGAGTGGCGTTTATTAATACGGGATTCTTGGATCGAACAGGTGACGAAATTCACACTTCTATGGAAGCAGGCGCTGTTATCCGTAAAAATGATATGAAGGCGTCTAAATGGCTTCAAGGCTACGAGCAGTCTAATGTAAATGTAGGGTTAGCAAGCGGGTTCCAAGGCCGCGCTCAAATCGGAAAAGGCATGTGGGCAATGCCGGATATGATGGCCGAAATGCTTAAGCAAAAAGTGGGGCATTTAAAAGCAGGAGCCAATACGGCATGGGTGCCTTCACCAACTGCAGCGACGCTCCATGCTCTTCACTACCATCAAATTGATGTAAGAGATGTTCAAAATGAATTGCTTACTCAGTCTACCGATCTACGAGATGATATTTTGCAAATTCCTGTGGCAGAAAAACCAAATTGGAGCAAAGATGAAATCCAGCAGGAGCTAGACAATAACGCTCAAGGAATACTTGGCTATGTAGTAAGATGGATTGACCAAGGAGTAGGGTGCTCAAAAGTACCGGATATTAATAACGTCGGGCTAATGGAAGACCGGGCAACGCTTCGTATTTCCAGTCAGCACGTAGCCAACTGGCTTCATCATGGAATTTGTACAAAAGAACAAGTAACGGAAACGCTAAAGCGAATGGCAAAAGTAGTGGATCAACAAAATGAAAATGATCCTCTGTATCAGCCAATGTCATCGAACTACAGCACATCCATTGCTTTTCAGGCAGCCTGCGATTTAGTATTTCAAGGCTATGATCAGCCAAACGGCTATACGGAGCCCATTTTACACCGCCGCCGTATCGAAGCAAAGGCAAAAGCAGCTATAAAACAGTAAAAAAAACGGCCTGTCAGCATAGAGATGGCAGGCTGTACTTACATCTTAAGAACCTGACTACCTACGATCCTTATTAAAACAAAGCAAATGGGAAAAGGAGTTATGTCATGAAATTTGTAAGGTTCGCTGTACAAGATAGCCGTCATACAGGTGTACTAAAAGAGGATGCGATCAGCGTTATTGAAGGAAATATATTTGAGAAATGGAACTATACAGGACAGACTTTTTCAGTAAATGAAGTAAAGCTTTTGGCTCCTTTAGAGCCGAACCAAATTATTGGAATAGGCGCAAATTATGCAGCCGCAAAAGCGGAGCTTCCAAAAGAAATACCTTCTATTCCAGTCTTCTTTTTTAAGCCCACATCTTCTGTGATTGGTCCAAACGAAGACATTGTTATTCCAACTGCTATTAAGCACGTTAAGTTTGAATCCGAGCTTGCGGTTGTTATTGGAAAAGAGGCAAAGAACATCGCAAAAGAAGACGTACTGGATTATATATTTGGGTATACAATTGGAAACGATGTAACGGCTCCGGATTATTTTCATAAAGACGGGCACTGGACCATTGGAAAATCCTTTGATTCATTTACGCCTCTTGGACCCGTAATTGAAACAGAGCTTGATTTTAAGTCAATTCACGTAAAAGCGTTTTTGAATGGCGTTGAAAAACAAAACAGCTCGACAGATTTAATGATTATTTCTGTTGGAGAAATGATCGCTTACCTATCTACTGTTATGACCCTTAAGCCGGGAGATGTGGTTTTAACAGGAAGTCCGGTCGGCGCGGAACTGGTGAGCGCAAACGATGTTATTGAATGCACCATCCGAGAAATTGGAACTCTCCAAAATCCATTTGTTGCAGAGAAAGAACGTGTAAACGTATAAAAGTGATAAAAAAATGCCCGGCAGTAAAATGACACATAGAGGAGAGAGGAAAAATGGAGAGAGAAAATATGGTTAAGTCTGTAAGCCGGGCATTGGATATTGTCACAATTGTCAGCATGGAAAGAGAAGGGGTAGGAGTCACAGAAATTGCAAAGCAAATGGACATTAATAAAAGCTCTGTATACCGTATTCTAACTACTCTTGCTCAGTATGGCTATATTGAACAAGATCAAGAAAGCGGGCGGTACAAGCTTGGGTATAAGTTTTTAGAAATAAGTTCAAAGCTTTTAGATTCTATTGATTTAAGGACAGAAGCAAAGCCGTTTTTGCAAGAACTTGAAAGTGAAACAAATGAAGTTATTCATCTTGTTGTCTACGATCAAGGTGAAGTAGTGTATATTGAAAAATTAGAAGGAAATCAGACGCTGCGTATGCATTCAAAAGTGGGGAAAAGAGCACCAATGCATTGTACCTCCGTTGGTAAAGCTATCCTAGCTTTTTTACCGCTTAACACGGTAACAAGCATTCTTGAAAGAAAAGGCTTACCAGCTCATACCGATCACACCATTACAGATGAAGAAAGCTTTCTTCGAGAACTTTCAGAAGTGAAGCAAAAGGGATATGCGCTGGATTTAGAAGAAAATGAATATGGAATTACCTGTATTGCAGCGCCTATTTTTGATCACCTTGGTCAAGTCGTTGCTGCAGTCAGCATTTCTGGTGCTACGATGCGTATGACAAATGAGCGCTTAACGTATCTTCAAGAACGCATGGTTGATATAGGCAAGAACATTTCGGAGCGGCTCGGCTACAAAACTGAATCTGTAAAAAACAAAAGTTTGTTTTGATTCTTAGAGAACAAACTTTTGCTATATAATAATCTGTAAAATAACGTAATTATATTATGTAAACTATAAGCAAGGATTTTTAATTGGCGTTTTATTCATGATACAATGAAGTTGTTAGAATATATACGTAAAGGAGATAAATTATGGAACAGTTTGAGCGCAATATTGAAAAGTACGCCGAGCTGGCTGTAAAAGTCGGTGTAAACATTCAAAAAGGGCAAGTATTAAATATTAATGCCGACATTTCTTCCGCTGATTTTGTTCGTGAAATTGCGAAAAAAGCGTACGAAGCTGGAGCAAAGTCTGTTGATGTAGACTGGCATGACGATCATTTAGTTCGTTTGAAATATGAAAAAGCGGATGAATCTGTATTTAATGAATTTCCTGCTTGGAAAGCTCAAGCAAGAGAAGAGCTTGTGAAAAACGGAGGCGCTGTTTTATCTGTAATTTCAAGTGGTCCTGACTTACTAAAAGGAGTAGACGGCAAACGTATTGCTGCGTTCCAAAAAGTAAGCGGAAAAGCAATGAAAAAATTCCGTGAAGCGATCCAATCCGATAAAATCAGCTGGTCCATTGTAGCTGTTCCTTCAAAAGACTGGGCAGCTAAAGTATTTCCTGACGTTCCAGAAGAACAGCAGCAAGAAAAACTGTGGGAAGCTATTTTTAAATCCGTGCGCGTAGACCAGGAAGATCCAGTGGCCGCATGGGAAGAGCATAATGCTTCATTACATACAAAAGTAGACATTTTAAATGAAAAGAAATTTTCTAAGCTTCACTATAAAGCGCCAGGAACAGATTTAACAATTGAGCTTCCTGACAAACATATTTGGGTTGGCGCAGGCAGTGTGAATGAAGACGGCAACTCGTTCATGGCCAATATGCCAACAGAAGAAGTATTCACACTTCCGAAAAAAGACGGCGTAAATGGTCAAGTAACGAGCACAAAACCGCTTAGCTACGCAGGAAACTTAATTGAAAACTTCACGCTAACATTTGAAAACGGAAAAATTGTTGATGTAAAAGCAGAAGAAGGCGAAGAAACGTTAAAGCACTTAATTGAAACAGATGAAGGTGCCAAATACTTAGGCGAAGTAGCCTTAGTACCGCATCAATCGCCAATCTCTCAGTCAAACATCATTTTCTACAACACGCTGTTTGACGAAAATGCATCCAACCATTTAGCCATCGGCAGCTCGTATTCCTTCTGTTTAGAAGGTGGAAAAACGATGTCTAAAGAAGAGCTATCACAAAACGGAGCAAACGACAGCATCACCCACGTTGACTTCATGATTGGCTCAGCTGAAATGGACATCGACGGCATCAAAGCTGACGGTACAAGCGAGCCTGTGTTTAGAAAAGGGAACTGGGCGTTTTGAATTAAATAAATAACAATGATAAAAGCTTCTGCGCTACATCCGCAGAAGCTTTTATTATGAACGCAAAATCTCTGTAAAACTGAGAATTTATATATCACGCTATTACGCTTTAAAACAAAACGATAGCAAGTTATTTTTAAGTTTGTACATCAGTTGTAGAATCAGGAGCAAAGTTAACAACTTCCAAAACTATAGGAGAAGCTGTTAAAATGCTAGATCCTGCAGGAACAGTAATAGCTAAAGAACCGACACCCGTAGCTACTCATACAGTAATCTATTTATAAACGGTGTTACAGCCTTCCTCCAATTACAGCGTTCAAAAAGGACTTCTTATCATTAACACAGAAGATATTCCTTTAGAAAAAGCACCCGTGATTTTACAAATGATTAAAGTAATCTAACTTTCAATTGCCACATGCTATGTGAAGGTGCTTCCACATAAAAAAGCAAGGTGAACTTCAGTCAGTTCCACCTTGCTGTGATTCTTCTTTTTTAACCGGAGCTTCACGCTTGAACATGTGATAGTAGGTAAACCCTAAGCATAGAGCACCCGCGATCGAACAAAAATATTGCAAAAAACGGACGAAATCCATTGGAATGACCTCCCATTTTCAGTTTCGCTTCTAGTATGTACAGGGAAGTGAAATAATATGTGAAAAAGGGAGGTTTTCTCTTATAGTTCGTATGGTTCTTGGAGAGTAAGGTAAGGCTGCTGATCTTCAAGACCAAGACGCTTATTTAATTGTCTTTTCATTAAATCGTACTGGTAGATGAGGTGAAATTGATTTTTTTTCGGTGTTTCACAGCGAATGTAGGTTTCTTGCCCGTTCTTGTCTGTGAAATGAATGGTTAATTCACCGAAATAGCGTTGAACAGGAGCTCCGTGAAGGCCTTTTTCATTTTTGACAACCTTTGAAAATTCTGCTCGTTGAATACGGTTAAATGGAATAATAGCTACTTGATTGATAACAAGACGCTGATCGTACATGTCAATTTTAGATATGGAAATTTGATTAATTCCTTCTGCAAATTTAACATGCCCGTTTACAGAAACAAGCGGTTTGCGATCCTCAGGATCAACAGCGCCTTGAGGTCGCTTAATGACGTAGAAGCTAGCTACGCCAAGTGCTACGATACCAACCACAACAATAAGTGCAAACATCATTTTGCATTCCACCTCCTGAGTATAGATGTGTAATCTGAATTTAACAGCAAGCTGTTTCAGTTGCCATATTGCCTCAACAATGAGGGTAGAGAAAAGCAGTTCGGCAGTTCATTATAAGTATATACATACGTTCGACAATATGGTGTGATATTCCTTCTTATTATGACTTTTTTACGACAAAATGGGCAAAACTCTTTTCGAAAATGAAGCAAATCAGTTACAATTTAAGGATAAGGTACCAAATTTCTGTTCTACCTCAAAAAAGTGCAGAAAAGCGCAAAAAACTCTAGGTACTTTCTCATATTTTTACTATTTTTATAGAATTTATTCCAATTTCTAATCCTTTATCGTGTATAATCTCTTGTGTGCAGCATGATATACATAAAGGTGTAAGGAGGCACAGTTCATTGTCTTTATCAGCAAAAAAGATATTATTATTAGTTTTAGTAGTTATATGTTTAGTGTTAGTTGTGATGCAATTCATAAATCGATCAGCAGAGCCGACTTCTGAACAGGCCCAAGAAACACTGAGTAAGCTTCCTGAACAAGAAACCGTTAAAGAAAAAGCGAAAGGCGACGAGGAAGCGCACAAATATCGAGTGTATTATATTACTATTGAAAAAATCGAAAATGGTACATACAGCGGAACAACAAAAGAAGGAACGGGCATTAAATTTTCCGATAAAAATTTAAATGAACCGATTCCAAGCAATTTGAAAAAAGGGGATATTGTTAAAGCATACTTTGATCTGGAATATAGCACGAAAGGTCTAGTCAAAGTAGAAAAGGTAGACAAGATACCCGAGGATGAAGAGAGCTCAAGTTAATTGAGCTCTTTTTTTGTATTTTACGAATGTGGTAAAATATTGAATATACAGTACGATACAGGGGGAAGAAGATGATAGCAGCAATTATAGTAGGAGCGGTAATTCTTTTAGCTTTGATTAGTAAAGGGATTGCAAAGTCGAGAGGATTTCGCTTGTATAAAGAGGAGCTTCCAGATGAGCTCGGAATACATAGAGATAAAGAGTTTGAAGATATTGTTCATTCACTAGAAGATTCTTTACCTATAGCCTATGTTCAGCAAGTGAAACAGCGTATGAAAGGGAAAAATACAAAAGACGATGAAGTAGAATGGACGTTTTTTGAGATGAAGCGCTACTTTTTATTAAATGCAGTCATCAAAGACGTACCGATGTTTAGTGAAAAAGTGGATGAAGTGTGGCACGAAATGATTATGTTTACAGTAGATTATGAGCGTTTTACAGACCGTTTTTTCAACCGCTTTTTACATCATCAGCCAAATGTAGAGACAACTCCATCCCCACAGCCGAATAAGCGAGCGTTCTTTGATTGGGTTTATGCTCATTTGTTTGACATAAAGGGTAACAGCCGACTGCTTTGGGGGAAGTTTTTTCAGCATCCGCTTGATAAGAGTACGCTTCAAGATTTTCAAAGGTTATCAGAAGATGAATTACTAGATCGCTATTTTTTAAGAAACGGCAAATGGGAAAAACAGCAGAGAGCCCTGATTCAAACGTTAAAAGAAGAAGTCACTGCTGCACAAAAAAGAAAAAAAGCAGGCGGATCAACTTATTTTAAAAAAGCGGCTAAAAAAGGGAATGTATCAAACGAACTTCTTCTTCAAGGCTTTGTTTTTTATTCTCTCTACAAAGCCACCAACTTTTCAAGCCACATGAATGAACTGCTGTTATATAAAAAGACGATGTATGCGGGAGAGACAGCCTCTTACAGCGGATATAGCTGTTCAAGCCCCTGGGAAGACAACCGCCACCATCACCACAACGATGGAGGTCATCACCATCATGACAGCGGCAGCAGCTGTTCAAGCTCTAGCTGCGGGAGTGGGTGCAGCAGCAGCTAATAAAGTAAAAATTATAAAAAGGTTAACTGACAAGCAATGAAAAATTTGGTATAATCGTTACGTTTTTAAAAAGGAGAGACAGCGAAAATGAATATTTTATGGGACTTTGATGGAACGATCTTTGATACCTATCCGACTATTGTGAAAGCATTCAAAGAATTACTAACAGATCCAACGATCTCAGAAGATGATATTTTAAAACAAATGAAAATATCTTCTGACGTAGCAATTAAGCATTTTGATATTGAAAAGTCTTTGTTTGATAATCACTTCCATGTGCTCGAACAAAAAATCAATCCTAAAGATAAGCCTGCTTTTCCTCACGTGGAAGACGTACTGGGCTTTGCGGATACAAACGTAATTGTTACGCACAAGTCTAGACAGTCTACGCTTGATATTCTGGCATTTTTTAATATGGAGCACTACTTTACGGAGATTATTACAAAAGATGATGGCTACAAACGAAAGCCTGATAGCGGCGCTTATGCCTATCTTCACGATAAGTATCAGCTCGATTTAGTGATTGGAGATCGCGAGCTCGATTTAAAACCTGCCCGTGAACTAGGAATTAAAACATGTGCATTTCAAAATGACGATATTGAAGCAGATTATCACCTTACATCATATGATCAATTCTTTACAACTGTCGTAAATAAAAACTCGTGAAGCTATTCTTCACGAGTTTTTATTTGTTCAGGTGTATGTATTTCGGGAATTTCACCGAGCGTGTAGTTCGCTACTTTCGTAATGTTACTATTAGCAAAAAAATAAAACTCTCCGTCAACTCCGCGAATTTTTGTCGTACGCAATCCAATTTCTTCAACCGTTCCTTTCGTATCATTTATAGATACGTGATCTCCCACTGAGAATTGATCTTCAAATAGAATAAAAAACCCGTTTAAAATATCTTTAATCAAATTCTGTGCACCTAAGCCTGTAATAAACCCTGCTACGCTAATACCAGCTAAAAGTGCTTTCATATTAATTCCGATTGCTTCTAAAGATGTGATAAGTACAATAAAATACACGACGTACATGACAATGCTCAGACAAAGCTTTTTCAGCGTTATTTCTTTACGTTCGTTGTACCTCAGCAGCTTAGTTTTAAATCTGAAATCAAAGATTTTCTTAATTACACTACGAGCAAAACGGATAACGATTTGAGCAATAATAAAAATCAAGATAATCTTTATAATTACTTCACTAATGTCAATCCACTTACCGGTATTAAATAAAGTTTGCTGTACCCACTGTATGTCTTTCATGACTAAGTTCCTTTCTTGCTTTATAAGATTTTCTCTACTGAATAGTATAATTTATTTTAAAAAATATACTACTAGAATTTATTAAAAGGTGTTTGAACTATTGTTTTATTTTAATTTAATTTATTTGTATGTGGGATATGTAATGAAAACTCCTTAATTTAGAAAAAGTGAAAATCCTCAGGTATAGATATTTTTAAAACATTTCTTTATACAAATATTAAATAAAACCTTATAGCAGAGATTAGTATAGATCTTATTAACAAACATTATATACAGATATTAAAGAAAGAAAAATCCTGTAAAAACCCAATGATATCAAGGGTTAGAGAGGAAATTGCTTTTCAATAAATAACTGTGTGGAAAATAGACCTTTTTTGTGAACAGCATCCTTTAGCTAAAGGATGTTTTTTATAACAACAGATATGGAAAATGTTTTATTCACTATGTTTTTTCTTCTGCAATAGACGGATTTTAAAATTCATAGTATGAAGATTTCTATTAAAAGTATGAATTATTTCCATTGTGGATAAAAATCGTTGTGTTAAAGAGTAAATAACCTGGAAATCATCGTTAATAAAAAAATAAAAGGGATGTTTTTATTAACAGAGAGGATAATATAACATTAATTGAATATGTTTTCTTTCTTTTGTGGATAAGTATGAAGGTATTTTTTTAGCAATATTCCGTAGTTATACACAAGAAATATCATTCATTTGCACTCATTACGTTTATATAGATAGGATAATGGAATTAAAGAGCTGAAAAAATGGGTGTTTGTTTGCGCTACTTGTATCAAAAAGAGAAGAGAAAGGAGAGAAAATAAAAAAAAGGCATGCCAAAGAAGCCCCTTATGAAGCTGTAAGTTCGGCAGGGACTTGATCTTGAAGATTTTTTGAAAGCTCTTTTCGAATGAGCGTACGGATTTTCCCACCGTAATTTTCGACGACTTGAGCATCATGGCTGAAGAAGGCCTGTTCAATCAGAGAATAAAGGGCAGACTTCACTCGTTCAATACCATATTCAAAAGAAAGCTGAACCAAATCAGCAATGTCTTCGTTTTGGAATGAAGACATAACAATTCCTGTAGAATCTGTACTGTGTCCAGATAATTTTACAAAAGTCTCTTCAATAGTAAGTCGAATCGCCGCATCGTATTGATCTTTCTTTTCTTGTTTTGACATCTTGCCATTTTTAGCGCCGTCTTTTAAAACAAAGAAAATAGTAGATCCTTGGACAACGGTTTTAAATGCGCTCATCTGTGTTTCAGCTATTTTTTGCATCATACCCTTGTAGTGAGTATATTTCGGCGTAAAAATTTTATAGTCATTAAAGCTAATTTTTGAAGTGTTTTCTCCAGGGTTAAACTGACGCTTAATCGTATCGTTGTCATAAACCAATTCTTTGCGCAGCTCTAAGCGAAGGGCATTTACG
Source organism: Priestia sp. SIMBA_032 (assembly GCF_046535215.1). NCBI lineage: Bacteria > Bacillati > Bacillota > Bacilli > Caryophanales > Bacillaceae > Priestia > Priestia sp. SIMBA_032. The sequence goes on along the minus strand of NZ_JAWRXD010000004.1, from coordinate 223,116 downwards.
TTTTCAATTAGAATAAGTTCTTCAAAGCGAGTATATTCTAATTCCATAAACCCAAAGCCGTGTTCTTCAAAATATTGAGGGTAGGGAACAATACAAATATTGATTCCTTTGCCGCTGCGAGAATAGGAAATTAATTCTGTTTCTGCTAATACTACATTGTTGTTGCGAACTGTTCGAACTGTACAATTCAAAGCGGCTGCAATCTCTTTTTCAGAAACATCACAAATAATACCTCTTTCATCAACGTGAAGGAAGTGATAAAAAATTAATTGTGAAATTTGAGATTTAGATAAACGGTGATGTTCTGCCACTGTTTTGATTGTAGGGTTCCCATGAGCGTCTAGGTCCATGTGATCTTCAATATCTTTATATTTTTCTACGGTGCTAGACAATTGGCGAATAATTTGTTTTCCAATTTTCGCAAATTCTTTTTTTATCATGAGAATCCCTCCAATCTATTTCATATCAACAATAATTTATTAGGGTAAAATAACAAAGAATACCTTGTGAAAATTATATCAATAAGAAAGAGAATCGCAAACGAACGAGTAGTACGCTAAAAACGGCAAAAGGTTCAAAGAATGCTGTCATATCAAGGGGTTTAGCGTATAGGTTTTTTAGTACGACAAAAACGGCAAAAGCAAGCAAGCGCCGGTAGAACAGTGTTTGTTACAATCAGTAAAAATCAAAAAAAACTTTATGCGTTTTAGTACGTAAAAAACGGCAAAAGTCTCAGTATAGTACGCTAAAAATAGCCAAAGTGAAGAATAGTACGCTAAAAACAGCCAAAGTGATCTCGATTCACCTAAAAAAAGGGAAGAAAATCACTTCTCTGATCGTTGTAAATAACACAATGAATTTCATTAGTACGTCAAAAATGGCAAAAGCTATTTTTAGTACGTGAAAAACGGCAAAAACGACGTAGTAGTACGACAAAAACAGCAAAAGTTTTCGTTTGGTACGTCAAAAATGGCAAAAGCTTTATATATGCTGCGAAAAAAATAAAAAATGGGGTTTGAAAAGGCAATAACAAAGGGAAAAGCAATGTTTAGTACGCAGAAAACGGCAAAAGTAATGAAGGAGTACGTCAAAAACGGCAAAAGGTAGGATTGTTTTACGAAAAAAAGAGAATAATTAACACTTAATAAGTGATTACGAGTAAATAAAATGAATTTAGTACGTCAAAAATGGCAAAAGAATCAGAGTGGTACGTCAAAAACAGCAAAAGGTAGTAATTAGTACGCTAAAAACGGCAAAAGAAGCGAAGAGGTACGTCAAAAACGGCAAAAGCTTCTGGTTAGTACGTTAAAAATGACAAAACTTCCAAACTATGAAATAAAAGTAGAGGGATATTTTGTATTTATAAGCTGAAAGTGGCAAAATATTAAATAAAAAAGGAAGGGAATGATTTACCCTTCCAATGTTTCTCTATGTTCTCCTCCAAAATAGTCTTGAATTTCATAATTTTGAAGAGGAATAAAAGAGATTTCAAATCCTTGAAGTTTTTGCTGATAATTTTGTATCAGTACTTGATTGCTAACAAATTCTGCTAGAGATTCATTAATTAATTTTAGGTTTACATCAATTTTCTTTGAACGAAAACGAACTTTTGAAGCAAAATATTGATACGGGTAAAAATGAGTGTAAGACTTTTCTTGTAAATAACAATCTAATCGCTCTTTTTGAAATGCATACAGCAGTAAAGAAGAAAGCGAGTTATCTTTAAACTTTTTAATAACATCACTGTAAATTTGTACAAACTGCTGATTTAAAAAGCCTTGATGCGTATCGTCGCTAAATACGATGGTTGCATATCGTCTGCCCGTTACTTCATCGGTTTCAATAACAGCTTTTTGGAAGAAGTTTATCGCAAATTTTGTATCTCTGGAATTTTTCTTCTTTGCTACACCTTCTACGTGATATCTGGCAATTTTCATAATGCGGGCTTCAACCGCTTCGTAGTTTTTTACACCTTTTGAATTATAAATTTCTTTCACGATATCCGCTAAATCAAGCGTCACCGTTTTTTCTTTATAAAACATCTCGTCGCGCTGTGAAAGGGCAAACTGGATAATTTGAGAATCTTTTGGATCTAAAACCATATTTCGCTTGGAAAGGACCGTTTGATTATCATTTACAGGGATAATGGTACGAATGAAATATTCTTCATCAACTTTATAGTCATTATATAAAACGACTTCTTGGGAGTTTGTTTTAACTTCCATATTAGTTTTAAGAGAATGACTTTCATTTGAGAAGATAGGGGCCTCTACCCACGAATTTAATCGTTTATCAATCCAGTTGCTTAAATTTCCATTGTATTTTTCTAATATGATTTCAGCAATTAAAAAAGTAAAGTCCGTGTGAAATGCTTTCTCTATTTGATAATTCATTTTTGAATCTAAATAAGGAAAATCGGTAATGTTTGTTTTTTTGCTTTTAGCCCATGCCTCTACTTCTTTTAACTTTATCTTTAAAATATCTTCAGGTTTTTCCACGCCAAACAGCTTTTTTAAGTGTTCGGTATCCACTTTTTTATCCATCACTTTTTTGGCTAATTCAATGTCTTCAAAAATAGGGTTAGGCTTTTCTGCTTTAATATCTTTTTTTAACGTTTGCAGCCAGTTTTTCTTATTTGATTGTCTTCTTTTGTAAGCGGGGTTTCTTATTTCCTTAGGATTTATTAATTTATTCTCTAAAACAAACGTATCTTGCAATATATTTAAAATGTAGTCTTCTATAAAATCTTTTTCATTCGAAAAAAACGAATGAGAATCATATAAAAAGTCTATGCACTTTGCTTTGATATTGTCATCGATCGCATCGCTGATTTGTTTAATAAGGTAAGGAGAAAAATTGGATGGTTCGTTCATGTTGACCTCCTCTGTATGTATTTAATCTGTAACAATCTTATTATATCTTTTTTGAACGATACTCTAAAGGCTAAAAGGAAAATTCGTTTTTGTGACTGCTGTTTTATATTAAATTAGCCTAGCTGGCTATTAGTACATAAAGGCTTATTGCAAATATAAAACTTTTTCTTTATAGCGATTGTAAAATTTTAGTTGTAAGGAGAGTATTATAGTAGCTTTATAAAAGAGAAAAACAACGTACATTCATTGAGTTTAAAAATGGAAAAGTTTATACTTGCCAAGTACACTCTTTTTACAAATAGGGGGAATAAGTATGTTGTTAAAACCTAAAGCAATTTTTTTAGATATGGACGGTACGATATTAAATCGCTCCAACAAAGTAAGTATTCAAACAAAAGAAATCATTGACGAATTACGAAAACAGGGAATTTTTGTTTTTATTGCTACGGGAAGAGCGTTTGATGAAATAGAAGAGTTAGTTCCTGAAGGTTTTCAAGTGGATGGATTTATCACGTCAAATGGCATGGCAGGGTACGTAGGAAAAGAAGCAGTCTTTCAGCACTCGCTTTCGCTTCAATTGGTGGAAACTATTATTGAAAAAGCAAGAGCGAACAAGGTATACTATGAGCTTTTCCCGTATGGCACACCTCGCGTGACGTTAAAACAAGATCAGCCATATGTTGAAAATGAAATTAGAGAGCCAAAGCCAGACAGTGTGGAGATTAACGAATGGCTTTCTCGTAAACAAGCAATTAAAGAAGAAATTGACTGGAAAGATTCCGTAGAAGGAAGTGAATTTTCAAAGTTCTATTTCTTTGCAAGAACGCACGAGCATATCGATAAATGGAAAGAGGAGCTTGAAAAACTTAAGCAAGAAATCGACTTTACAACTTCTACTTCATCTAAACACAATGTTGAAGTGATGGTGGCAAACGTAAACAAAGCAACAGGAATTCAGCAAATGCTAAAACATTTTAATTTGCCCGAGCAAGACATTCTAGCAATTGGCGACAGCAACAATGATTTACCAATGTTTCAGTTTGCCAGCTACGCTGTAGCGATGAAAAATGCGCCGGATCATATTAAAGAAATTGTCGATGACGTAACGGAATTTAACTGTGACGAAAACGGCGTATCTCATTATCTTTCTAAATTTTTATTGCAAAAATCTACTAGAAGTAATCCCGTTTTATAAGAATTAATGCATGGATTGCCGAAGCATAAAGCAACGGTGAGATAGAACCAACTATTCAAAACATCGTCGTTTAGGCGGTGTTTTTAGTATATATAAGGTCAAAAGTAAACCGTTCATTATTATTAGTTATAGCACTCTTAGCTAAAAAGAATAGATGAGATTAAACCTTCTATAATGTTCTTTTTCAAATCATGTTATAAATAAATATAACTATCCTCGTGTCTACCTTTATAACACGCCGCTCAGCGAGTCGAGTCCCATCATCTAAAATCATAAATCCTTTTAACATTTAAACTTTTTCTTTCTTCAAACTTTTTATAAAATGCTGAGAAAAGGGATTGTATCTAAGTATAATTAATGCTAATATAACATTTAATGAAAATAGTATAACATATTTAGCTTTATTTTATAATTAGTATGACATAAATTCTTAATTTAATTGTTTTGTTAAAGTGTTTGTAATCACAGTGACCAGCATATTTATCTATTCATTACTATTAAATTGTGTATCTTGTAAGCTGCTAAATAAAAAATATTAGCGTTATTAAACTATTAAAATCAAAGAATAGGAAGATTTAATGTGAATAAAAGAAAAATTGTCTATATAGTTTCCGACTCAGTAGGTGAAACGGCTGAGTTGATGGTAAAAGCAGTTTTAACTCAATTTAGTGGAGAAGATATTGAAATTCAAAATACTTCTTACGTAGAAGATGAAGGAAATATTGATAATATCATTGCTGAAGCAAGGTATAATGAGGCCATCATTGCGTATACCATCGTCATCCCACCTTTAAAACAGTATCTTGACCAAAAGGCACAAGAAGAAGGAATTGTAGCCATTGATTTAATGACTCCTCTTATGATTGCCTTTAGCCAAACCTTTAATAAGGAACCCAATCTTCAACCGAGATTAACGAGAAAATTAGACGATAACTATTTTCGAAGAGTAGAAGCAGTTGAATTTGCTGTTAAGTATGATGATGGACAAGACTTCAGAGGTATCAAGCGAGCTGATCTAGTGTTGATTGGTGTTTCGAGAACATCTAAGACGCCACTTTCTATGTATTTAGCTCATAAAAGTCTTAAAGTAGCGAATATACCGTTAGTTCCAGAAGTGACGCCTCCTGATGAACTTTTTACTATTCCGAAAAATAAATGTATTGGTTTAGTTATTACACCAGACAAGCTCAATGAAATCCGAAAAGAACGATTAAAAAATTTAGGTTTAGCGTCTCAAGCCAATTATGCCAATGTAGATCGAATCCTTGAAGAGCTGGACTATGCTGAGAAAATTATGAAGCTCATTGGCTGTCCTATTGTTAATGTTTCAGGTAAAGCAGTTGAAGAAACCGCTGAAGTGATATTGAGCATGCTAAAAAAAGACAAGGTGAAAGGGTATGTATAAAAACTGCTGCTATGTAAGACAGCTAACTTGTCAGACATGCTTAATCTATAGAGAGTCAGGTAGAACAGGCCTGTTGCTAAAAGGCGCTTTTTGAAAATATAAAAGATAAGGAAGATTGTGATGAGCAATGTATATAAAAAAACAGACGTTATCTTAATTGGGGCCGGAGTTATGAGCGCAACGTTGGGATCATTACTCAAAGAGCTAGCACCTGAATGGGACATTAAAGTATTTGAGAAACTCGCAGATGCAGGAGAAGAAAGTTCGAATGAATGGAATAATGCAGGGACTGGCCATGCTGCACTGTGCGAGTTGAACTATACATCTGAACAAGCTGACGGATCTATAGATATTACAAAAGCGGTGCGAATTAATGAACAGTTTCAGCTTTCAAGGCAGTTTTGGTCGTATCTTGTAAGCAGTAATTTAATTCATAATCCGCGAGAGTTTATTATGCAAATCCCTCATATGAGTTTCGTACAAGGAGAAAAGAATGTATCTTTTCTAAAAAAGCGTTTTGAAGCGCTATCAAATAATCCATTGTTTCAAGGAATGGAGTATTCGGACCATCCTGAAAAGTTAAAAGAATGGATGCCGCTTGTCATGAAAGGCCGTACATCCCCTGAAGCAATTGCGGCAACTAAAATAGACTCGGGGACGGACGTGAACTTTGGGGCTTTAACTCGTATGTTGTTTACACATCTAAAGAGTAAAAGCGTAGAAATTAACTACAGCCACAGCGTTGAAAATCTGACACGTAACGCAGACGGCTCGTGGGAAGTAAAAGTACATGATATTCATAGCGGTAAACAGGAATATCACACGGCGAAATTTGTTTTTATCGGAGGAGGAGGCGGAAGTCTGTCTTTACTCCAAAAAACGGGTATTCCCGAGTCCAAACATATTGGAGGGTTCCCGGTAAGCGGATTATTTATGGTATGTAATAATCCCCAAGTGATAGAGCAGCATCACGGGAAAGTGTACGGGAAAGCGAAGGTTGGTGCTCCGCCAATGTCGGTTCCGCACCTTGATACACGCTATATCGACCGCAAAAAAACACTGCTGTTTGGACCTTTTGCCGGATTTTCACCAAAGTTCTTAAAAACGGGTTCAAATTTGGATTTAATCAGTTCTGTAAAACCGAATAATATCTTGACGATGTTAGCAGCAGGCGTCAAAGAGATGGGCTTAACAAAATACCTGATTCAGCAGGTGCTGTTGTCAAATGAAAAGCGTATGGAAGAGCTTCGCGAGTTTATTCCAAATGCAAAAAGTGAAGACTGGGATATCGTCGTAGCGGGTCAGCGTGTACAGGTAATCAAAGATACGGAAGCCGGAGGTAAAGGCACTCTTCAATTTGGTACAGAAGTTGTGAGTTCAGCTGATGGTTCTATCGCTGCATTGCTCGGAGCTTCGCCAGGTGCTTCGACTGCTGTTTACGTCATGCTTGAAGTGCTAGAAAAATGCTTCCCGCAGCATATGAAGAAATGGGAACCAAAAATAAAAGAAATGATTCCTTCTTACGGCTTGTCTCTGGTAGAAAATCCAGCGCTTTTTAACGAAATTCATGCTTCTACAGCACAAACGCTTGATTTAAGTAAAAAAGAACTTGTATACCGATGATTTTAGGCCTTTGACACGTATGCTTTAGATGAAAAGAATTTTTCAGGCTGCTTTATAAAGTGTTTAAAATATAAGTGAAATCTATAAGAAAAAATGAAGGAGCTTCGTTATATAACGGGCTTCTTTTTATTTATTTCCTTTACTAGCAGAATTTACTTCGTATACATGATATAATTCTTATTAGTAAGCGTTTACATATAATGAAGTGAAGAAGTGGAAAATAGCTATTTCGAGGAGCCGATAAAAGATGATTACAACTAATACATCTTTACTAACAAAAGAACAAACGATTTTTAACCATTCAGGGAATAAAATTAAATTAGAAGATAGAGAGATTAATATTGTTGCTCGATTTGAAGAGCCTCTTGTTCTAGTTTTAGGAAATGTTCTAAGTAACGAAGAATGTGATGAACTTATACAGCTATCTAAAGATAAAATGCAGCGATCAAAAATTGGCGCTGCACGTGAAGTAAACAGTATTCGAACGAGCAGCGGGATGTTTTTTGAAGAAAGCGAAAATGAGCTTGTACATCAAATTGAAAGAAGACTTTCTAAGATAATGGGACCGTCTATTGAATATGCTGAAGGCCTTCAAGTTTTAAAATACTTGCCTGATCAAGAATACAAAGCGCATCACGACTATTTCACTTCTGCAAGTAAAGCATCTAAAAATAACCGTATTAGTACATTGGTTATGTACTTAAATGATGTCGAAGAAGGAGGAGAAACTTATTTTCCTAAGCTGGGTCTTTCCGTATCTCCGGCAAAAGGAATGGCCGTGTACTTTGAATATTTTTATAGTGACGCTGAACTTAATGACCGTACTCTCCACGGTGGAGCTCCTGTTATAAAAGGAGAAAAGTGGGTCGCTACCCAGTGGATGCGCAAACAAAAAATTCGATCGTAAAAACAAAGGTTTGAAGAGCCCTATTAGCTATCGTTAGCGAGGGCTCTTATTTATGTTAAAAAAAATAGCAAGCATGTTAGTCAGTTATTATATTGAAATATTCACACTTATTCTACTTATGCGGCTATTCCTTATTCTTATAAGCCGGTAGACGATAAATGTATTTGTAGTGTAAAATATCCTCATGATTAAAAATTTGGATACACTAAAACGAAAAATGTGTTCGTGAGATAAAAATAAAATAGATGCTATTTAAAATAATGACTTTAAAACAAGCTGCGCGAAAAACTCGTGAAAGGTATTTTCACGAGTTTTTGTTTTTAGGTGATTTACACTATTTATAAAATCATTTTACTTTTATATAGTAGATAGGGAATGTGTTAAAGGAGGACCCTGGTTTTGAAAGAAATAAAAGCAATAAAAGCAATTATTTACAGCATGATCGCGATGTTTATGCTGCTTCTTACTGGATGCAGCGATGAGCAGGCAAGTCATTCAGGCACATCTTCTACCGATACAAAACAAGCAGTTCAAGTAGAAGATTCATCAGATCAAGAAGAAGATCATAGTCCTTCTAAAGCAAGTCGTGAAGATGTAGTAGGTGAGGCAGCTACGGTAGAAAGAGTGGTGGACGGTGATACGCTTAAAGTAAAAATGCTGAACGGAAAGACGGATCGTGTACGACTACTTCTTGTCGATACCCCAGAAACAAAGCATCCCAAACTAGGCGTACAGCCCTTTGGTCCAGAAGCATCTGCTTACACGAAAAAAAGGCTAGAAGGGCAGGAAATCACTCTTGAATTTGATGTACAAGAACGTGATCAATATGGACGGTTACTTGCGTATGTATGGATAGATAATGAGCTATATAATGAAGAGCTGCTAGCAAAAGGGTTAGCCCGCGTAGCAGTATTTCCGCCTAATACAAAATACGTAGATGAATTTAAGAAAATACAGGAGCAGGCTCGAAAAAGCGAAAAAGGCATCTGGAGTATTGAAAACTATGCCCAAGAAAAAGGCTATAATACGGATGCTGTAAAAAATCAGTCCTCTTCTAATAAAAAAGATACTCAATCTGCCACAAGCTGTGAAGGTAAAATAAAGGGAAATCAAAACTCCAAAATTTATCACGTGCCAACAGGGGCGCACTACAATCAAACTATGAATAACGTCATTTGGTTCTGTACTGAAAAAGATGCACAAGAAGCAGGATACACAAAAGCAAAGAACTAACAAAGAAATTCAGTAATTACTGAGTTTCTTTTTTTTGTGAACTCACTAAAGGTTTGCTATAGGGTTGGCTAAATACCATCCAACAAAGAGCGGCCGATCCGTATAAGAAGGCGCAGTGGCCATATGAGCAGCTGAGGCACTTGTAAAAGAATTTCTGCTAAAACTTCCCATCCACTTAACGTAGTATCTTTCTGCTGACAGTGTTTTTTCATAGTCATCATCCATTCATTTGAAAATATACATTAATTATACAACGAAAGGAAGATTAGGAGTTAATTTTTTCTTTCTTTTCTTTTTCGTGTTAAAGTAGATAGGTAAGAAGTTTTGCTATAAATAACGCAAGCGAAGAGAATAAAGGGAGTTTGAAAATCGTGAAAATAAGGAAAGCAAGAAAAGAAGATGCTTCTGCTGTAACGGAATTACTTTATGACATGCTTGGCAGTATTGCACGCTCTCATACGGCGGCTACAACGAATGAAGAAGCGCTTTTAAGACTTAAAGCGTTTATTCTGTCTGAGAAGAATCGCTATAGCTATCATCATATTACAGTCGCAGAAGTCGATGAGAAGGTAGCTGGACTTATGCTTTGCTACGAAGGAAGTATGTTACAAACGCTTTATGAACCAGTTAAGCGTTTTGTACGTGCTAAACTTAATAATCCAGCGTGGGAAATTGATATAGAAACTGAACATGGAGATTATTATATTGACTCTCTATGTGTAGATGAAGCTTACCGCGGAAAAGGGATAGGAACGGCTCTTTTAAATGTAGCCAAGCAAGAAGCCAAAAAGCGTAAGATGTTTTTATCGTTAAACGTTGAATATAATAACGTAGAAGCCAAAAAATTGTATCAGCGTATAGGCTTTCAAGAGCATAAAACCATTTTTATTGATAAAAAACCATTTTTTTATATGAAGACTGCCTGATCATCTTTACGGTAGTATTTTTTGTGATAAAATGGATATATAAGTAAAATAATAAGAACCAACAGCTCAGCACTTTTGCTGAGCTTTCCTGTAAATCGCGTAAACGTATCAAAATGGAAAGAATCGTACATCCAATGGACCATAAGCAAGCGGTCATGAAAGTATGTTTGCTGATGTGCCACATGAAAGGAGCGTGCATGAACATCAGAGATCTTCCGTTTAATATGAGTTATCGATTTAATGAACAGCTTCGAGAAGTTCCGGTTAACCCACACCAAATGAAGCAGGGAATTATCTATTTAAAGAAACGAGCTCTTGAAGAAGAAGATGAGTGTGCCGCTGCTAAAACATATGGACATATTGGTGTATATGAGCGCATACTTGGAGAATTAACGAGCAGCGAAAGACACTTGCAGCTGGCCATTTATCTATATGACCGACATGCTGATACAATAGGTGAATTTTTGAATACGATCCGACTTGGACATACATATCACTGGCAAGAACAGTGGGATAAAGCGAATGAAACGTTTCAGCTACTCATTGAACAATTAAAAACGGATGAAGACCTTCACATATATGAAGACTTTGTCTATCAACATTATGGAAAATGCTTACTTGATCAGCGGGTTGTTTCCAGAGCACATCACTATTTTCAACGCGCGTTAGAAATTCGATTGAAAAAAGGCGATAAAGAATTGATTGAGTCGACTAATTCCTGCATCCGTCTTTGCTTAAATAAATTAAAGCATTCCTAGTATACATAAAAGATAAATGACTCATAGCCTTGGTTACACATAATGCATAAACTTTCCGTTTGACAAACGTATGTGGACATATTATAGTCATGCATGGCAATTTAAGAATACGTAATATAAAAACTAAACATAAGCGTCTCTTCTCTTTTGGAGAAGGGGCTTTTTTATGTGAATTTTTATGCCGAGGAGGGTTTAATCGATGAGTAAAACAGTAAAAGATATCATCTTTTTATTAATAGGTTCGTTTGTATTTTCACTTGCCGTTAACATGTTTGTCATTCCAATAGGACTAGGTGAAGGAGGCGTTACGGGTATATCCATTATTTTATATTATACAACGCATCTTTCAACGGGTGTCACTAACTTTATTCTAAACGGTATGTTGCTTATCGTAGGGTATAAATTTTTAGAGAAAAAAACGATCGTCTATACGATGATTACGATTATTGCTACATCTATTTTTCTTCACGTAACTGAAGGTTGGGCTCTTCATCTTCATGAAGAGCTCATTGGCATGGTTTTTGCCGGTGTACTGCTAGGCGTTGGAATTGGGATGATTTTGCGCGTTGGTGGAACAACAGCAGGTTCAGCCATTATTGCTCGAATTGATTCTAAACGGTCGAGGGAACTATACAAAAGAATCAAAAGAAATCTTGTATGTGGTCATTAATAAACAAGAACTTCTTAAACTTAAAAAGCTGATTAAAAAAATTGATGAGGAAGCATTTGTGATTGTACATGATGTACGAGATGTAATTAGAAAAGGCTTTCTAAGCGCATAAAGCTATGGTTCTTGGCAATTTTTTCTGACGTTGGTGTTCTCCGAAAAAGTATGATATAAGTGTGTCTAGAGACAATTCAATATACGAAAGGAAGAACCCATATGCGTAATAAAAGGCATGTAAAGCGTCTTCTTCAACGTCGAATTCGTTCTTTACGATACGTTGTCTTGATTTTATTTACGATACTGATCTTAAAGTACGTTAGTGAAATTATGTAACTTCTTTGTATGAGTCTTGTCGCTTATTTGGAGTGCTTTTTCTTTTAGATTAGTAAACCAATTTATATAATGGGTTTTAAGAAGGAGGAGTTCCATGAGCATTCCCAAACCATTAGTTAAGCTTAATCAACTCTTTATCATTATAACGGTTTTGACCGCTTTACTTGCGGCAAAGTGGCTTTTACTTTTGCCTTTTCTCGTTGGAGTAGTCACACTTGCAACAAAGCGTAATCCTGTAATCATGGCAGGAAAAAAGCTTCTTAAAAAACCTGCTTCTTCTTATCAGATGGAAGACCGGGATCAGCAGCTTTTTAACCAATGGATTGCAACTATATGTATCGGGATTGCTTTCGTTTCATTTTTACTTGGTTATACGCTTATCGGCTATGTATTTAGTATAATGGTAATTCTTGCTGCAGGTGGAGCACTGATGGGGTATTGTATAGGCTGCACGATTCGTTATCGATATATGATGTGGAAATATAAAAGAAAAAAACATGCTGCATAAACAAAGCCTCGAGAAGGCTTTGTTTTTTTTGTGCTCATTTGTATGCGTTATCAATAAATTCAATCATCATAACGGGTGAAAATAGGTGTTAGAGCACCTTTATCCTTTAAAAACCTTTGTTGACAAAGTAAGGTAAACAAATTAAACTTTTTATGATAATAATAATCGTTACGATTTAAAGGAGGGAAAGTATAGTTAGAGACAGTACATAAAAAGGATAGCTTTTAATGAAGGAAGGGTTTATATGAGAAAAAAGATAAGTCTGCTATGCTTAACGCTTGCTACGATAGGTATGCTAGCGGCATGTTCGAGTAAATCTGCGAGTACCGGACAAGAGAGTGAAACGAAATCACTTACTTTTGTATCGAATTTTCCAAGTGATACGCTCGATCCTCAGCTAAATTACACAACTGTACGAGCCGGCATTGCGGAAACACTAGTCAAAGTGAATGAGCAATTACGGATTGAACCATGGCTCGCAAAGAAATGGAAAACAGAAGATAATGGGATGACCTGGATATTTGAGATTAGAGACGGGATTACATTTCAAAATGGCAAAGTTCTGAATGCTGAAGCCGTGAAACATTCGTTAGAAAGAACGATAAAACAAAATGAAGCAATGAAAAGTGCACTTAAAATTAAAGAAATGAAAACCAGTGGCCAAATCTTGACCATTATAACAACAGAGCCGCTTGCCACGCTGCCTTCTGAACTTGTTCATCCAAACACGGCAATTATTGATGTAGATACTTCAGATATAAAAAGTAAACCATTGGGAACGGGACCATTTAAAGTAGCTTCGTTTAAACCGGATAATGAAATGAAAGTAAAAAAATACAAAGAATACTGGGGCGGGGAACCAAAATTGGATGAAGTTGTGTTAACATTTAATGATGATGAAAATGCACGAACTTCCGCTTTACAATCGGATGAAGCTGATATTGTATATCGTCCGGCAATTGAAAGCTTAAATACATTAAAACAAGATTCGTCTATTGTAGTAGATATACAGCCGAGCCTCAGAAATCAAATGTTTTTCTATAATTCAAAGCAAGAAGCATTTAAAGATAAAAATGTGAGAAAAGCGTTTGATGTATTACTGAATCCAAAAGATGTTGTGGACACAGCGCTTGCAGGTCAAGGGTCACCAGCAAAAGGTCCATTTTTAGAGAGTTTGGATTTTTCGAACGATCAAAAAACGAAAATCTATGGACCAAGTGAAGCTCAAAAATATTTAGAAAAAGCCGGTTATATACTCAAGGATGGAAAAGCAATAAAAAATGGGAAACAGCTTTCTTTTAAGCTTGTTACATATCCTTATCGTCCGGAACTGCCTTTAATGTCACAAATGCTTCAGTCAGAAGCAAAAAAGATTGGCGTAAAGATAGATATTCAACAAGTTGAAAACATGGATGAGTATATGACAACAAAAGATGATTGGGGAATGGTCACATATAGTCTAATAGCGGCGCCTCGAGGAGACGCAGGATATTTCTTTAATGCTCTTTATATGGAGGGAGGAGCATTTAATGTAGGACATTTTCATGAACCAGCATTAACTTCCATTATTGATGAGCTTAATAAAACGGTTGATCAAAAACAGCGCGATAGGTTAGCAAGACAAGCCGAAGAAATAGCAGAAAAGGAAACGCTGCATTCTTCGATTGTTCACCCGAACAATTTTGTAGCCTATAAAGACAATGTGAAAAATTGGGTTACAACCAAAAGTGAATATTATGTCATAACAAAGGATTTAGATGTGAAGTAGATATGAAATTAATTGGTAAAAGAATAATAGAATTACTCATCTTTTTAGTTATCCTATCGTTTCTCAGCTTTGTTTTAATGAAGCTAGCTCCAGGAGATCCGGTTAAGCAAATGCTTCGTGTGGAAGACGTGGCAGTTTCTGAGGAACAAATGAATAACTTGAGAACAGAACTAGGACTTAATGAACCCGTATATATTCAATATGTAAAATGGCTGACGCGTTTTTTTCAGTTTGATTTAGGGTCTTCGTATATGACAAAAGAGCCTGTCATCGATGAATTGGTAGAGAAGTTTCCGGCTACGCTGCGCTTGACGGCTGCATCTTTGGTTGTGATGCTGTTAATAGCTGTGCCGCTCGGAACGCTATCAGCACTATATCCAAATAAGTGGATTGATTACCTCAGCAGAAGTATTTCCTTACTTGGAGCGTCTATTCCAAGCTTTTGGCTCGGTCTTTTGTTTATACAGCTGTTCTCTGTACGTCTTCAATGGCTTCCTTCAATGGGTACAGGCACAGCAGCTCATCTTGTGCTGCCTTCTTTAACGCTTGGTTTTGCCATGTCCGCTGTGTATATGCGAATGATTAGAGCTAGTCTGCTAGAAGGATTGAAACAAGATTTTGTACGATCTGCTCGAGCAAGAGGAATCAGTGAAAGCCGCATTTTTATTTTCCATGCGTTTCGGTATAGCTTAACACCCATCCTTACCATTTTAGGAACGAGCTTAGGCAGTTTGCTTGGAGGAACGGTTATTATTGAAGTGCTTTTTGCTTATCCTGGAATTGGAAAATTAGTTATTGATGCGATTATGAATCGTGATTATCCTGTGATTCAAGGGTATATTTTGTGGATGGGCCTGTTTGTTGTTTTAATTAATTCACTTGTGGATTTGAGCTACAAATATGTAAATCCCCAGCTCTATATAAAGGGAGGGGATAAAACGTGAAAAAGCCGCAGCTTCCTTTTGTAGTAATAAGCGTTTGTGGTATTGCGCTTATTTTATTTTGTCTGTTTGGAAGTCAGCTAACATCAATGGATTCTACACAAGTCAATATGCAAGACCGGCTTCAAAAAGCCACCAGTGATCACTGGCTAGGGACTGATCACTTAGGCAGAGATCTTTTTTCACGAATCATAGCTGGAGCTCAGACTACGATTGGAACTAGTTTTCTTGTCTTAGCTCTTTCTCTTTTGATTGGAGTCCCGGTTGGTTTAGTTTCAGGGTATATTGGAGGAAAAATAGACCGCTTTTTAATGAGAATTGTAGATGCTTTTTTAGCTTTTCCTGATTATATTGCAGCCATTGTCTTAAGCGGGCTGTTAGGGCCCGGATTATTTAACTTAATTGCTGCGATGGTTATTGTAAAGTGGGTTAGTTATGCAAGGGTAGTGCGCAGTATTGTGCTTCAAGAAAAGTCGAAAGAATATGTGCTGGTTGCTAAATTAAACGGAGTGGGAACAGTTTCCTTAATCTTGCGCCATTTTCTTCCACATGTGGGAGGACATATTCTTGTTCTTGCTACGCTGGATATAGGGAAAATTATTTTAATGATGGCTTCATTATCCTATATTGGATTAGGGACTCAGCCGCCTACTCCTGAATGGGGAACGATGCTAAATGAAGGCAGGGCCTACTTTTACAATGCTCCGCAGCTAATGTTCATACCTGGCGCAGCGATTATTCTGTTTGTGCTGACGTTTACAGCTTTAGGTGAATATATTCGAGGAAAATATCAAGTTAATCAGTAAAAGAGGTGGTCGTCATCGTGTTAGAAGTAAAACATCTAGCCATTCATAATAAAACAAAACAAATTGTAAAAGACGTTTCTCTTGCAATCGAACAAGGACAGTGGATGGCGCTCGTTGGAGAAAGTGGAAGTGGGAAAAGCATCACTGCTGCTTCGATAGGAGGACTGCTGCCTTCAGGTGTAACGCTTAAAGGAGGTTCTATTACCTTTAAGCAGAAAGGAGAGGCGCCTATCCTTGGAAAAGATATTTCGTATATCTTTCAAGACTATCGAAGTGCTTTTACTCCTTTTTTAACAATTGGAAAGCAGTTTGATGAAACGATTCGTACACATACTAAGCTGTCTAAAAAAGACAGGAAAGCCGCTATATTTCAGGCTTTAAAAGCTGTGAATTTACCTGATGAACGCGTGTATAAAAGCTATGCTGCTCAGCTGAGCGGAGGACAGCTTCAGCGAGCAGCGATTGCTTTAGCGCTGGTGATGAAGCCTGCCTTGATTATCGCAGATGAACCAACTACGGCTTTAGATAGCGTGGCAGCAGCTGAAGTTCTTCAGTTGCTGTATAAGCTGAAAGAAGAAGCAGGCTGTGCCATTTTGTTTATTACCCATGACTTGCGTCATGTGCGGAAATATGCGGACCGGGCAGCCATTATGCTAGCAGGAGAAATCGTGGAAGAAAACAGTATCGAATCTCTGCTTCGCGCTCCGCATCACTTTTACACAAAAAAACTGTTTAACGCCATTCCTTCTTTACAGAAAACGCCTGCTCGATTGTTAGATACGCAGAAAAAAGTGTTGATATAGGAGTAAAATATGAAAGAAAAAAGTATATTACGCGTCACGCAGCTTGTGAAACAGTATAAAGCCGTCACAGCACTAAATAATGTTTCTCTGCATATCGATAAAGGGGAATGTGTAGGGATTGTCGGAGAAAGTGGAAGCGGAAAAAGTACGCTTGTAAAAAGTGTGCTAAGGTTAACAGAAATTCAGCAGGGAGAAGTATGGTTTGAAGAAAAACCTCTTCACCGGTTAAAAGGAAAAAAACTGCAGCAAGCTCGTCTAGGCATGCAAGTGGTATTTCAAAACCCCGCGGCTTCTTTTAATCCGAAAGTGAAAATCATCGATTCTTTGCTCGAGCCTTTGCGGCAGCAGCGAACCGTTCCTTCAATTTTCTCTCATGTGAGCAGGAATGAAAAAGAAATCGCTTTTTATTTGTTAGAAAAAGTCGGGATTAGCGCAGAATATGCGTTGAACTATCCTCATGAACTCAGCGGAGGACAGCTTCAGCGTGTAGCGATTGCGCGTGCCATTAGCGTAGGTCCGTCTTTGGTACTGTTAGACGAACCAACAGCGAGCCTTGATGTTACGGTACAAGCAAAGATTTTAAATTTATTAAAAGATTTACAGGAGACGTTTCAGCTGTCTTATCTTTTTATTTCACATGATTTAGCGGCAGTAAAATTTATGAGCAGTCGCATGATGGTTATACAGCAAGGCGAGGTTATCGATCAATTTGACCGTGCACAGCTATTTGATAAAAACAGGCATCCCTATACAAAAAAGCTTGTGCGTTTATTTGAATAGAAAATAAACGCACAAGCTTTTTTATAAATGAGAGTGAGACAAAGTCAAGGACGCGGCGGTGGAGTATGCATATGGAGAAAGTGATAGCCTGATTGGCAAAGCATGATAAAACTAATGGTGAGTACAACGAGAGGAATTATCTTGTTTCTTCCTCGTTCTTCATATAGTCCGGCTGCGCTTAACAGGAAGCCAATAGCAGCTAAAGGAGGAGAGGCGCGAAAGAATAGATCTGCAGCGGTAAACCCTTGGTTTGTATATTTATAATAAAAAAATAGACCCGTAATCAATAACAATAGTCCAATCCAAAACAGCGTAAGTTTTCCAAAAAGGGTTTTAGGCACTGTGTTTTCACTCCTTCTGTCAGTCAAGTACCATAAAATACTAGCATAAAACGTTCTGGTTTGCATTAGAGAAAAGGAACTTGAATGATACAATATATGTGAAAAATAGGCTTGAAGTAGGGGACATGAAGTATGCAAAGCGCTCCATGTAAAAAAATACATATCGTCGGATCGGTTGGAAGTGGAAAAACGACTTTTACTCGTTTGCTAGCTCATAAATTAAAACTTCCTCACTATGAACTTGATAATGTTATGTGGGAACGAACACAAGAAGGAGATAAAAGAAGAAGTGAAGCGGATCGAAAAAAGTGTTTACATCATATTATAGCTTCAAAAGAATGGATCATAGAAGGCGTACATTATATGTGGGTGAGAGAAAGTTTTGATAAAGCTGATTTTATTATTTTTCTCGATACGCATTATTTAAAAAGAGTTTGGTTTATTCTAAGAAGGTATGTTCTGCAAAAAGCTAAAATAGAAAAAGCAAATTATGCACCGACGTTTTCTATTTTCATTAAAATGTTTCAGTGGAATGCGGACTTCGAAAAGTAAAGTAAATCTGAAATTTTGCATATCCTTCGTACTTCATATAGCGATAAACTCATAATAGTGAAAAAGAGAAAAGAGATAGAGCATTTTATATCGTAAGAAAACGCCGCTCAGTTGATGAGCGGCGTTTTTTGTTTTTATTCTATCGGCATAGACGCGCATTTTTTCTCACAAGCTTTTGCAAGGTTTTTGAGAAGCTGATTAAGAAACTCTTTGTCCATTTTAAGCCACTGTTCTTTTTGCAGTTCTTTTACGATGTAGGAAGAAAAAATCCATACGTCGTTTTTGATGGCAGAGCGATTTGTTTCAGCGATTACGGTTAATGCCTTAATGATAGCAGACATCACGGAGACATCTTCTTTTCCATAATGGCGAATTTGATAGAAAGCTCCCGTACCATGATTTAATAAGTTCGGACTTCTTTTAGCATGGAGAAAAAAGTTAGTCATACTTATCCACCTATTATTACCCGCATCTGCATGTGAAAAACTTCTTTAAGAAAAGTTTTACCATTCATTTGTAAAGGGTAGAGATTAAAAAGGAGGGAAGAGCCGTGGCATTTGATTATTCACTTGACTTTGAACATATCGATTTTAGAAAACATCCTGAAAAGTATAGAGTAGGAAAAGGAGAACAAGGAGTTCTCCTTGTTGAGCCGTATAAAAGTGAAATTCTTCCTCATTGGCGCTTTCGAACACCTGAAATTGCTGAGGAATCTGCGGAGGCCATCTATCAGCTTTTTTTAACCTACAAAGAAAAAAACGATTTTGTTGGAATGGACATGGCCCGGAAATTTCTCCAAATGGGATACACGCGATCCAGGCGCTACGCGAACTACAAAGGCGGAAAGAAATACAGCAAAGACGGAGAGCGTAACGAACGGCAAATTGATGAACAAAAAGCAGAATCGGCATCTATTTTTATGGAAAAATGGAAGGAGGTACGAGAGAATAAAGAGTACTTGCAATTGAAAAAAGAGCATCAAAAAAAGTACGGATAATCAGCTGGGATCCGTACTTTTTTCCTTTGTTATTTCGATTCGTTTAATATGGTGATGTTCAATATCAATGACTTTAAATGAAAAACTTTCATTTTTGATGCTATCACCTTTAGCGAGATCAAACTTTTCGGTCAGCATCCAGCCGCCAATGGTATCAACATCTTCTTGTTCAATATTTGTTCCGAGTAAATCATTTACTTCTTCAATCAACACTTTCGCATCTAGTACGTAGTGATTTTCATTAATTTTGTGTACGTCCGGTATTTCATCATCATCAAATTCATCACGAATTTCACCAACAATTTCTTCTAAAATGTCTTCTACCGTTACAAGTCCTGTTGTTCCTCCGTACTCGTCTATTAAGATGGCCATGTGAATTCTGTCCCTTTGAATTTTAAGCAATAAGTCGTAAATGGCGATGGAATCAATGACTTGAATGATGGGTTTCATATACGTTTGCACGGTACGCGGTTTAATATCATCTTCTTTTATGTAATCCGCTAATATTTCTTTAATATTAACTAATCCCACCACTTGATCTTTGTTCCCCTCTACAACTACTGGATAGCGAGTATATTGCTCTACTCTAGCCATCTTTAAGAATTCTTCTATCGTTTCATCTGCTGATACGCTAACAATTTCTGTACGAGGCACCATGATTTCTTTAGCCGTACGGTTATCAAATTCAAAAATATTATTCATGAACTTAAATTCCGATTGATTAATTTCACCGCTCTCATAGCTTTCAGATAAAATAATTCTAAGTTCTTCTTCACTATGAGCTACTTCATTTTCAGAAGCTGGCTTCAGGCCGAATAATCCGACAACGCCTCTTGCTGAGTGGTTTAAAAGCCAAATAAACGGATAAAGTAGCTTAGAAAAAAGAATAAGAGGACGGGAAAATAACAGCGTCACTTGTTCGGCTTTTTGAATCGCCACTGTTTTGGGCGCAAGTTCTCCAGCTACCACATTTAAAAATGTGACAATCGAAAAAGCAAGAACAAAAGATATGACATGCGAAAGTGATGTAGCAAAAGGAAGCATGTCAATAAGGGGCTCTAATAAATGACCTACCGTAGGTTCACCTATCCAGCCTAGACCCAGTGCGGTAACCGTAATGCCCAGCTGCGTGGCTGAAAGATAACCATCTAAATTTGATACTACTTTTTTTGCTGCTAAAGCGTTCCTGTTTCCTTCTTCAACTAACTGGTCGATTCTAGTCGACCGTACCCTAATGACGGCAAATTCCGTTGCAACAAAAAAGGCTGTTAATATGATTAGTACGATGAATAAAATGACATTGACTGTTTCCAAATTTATCTCCTTACCCCGTTGAAACGGATAAGGGAACACCTCCCTTATAAAAGTTTGATGAGTTGATTTATATGGTAAATAAAGAATATCATGTATACTGTTCCCTTAATGTCAGTAGAAATAAACTTACCGAAAAGAAAGAGCACTTTTTAATAACCCACAACATTTTTTGGCAGAAAAAGCGTAAACTAAACACTATAAAATGAATGAAAAGAGATAACGTGATACCTTTAAAAGGATGTAAATAGAAGTAGGAGTCGATTGTTTTTATGGAATTTTTTCTGACGATATTAGTCTTATTGGCTTTGATTGGTCTATCTAATATCATTAATCATTTTGTACCATTTATTCCTGTTCCCTTAGTTCAAATAGCTTTGGGAGCAGGGCTTGCTATCTTGCCATTTGGCGGGGATGTACATTTAGAGCCTGAGTTATTTTTTATTTTATTTATTGCTCCGCTATTATTTAATGACGGGAAAAACGTGTCAAGAGCTGCTCTTTGGAAGCTTCGCACACCTATTTTATTACTAGCGCTGGGACTGGTTTTCGTAACGGTGGCAGCAGGAGGGTATCTAATCAATTGGCTCATCCCTTCCATTCCGTTACCGGCGGCATTTGCACTAGCCGCTATTTTGTCCCCAACAGATGTAGTGGCTGTTGGAGCTATGGCGAGCCGAGTAAAGCTGCCTAAGCGAATTATGCATTTGCTTGAAGGTGAAGGGCTGATGAATGATGCCTCTGGCCTTGTAGCGTTTCAAGTAGCAGTAACTGCTACCGTAACGGGCGTCTTTTCAATAGTAGATGCTACATTTCAGTTCCTTTGGGTAGCGCTGGGCGGTTTGTTTGTAGGAGCATTTATCGCTTTTCTGATTATCAGACTGCGTGTACTTGTTCGACGTTTAGGAATGGAAGATATTACGATTCATATGTTAATACAAATTTTAACTCCATTTGTTGTCTTCTACATTGCTGAACACTTTCATTTGTCAGGAATCTTGGCAGTTGTAGCAGGCGGCATTGTGCATGCGATTGAGCGCGACCGAGAGGAATCACCTAACCAGCAGCTTAAAGTAGTATCAAAAAGTACTTGGACGGTTATTTTATATTTGTTAAATGGCTTGGTGTTTGTACTGCTTGGTCTGCAAATACCAAAAGTAGCGAAAGCAATTATTCAAGATCCAAACTTTAATAATGGACAAGTGCTTCTTTATATTTTGATTATTACTGTCTTTTTGCTTGTACTACGATTTATTTGGGTGATGGTGTCATGGTCAGTAGGCTGGTATTACAAAAATAACAAGCACCTAAAACCTGAGCCCCGGTCTATTGGCATTATTACGGTTTCAGGTGTACGAGGAGCTGTTACCTTAGCCGGAGCGTTTTCGATTCCTTATACGCTTGAGAACGGCAGTGATTTCCCGGAACGCTCTTTGATTATTTTTCTAGCAGCAGGCGTTATATTGTTAACCTTAGTTGCGGCAAGTATTCTTTTACCTGTCATTGCGAAAACAGAAAAGGCGCCGAAGAAGCCTGAGCGCAATACAAAAGAGGTCAAAGCCCGCATTAAAGTGCACAAAGCTGCTATTCAGCGGTTAAAAAGAGAAATGACCGAGGAAAATCGTGGAGCAGCCCTTTCTTTAATTTCAACGTATAATACAACGATTAATAACATCATCGTTAAAACTCATCCTTTAGAAGCCTCTGAAAACAAACAGTATGAAGAAGAAATTCGATTGCTGGCTCTTCAGGCCAAGGGAAAATTGGTGGAAAAGCTATTAAAAGAGGAAAAAATAGACCGTGAGACAGCGTATATTTGTTTGGAACATACGCACAAGCTTGAAATGGCTGTAACCAATCGTGTAAGGTACAAATTATTGGTAAGCTGGATGAGGTTTAAAAAAGTTTTATTATTACTAGTCCGAATTTTTTCACCGAATAAGCAGGCGTTAAGAAAACAAAGCCTGCGCAGAAGAACCAAAGTGAACAAAGTACGTATTCAAATGATTGAAGAAGCGATAAAGGTCATCAAAGAAAATATGAACGAAGAAAATCGAATGATTTCACTTGCTATTATTAGTGAATATCATAGATCTATGGCGAGACTTAGAAAAGAGAGTACGGAGTATAATTCACGCAAACGTAAAAAAACAACGAGAGATTTATGTTATAAAGCGTTTCATACCGAGCGGGAAACGGTGCAAGAGCTTTATGAAAAAGGAGAAATCACACGTGAAATCGCTCATAATATCCGCAAAGATATCGCTTTGCGTGAAGCACTAACAATTGAAGAAAATGGTTATTAAAAAGTCGCAGGGACTGATCTCTGCGACTTTTTTAGGAAAATTTTTCTGATGATCTTCATTCTATTGCTTTTCAAAAAGATAAAGCTTTCCGTTAACAGCAATATCAAACCGAGGTCCTTTAAAGCCACGTTTTATAAGTTCTTTACGCATAAACTTCATAATTCCTCCGTGGCTGACAATCAGCAAATCGTCTTCTGACTCGGAAATAGCGCGATCTAGCACTGCTGCTACTTTTCTCTTAGTCTCAGCCATATCTTTACGAACTTGTTTGTTGATGAGTCCGGACATGCGAAACAGTAATACCCAGAGAATAAAAGGAAGTTTGAATTTTAATGGAATAATAGGCATAGGTATTTCTCTAAGCTCCGGAAGAAGAGTGATCTCTTGTTTATAAATATGCTTTGCCGTTTTGTGTGCTCGCGGCATATCGCTTGAAAAACAGCGTTTCCATTGGATATTATTTAAATCAGTCTCTTCATACGTAATATCTGATTCATCATATTCCTGAAACCAAGCCACTAGTTCATCGGTGGATAAGCGGTGGTTTTCTGGAAGCCCTTTGTTTACTTTGTAATGACGTACTAATGCTACTTTCATTGTGAAATCTCCTTAAAATTTAAGCGCCAAAAATACTTACTCGGCGCAGCTTGATTTTTTTATTTAACGTTATTTTCATCATACTGCACCTCCTTTCAAATATTTGTAAAATAAGTATAAAATGGATTGAGAAAATTGTAAATACGGCATAGAAGAAGATTTTCAGATAGAATAATTGGAAAATGAAACCTTTTTATAAGATAAAACGTATTACTTATAGATAATTCAAACAAATTGAAATACATATAAAAGGGTGGATTACAATGATGGAGACAGAGACAAAAGTAAATATCAGAGAAGAGTTTGGAACTTTATTTGCAGAAGGGGATTTTAAGAAGCTTTATGATTGTGTAAGCGAAGAGTTTAAACGTCAAGTTTCTCTTCAGCAATTTTTGGAGCAGAGCAGATTGTTTAATCAAGGAGAACAGTTCTACAGACTAGAAACAAATCTTTATTTAACTCCTCAAATTGAGCAGTTTATTTGGTTAAATTCTACGCAGACAAAAGCCATCAGCGTTATGTTTGATGAACATAACATTATACAAGCACTTGTGATTGCTCCTATAGAATCATTTTCAGAGAGAGATCGATGGACTACAAACAAATATACGATGCCGATTCAAAGTGAATGGTTTGTCTATTGGGGAGGAAAGCATGAGGTGTTGAACTATCACCATCCAGTCGAAAACCAAAGGTATGCGTATGGTTTAGTCGTGCAAAAAGGAAAGAAAAGCTATAAAAATGGTGGAATGAAAAACGAAGATTACTATGCCTATGGAAAAAAGGTTGTAGCACCGCTAAAAGGAGTTGTCGTTTCAGCAGCTGACGGCCAAGAAGACAATGAACTTGGGCACACCAATAAAGAAAATCCCTTAGGAAACTACGTTATTATTGAGCATGAAAGGAAAGAATACAGTGTGCTTGCACATTTGAAGAAAGGGTCGGTTTCTGTGAAAAAAGGAGATGTAGTTCGTAAAGGAAAGCTGCTTGGAAGATGTGGAAATTCTGGAAATTCATCTGAGCCCCACATTCATTTTCACGTCATGGATGCCTCTGACATCGAAACGTCAAAAAGTTTGCGAATTCAGTTTCATGCGGCTATTGAACCGATTCGCGGAGATACGGTTATTCCATTTTTTTATTGATTAAAAGCCATAGCGTTTGCTGTGGCTTTTTATGCATGGCTTTCTTCAAATATAAAATCAAGCAGCCGTTGGAATAAGTAAAGGATAATGGCTACGGTAGTCATGACGAGGAAAAGACCAAAATGACTAATTTCATACAGATTATAAAGCCCAATTTTAGCGAGAAAAGGAACAATAACATAACCATGAATCAAATCCAAAATAATGTTAACAATTATGTACAAGATAAATCCGGGATACGTAAGGTAAAAGACAAAGATTGTAATCACAATATGAAGGCAATAAATCGTTGCTCCCATGCTAGTAAGAAAAAATACATTTTCTTGAACCGTCCACCAGTGCATTTTTTCCGCTACTTGATAGGCGATTGTCATCATTAATGCAGCAAATAACCCTACAGTAAAAAATCGTTTAACACGCTGTTTATCAAGCAGCAGCAATAAAAACCATGGAATAACAAGAATCCCCCATAATATCATTTGATTCATTCATCTTCCCACCTTTTATTTATCAGTAGTTCTTAGTGTAAGAAAGAATTGTAAAAATATACATTTTATAAAGAAAGCGTTTACAATTCAGTTTCTTATCTATATACTAAATCTTGAATACTTGTATACAAGTTGGCTAAGGAAGTGATGACACATTAAAAAGGTAACCTACCCGGAAAGATGGCTTCGCGGAGCCTCGCTGGGAGAACAAGTTGTAAGCAAATTAAGAATTCAAATTATGAGCGGCGAGCTGAAGAAAGGAACCGTACTATCAGAAAATCAGCTCTCGGCGGAGTTTGGAATGAGTCGATCTCCTATAAGAGAAGCGCTGCGGACTCTTTCAAACGAAGGGCTCATTGATTTACGGCGAATGGGAGCAGTTGTTATTGGTTTAACAACAAGGGATTTAAACGAGCTGTACGATGTTCGTCTGCTTTTAGAACATTTTGTCTTAGAACGTTTATCTGAAGTCAACCATGATTCGCTTATTAAAAAGCTTGAGCAAAGCATTGATCAAATGACCATGGCAGCTAAATACGATGACTATGTAGAGTTTGCTTATCAAGATTTGCGGTTCCATGAGCTCGTGATTATCGAAGCAGGCCACAAGCGGATATTAAAATTGTGGGAAAGCATCCGTGAAATTATTTTAGCTGCTCTTTTAATTACCACTGAAAAAAGATTTCGAGATGATAAAGCAGCTGTGCTCCCACTGATTAAGCAGCATCATGAAATGATTAAGGCATTAAAGTCTCAAAATACAGAACGTATTCAAGATGAAGTGAAGCGTCACTTTGAAGACACGCGAAATACGATAACAGCTTCACTTTTGAATGAAGCATAAAAAAGGGATAAAAGATTCAAAATGTTTTTGAACTTTTTCCCTTTTTTTGTCGACAAGTATACAAAGGGGATGGAGAAATGAAAGCAGGTGTCTACGTTTCAGAAACAAAAGCCGTTATGCAGCAAAAAGCGAAACCGGTTATAAAAGAAGGAGAAGCGCTTGTAAAGGTATCTCATGCTGGAATTTGCGGAACGGATATGATGATTTATTTTGGAAAACACCCTAGAGCACAGGCGCCACTCACTATGGGGCATGAATTCAGCGGAGTTATAGGAGAGATTCGAGGGGAAACGGAATTTTCTTTAGGTGACCGCGTAACAGTTGAACCTACGCTTAGCTGCGGAACGTGTGAAGCCTGTGTAAGAGGACAGTTTCACGTTTGTAAAAAGTTAAAACTAATCGGCATTGATCAAGATGGAGGGTTTGCGCAGTACGTAGCTGTTCCAGTGAACCGCCTTCACCTCTTGCCGGAGAAACTGTCTAGTGCGCATGCTGCTCTTGCAGAACCTGTAGCGGTTGCCGTACATACAGTACGACGCTCGCGGCTGAAAGTAGGGGACCAAGCTGTCATTTTAGGGGCAGGACCTATTGGACTGCTGATCGGGATGATTGCGAAACGAGCAGGTGCAAAAAAAGTAATGATCTCAGATATTAGTTCTTATCGCTTAACTAAAGCGAAAGAACTTGGCTTTATACCAATTGATGCAGCGAAAAAAGACGTCGTAAAAGAAGTGCGTTTGCTTACGAATGACGTCGGTGCAGACGTTGTATTTGAAGTAGCCGGAAATCAAATGACAGCAAAACAAATGGTTGAAACAAGCCGTATTCAAGGAGAGATTGTGGTGGTGAGCGTATATAAAAGCGCTCCAGAACTAAATTTAGCAGCAATGCACTTTAAAGAAATTTCATTAACTACAACAAGATGTTATACAAGGGAAGATTTTCAGACGGCTATTGATTTACTGGCAAACGGTGAAATAGCAGCAGATTCTTTAATTTCTCATAAACTGCCGCTTGAAGATATTCAAGCAGGGTTTGAGTTTATGCAGCGGCCTGATGAATCACTTAAGGTTTTATTTGCACCAAACGGAGAGGGGAATGAACAATGACAGTAGATTTGTTTTCTTTAGATGGTAAAGTAGCAGCGATTACAGGAGCAACAAGAGGAATTGGAAGATCAATGGCGATTTCTTTGGCAGAAGCAGGTTCGGATATCGCTCTGCTGCAGCGATCAAAGGAATTTCTTGGAGTAAAAGAAGAAATTGAACGTCTCGGAAGAAAATGTTTTATTATTAATTGTGATCTGGAAAATGCTTCTGAAGTAAGCGAAGCGATCTCATCGGTTGTTGCTTATTTTGGCAAGCTCGATATTTTAGTGAACAACGCGGGCATTCAAAGACGTTCACCCGCTGTAGACTTTGCAGAAGAAGATTGGGACGCTGTTATGAACGTTAATTTAAAAACCGTATGGTTGTTATGTCAGCAGGCCGGCCGCCAAATGCTTAAACAAGGAAGCGGAAAAATCATTAATATGGCATCTTTGCTTTCTTACCAAGGAGGTATTACCGTTCCAGCTTATGCCGCAGCAAAAGGCGGCGTTGCTCAGCTTACAAAGGCTTTGTCTAATGAATGGGCAGCAAAAGGCGTAAACGTTAATGGAATTGTACCAGGGTACATTGCCACTGATATGAATGAAGCACTTATTAACGATGAAACGCGCAGCAGACAAATCATTGAACGTATTCCTGCAGGCAGATGGGGACAGGCAGATGATTTTAAAGGAGCGGTTGTCTTTTTAGCATCTGATGCGTCTGCTTATATTCATGGACACTTGCTTGCCGTAGACGGAGGATGGTTAGGAAGATAACGCATGAACCAATAAATCTTTTCATATCATGAACAAACTCGATTAAAAGGAGCGTGCATGATATGAAAGTCTGGATATTGAATGTTGGGATTGCGGTCACAGTGCTGACAACTGCTTGGGCGGTGTATACAAAGCCTGAAGAGAAAGAAGTTTCGCTATTTTCTTACGATCAGCTCTCCATAGCTGTTCCAAAAGAAAGCACAGACTTTGAAAAAGCGTTAAAAGCTGTCTTGACGCAGCATGGTTTTCAAGAAGTTAGAGTGCTGAATGACTATGCGGAAGCTCAAGTTCTGGTTCTTCTGCCCGCCGAACAACTTTCTTCCTATAAGAAGAAGGAGATTCAGCAAATCGTAAATCAACTTGCCAAGCAGTATCACGTTAATCCTAATGTAGTTAATGTTCAGTTATATGAAAAAAAGTAAAAAGCCTTTTAGAAAGGGGAATCTCCCTCGATAAAAGGCTTTTTTTACTCTTTTTTCTTCTCTTGTTCAGCGAGCTCTTCTTGTCTTTTAAAATGTGATTTTCCTAACGCATACACAAAACTAAAAAACAAAGGAAGTAAAATAGTCAGCAGCACAAGGCGAGTAAGCATATCGCCTAAGTCATTTCTCGTTAAGTAAATATTAATAGCTGCGATGACAATATAAATAAAAATCCCGAGGTTTCGTAAAAATCTCTTTAGCATAGATGCATTCATTTTTTTCACCTTACTTTTATATACTCACATTTAAGGTAAAGGAAACGATTAATAAAAGCAACCTATTTACTACAAAGCAAGAAGGAATACAGAAATTTATGATGAATGTTTATATGTTATCTGAAAATTATGCAAATAAAAATGCTAACATGGAGCTGCTTTATACAGCAGTCTGCTTTTAGTACACCTAATCAGTATGAACAGTTGCCTTCTCTTCAATTAGCTTTATTTTTTAAAAAGGTAAGGTGATGAGATGAAAAGAGTGCTGATAATGGGCGTTTCTCCAGGAGTAGGAAAGTCCACATTTGCCAAGAAATTAGGGGAAAAGCTTGATCTAGACGTACATCATTTAGACAGCCTGTATTGGCAGCCGGGCTGGACGGAAAGAGACAATGATAGTTTTAGAGAATTGCAGGAGCGCATTGTAAAAAAAGACAGCTGGATTATCGACGGGAACTACAGCAATTCGTATGACCTGCGAGTGAAGCGTGCAGATACCATTATTTATTTAGAGCTGCCGCTAATCGTTTGTGTGTACCGAGTAATAAAGCGGAGAATCGTATATGCAAGAAAAACGCGTGAAGATATGGCAAAAGGCTGCCCTGAAAAAGTAGATTGGTCATTTTTTACGTTTATTCTTACGACGTACAGAGAGCGGCAAAAAAAGATGAGAAAACGGTTTGAAAAGCTTAGAAACGATGAGGATTGCAAGGTTTTTATGCTGATGAACAGAAAGGACATCGAAAACTATATACAAAACCTATAGGTGAAGTACGAGCTGAATTTTGAACAAAAATAGCCACGTAACAAGTTCGCTTGTTACGTGGCTTTATTGAAAAAACAATCATTCTTGCGTAATCTTCAGCATTCCTTTTTCGTCGAGCGAAACTGCTAGAGAATGATTAACCTTCACCGTTAATGGATGAACTTCAGAGTCTCGGTTCGAAAAAAACCACCGTCTTTTAGGCGTCCCTACAAGAAAAAACGCACTGCCGCTTCCTAAAAAGTTAAAGGTCTCGTTTAATAGCCTGTTGTTGCGCACGGTGATACCGGAGTTAATAAGCTGTGTCCCTGCAGAGCGGACATGAGGCGTTGTCAAGTTGATTTCTCCTATGCTTAAAAGCGACCTAGAAGAAAAGGGGGCGTTGGATGGCGGGCAGTCTGAATGTCTTGAAATGTATTCAACAATATTATGAGCTGGGTCTTCAAAATAAAAAGAATGAGCATCAAATGCTTCAAAGTAAATGTCATCTTTCTTCTCTTCTGTATTGAGGAAGACTCTCTGAGTAGCCCATTGTTTTGCTTCCATAAAGCGGTTTGCTGGAACGTTAAAAGCAAAATGGTAAAAGGGCTTTGTATGTAGAGAAGTTTCTTTAAAAGTTAGCTCACTTTCACCAACTTTGATGGAAAAAGAACGCGGTGAAACGGCGGTTAAAGGGAAATCGAGAGAATTTACATAAAAATCCTTCATTTCGTCCAGTAGATGAGTGTACAGGACAGCTTGATTAATCATCATAAACCATTCCTCCTCGTTTAAACGTTGTCTAAATCACATGGCATTAACCAGATGTTTCATTATCCCTTTGAACGCTGCTTTTCCAGTAAAGCTGAAAAGAGCCTTTATGCTCCGAGCCTATAAAGTTAATACGATATCTTTTCGTTTTTTCAGGTGTTAAATAAAGAGAGTTATTGGCCATTTCAAAGAAACGTGTACGTCTTGGATCTTCTACATATAGAGAAAGGTCTCCACTTTTAGTGTTTTTAGATAGCGTAAAAGCATAGGTTACGCCTTTTTTGAGTTTAATGCTCCGAGAGTAGCGGCCTGTAAAGCTGTCATATTCTCCAAAGAAAACCTCACTTCGCTCTTTTTTTATTCTCCCACCTACAATTTGATTTTCCTGGCCGTTAAAGTTAATAAGTAAAAAAGCAATAAGAACAATAAGAAAACTATATTTAAACATAAAAACCTCCATCTACTAAATTATAGATAGTTTTGGATTTCGTCAAATAGTGTTATAGTTTGAAAAGGGAAAAATTAACAAAAACATTATCCATTTACATGTTACGTCTAACAGAAAGGAGAAAAAATTGACCCAGCGTTTTTATTTTTTAGCAGCAAGTCAAGTAAGCACAAATTTAGGTTTTGTTCTGTATACAATGGCACTCACTTCCTATATAAATCAAAACACTGGTTCAACAGCTCTTGCATCACTGATTACAATGACGAGCTTAATTGCTCGCCTCCTCAGTGGCCTTAGCGTACCTTTACTAGCCGATACATATAAATCTATTCATATTATGCGGGCTGTACAGGTTATACAAATAGGAATGCTCGCTGGATTGTATATGCTACTTATACAAGAATTTACAGTCACAGTACTAGCGATGTGTTTTGTCATTGTTGGGATCATTTCTTTTTTTAACGGCTTTTTTTCCATTTTCAAAACGTCGGTTGTCCGCAGCTTAGTAAGTGATAGCCAAAGAATGCAGGCGAACAGTTTGCTTTCAACAATTGACCAAACTTTTCTATTTGCAGGGTGGTCCCTTGGTGGTTTCGTTTTGTCTTTAACAGGATTCACTTATTCTTTATTTATAACGGAAGGTCTTTTACTGTTCTCGTTTGTTTGCTTGCTGTTTATAAAAGAGGCTCATGTATACAAACAACCAGAAAAGCGAAGCGTGGCAAAGCTAATGGAAGGATGGCGCTTTTTATGGATACATAAACGCATCAGAGCACTCGTTATAATGGACATAATTGAATCACTCGTTGGAACCGTTTGGATTGGAGCTATTACTCTTTCTTTTGTGAAAGAAGTGCTTGGAAAAGGAGAAGCATGGTGGGGATATATAAACGGTGCATATTATTTTGGAAGCATAGTCGGAGGAATTATCGTGTATCAAATGTCTTCTATCGTAAAAGGAAGGCTTTTGCTTTTTATGTTCGCAGGCTCAATTGGTTATGCTGTTTTAACCGGTTTTTACGGTTTAGTAACAAATCCGTATCTAGCTTTAGTACTTTTGATAATGATGGGTCCTGCCTATCAGCTTCGAGACGCAGCGCAGGAAACCATTTATCAAAATGTCTGCAGCAGTTCGGTATTTCCTAAAGTAATAGCGGCAAAATCAACTCTTGTCCAGGCTGTGTTTATTCTTTCTATCGCGTTTGTAGGTACAGTAGCCGATCTATTTGGGGTAAGGTTTGTATATCTATTTTCAAGCTTCATTTTGCTAATGACAGCTCTAACAGGCATGGCAGCATTAATGTATAACAAGCATTCTATCGAAATAGACAAGACACCTGCTGAACGGAGAGAAGGTATATGAGAATCATCAGGCTAACGTACCTTGTGGAGCATACTAACGTTGGAAGAGTAAGAAGGTTTTATGTTTCAGCTCGGTTTCGCAGAAAGGGTATAGGTAAGCGACTTTTAAAAGAAATCATTCATTATGCAGGGAACTATTATAACACTCTCGCTTTATATACAGATACGGACGAAGCGACGTTATTTTATGAACGGAACGGCTTTAAATGCATACACAATCAGCATAAAATCACTCATGAATATAAACTGAAAAATGTTCATTAATCAAACTAACGGGTGTTTCATTCAATTAGGGCATTAAAACAGTATACGAATAACGCTCAGAAAAAATCTGAGCGCTATTCGTTACCATGCATCAACGCATCGACCGAACCTGTTACTCTTTTTAGTTTGCTTTTTTTAGTTTGAGAGTCGTTTTAGGAGCAGGGGTTTTTTTAACAATATACAAACCGCTAAAAATAATAAGTCCTCCAAGCAGCTGCATGGAATTGATGGTTTCTCCAATGGCTACAGCAGCAAAAACAACGGCAAACAAAGGAATAACATACATGTAGACCATTACTTT
This sequence comes from Priestia sp. SIMBA_032, assembly GCF_046535215.1. Lineage (NCBI taxonomy): Bacteria > Bacillati > Bacillota > Bacilli > Caryophanales > Bacillaceae > Priestia > Priestia sp. SIMBA_032. The sequence continues at coordinate 190,557 of NZ_JAWRXD010000004.1, read as the reverse complement.
TGTAGAGCCGATTTTTCCAATTCCTACATACCACATCACCAGCCCGTACACCGTCACGAACAGAACAGAGTATGCCAGAGAGCTCCAGCTGCCTATATCTGTTGGCCAGATAAGCGTTTGATAGGTGAAAAGACAGTAGGCAGTAAGCGGAATAGCCCCTATCAAAGCAGACCAGGCAGTCACGCGCAAAGCAGAATATTTTACGACTAAAGGTTTTGCTAAAATTGGGTACCAGCCCCACGCAATGGCCGCTACAATCCCCATGATGTTTCCGAACCATGCAAGCTGCGACAGCGCATGACTAGAGTGACCAAACAGCAGTACAAACGCAGCCCCGAAAAAAGCAAGAACAGAGCCTAGCTGTGTTTTTAATGAAAAAGCTTCATGCTTATATAATATAGCTAAGATTCCTGTGAAAATAGGAGACATCGAAATAAGTAAAGAAGCATTAGTAGCTGTCGTATACTTAACGGATACCATAAACAGCGTTTGATAGAGCGTAACCCCTACTATACTGACCGCTATTAAACGTCCCCAGTCTTTTTTTTCGATACGAATGCCTCGCTCTATGATTCCTGTAATAAGTAAAAGAATAGGAGCAACCATTATAAAACGCAGCGCGCTAAATTGGATGGAAGACATATGAGCAACTCCAAATTTTCCGATTGTATAATTGGCTCCCCAAATTAACGCAACGGATAATAATATCCATTCCAGCCAGCCTTTTTTCATGTCATCACCTCAGGTAAATATATAAATTAAATAAGTGCGGATATCCTTAGTTACAAAGTATACAGGAAGAAATTGTGTAAAAGGCCAGCCAATTCAGCTATTTTTATCTCATCCACTTGTTTATAATACAAACAAAAACGCAGCTGCATTGGCTGCGTTTACCGTGGTTATCCGCATTCTTCTACCTCATCTAACCGCACAAGTTCCACTTTAAAAGAATGATTAACCGGTCGAATTTCACAGTATCCTGAATCATATACGTGAATCAGTACAAAGCGTTTTCCTTTATAGAGCACTTCTTTATAATCTATCACAACATACACCCTTTCTTTTTATAGTTTTTTTAAATTCTATGAACAAAAAACGGTGTAATTGCCTGAAATAAAAAGAATCTTTAGGGACTATAAAATTGCTTGGCAAAACGAGTTCGCTTATACTGTACTTTGATTCTATTTACGTATAGGTTCTGATTAAGAACAGCTTTAGCATATGGATAACGAAACAAAACAGCAGCACATAAGGAGCAGCACATGGATATTAACTATTTATATACATTCAAAGAAGTAGCGAAGTGGGGGAGCTATACACGAACGGGTGAGGAATTAGGGTATGCTCAGTCAAGCGTTACCACTCATATAAAAAAATTAGAGGGTCATTACGGTCAAAAACTATTTGAACGAACAGGACAAAAAATGAAGCTGACTCAGCCTGGTGAAGAATTGCTTTATTATGTGAATCAAGTAACTGAGTTATTAAATGAAGCAAAAGAGCGTCTTACTACGAACGAAGATGCAAGAGGCACGGTTTCGATAGGGACCGTGGAGTCGCTGGCCGCTTATTTTATTACACCGTATATTAGGGAATTAAAAAAGCAGCACCCTTCTCTAAAGATTATGTTAGAAGCGGGTTTATGTCCAAATTTAACACAAGGAATTATTGACGGAAAGTATGACGTAGCCGTTTTGCTTGATCGCCTTCAAACCTCTTCAAGTTTAGAAGTGATTCCTATTCGAAAAGAAAACATGGTTATGATTGCTTCGCCTTCTCATTCTTTTAGTGAAAAAAACAACGTTGTAATGGAAGAGTTTGAAGGAGAAACCATCATTTTAACCGAGAGCGGCTGCCCTTATCGTACTCTTTTAGAAGAGATGATACGCAGCAGGGGTATTCATATGCAATCGGTGATTTCATTTAGCAGTCTTGAAGCGATTAAACAGTGCGTAGCGGATAATCTAGGTATTGCTCTTGTACCAGAAATAGCGGTAAAACAAGAGATTGAAAGCGGAAAACTGATTAAAATCCCGTTTGATCATGAAGAATTTTATCTTTATTCACAGCTTATATTTAAAAAGAAAAAATGGCTGACAGCACCTATTCAACAATTTATTTCACTTATACAAGAAGGTTATCAAAAATATTGATAATAGATATAGAGAATCTTCAATAATGATAAAGCTGCTTTCGTGCTACACTTTTTATAAGAAATGAAAACTAGAGGTGTAGAACATGAATATATTTTTGCAGCACAATCCTACAAAATTATACTTTGGAAAAAATCAAATTACGAAACTATCGCAAGAGCTTGCTTCTTATCAAAAACAAGTAAACGTTCTGTTAGTATACGGTGGAGGAAGTATCAAACGAAATGGGGTATACGACGAAGTGAAAGCTGAACTTCAGTCTATTAACGCAGTTGTTCACGAGCTGTCTGGTGTAGAACCGAACCCTCGTTTGAATACGGTTGCTAAAGGCGTTGACATATGTAAAAAAGAAAACATTGATTTTCTCTTAGCCGTTGGGGGAGGAAGCGTGATCGATTGTACAAAAGCTATCGCAGCTGGAGCCGTGTATGAAGGGAATACATGGGACTTAATTACACGTAAAAAAGAGATTACAGGTGCTCTTCCTTTTGGAACGGTCTTAACACTTGCGGCAACAGGATCTGAAATGAATTCAACTTCTGTCATTACAAATTGGGAAACAAAAGAAAAGCTAGGATGGACGTCTTCTCACGTATTTCCCGTCTTTTCTATCTTAGATCCGGCGTACACGTTTTCAGTGCCGCGCGACCAAACCGTCTATGGAATTGTTGATAGTATGTCGCATGCGCTTGAACACTATTTTCATCGCACAGGAAATACGCCGATGATCGATGGCTTTATTGAATCATTGCTAAGAACGGCTGTACAAGAAGGTCCTAAGCTTCTTGAAGACCTTAGTTCTTATCAGTATCGTGAAACAATGATGTATATCAGCACGACGGCGTTTAACGGAAGCTTAGCAAACGGAACGGATGGAGGAGACTGGGCTACTCATCGTATTGAACATGCTCTGTCGGCCGTGTATGATATTCCCCACGGAGGCGGCCTTGCTATCTTGTTCCCTAATTGGCTAGAGCATGTGCTAAAAGAAGATCCTTCTCGTGTAAAACAACTGGCTGTAAACGTATTTGGCATCAACCCAGAAGGAAAAAGCGATGAAGAAACAGCAATGGAAGGTGCAAAAGCGCTCCGTACTTTCTGGAATGACTTAGGAGCCCCGAACTGTTTGCGTGACTATGATATTGATGATTCTGAATTTGATGCTATTGTTGAAAAGACGTTTGTAAAACCAGGTGTTGGTATTTATAAAGAGCTTGATTATGCAAGCGTTCGAGATATTCTAGAAAGATCCAAATAAAAAGACGAGCTGCCTGCTCGTCTTTTTTATATGTACTTAATAATCCATTAGAAAATAAAGAAAGAGAAAAAAGCACAGCAAGATGCAGCCTGCTCCTACCGTTATTTCGGAAAAGCCTTGAATAAACGTATTTTTGGGAATGCCTCCTTCATTTTGCAGCTGAAATACGCGTTTTCTTTTGCGCTCATGAACGATTACCAACGAACCAAAAGCAACCGATAATAATGTAAAGAGCGGCACCACGATTAAAAACAGCTTGATAGAATACGCCCAGTACGATATATACAGCATATAATACATTGCTCCGGTACTTAAGGCGAAGAGTGTTAAAGACAATAGAAACCACTTAGTAAAACGGTTTTTGCTCATGAATCATTCACTTCCTTATAGCAAGTTCTTCTTATAATCTAGACAATAAAAGCCGTCTATCATTTTACCAAAACTTTTCGGTGTATTCTATTTTAAAGGGAAAATAGGGTTTGCAACTTTCTTAAAAGTGGTATAGTTCCTAGAACTATACATGTATACATACAAAAAACTGATGATAAATGAGGGAGAAGACGAACTTATGGGGTGCGACGCGTGTCTGCCAATTAGGACAGGATATACGGTTTCTTTTCAGAAATCAAACGATGTAAAGGAATTGGAAAAATACTTTAAAGATATTTCTCAAAATCAATGGAAGAGTCTTGGAGAAGATATGTTCTGGATGAGAGAAGATACCTTTTGGAGTTTTATGGATTATGCTCATCAGCATTTAGACCCTCGGCATGTGCGGGCTGTAGAAGCCAAGCAGGGGAGCCCGTTTGAAAACCTGCCGCGTATGGAGCCAATCACCGCTTTCCAAAAAATGAAAGATGCCTTGTGGATTGATGAACTGATTGAAGACAAGCGAATTTGCTCGTATGATCAGCCGATTGTATCGGTTGATCATGAACGCGTGCATATCGTTGGCCACGAAATTTTATCAAGAGGATTAGAAGAAAACGGAAGTATTATACCTCCTTTTAAAATGTTTGAAGCTGCTCAAATAAGAAATAAAACCTTCGCTCTTGACCGAGCCTGCCGCTTAGAAGCTGTAAAAAATGCTAGTATTATTGATCATCAGCTGATTTTTATTAACTTTATTCCTACAGCAATATATAACCCTGAGCATTGCTTAGCATCTACATTTACATTAATTAAAGAATTGAATATAAAGCCCGAGCAAATTGTATTTGAAGTGATTGAAACGGAGGATGTTCAAGATATTGAGCATTTGAAAAACATTTTGAATTATTATCGCTCCCACGGATTTAAATATGCTTTAGATGACGTAGGAGTTGGCTATAATACGCTGAATCGGCTTTTAGAAGTGGAGCCTGACGTCGTGAAATTAGCATTTGAATTCACAAACGGAATCAGTAAGAATGAGAAACAGAAAAAAGTGGCTCAAGAGATGTTAGCTATCACCCATAGAATGGGGGCACAGGCTCTTGCAGAAGGGGTAGAAACAGAAGAAGATTTAAAATGCCTGATAGAGATGGGTTATGATTTGTTTCAAGGGTATTATTTTGCAAAGCCTAATCCTAAACCGTTAAAAGAGATTCATTCTATTTACGTTTAGCAGCGAAAAGCAGAAGAACAGAAACTTCTGCTTTTTGTATGAACAAAAGTAAGAATACTCAAAAAATAAACAATTCATTTTCATTTTGCTAAATAGTTTACAGAGAAAGGGAAGTGCTATAAGATGATAAATATTAATCCTTAGTATTTCTATCAGAAAAGGAGTGGATGATATGGCACAAACGTTGCACTCATCATATAAATCAAAGCCAACTACTGTTGTAACAGAATTAAGCCCTATGCAAAAGCCGTTATTTGCAGGAGGGGTTATAGCAGCGGTTATTTTACTTCTAGCGATTGTGCTAACGACTGATTGGACGCAAGGTGTGTTATTTATTATCGGTCTAGCACTAGGAATGACGCTTCTGTACGCACGTTTTGGCTTTACATCAGCATTTCGCCGACTCGTATCTGTCGGCAACGTTCAAGGCTTGCAAGCGCATATGCTTATGCTAGCGATTGCGTCAACATTGTTTGCTATTATTTTAAGTACGGGCTTTAGCTTTACAGGGGTAACGCCAAAAGGATACGTTTCACCTGTAGGAGTCAGTGTAATAGTTGGTTCGTTTATGTTTGGAATTGGCATGCAGTTAGGAAATGGATGTGCCTCAGGGACGCTGTATTCGTTAGGTGGCGGCTCTTCTTCCATGATTTTAACGCTTTTAGCCTTTATTGTAGGTTCTATGTTCGGGGCGTATCATTTGCCATTTTGGCAAAAACAACCTTCGCTTCCCCCTATCTCATTAGCTGAATCGACAGGTCTTGGTTATTTTGGAGCTTGGATTGTACAGCTTATCGCGTTCGCAGCGATTTACTGGATTACGATTCAAATTGCGAAAAAGAAAAATCCGCCTATGATGAAACAGCTTCCTACTACAAAAGGGTGGAAAAAGATCATTCGCGGCTCTTGGCCCCTATTCACCGCAGCGGTTGTGCTGGCTGTATTAAATGCATTGACGCTTGCTGTAAGAGGAAATCCATGGGGAATTACTTCTGCGTTTGCTTTATGGGGCGGAAAAGCGATGATGGCAGCTGGGATAGATGTATCGAGCTGGGGATTTTTCCAAGGAGCGAATGGAGAAGCGCTAACGCAAAGTGTGCTAGCAGACTCTACCAGCGTGTTGAATTTTGGGATCATACTAGGCGCTTTCATTTCAGCGACGGCGCAAGGAACGTTCAAACCAGGAAAGATTAAACCCGGCGTTGCAGGAGCAGCTGTTGTTGGAGGCCTTTTAATGGGATATGGTGCGCGTCTTGCCTTTGGCTGTAATATTGGCGCTTACTTTGGCGGCATTGCTTCATTTAGTCTTCACGGATGGGTATGGATGGTTATGGCGATGCTAGGCACAGGCTTAGCATTATTTATCCGCCCGTTATTTGGACTCAAAAATCCTAAATCTAATGATTCGATTTGTTAAGTTTAGATAAAACCTTCTTTGCATGAGCAAAGGAGGTTTTTATTTTAGGTGATGTTTGGAATCGCTCTTCTATTTTGTGAATCACTTGAAGTTTAGTACAGCTCATCAGTTTTCTCCGCAGCGTTTGCGCTACTTTTCTCTTAGCCAAATCCTCTTGTCCTAACCCAAAAAGAATATAAAAACTTCCTTTTTTTATAAAAATTTCACTTATTTTTCCGATATAACAGGAAGATTGTATGTATTTGGCGAAATGTACATTAAACACCATGTCCAAACACAGTTATTAAAACGTAAAAAGGGGTTTTAACGTTACATGAACAAGTATTTAAAAAAAGTTGTTATTTATGGAAGTTTGTGTTTTTTACTGGGAGCGTGCGGAGGAGCAGGAGAACAAACATCTTCTGAACCGCAGAAAAAAGAAGAAACGGTAAAATCAAAAGAAGAAGTGACAAAAAAAGAAAAAAAAGAGAGCATTAATACAACCATTAAAATTAGCGCAGCGGGAGATTTTACTTTAGGAAATGATGAAAGCTTTGGGTACGACTCTACTTTTAATGACGTAGCGGCAAGAAATGGCCTGCCGTATTTTACGCAAAACGTAAAGTCGATTTTTGAACAAGATGATTTAACAACGGTTAATTTAGAAACGACGCTGACAACAGCGACCGAAAAAGCAAGTAAAACATTTCGTTTTAAAGGTGATCCTTCTTTTGTGAATATTTTAAAACAAGGAAGTATTGAAACCGTTAACTTAGCTAATAATCATACGCATGATTATTTACAGCAAGGATATGATGATACAAGAGAGAACTTAAAGAAAAGCGGAATAGGCTATTTTGGCTACGAAGATACATACATCACAACGGTAAAAGGAGTCAAAGTAGGATTGCTTGGATATCCGGGCTGGGATGACACAAAAGAAATAAGAAGCGAGATTAAAGACGGAATTAAGTCTTTAAAAGAAAAAGGCGCTAAAATTATCATTGTGCATTTTCACTGGGGCTCTGAGCGACACTATGTTCCTGATACAGCGCAGCAAACATTGGCGAAGTATACAATTGATAACGGAGCAGATTTGATTTTAGGTCATCATCCTCACGTTGTTCAAGGAATTGAAGAATACAAAAATAAATTTATTGTCTATAGCTTAGGAAACTTTATGTTTGGCGGAAACAAAAATCCAAGTGATAAGGATACATTTGTATTTCAGCAGACGTTTACGATTAAAGATGGAAAGCTAACGACTAATAAAGACATCAACGTCATTCCATTCCGTATTTCTTCCACAACGGCGCGAAACGACTACCGACCTACGCCTTTAACAGGAGCAGAGAAGGACCGAGTGAAAAATAAACTGATTGATGTTTCCAATCAAATCAAACAGGAAAAGTGGACGGTTTACGACGAAGATAGTAAATGAAGCTCTCAGTATTGAGGGCTTTTTTTTATAAAATAAAGCGATATTCATCCAAATAAATGATATAATGTAAAAAAATAGATTAAAGGTGGAGTTATGGTTAATATAGGTGATATTATTTTTCAAATTCTTATGCTGCTGATTCTTATAGGAGGAGCAGGAGTTATTATCGCATTGATTATAGGCTTAAAAAGATTGATTCAAAAGCAGGGAGCAAATGAAAAAAGGCTTCAGAGAATGGAACAAAAATTAGATGATATGCTGAAAAATAAAGAGTCATGACTATACAGAAGCACTGTTAACACATCAGTGCTTCTGCACTTGACATTTTATAAAAAAGCAGTAAGATATGTATACATCGTTTATATAGGGAGGAAGTTACATGGCAAAGTCAAAAGCAAAAAAAATGCGTGATAAAATGACGCGTGAAGGAAAGCGAAATCCAGAATTAAACCGCAGCCTGTTTATATTTGCAGACATGGAAACGCGCAAAACCAAAACAAAGAAGGAAAAACTTCAGCATCACCAAACAAAACATAAAAAACGATTATCAGACGGAGCGTACAGTACCGGAGATGATCGTTTTTTTATTGCGTTTCATACATCTACAAAATGAAAAAATAGCTTTTTGACTATCCATCTTCACTTTGCCCCAAACATTTTTACTGTAAACTTTCAGAAAAAACCCTTATGATAGGAAAAGAAGGAGATGAACTAAGAATGCTTACGATTGAAAAAGTACCTAAAAGCCAAGCGGGCGTTTTGCAAAATTTGTATTCTCTTTATCTCCACGATTTATCTGCGTATACACCTTCTTTAGATATTCGCGAAGATGGAGCTTTTCATTTTGAAGAGCTGCCGCTGTTTTGGAAAGTAGAAGGCCTCTCGCCATACTTTATTAAAGTAGATGATAAGCTGACGGGCTTTTTTTTACTTCTTGAACAGCCCGCACTTCAGCAAGAAGCAGATTACTGCATCAATGATTTTTTTATTTTAAACAAATACAGAGGGCAGGGCATCGCTTCCAAAACGGTAAAAGACATTTTCTCTCATCGAAAAGGAACATATATGATTATTGAGCTTGCAGGCAATAAGCGGGCTATTTCATTTTGGAAACATATTTATGAAAGCTTACATATTTCCTTTCAAGAAAAGAAAATTGAACTTGACGGAGAGCCAACTCTTATTCAAACGTTTAGTGTGTAAAACCTTTCTGAAAAACAGAAGGGTTTTTTATTTAAACTAAATATTAACAATTTTCAACAAATTATGTATAATTAAAGATGCTTGTCGACATTTATTCACAGGAGTATTCCTGTAAAGGAGGAGTAAAATGAAAGCGTTATCTAATTTCTTTACGGCGCTTGTGCAGCGCTTTTTACCTGATCCGTTTGTATTTGCTTTAATCCTGACGCTGATTTTATTTGTATCAGGTATTGTTTTTACTCCTCACGGGCCGATTGAGATGGTTCAGTTTTGGGGAAGTGGCTTTTGGAACCTTCTGGCATTCGCGATGCAAATGAGCTTAGTGCTTGTCACAGGGCATGCGCTTGCTAGCTCGCCGCTCGTAAAGAAGTGGCTTGTGAACATAGCACTGTTAGCCAAAACTCCGGCACAAGGGGTAATTCTGGTCACGCTCGGCGCAGCTATGGCCTGTATGATTAACTGGGGGTTTGGCTTAATTGTAGGTGCGCTGTTTGCGAAAGAAGTAGCGAAGCGCGTGCCGGGATCTGATTACCGGTTTTTAATTGCCTGTGCTTACATAGGTTTTTTAACATGGCACGGAGGCTTGTCAGGTTCGATTCCTCTCGTCGCTGCTACACCTGGAAACCCAATGGAAAAAACGGCTGGACTTATTCCGCTGTCAGACACGATTTTTACAGGGTACAACTTATTTATTACTCTCGGTTTATTAATTGTCCTTCCTATTATGACAAGACTGATGATGCCGACGGGAAAAGAAGTGGTAGAAATTGATCCACGACTATTGGCAGAAGATGAAATGGCTCCGGCTACAGTTGTTGAGACAACTTCTTCTAAGCCAACATTTGCTGTACGCATGGAGAACAGCAGGTTTTTAAGTCTGACAATTGCGCTTCTTGGGTATTCATATTTAATTTATTATTTTGCTACAAACGGTTTTAAAATGGATATCAACACAGTGAATTTATTGTTTTTTACGACGGGTATTTTGCTTCACCGCACGCCTTTATCCTATATGAATGCCGTTTCTAATGCTGCGAAAGGAACCGCTGGAATTGTGATTCAGTTTCCATTCTACGCAGGTATTCAAGGCATGATGGAACTATCAGGCTTAGGCGGGAAGCTAACGAACGCATTTATCTCCATTTCAAATGAAACGACATTTCCGTTTCTTGCGTTTTTAAGTTCTGGCGTTGTGAACTTTTTTGTTCCGTCTGGAGGAGGACACTGGGTTGTACAAGGACCTTTTATTATGCCGGCAGCTGAACAGCTCGGCGTAGATCCGGGAGTCGCTGCGATGGCCATTGCCTACGGAGAAGCATGGATGAATATGGCGCAGCCGTTTTGGGCACTGCCCGCACTAGCTATCGCAGGGCTTGGAGCGCGCGATATAATGGGCTACTGCGTGACGACCTTAATTGTATCAGGCTTTATTTTTGCTATAGGACTAACGTTTTTCTAATACGAAAAGGTCAGCTGAAAAGCTGACCTTTTTTCATTACTTTCTTCTTTCCCAAGCGTATCGATCTACTTTATAAGCCAACTTCGCGCGCGCTCCAGTCCCAGAATTCTTCTGCGAGTCGCTCATCTTTTGCTCTTGGAGAAGGAGGAGTCACGCGTTTTTTATAAAAATAAGCGCCGCTAATATGCGTTACTTCAGGGCTGCCTGCTAAATAAATAGCTGTTTCGGCACCTTGAAGAGGTGTTAAAAAGAAGGGGCGAAGCACGGCGTGAACGCTTTTTCCAAAGCCCGTTTGACGGTTAACGCCGATAGCGGTAGAAACGGCTCCGGGGTGAAGGCAATTTACGGTTACAGAGGTGTCTTTTAACTTTTTACTTAAATGAACCGTAAATAAGTTATTTGCTAATTTAGACTGAGAGTATCCCCGCCATATTCCGAATCCTGTTGTTAAGTGAGGATTATTGAAGTCTATTTTTCCAGCTTTATGAGCACCGGAGCCAACGTTTATAATGCGTCCTTGTTGAGCTTTTTCTAATGGATTTAAAAGTAAATTAGTTAATAAAAAGTGACCTAAATGATTGGCACCCGTAATTAACGCTCGTTTTGCTGTCATGCGTATGTTCCTTCCAACTACATCTTTTTTCTAGTGTATAAGATAAGAAGATACGTCGTCCACTTCTAGCTTTTTCTTTTATTTCTTCCATGTTTTAAAAAAGGGCGTAAAATGTGCACAGGGGAGAAAATGTTGCACAAAGGTCAATATTTTACACCCTACTCGTCAATTAAAGCGGTTTCATAAATAGCGGATTTCGCTAAAATAAGACATAGGGAGGTGCTAGTAAGATGAATAGCCAAAGTAAATTACAGGAGACAGAATATGTTCCTTTAAAGCAAGAACTTAAAAGAGAACCATCCATTAATACGAAAAAACGTAAAAATTTGAAAAATGTAGGTTTATTTGCACTATTTGTAGGGCCCGCACTTTTAGCGTTTTGTGTGATTGTACTTATACCATTTTTTACAGGGATTTATTACTCATTTACAGACTGGAACGGAGTAAACGGCACGATTAACTGGGTGGGACTTGATAACTTTAAGTACTTGTTCACCGAAGATAAGCAGTTCCAGCAGTCGTTTTGGATCACAACAAAATATACGGTCGTTGCGATTATCTTAACGAATGTGGTTGGGTTCGTGTTAGCAATCCTTGTTACTCAAATGTTAAAAACACGAAACATTTTACGTACGGTTTTCTTTATGCCGAATTTAATTGGCGGACTTTTACTAGGATTTGTATGGCAGTTCATTTTCGTAAAAGGATTTGCATCTATCGGACAAATTACGGGAATCTCGCTTTTTGAACTTCCTTGGTTGGGAGACGCAAAAACAGCATTTTGGGGCATCGTGATTGTAAGTGTATGGCAAGGAGCAGGTTATATCATGCTTATTTACACAGCAGCACTGCAAAACGTACCGCAAGAGCTGATTGAAGCAGCAAAAATTGACGGAGCAAGCAGATGGCAAATTCTTCGTCACATCACAATTCCAATGGTAGCGCCGGCAGTAACGGTTTGTTTATTCTTAACGATTTCATGGTCATTCAAAGTATTTGATGTCAACTTATCATTAACAAACGGTGGTCCATTCAAATCAACAGAAATGTTAGCGCTTAACATTTATACAGAAGCATTTGTGAATAACAGATACGGTCTAGGTGAAGCAAAAGCCTTAATTTTCTTCATCGTCGTAGCAGCAATTACAATTATTCAAGTAACATACACCAAGAAGAAGGAGGTTGAATCGTGATGGGAAACAAATATACGAGCAAAACCTTTATTGTTGAAATTTTAGCAGTCCTGCTTGGACTAGTGTTCTTGGTTCCCTTTTATTATGTGCTTTCAAACTCACTGAAGTCATTTGCAGAAATTTTATCAAACACATCGGCCCTGCCGACAACGATTCAGTTTCAAAACTTTGTTAATGCATTCCACCAAATGAATTACTTAAAAGTGCTTAGCAACTCGCTGATCATTACAGTCATCAGTAACGCAGTTCTAGTCATCTTCTGTTCAATGGCAGCTTACATGCTGGTTCGAACAAAGAAAAAAATCAGCAGCATTATCTTTATGGCATTCGTAGCGGCAATGGTAATTCCGTTTCAATCCATCATGATTCCACTTGTAAAAGTAGCAGGAAACTTAAATCTGTTAAACAGCATCTGGGGTATTGTGATCATGTACTTAGGCTTCGGTTCAGGTATGACGATCTTCTTATACCACGGATTTATTAAAGGAATTCCAGTCGAGCTAGAAGAAGCAGCAATCATCGACGGATGCTCACGTCTAGGCGTATTTTGGAGAATTGTATTCCCATTGTTAAAGCCAATTACAGTAACTGTCGTTATCTTAAACAGCCTGTGGATTTGGAATGACTTCTTACTTCCGTCTCTTGTTCTGCAAGATCCTGAGCTAAGAACGATTCCGCTTGCGACATTCTTCTTCTTTGGTCAGTATACAAAGCAGTGGGATTTAGCACTAGCAGCACTTGTAATCAGTATTATCCCGCTATTAATCTTCTTCTTTGCAATGCAAAAACACATTGTTAAAGGAATTACAAGCGGTTCAATTAAATAATAGTATCGGCAACAGGGCTGGTTTTGAGGCTGAGGCATCAAAACCAGCAGCAAATAGGGAGGAACAGAAAATGGCATTCAAAATGAAAAAATGGCCTTTAGCAGCAGGTGTTTTATCGGCTACGCTTTTATTTTCAACCGCATGTTCAAACGAAAGCGCATCTGGTAATAAAAAAAGCGGCGGAGATCAAGTAGTAGTAGATGTATTTCAAGGAAAAGTAGAAATTGCAGACCAGCTAAAAGCTCTAACTGATCAATATACGAAAGAACATCCAAACGTAAAGTTTAATATCCAAACGGTTGGTGGAGGAGCTGACGGTGCAGCAGCTTTAAAAGCGCAGTTTGCGTCGGGGAATGCACCTGACCTTTTCACAAACGGCGGATATCAAGAGGCGAAAACGTGGAAAAATAAATTAGAAGATTTATCGGATCAGCCTTGGATTGATGACGCATACGAAAACACACTTACACCCATGACGATGGACGGTAAAGTATATGGACAGCCGATCAGTCTCGAAGGCTATGGATTTACCTATAACAAAAAACTGTTCAAAAAAGCAGGCATTAAAGAACTTCCAAAAACATATTCAGAATTAGAAGCAGCGGCTAAAAAGCTAAAAGCTGCCGGCATTACGCCATTTTCTATCGGCTACGGCGAGTGGTGGGTGCTTGGAAACCACGGCTTAAACATTCCATTTGCCAGTCAAAAAGATCCGGATGCATTTATTAAAGGATTAAATGACGGCAGTACGAAAATTGCAGGAAACGAGCAGTTCAAACAGTATGTAAAGCTGCTTGATTTAACAGTGAAATATGGAAATAAAAATCCGTTAACGACGGACTACAACACACAAGTAACGAAATTTGCGAACGGTGAAGCAGCGATGATTCAGCAAGGAAACTGGATTCAGCCAATGCTTAATAAAATTACGCCGAACATGGATGTAGGTATTCTACCTATGCCGTTAAGCGATGATGCAGCTGTAGCTGACAAGCTTGCAATCGACGTTCCAAGCAACTGGGTTATTCACAAACAAGCACCAGCGGCAGATAAAAAAGCAGCAAAAGACTTCTTAAACTGGATGGTCACATCTAAAGAAGGCCAAAAAGCGTTAGTAGAAGACTTTAAGTACATTCCAGCTTTTAAATCAATTGAAGCAAAAGACATTGGACCTTTAGGCGAAGAACTTCTTAAATATTCTAAGGATCAAAAAACGCTTCCTTGGGAATGGACAAAATTCCCTGAAGGCGTAACGCAAAAATTTGGAGCGGATGTACAAGAATACATCGGCGGCCAAACATCTGAAGATGAGCTGTTAAAATCATTAGATAAAAGATGGGCTGAGTTGAAGTAATAAAAAAGACAACCTTTGGGTTGTCTTTTTTGTGAGTACATAAACTGGCAATATAGCTGTATTTATCTAAAAAAATAAAAGGCGGCAGAATTCATGTATTCTGCCGCTTTCTGCGTTATCACTTAACTTCTTGGCCAAAGCATAACGGCTACGCCAATCAGACACACAAGTCCGCCAATCCAATCATATGTATCGGGCATTTTTTTATCAACCCACCACGCCCAAAACAAGCTTAAAACAATAAAAATACCTCCGTAAGCTGCATATACACGCCCAAAGTCCGGAAACGATTGCCACGTGGCAATGACGCCGTACAGCACCAAAGCAATACCGCCCAGCAGCCCTAACCAGCTCGAAGCTCCTTCGCGCAACCACTGCCAAATCAGATAGCCTCCGCCAATTTCAGCAAGACCCGCTAAGATAAAAAGAAAAATTGCTTTAATCATAAACTATACTCCTTATATCATCATTTCGTCTCTTTATTCTATCTTACTTTTTTCGTTTGATGAACTTTTCGTTTGCTTTAAATAAGTACACTGGAAAGCATTCCTTTATCAATTTGTCTTCAAACCTGCTAAACTATTAATAGTATGAGTTTATATAAAATGTTTGTACGAGTATAAAGAGCTATGTAATGACTGCTGCTCAGCGTACTTTTACAAGTAGAAGTTAGAAGGAATTTGACTATCTAAAAGAATAAAACGTTTAACAGTATAAAAAAGTAAAAAGAATGCAGATATAGGGGTTTGGTAAAATGAGTTTAGATCATAAAGTGATACGCATTGAGCTGCCTACACCATTTCCAATTGGACCAGTGAATGTGTTTTTATTAAAAGCAGACAAGTTAACGTTAATTGATGCAGGTATGAAAACAAAAGAAGCGTGGGACGTTTTTGAAGAGGCACTACGTAAAGAAGGATATAAAGTAACAGATATTGAACAAGTTATTCTGACTCATCAGCATCCGGATCACACTGGATTTTTAGAATGGCTGCCGAGTGATATACCTGTTTACGGTCATAAGCTTGTGGAGCCTTGGATTTACCAAGATGAAGAGTTTGTTCAGCAGCATAGCGAGCTATACCGTAATTTCCTTATGGAGTTTGGAGTCAGTGATGATGTAATGGAAGAATGGCTTCGTAAAGCAACGGCTGCAATTCAAGTATATTCACCTAAAGGGCAGAAGCTAACGGGTTATTTAAAAGAAGGCGATACACTTCCGTATGCGAGTGATTGGGAAGTGATTGAAGCACCGGGGCATTCTTTAAGTCAGCTGATGTTTTACAATCGCAAAGAAAAGGTGGCGTTTGGCGGAGATCATATTTTGCCAAAAGTACCGTCAAACCCGTATTTAGAGCCAACCATTCAAAATCCCAAGCCAACGCCGCTATTGGACTACTTGGCGTCTCTTGAAAAAACGTTGAACTACGACATTGATTTGATATATAGCGGTCATGGTGAACCGCTTAGTGACATTCATTCTTTAATTATGGAACGTATTCAAAAGCAGCATAAATGGGCGCTGCGCGTGTTACAAGCGATGGGGCAAGGAAAGAAAACAACGCTTGAAGTAAGCGCTGCTTTTTTCCCGGATATGTATCAAAAAGCACCTGACTTCATTTTCTCAGAAGTGTACGGCCAGCTTACGTATTTAGAAAAAGAAGGCTACGTTGAATTAACCAAAAATGAAGAAGGCGTCTTACTGTGGGAAGCTGCACGCGTGCTTGCTCATCAGTCATAACATAAAAAAAACCAGCTTCTTTAAAGAAGCTGGTTTCTTTTGCTTATAGTGAATGCAAGCGCTCAATGCGTTTTTCGAGCGGCGGGTGAGTAGAAAATAAGCGTGAGAATTTTTCTTTACCGCTAATTTTAAAAGCAGCGATGGATTTTTGACGATCATCTACTAATGAAGTAGTATGACGAAGCGATTCTAACGCATAAATCATTTTTTCCTTGCCGCCGAGTTTAGCTGCAAGCTCATCGGCTTTGAATTCACGTCTTCTTGAATGCCAGAAGATAATTGGGCTGCTTAAGATACTAAAGAGAATCTCAAATACAATCGATGTAAGGAAATAAACAACCATCGCAAACTCTTCTCGCACAAAGTTTGAAACCGCTTTGGCTACTAAACGAGAGAAGAAAATAACGAATGTATTTAATACTCCTTGCAGAAGCGTAGTTGTGACCATATCACCGCTTTTAATATGCGCTATTTCGTGAGCGATAACGCCGCTGATCGCATCGCGGTCCATTCGTTCGAGCATTCCGCTTGAAACAGCAACAAGTGAGCGTCTTTTACTTGGCCCTGTTGCAAAAGCGTTAACTTCCGCTGAATGATAAATTCCGACCTGAGGCATTTTTCTTAATCCTGCAACAGATGCAAGTCGGTGCGTTTCTTCTAGAACAAACCGTTCGTATTCACCTTGAGGGGAACGTTCATCAATAACTTGAACACCCATCATCCACTTTGCCATCACGCGTGACATCATAAGAGAAATAATCGCGCCGCTGAAGCCGGCAATGACGCTAAATGCCAGCAGGCCGCCGTAACCGCCGCTTCCCATATAGCTTTGAACACCTAATAAAGATGTAATCGTTGTGATCGTAATTAATACTAAAATATTAACGAAAATAAACAGTGAAATTCGTTTTAGCACAAGTCTTCCTCCTTTAACTAATACGTGCATGATAGGTATACGGTTAGTGGAGAGGAAAGGTTTCATTTATTTATTCAAAGTTATTAAAAAGATTACTATGTTAAGTGGTTAAATAGTAAATATTAAATGAAATGTATTGTTTAGTCTATAATCAAGATCATTTTTAAAGAAATTTCATAATTTACGTCTATCTTGGGACAAGACGTACTAAAATAATTAAAAAGGTGTTCAACTCATGAACACCTTTTTGGTAACACCATTTAAAGATTACCAACTTTAGTACGTTTAAAAATTAACCTTAGGTTCTGTACCCAATTTAATGCGTTTGAAGTTTTTAATATGCTTCCATGTAATAAAAACAAAAATAACGGCTGCGAATACTATTAATACTACATCACCTACATAGATTGATGCTAAAAAGGCAACCAATGCGCCAATAGGTGAAGATAAGGATACGTATTTAGAAATTTTGAGAGAAATTAAAAAAGCAAGAATCCCTAGAATGAAAGCTAATGGTGAAAATGCAAGGAATACACCAGCGGCAGTCGCTACAGATTTTCCTCCTTTAAACTTTGCAAAAATCGGATAACTATGTCCAAGAATAGCGATAAACCCAGGGACAAGCATATGCAAGTGACTATTCATCATAAGCGGTAAACAGACAGCTAGCGAACCTTTTGCTATATCTCCAATCAATACTATAATACCTGCTTTTTTTCCTAAAGTACGAAAGGTATTAGTGGCTCCTAAGTTACCGCTCCCGTGCTTGCGAACATCGGTTTTGTAAAAGCCCTTTCCAATCACTAAAGCAAAAGGAATTGACCCAATTAAATAAGCTAATAAGATAATTATAGCGTTTGTTAATACGTTCATTATTGGCACCTCAAATTGTGTTGTTATTATTCATTTTATAGCCAGATATCAAGAGTAAAATTTATTTTGTTTCTGAACACTTCTATCAGTATGTATTGCTTCCCAGCGAGTAAATTGCGGTTTCTTAAATAGTGGAAGGTAGCCTTTTATATCTCTACAAAAGATAAACGCGGTAAAAGCAGTCTTTTGTATGGATAGAGGGTTTTGGCTGTTTCGGTAGAGTATTTTTAAATTCAACTGTATTTTTAGCGGAATAACTTTATGGCTTTATGCTAAGATGTTTTTGAATTTTCAAGCCTTCCTACGTATTAGGACGAATTGATATGTCCATTATAATTATGTGAAAAAAAGAAAAGAGGATAGGCTAAAAGGCAAAAATAAAAAAACTTGCTACAAGCAGCAAAGTTTTTTGCGCATAAGCCGTTCTGCTTTTTTCTACAAAAATAAAAAATTTGTAATACAATTTTTACAATATAACATAAATGTTTAAGGATTAAAAGATATTTTGGGTATATTGTAGTAGAAAAAAGCGTTTTGATCATTTTTTTATGAAAAACAAGACAAAAAAATTAACAAATCAAAAAAAATATAATAAAATGTAAAACAGTGTTTCGAAATATTAACTTCTTAAAGTTGAAAGGGGTTCTGCACTTGTTGTGGACAGATATCAAAGAACGAGAAGTAGTTATGTACAAAAACTGCCAGGCGAAAATTTTAGAAAAAAAAGGGCCAAATAAAATAGTCGTTCGAAATCTAGAATTCCCGGAAAAAGGCGATTGGATATCAGCCGAGCTTGATTTTGAAGCTGTTGAAAAATTTGAGAAGAGTCGAGAACACTAATACGACAAACATTTTATAATACTTCTATTTGTTATATAAGAAAAAGCCGAGCTTACATTTTGAGTTCGGCTTTTTTGTTTATATTTAATTCGTTCTCTTTCCGAAGAGCTTCTCGTTATTACATGTAAAACAACGCCTTTTCCTCTCATTCATTTTCCACTATTACACTAGTCCCGTATAAAAACGTATCTTTATACGGGACTATCGATTTATTTTTCGTACACGTATTTTTGCCACTTTTTTCATATACAAACGTTCAGAAACAAAACCTCTTTGCATACATTGAAGACAAAGGGGGAGGATACAATGGGAAAAGCAAGTCGTATATTGAAATGGGTCGGCGGAGGATTGGAGGCCCTTTGGGGGATTCCACTTCTAGGTGGCACCTTGGTTATAAGCCTAGCCTACACGCCGCTTATTCTAATGCTCGCATTGCATATCGTAGGTTTAGTATTTGCCATTAAAACAAACAAAGTTCGGACAGGGCATATCATGGGAATTGTCTGTTCCGCTATTGCGTGGATTCCTGTGGTCGGCATGATCATGCACATTTTAACGGCTATTTTCTTACTTATAGAAGCAGCCAAAGATAATGAACCATCTGAAGACGCAGCATAAAAGAAGAGCCGCCTGATTTTAGGTGGTTTTTTATATTTCCAAATAAAGACTTGTAGGCTCTTTTGCTTTGGAAAATCCTTTTTATGTTAGAATATTAGCATTATTTTCTAAAAAAAGGGGGTAAACACAATAGATAAAGCAAATCAAAAGAACAAAAGATTTCTTGCCGTAGGAGTTATATTAGTCGTTCTTGTAAGCTTTATATTTTTACTATGGAGTAAAGGCTGGGTAATTCCTAATGCGATAAGTGCCAACCGCTATGATGTAAAAGGCGTAGACGTATCTACTTATCAAGGGGAGATTAATTGGAATGTGCTGAGTAAACAAGATATTCAGTTTGCTTTTATTAAAGCAACGGAAGGAAGTTCATTTCAAGATCCTTTATTTAAACAAAACTGGGAACAAGCAAATCGCAAAAACATGCGGATCGGAGCTTATCACTTTTTTAGCTACGATAGAAAAGGTTCCACACAAGCGGCTAATTTTATCAAAACGGTCTCTCTTAAAAATAACGATCTGCCTCCAGTAATTGATGTAGAATTTTACGGAGATAAAAAACAAAACCTTCCGTCTCCGAAACATGTATACAAGGAGCTTTCTAGCATGATTAAACGTCTTAAATCTCATTATGACAAGCGCGTCATTCTTTATACGACGCCTAAAGCGTATGATTTGTATATTAAAAACAGATATCCTGGGTGTGATATTTGGATTCGCGATGTTGTGAAAAAGCCTACTCTTGAAGAGCAGAAAGAATGGACGTTTTGGCAGTATACGGACAAAGGGCGGTTAAGCGGCTATAAAGGTAAAGAAACGTTTATTGATTTAAATGTATTTAACGGAAATAAAGCAGAATTTGAAAGATACTAGTTTACTAGAAAGGTAAGAGATGGAGGAAAAAATAATGCCTACTTATAACAAGCTAGTACGAGATAAAATTCCTACTATTATTGAACAAAGCGGAAAAACCTTCAAATCACGCGTGCTGCAGCGAGAAGAATATCAAAATGAGCTGATAAAAAAAGCAAAAGAAGAGCTTCGAGAATACATAGAAGCCCCAACGCATCAAGATGCTATTGAAGAGCTCGCAGATTTACTGGAAGTTATGCACGCGCTAGCAGCTGTGCACGGGGCCACGCCAGAACAGCTTGAGAAAGTGCGTGAGGAGAAGGCCAAGGAGCGCGGGAAGTTTGATGATCGGGTTTATTTAGTGGAAACAGAAGAAGCGTAGTTTGGTGGTGCAATAGTGGGAGGAGCGAGCGGTGGCAGGTGAGTTTTAATTTAAAAGTAGGAGAAATAAAAAAAGCTTATTTAACAGAACAAGAAATTTGGAAGATCATTAATCAATTTTTTGCTAATGGTCACTTTACCACAACGTATAAATATGGATTAATGAAAGCTTTAATTGAAAACCTATATAACGTTGACAATCGGTTAGTACTCACGTTTGATCAAGTGTATTTTTCATTTGCTAAAATATATTGGAACTTGGTTATTCATCATGATTTAAATCAATTAAATACACCCAATAGACAAGCTGGAATTCAAAAAGAGTTAAAGGAATTTCAGTTAATGTATGGTGTCCCCAATAAAGTAGTATTCGATCATTTACCAAGTAATTTTCAATTGCAGTTAGTAGAAAGAACTAAAAAGTGGGGGCAAGGTATGTAGTAGGGGCGTTATACGGAGATATGGAAGGTTCTATTTATGAGTTTGATAAAAGAACAGAATACATAAAGTTTAATAGCAGTATGTATATTTTTTTACAAAAATATAGACAAATTGTTACTCATTTAACCAATTATCATTTGGCGAAATTTTTAGAAAAGCATAATGACAAAAATAAGTTAGAAGATGTCTTGTTGAAAGTGGAAAATATATCAAAACGCGAATCGCTGCATGCATTCTATAACATACTTTGGAAATACGAAACAAAAGAATGTTTTTATTGTGGGAAAGTTCTTTCTGATAAACGCATCGCTACTCATGTAGATCATTTTATTCCATGGAGTTATATCCAATCAGATAATATGTGGAATTTGGTGTTAAGCTGTCAAAGTTGCAACACAAAAAAGAGCAATAAACTTGCTAAGAGCTTATACCTTGAGAAGATGTTTGTTCGTAATGAGAATCTTAAATTAACAGCAGTTCACAATGATTTTAACTATTATTCGGAGCGTAAGTTAGAAGCTCTTTATGAGTATGCTGGAATGAATGGATACGTAGAAAACTGGTCTCCTTAAACCCGAGTATTTCTCTTTTCATCTCAGTTACAAAATCCCCTCTTGAAATTTTGTTCACCAAACAAGTAAACTAAAGACATAAGTTTGGTAAAATTGGGATAAGAAATTCATGAGGTAAGGGAGAACAAGTCGATGGAGATGGATCAAGAGAAATTTAATAAGGTGATTGAAGCGGCAAGGATGTATTATATTCTTGATTATAATCAAAGTGAAATTGCAAAAAAGCTTGGTGTATCAAGGCCTACGGTTTCTCGATTGCTGCAGACAGCAAAAGAAGAAGGCATTGTTCAAATTAAAATTGTGGATTCATCTATCAATAGTGAAAAATTGTCTTCTCAGCTTGAACAAAAATTCAATCTAAAAAAAGCAATCGTCACACCGGTGCCTCAATATGAAAATCACATTATTAAAAGTCATCTAGGCGTGGCAGCAGCTGACTATCTCTATGACATTGTAAAAGATGGAGATATTATTGGGGTGACGTGGGGAACAACTCTTTATCAAGTAGCCATCGATTTAAAACAAAAGTATGTGAATGACGTGCAGGTTGTGCAGTTAAAAGGCGGAGTAAGCCATTCGGAAACGAGCACGTATGCTTCTGAAATTATGTACTTATTTGGAAAGGCATACAATACGCCTCCTATGCATCTTCCGTTGCCTGTAATTGTTGATCATGTGGTAGTCAAAAAAGCAATGGAAACGGACCGTCATATTAAGCGCATTTTAGATTTAGGCAAGCAAGCCAACATTGCCGTCTTTACTACGGGACCCATTAAAACGGATTCGCTGCTTTTTCAGCTTGGCTACTTTTCCGAACAAGATGTAGAGATGATTTCCTCCCGAGCAGTAGGAGACATTTGTTCACGTTTTTTTGATAAAGATGGACAAATTTGCAATGAAAGCTTGGACGAACGGACGCTTGGACTTGATTTGGAAGAGCTGAAGAAGAAAGAGTACGCCATTTTAGTAGCCGGCGGAGATCAGAAAATCGACAGCATTTACGGAGCGCTGCAAGGGAAATTTGCAAATGTGCTCGTTACGGATCAGTTCACGGCGCGCTTTTTATTAGATAAACAAGAGTAAAGGAGATGAAGACGCTGTTTTTTTAAGAGCAAAAGCTTCATCGGATTGAAATAGCAGAAGATATCGTATCTTATTCTGCGTCATCTCTGCAGGCATAGCGAAACCGGTATCCTTTTCAAATAGACGTCTCAAAAGACGGAGTGATTGCCAAAGGAACCACAGGCTATATGATTAAACGGTGGGGAAGAATGTATTTCTCTCCGGATGCTAATCAAAAAGGAATTGAACGGTTTACGCCGCTTGATAAGCCATATGTATTAATTCCTTATAAAAAGGTAAAGAATAAGTACCGAATCATGTTGTCATTTGTGATAAAAGCTGAAAAATAAGGGAAGACTTCCGAGTGCGGAAGTCTTTTTTTATTCACTAAAACAAACGCTATAAATATTTTTGAACAAATGTAAATATATCTGTTTACAATTGTTCAAAGCTATTATATAGTAAGGGTGTAAGTTGTTGAAAACGTTTTAGTGGATGCACAATATGCAGATACTTTTAGGGGGAAAACGTCATGAGAATGGTTGACTTAATTGAAAAAAAACGTAATGGACATGAATTAAATAAAGCTGAAATCGATTTTATTATCGAAGGTTATACAAAAGGGGATTTACCTGATTATCAGCTATCAGCATTTGCGATGGCAATTTACTTTCAAGGAATGACGCAGGAAGAACGCGTAAATTTAACGCAAGCAATGGTTGAATCAGGCGATCAAATCGACTTATCAAAAATTGAAGGTATTAAAGTAGACAAACACAGCACAGGCGGCGTAGGTGATACAACAACACTTGTATTAGGACCTTTAGTAGCTGCGGTTGATGTACCGGTTGCCAAAATGTCTGGCCGAGGCTTAGGACACACTGGCGGTACGATTGATAAACTTGAAGCAGTGCCTGGCTTCCACGTTGAAATTACAAACGAAGAATTCATTCGTTTAGTAAATACAAATAAAATTGCCGTTATCGGTCAAAGCGGAGACTTAACGCCGGCGGATAAAAAACTTTATGCGCTTCGTGATGTAACAGCAACGGTTGATTCGATTCCGTTAATTGCAAGCTCAATTATGAGTAAGAAAATTGCAGCTGGAGCAGATGCCATTTGCTTGGATGTAAAAACGGGGAACGGCGCATTCATGAAGAAGCTTGAAGACGCTGAAGAATTAGCAAAAGCAATGGTTGAAATCGGAAAAGGTGTAGGCCGAAACACAAAAGCAATCATCTCAGATATGAGCCAGCCTCTAGGATTTGCGGTTGGTAATGCGCTTGAAGTGAAAGAAGCTATCGACACGTTAAAAGGCGAAGGTCCTGAAGATTTAACAGAGCTTTGCTTAACATTAGGAAGTCACATGGTTGTACTTGCTGAAAAAGCGAGCAGCTTAGATGAAGCGCGTGCAATGCTTCAAGAAGTAATTAAAAACGGAAAAGCATTAGAATCGTTCAAAACGTTCTTAAGCGCACAAGGCGGAGACGCTTCTGTGGCAGACGATCCTTCTAAATTACCGGATGCAGCGCACAAAATTGAAGTGCCAGCAAAAGAAGATGGCTACATTTCAGAAATCGTTGCAGAAAAAATCGGCGTAGCGGCAATGAAGCTAGGTGCAGGACGTGCAACAAAAGAATCTGAAATCGACTTAGCAGTTGGTATTATGCTAAATAAAAAAGTTGGCGATTCAGTGAAAAAAGGCGACTCTCTTGTTACAATCCACAGCAATAGCGAAGATGTACAGGAAGTAATGGATATCGTTTATGATTCTTACAGCACGGTCGCTGAAAAAGTGGAAGCTCCAACGTTAATTTATAAAGAAATTCATTAAGAAAGAGAGAGGAATAACAAAATGAGTCAAAACATTACGGGTATTATTGATCATACATTATTAAAAGCAGATGCAACAGAAGAGCAAGTTACTGTTTTAGCACAAGAAGCAAAAGAATATTCATTCGCTTCGGTTTGTGTAAATCCAACGTGGGTAAAAAAAGCAGCTGAGTTATTAAAAGATGCTCCAGAAGTAAAAGTGTGTACGGTAATCGGTTTCCCTCTTGGAGCTACTACTTCAGCAGTAAAAGCATTTGAAACAACAAATGCAATCGAAAATGGTGCAGATGAAGTAGATATGGTAATCAACATCGGTGCGTTAAAAGATAAAAACTATGACCTAGTGCAAAGCGACATTCAAGCAGTAGTAGATGCTGCAAAAGGCAAAGCGCTAGTAAAAGTAATTATTGAAACAGCTCTTTTAACAGACGAAGAAAAAGCAACAGTTTCTGAGCTAGCTGTAAAAGCTGGAGCTGATTTTGTTAAAACGTCAACAGGCTTCTCAACAGGAGGCGCAACGGTAGAAGACGTAGCGCTTATGAGAAAAACGGTTGGACCAGATGTAGGTGTAAAAGCTTCTGGCGGCGTTCGCGGCTTAGAAGATGCAAAAGCAATGATTGAAGCTGGTGCAACACGTATTGGTGCAAGCTCTGGCGTATCAATTGCAAAAGGTCAATTAAGCAACTCTGATTATTAATAACTGACAGCAGGTTAGTACTAGCTAACCTGCTGTAAACTAAGCAAAGGATGATGAAGGTGGAGCCAAAACAATTAATAGATGAAGCAATTGCAGCAAGCAAACAAGCACATGTACCTTATTCTCATTTTCATGTTGGTGCAGCTCTTTTAACAACTGATGGGAAGATTTATCGTGGATGTAATATTGAAAACGCTTCCTATGGATTGACGAACTGTGCTGAGCGAACGGCTATTTTTAAAGCTGTTTCAGAAGGGGACAAGCAGTTTTCAGCTATCGCAGTTGTAGGAGATACGGACGGCCCAATTTCTCCTTGCGGCGCATGCAGACAAGTATTAGCTGAGTTCTGTGATGATCACACACAAATTATCTTAGCAAACCTAAAAGGAGATTTTGTGATTACCAACATCAACGAAATCTTACCAGGCTATTTTTCATCAAAAGACTTACAAAAATAAGTAAGCAGTGGAGGATACTATGAAATATTTAATTGGCATCTTAGGGTTACTCGTTGTCTTTGGATTAGCGTATCTTGCAAGTAATAACCGTAAAGAAATCAAATACAAACCAATCGTTATTATGGTTGTGATTCAAGTTCTTTTATCAGCTTTACTTCTTAATACAAAGTTTGGTTTGATTATTATCAATGCGATTGCCAGCGTTTTTGGAAAGCTGCTTTCATACGCAAATGAAGGCGTAGAGTTCGTATTTGGCGGAATCGCGAATAAAGGATCAATGCCGTTTTTCTTAAACGTGCTGCTTCCTATCGTTTTTATCTCTGTCTTGATTGGGATTTTACAGCACTTTAAAATTCTTCCGTTCATTATGAAATGGATTGGCTTAGTTCTCAGCAAGATTAACGGAATGGGAAAATTAGAGTCTTATAACGCAGTAGCTTCTGCGATTGTAGGTCAGTCAGAAGTATTTATTACTGTTAAAAAGCAACTAGACAAACTGCCGCCAAACCGTTTATATACGCTTTGTGCATCAGCTATGTCGACTGTTTCAATGTCAATTGTCGGTGCTTATATGACAATGATTGAACCAAAATATGTAGTAACAGCAATTGTGATTAACTTGTTTGGTGGATTTATTATTTCTTCTATCATTAACCCTTACACAGTAACGGATCAAGAAGATATTTTAGAAGTACAAACTGGTCATAAACAAACGTTCTTCGAAATGCTTGGCGAATACATTATGGATGGATTTAAAGTAGCGATTATCGTAGGTGCGATGTTGATTGGTTTCGTTGCGCTGATGGCTGCGATTGATAACGTGTTTGAAATGTTATTTGGTCTATCGTTCCAGCATCTGCTTGGCTATGTGTTTGCACCGTTTGCATTCATCATGGGTGTTCCTGCTTCAGAAGTTGTGGCAGCGGGTGGAATTATGGCAACAAAACTTGTAACAAATGAATTTGTGGCAATGATGAGCCTGTCGGATATGGCTTCAACATTCAGTGCTAAAACGCTTGGAATTGTATCTGTATTCTTAGTATCATTTGCTAACTTCTCATCAATTGGAATCGTGTCAGGAGCTGTTAAAGGCTTAAGCGAAAAGCAAGGAAATACAGTAGCGCGCTTTGGTCTTCGTTTACTATACGGAGCTACGCTTGTAAGCGTACTGTCAGCAATTGTTGTCAGCTTCATTTTATAAGTGTAATAGAAACAGAAAGAAAAGCAGTTTCCTTTTCAAAAGGAATTGCTTTTTCTTTTTTACATGTAAACTACAACTCCGTACATCCTAAAGAAAAACATCGACGCAGAGGAGGACAAGAAAAGCTGGGGGCTTTTCTTACTGAAAAATGGATCAAATTGGACTGTTGCTGTCAGGAGCAGCTTTATTTTTAAATGGACTGATGCTGCTTGGAAAAGCAGATGAAAAAAACGTAGGCGTATTTAACTTATTTGTTGGAGCTTTTCAAGTTATTGTTCCGTTTTATTTAATTATTACGTCAGATCAAAGCAACTGGATTTTGTATGAAAGAACGGCAATCTTTTTATTTGGCCTTACGTATTTGTATGTAGGGGTGACTGTATTAAAGGGAATGCAGGGAACAGGACTTGGCTATTACTCGCTTTGGGTATCGATTATCGCTTTAGTGTACGTTACGGTTTCTCTTGTTCACTATCATGACGTAGTTAACGCCATTACATGGATTCTTTGGTCGTTTTTATGGTTTTTATTTTATGTGCTTAACACGAGCAAAAAAGATGTATCTGCATATGTGGGGAAAGTGGCGATTGTCCAGTCGTGGGTGACGTTGACGATTCCAGCGCTGTTTTCACTAACAGGCGTATGGGGAAATAAGGATATGTACAATATGTGGGGAATCGTGCTGGTGGCTTCTATCATTTATTTCGTATATCTAGGGTATCGACTATTCTTTTCTCAGCCGCAAAAAATGATTTTGAAATAAAGTATTTACAAAAAATAGATAATAATGGTAAGATGTTAAAAATTAAATGCCGTGAAGAGAAAAGTAGACAGTGCGTATTCTTAGCAGAGAGCTCCGGAAGCTGAAAAGGAGCAAGAGAAACGCTGTTGAAGCAAGCCTCTGAGCAGCGCATTGGATCTAACGTGATAGTGCGACGGCTGCTTCCGTTACAAAGCTAGAGTATAAGCGAAAGCCGTACTCGATAAGGTTTATATGGCGACATATGAACAAACTAGGGTGGCACCGCGATTCATAATCTCGCCCCTAAGACAAATGTCTTGGGGGTGGGATTTTTTTATTGACAAAAATCAATAGTGAAGCGGAGGCCTTTCTTTTATGAAAAATAAGCTGTTGTCTTGGAAATACCCGTGTTTATTGCTGTTTGGAATTGGCACTAGCAATATCGGCGACTGGATTTATTTAATTGCTTTAAATGTAATGATGCTTGATATGACGAATTCGCCGCTTGCGGTTTCAGGGCTATATATGATAAAGCCGCTTGCTGCGCTATGTACAAATATATGGTCTGGAAGCTTAATTGACCGCATGAACAAACGGAAGCTTATGATGGTTTTAGATTGGACGCGCGCGGGGATTATTGCTTGCTTTCCGTTTTTCTCATCCATACTGATCATTTATGTGCTCGTATTTATCATCAGTATGGCAAGTTCAATGTTTCGGCCGGCATCGATGGTTTATATCACAAAGCTTATTCCACGTGAAAAACGAAAAAGATTTAATTCGCTGCGCAGTTTGATTGACTCAGGTGGTTTTCTTATTGGGCCAGCCGCAGCAGGTGCGTTATTTATGATTGGAACGCCTGCGTTTGCCATTTATGCCAATGCTGCAGCGCTGGTATTGTCAGGGGTGGTTACTTTGTTCATGCCGAACCTGGATACAAAAACAGAAGTTAAAGAAAATAAGCTGTCTGTAAACACCATTCGAGAAGACTGGAAAGCGGTGTTTCACTTCAGTAGAGCCAACAGATACATTATCACCATTTATGTATTATTCAGCTTCTTAATGGTCATGGCCACGGCAATTGATTCTCTTGAAGTCTCATTTGCAACAAAAGTCATTCATTTGTCCGAAAGTGAATACGGATTTTTATTAAGCATAGCAGGCGCTG
The DNA here is from genome assembly GCF_046535215.1 of Priestia sp. SIMBA_032. Classification (NCBI taxonomy): domain Bacteria; kingdom Bacillati; phylum Bacillota; class Bacilli; order Caryophanales; family Bacillaceae; genus Priestia; species Priestia sp. SIMBA_032. The sequence continues at coordinate 161,662 of NZ_JAWRXD010000004.1, read as the reverse complement.
GCATTATGATTGGAGCAGTTGTGAACACACTGTTTGCTAAGAAGCTGTCGACCAACTTTCTCATAGGCGCCGGCAGTGTAGGAGTGTCGCTTGGCTATTTGCTGTATGCGTGTTCGTCTTCTTTTCAAACCATGGGAACAGGATTTTTTAGCTTATCCTTTGCGTTAGCTTTTGCAAGTGCTGGTTTTCAAACCTTTTATCAAAACAGTATTCCCGTTGACATGATGGGTCGAGTAGGAAGCATATATGGACTGCTTGAGTCACTTCTGATCATTATCATGACTTTTTTATGCGGCATGGCTGCGCACATCTTTTCGATTCAAGGAGCTGTAATTGGTGGAAGCCTGATCATGCTTTTAAGTACAATTGTATTGTTTTTGTGCACGTTAAAGCCGACTTTTTATAAAGTGAATTTGGTCAAAAAGCAAAGAATCTAACGCACGGGTACTAGTGGAAAAATAAGCTAAGAAGCCGATAACAAGAAATGAATACAGAATAAAGGATGGAAAAGCACAGTGAAAATGAAAGATGCGTTAAAGAAAAAAGGAATGTTTGTTAAAAAATTATCGAATCAAGGTGAATTCTTTCGAAAGCGATGGGAACATGAATTTGCAAGTGCTTTAAGCGCATCGCAAAAAAAGAAAATTTATATGGACCAATTTTTATGGCATGCATTTAGCTATGAAAAGCTCCCTTGCTTACAAGGAGAACAAGCGATTCAAGCGTTCGAACAGCAAATAATAAACGACTGTTATTTGCTGTTTGAGGATGATGAACGAGTGCTGCAGCTATCTAAATGTAAGTATCTAATAAGCGCTGATTTAAGTGAAAATACAAACATGTATTTAGAAGATTTATATGTGGTTGATAAAGATTTTACGTGGTCTTATGTGATTACCCATGAAAGCTCATGTGGGCCTTACTTTTACCGAACATAAGTAAAGATAGAGCCTGCCGTGTTTATTAATACGGCAGCTTTTTTCTATAAAAGAACATTTTATTAATTAAAAGTAATTATAGGTATAAAATGGTCTCTGATCTAAAAATTTTGGGTATTTATTACTAATTATTATCCATCTCTCTCCTATATCTATATTGCCATTTGGGATTTTTTCAAAAAATAGGAGATGAAATTAATTTTTTGTATGCTAAGGTAATTACTGCTAGTAAGCTTGTCTTACAAAATTCGGTTTAAAAAGGAGGTTTTTATATGAAGTGGTATTTACATGCACTAAAAAATTATGCAACGTTTCAAGGAAGAGCAACACATAAAGAGTATTGGATGTTTACATTGTTTAGTTATATCTTTGCGCTTGTTCCATTTATATTTATTTTCATTGATTCACTTACACTCTTTGCACCTATTTTAATATGGTTATACGCAGCAGCAATGATTCTCCCTTCACTTGCAGTTACTGTTCGCCGACTGCATGATACAGGAAGAAGCGGCTGGTGGTATTTAATTAACTTTGTTCCAGTTATCGGAGGCATTTGGCTGCTCATCTTACTTTGTCAAAGAAGTGAAGTAACGGCCAATATTTACGACACAGACACGCAGGCATCTTAACCAGAGTAGTTTATTAGTTTAAAAGTTGATAAATTAATAGACAAATTATTTTTAGCTAAAAAGAAAACTCCTGTTAAAAAGGAGTTTTCTTTTTTTTATTTTCCCACACGCTGCTGGGAATTTCTTTTCGAAGAACAGGTGCAATATCACTTGCAAAACGCTCTAGCTGTTCGCGCTGCTCTGCTTCGCTTAGACCGTCTACGCTGATGCTCAGCACTTCATTTCCATAAGCGCGGTGATAGTCTATAATTTTTTCAATGATTTGCTCCGGGCTTCCTACTAAAGCAGGGCCGTGTTGAACGATATCTTCTAGTGACGTGAACGGCGATTGATTATGCTTCGCTGCTTCTGTATTGCTAAATGCGTTATAGTACGGACGATAGCGGCGAATCGCTTCTTCCGTTGTATCAGAAATATATAGGCTGCTCGTCCCCGAACCGACGATGGCCTTGCGTGGGTCATGGCCATAATAAGCGAAACGTTCGCGGTAGTGGTCAATCAGCGCTTTATATTTAGCCTGAGGGTGAAAGGAATTAGATGAAAATAGCGGCTCTCCGTATTTAGCCGCCAGTTCTGTAGACAGCGGGCTTGACGCACTTCCATGCCAAACGGGAATAGAAGGCTGAAACGGTCGAGGCTGAGTCGTAACGTTAGTTAAAGGCGGACGATAACGGCCGCTCCACGTGACATTTTCTTCTGTCCAAAGCTGTTTCAAAAGAGCGTATCTTTCAGCAAGAGATTCCCATTGTTCTTCTTCTGTAATGCCAAAAAGCGGATAATGACGCGGGTCGTTGCCTTTTCCAATAATCAGTTCGAGGCGTCCACCCGACAGGTGATCAAGCGTTGCATAATCTTCAGCTACTCGTACAGGATCTAAAATGCTTAGAACGGTAACGGTAGTAAGGAGGCGAATGTGTGACGTTTTAGCAGCGATTGCACTTAAAACAACGGGAGGAGAAGAAGACAAAAAAGGAGCTCCGTGTCTTTCGCCGACCCCGTAAGCATCAAAACCTAATTTTTCTGCCAGCACTGCTTGATTTAACACATGCTGAAATTTTTCTTGAGCAGTTAATGTTTCTCCAGTAACCGGGTTCGGAATGTTTTGAATAAGGCTAAATAAAGCAAATTTCATACGTTTTACCTCCAAAAGATAAAATGATGGATGACAATAAAAAAAGCAAACGTACACTTATTATCGTGTCCATTTGCCTCCAGTTGACTGGTAGATATGTAGTTTTATTGTTTTATTAGTTGTATCTTAAGCGGTAGACACCGAGCTGTCAAGATAATCTTTTTCTGAAAACCTACTTGATTTATCGGTTAACTAGTATTATGATGTGAATAATCTTACACGAAGTATGCCGACTGGTTAACCAGAGGCTCTTGATGAAGCAGGTGCTTTATCAAGAGCCTCTTTTTATTAGATAATATAGGGATTTAGGGGAGGAACGTATGAAAAAATATTGGCTGTTTTTACTTTCAATTGTAGTAGCTGTTAGCGTGGCAGGCTGCGGAACAAACGTATCTTCAAGTGCAGGAGAAAAGAAAGAAAAAGATGTTCAAACGATTGTTGTTGGAACAGGCACTCAGTTTCCTAATATTTGCTTTATCAATGATAAAGGCAAACTGACCGGCTATGATGTAGAAGTAGTAAGAGCAATCGACAAAGAGCTACAGGATTATAAATTTGAATTTAAAACGATGGAATTTTCAAATCTGCTTCTGAGCTTAGAAAGTAATAAAATTGATATGATTGCTCATAATATGGCTCAAAACGCTGAGCGAAAGAAAAAATTTTTATTTAATGATGAAACATATAATTATTCTCCGCTTTATGTAACAGTTCCTAAAACTCGAAATGATATTCATTCCTTAAAAGATTTAGAAGGTAAAAAAATGATTGTAGGAGCTACAAGCAATGCGGCTGTTTATCTAGACAAATACAATCAAAAACACGGCAATAAAATCGATGTAGTTTACGCCGGTCAAGGTGCGGATGATGCTACCACTCAATTAAAAACAGGCCGAGCAGATGCTACGCTTGCGACACCATTTTCCATTAATTTTAGCAATCAAGCGCTGAAATTTCAGCAAAAAACGGTTGGAGATATTGTGATTAATTCAAAAGTGTATTTTATGTTTAACAAAAAAGACGAAAAGTTAAAGTCGGAAGTTGATCAGGCGATTAAAAAGCTGAAAAAAGACGGTACGTTAAAAAAACTCAGCACAAAATGGCTAGGAGAAGACTATACCGTGCAAAATTGACTATAGCAAAAAAGCAGCTGCCCATACAGCTGCTTTTTTGTATGATATAAATCCAATAGATAGAAGAAACGATCTGCAAAGAAAACAAAAATTAGTGTATAGTAGAGCTATAAGTACTATAAAAGCAGGACCGCAGTAGGAGGCAATTCATTGATTACGGATTTACAGCGCGGAGATTTCTTTCAAAAAGGACATCGTTATCGCAGAAAACAAATTCATAAGCTTTATAAAGGACAGGAACAAAGCGAAATATCAACGCCAAAAGTGCATCCATATATTTTTATTTTCACAAAAGAAAGCGGAAGTGAATACGGAACAGGACACGGGTGGAATAGAGATAAAACCGCTTTTTTCCATACGGGAGAAGGTCAAAGAGGATCGATGCAGCTCATTAAAGGCAATAAAGCGCTTCGTGAACATTTTTTATCAGGAAAAGCCGTTTACTTGTTTCACTACGTGGAGCCTGGAGTAGTCGAGTTTATTGATGAAGTGACGTATATTAATCATCAATTAGAAATTATGTGGGACTCAGACGGAGAGCTTCGTGAAGCCATTATTTTTGAACTTGAACGAAATCCCGTGATCGAGGAAAAAGCAGCAAAGCTGGATGTTTCACTTTATTCAACTGAACAGCTTCGTCATATGGCATCAGGGAAAGAAAAAAAGACAAGTGTTTATGAGCAAACGGCAGCTCTTAAACAATATGTTCACAAACGCGCAGCTGGTATTTGTGAAGCCTGCGGAGAAAGCGCGCCGTTTATCGCAAAAGATGGAAGCGCCTTTTTGCAAATGTATTATCTTTCAAAGCTTTCAGAGAGCGGACTCGCTAAGCCAAAGGACGCTGCGGCACTATGTCCCAACTGTCATAGCCGTCTACGCTACGGGAAAGGTAGTGAAGTACATAAAGAAGAGCTGATTACTAAAATTAATAAAAAAGAAGCAGGAAAGAAAAATGAGTAATATCGTCTTTCTTCATTTTATACAAAACCGTCTCTAGGCAGGGCAGCTGCCGAGGCGGTTTTTTTGTATGTAGAATGACTTCAAAAAATAAAGACAATAAAGCGTATAAAAATAATAGAAGAACAGATAATGAAGAACTGAAGCTTTCGTTTAGAAAATAGTAAAAGCTGGGGTGATGTGCTGTGGCAGAAAAGCATGACTGCGTCATTATAGGTGGAGGAATTGCAGGACTTCAAGCTGCTATTCAGCTTGGAAGATATAAGCGCAGTGTATTGGTTATTGATTCAAACGATGGACGTTCCAATCTTTGCAAAAATTATCAAAATATATTGGGATGGCCTGAGGGAATAAGCGGGCAAACTCTAAGAGAAACGGGAAGGCAGCAAGCAAAAAGCTACGGCATTCAATTTGCAGAAGAGCGTGTCCTTCAGTGTGAAAAAGAAATAGAAGGGTTTAACGTCATCACAAACTCTGCTAACTACAAAGCAGCTACTCTACTGTTTGCGACGGGAGTAGTAGACCGGGTTCCGCCTGAACTTCAGCAAGAGCTATATCCGTGTATGGGAAAAACCGTATATGTATGTCCCGACTGCGACGGGTACGAAGTAAATAATAGAAGGGTATTAGTACTAGGGTCGGGAAAAGCAGGAGCCAGTTTATCTCTTACGTTAACATATTGGACAAACGACATTACGTACATTAATCATGACAAAAAAGAGATTGGACCTTTAGCAGATGCTTTTATGCAAAAGGGAATTACCTATAAAGAAGAGGCAATAAAAAAAGTCATAACTGAAGCAGAAATGTTAAAAGGAGTCATCCTCGAAAACAATGAATTTATCTATGGAGAAAGAGGTTTTTTAGCGTTTGGAGGAAATAAAGTTCGAACAGAATTAGCGCATGGGCTCGGAGTAGAACTCCTAGAAAATCAGCACATTATCGTAAATTCACGTACAAAAGAAACGAATGTTTCAAACGTGTGGGCAGCAGGAGACATTGTGGCTCATTCTGAACAAGTTACGGTAGCGATGGGAGAAGGTTTACAAGCAGCTATTTGGATACACAAACGCTTGTTAGAGCTTTATGAAAAATAATTGTTTTTTTATAAAAAAAGTTAAGATTTCATGTTTTGTTTCCTTTTTGTTAGGGAAATGGAAATAAAAGAAAGATAAAAAATGACTAAAAATGAGGAGAAGGAGTGGCAAAAAAGTGGTATATAGTCAAGCAGTAAGAAAACCTGAGTTTCAACAAGCGGAATCGGAAGGGTTAAATGAAGCCATCCACGAGTACATAACTCGTCGTACACGTCACAATGCACCGGTTGTGGATGCGCTTCGATATATTATGACCATTGAACATAAACATGAACGCATGCAGGTAGCAGCAGAACTGTTCGGATCAGCTATTCAGCGTGTAAAAGATCAAGATATCATTCAATATCTAAAAAAGTGCGGAAGCTACAAAAGAATTTCTGATACGATGGAATAAAAACGTTTTCTTTGAAAAAAGCGCCTTTAATGAGAAGGGGGCTTTTTTTGTTTCCTCTATTTAAAAGTGAGGGTAAATACATAGAATTCTTCCAGTTTGTGCATAGTAAATGAAGCAGAATTAATTGAGGAAGAGACAGAGTTTTGTATCTGATTACGTGAATGAACATTAAAGTAGAATACAACCTTCACTTGTACAGATGCCGACTTTTGAATAAATAGCGCTTTACGTATGTATCCCTAGCAGGAGGTTTAGTGTATGAGTCAAGAAATACCGTTAAGTTCAAGTGAAATTGCTACTCTTTGGATGACCTATCAGCAAAAGACAATGATCCGAAGAATTTTAGAATATTTTATTGCGCACGCAGAAGATGACGGGGCAAAAGAAATTATGCAAGATACGCATATGCAAGTGGTGAACTATATTGAAGATATCAAAACGATTCTAAAAAATGAAGGGGCAGCCATACCGGTAGGATACACAGAAAAAGACGTAAATGTCGGTGTTCCTAAGCTTTATGATAAAATGTTTGATATTATGTTTCTTCGCCTTTTAAAAGAAATTAGCATGGGGCTACATACGCTTCATTTAACCATGTCCTACAGAAAAGACATGATCTCTCTATATAAAGAGCTTACCGCTTTCACGCAAAGTGGCTATGACAAATGTGTAGATTATCTTCAGGAAAAAAACGTGCTTCCAAGGCCTCCAGCTGTTTCAGTACCTAAAACAGCGAAGTTTGCTGAAGGTACAGATTACATGAATGGCCTCCATTTATTTTCCAGTAAACGTGCATTAAATACTGTAGAGGTAGCACATATTTATTACGCTATTGAAAGCAACATTCTTGGCATGCAAATGATCACAGGGTTTGCTCAAGTAGCAAGTGAGCCTGAAGTAAAGAAGTATTTTGTAAAAGGAAAAGAGCTGGCTAAGAAAATTGTAAGTGATTATAGCAAAATTCTTTTAGAGAGCGATATTCAGACGCCTGCAACGTGGGGAGCGAAAGCAACTGAGTCAAAAGTAGCACCTTTTTCAGATAAACTAATGATGTACTGCGTGAGTTTGTTCTGCAGTTTTGGGCTGGGAAGCAACGCTCTAGGCACTGCATTTAGTTTACGTGGAGATCTTCCTCTTACTCTTGTCAGTACGGCCAAAGACATTTTAACATACGGGCAAGACGGGGGGAAAATCATGGCCAAAAACGGGTGGCTTGAGGAACCGCCAAGTATGGAAGACCGAAATGATTTGATTAAATAGAAAAGCATAATACATGAAGAAAACTTCTTTTTTGAAAGAAGTTTTTTCTTTTGCATAAAAAATGTCGTTATTTGTTCGTTGAACGGTTTGTTTTTTGAATAAAAAGGATATATAAACTATAAATTTACAATTTTATAATAAAAAAGGGGAGTGATAAAGTTGAACTGGTAGATAAAGGTGTTGAAAAATTACGGTACGTTTTCTGGCAGAGCAAGCCGAACTGAATACTGGATGTTTGTGTTAGTTAACTTTGTTATTTCCTTTATTCTTTCGTTCATTCAGTTCGTGATTGATAAGCCTCTTTTTCTGCCGGTAATCTACTCGTTATTGGTTGCCGTTCCTTCGTTAGCGGTAGGGGCAAGAAGGCTCCACGATACGGGAAAAAGCGGATGGTGGCAGCTCATTACATTGGTTCCACTGATTGGCGGTATTTGGCTAATTGTTTTATTCTGTCAGCCTAGCGATCCAAGAGAAAATCGTTTCGGTACAACAGTCAAAGCAGCATAAATAGAACTCCCCCTTATATAAGGGGGAGTTTTTTAGTGCAGAGGTTCTACTATGACTCCATCATAAGCGGATTGGTAAATAGCTCGTATATCTTTTTCATGAAGAGGCAAAGGACTGCGAGCGAGAATTCGTTTTTGCTGGACGCCATCTGCTGTCAGCTTTTGAAGGGCACTTTCTGGAATTTCAAATCCGCGAAGAGTCTGAGGAATGCCGACGTCTTTAACAAGTGACTGCAGCTGCTTTACACACTGATAAGAAGCTTTCTCTTCTGATAAAGAGGTCACGTTTCCGCCTAGTGCTTCAAAAATATCACGCATCTTCGCCACGCAGCTGCTGCGTATGTAACCCATCACATATGGAAGCAATACGGCGTTTGATTCACCGTGAGAAATGTGAAACTGTCCGCCTAACGGATATGCAAGTGCATGAACACCAGCAACACCGGCGTTAAAAAAAGCAAGACCTGCTAAATAGCTTCCGTAGCTCATCTGAGTTCGTGCTTCTTTATCTTGGCCATCTTCTACAGCTGCTCTTAAAGAAGAGCTGATCATGCGTATTGCCTTCAGGGCTAAGGCGTCCGTTGCTGGATTTGCATTCACCGATACATAAGCCTCAACGGCATGAGTTAATGCATCAATCCCTGTAGCCGCCGTTACTTTAGAAGGAACGCTCAGCGTAAGCTCGGGATCTACAATCGCGGCGTCCGCAAGCAAATGATCGTGGGTCACAACGTCTTTGCTGCTTTCAAGAGATAATACAGAAATATTCGTTACTTCTGAGCCCGTGCCGGAGGTCGTGGGAATTAAAATTTTTGGAAGCCCTTTTTCCGTAATTTGTTTCGTGCCAGTTAAGTTCAAATATTCTTCCACAGCTCCGTCGTGAACGGCTAAAACGGCCGTAAGTTTTGCTAAATCTAATGCGCTGCCCCCACCAACTCCAATGACTAAATCAAATTTTCGGCTTTTTGCGTAAGATACGAGTTTTTCACCAAGCGCTAAAGGCGGCTCTGGTGTCGTATCTGCGTATACATCTACTTCATATCCATTTTGGATAAGAGGAGCACTCACTTTATCTACAAGTCCAATGTCTTTTAATACGGAATCTGTGACAATTAAAATATGAGCAGGGTGATATTTTTTCACTTCCGGAAGCAGTTGTTGAAGTGATCCCCATCCTGTATAGCTGAGAGGGGTGAAAACTAGTTTTGAGATGGTCATTTGTTTGCCCTCCAATTTATAGAAAAATTTTTTATCTTAAGCAGTTGCTTGATTTCACTCGTAATAACCTTCAGTAGATTTGCGGAACTGCTGAAATTGATTTGCATCGTGACCAAACCAAACTTGCGAATTCGTTTCGTAGGCTAGACGGCGTATACGTTCAACCGTGTTTGCATACCCGAGAGAGTCGTAGATAATACCGGGTGGTTTCACAGGAGGACCATAGCTCTCAGCTGTATAGATTGCATCAGATGCTAAGATAATGCCACCTGTTTCAGGCAAATGAACATGAAGGCCAAGCATACCCCAAGCATGTCCGCTTCCAAAGTTCAAGATATTAATTCCTTCTGCCAGTTTAATGGTGTCTTCGTTTCGTTTAATCGTTTTCCAATGAAGGTCATTTTTTATCCACGCGTCAATGTCAGCCCAAATATAAGCACCTTCTTTTTGATTGCGTGCATAAGACTGAAGGGTGCCATTTAACTCATCTTCATGAACGATAACAGTAGCGTTAGTGAACAATTCTAAGCAGCCAGCATGATCAAGATGAAGGTGGGAAGCAACAACAAATTTAATTTCTTTAGGATCAACCCCTAATTGTTCTAGTCGATTCGGTAAATAACATTCTTCTGTAGCTGAGTAAGGAAACATTTGTTGAGTTGCTTCAGTCCAGCGTCCTTGTGGTCCCATTGATTCAGGATTGCAGGCTGTATCAAACAGAATTTTCCCTTCCGGATGATCGATTAATACAGTATAAATTGGAAACTCTACAAATTCCGTAGGTGTATGAGGGTCCTTAACAGTTGCTGGGTTATGCATTGCAAGCATCCAGTTTTTATCCATTTGCATCGAGCCGTTATCCATCACATAAAGCTTTGAGTTAGGTTTAATAATATTACACATACAATAGCCTCCTAAACGTAGCGGGATTTTTATTTGTACTTCTAAAATGACTTTGTACTGCATTTACCCTATATTCTGGAGAGAATAATCCTTTTTAGAAGGGGGAGACTCTCTCCTGTTCTTTCAACATACTAAACTGCAATTTCTATGCCAATATTCGAAAAGTAAATATTAGCTCAGTTTTCCTTGATTTTTATAACCATGTGCTGAAAAAATTCACCGCTTTTAGAAGGAAAAAGCCTATTGTACATTGAATGGATAGTGGTGAAAAGTTTCACCGTATATTGGCGGAAATTCACCATAAGAAAGGAACATGAAATAATGACTTCTTTTAAAGAAAAAAAAGATTTGACGAACGAAACGTTACAGGCCATTATTGAATTCTCTACGGACGGAATATATGTAGTAAATAAAAAGGGAATAACGCTATATGTAAATGAAGCTTATGAAAAAATCACAGGAACCAATAAACAAAACGTATTAGGAAAGCATATGCAAACCGTTATAGATGAAGGATATATTGATCAATCTGTTTCCCTACTTGTGTTAGAAGAAAAAAACGGCGCTCTATTATGCAAACGATTTCAAGCGGAAGAGACGTTATGGTAACAGGAAATCCAGTGTTTAACAAACAAGGTGAAATAGAGCTCGTTGTTACCACTGTACAGGATATTACACAGTTAAACGCAGTTAAAAAAGAGCTGTTAAAGGTAAAAGAGTTTTCACATATGAATGCAAATAAATACGCTGTAAAAGTGAATGGGTCGGAACAGCCCCTAGTGTTTCAAAGCAATAAGATGAACTTGGTTTATCAGCAAGCCAAACGAGTAGCTCCGTTTCCTACAAGTATTCTTCTATCAGGTCCCTCAGGATCGGGAAAAGAAGTAGTCGCTAATCTTATTCATGATTCAAGCGATAGAAACAATCAGCCATTCATTAAAGTGAACTGCGGAGCCATTCCTGAACCGTTGCTAGAATCAGAGTTATTCGGCTATGAAAAGGGAGCTTTTACTGGCGCTCGAACAGAAGGGAAAATAGGACTGTTAGAACTCGCTGATGGCGGAACCTTGATGCTTGATGAAATTGGTGAAATGCCAATTTCCTTGCAAGTAAAACTGCTTCGAGTGTTACAGGAAAAGCAGGTACAGAAAATTGGAGGAACTAAAACAAAAAGTATCGATATACGAATCATTTCGGCAACAAATCAACATCTAGGAGAGCTTATTCAAAAGGGGAGGTTCCGTGAAGATTTATACTATCGTTTAAAGGTAGTTGAAATCACCCTTCCGCATTTATCTCAACGTAAAGAGGATATTGGTTTACTAGTTGATCATTACGTTTCCTACTTTTGCAGCTCGTATTACGTCCAAAAGCGCATATCAAATAAAGCGAAGCAAATGCTAGAAGCGTACCAATGGCCGGGAAATGTAAGAGAGCTTCGAAATATGGTTGAGAATATGATTGTGTCTATTCCTGGTGAAATAATTGAAGCCCATCATTTACCTTTTCATACTTATAATGAAGATGAAAAATGTGATTATTTACCTCTAAAAAAGAAAGTGGAGCAGTTTGAACAGCGGCTCGTTAAAGAAACTATTCAACATTGTTCATCACTCCGGCAAGCAGCGAAAGAATTAGGTATCGATCATTCTACTTTGATAAAGAAACTAAAAAGATGGGAATGTAAAGAAAGAGAGGAGCAGGCTTGAGATACGTAACAAAAGAATTAGCTCAGAAAATTGTGCGTAGAACGATGGAGATTATTGATTGCAACATTAACGTAATGAACGAAAAAGGAGTCATTATTGGTTCGGGTGATAAAAATCGAATGAATCAAATCCACGAAGGAGCGTTAATGGTATTAAAAAGCGGCAGTTCCTACGAAATCACTCAGCAGCAGGCTAACTTGCTGCGCGGAGCCAAACCGGGCGTGAATTTGCCTATTTTCTTTAACGGAGAAATTGTTGGGGTTGTGGGATTAACAGGACTGCCAGAACAGATTCGTAATTACGGAGAGCTTGTGCGCATGGCGGCTGAAATGATTTTTCAAGAAATGATTTTAATAGAGGAAATTCAATGGGATGAACGATTAAAAGAAGAGGTGGTTCATCAGCTTCTTCAACAAGAAGAGCCGCTTGATTCCTTATTTTTTGAACGAGCGAATCGGTTTAATATTAACTTATACCTTCCAAGAATGGCACTAATTATTAAAGCTGAAAATCGCCATGAAGTTATGAAGGTTGTAAAGAAATACATAGCTAATAATGATCTATACGCTATGCTTCCAGACGGAGTGGTTCTATTAAAATCTATAGAAGCCGGCAGCGCTAGCAGCTATGCGGAACAGCTAGAAAAACAGCTTCAGGCGTCTGGTATGGTGTGTAAGTTAGCGGCAGGATCTGTTCAAGCTGATTTTAAAGGCCTTCATACATCGTATCAGCAGGCGAAAGATACGCTTTCGGTTGGTTCAAAGCTTCATCCAGAAGCTGATTTCTACTGCTATTCGGATTATCAAATTCCCGTACTGTTACGTCAACGCGCCGGTTTTCAAGAAAATCATGATCTGTTGCAATACTATGAAAAGCTTAAGGAATATGATAAGAAAAAAGAGCTTATCGAAACGTTAACGATCTACATAGAAGAAAATGGCGAAGGAAGCACGGCAGCTAAAAAGCTTTTTATTCATCGAAATACGCTAAGCTACCGTTTAGATAAAATTCAAGATATCACGGGAAAAGATCCAAGGAAAGTAAAAGACCTTCTTGAACTGTATGTAGCGCTACTGTTATCTAAAATTTCATAATTGTGCACGTGCATAAAAGATCTTGCGATAGTAAGGTCTTTTTTTGTTGAAGTGACTAATGAAAGAATTAAAGGTAGCGCTTACAATTAGCATTGGGGATAGAAGAAACAAGAAAGGGGATGCTTTATGGACGTTCAAGTAAGCGCGTTAGGCGCGATTTGTGCATTAGTAATTGCCATTATATTAATTCTAAAGAAAGTGGCTCCTGCATACGGAATGATAGCCGGAGCTTTAATAGGAGGACTGATTGGCGGAGTTAATATTGCTGATACCGTTACTTTAATGATTGAAGGAGCGCAAGGCATCATTCCCGCAGTGCTGCGGATTCTTGCAGCTGGTATATTGGCCGGGGTATTAATAGAATCAGGTGCTGCAGCAGTTATAGCAGAAACCATTGTAAAAAAATTAGGGGAAACAAAAGCGCTTTTAGCTCTAGCGCTAGCCACACTCATTCTTACGACAGTAGGTGTGTTTGTGGATGTGGCTGTGATCACAGTGGCGCCTATTGCTTTAGCAATTGCTAAACGTACGGGTATGTCAAAGCCAGCTATTTTATTAGCGATGATTGGAGGAGGAAAGGCAGGAAATTTAATGTCTCCTAATCCTAACGCCATTGCTGCTTCAGATGCATTTAATATTCCGCTTACATCCGTGATGGCTGCAGGAATTATTCCCGCTATATTTGGCGTAACGGCCACTTATATAGTAGCCAAACGATTAGTGAAAAAAGGAACAATGGTTCAAATTGAAGAAATAGATACAGTGGATGCAAGCAGCTTGCCGCTGTTTTTAACGGCCATCATAGCACCAATTGTTACCATCGTGCTACTGGCGCTGCGCCCGCTTTTTGATCTTAATATTGATCCAATGGTTGCGCTTCCTGTAGGAGGAATTGTTGGTGCCATTGTGATGAAAAAAGGAAAACAGCTTAATACATACGCTATTTCTGGATTAGGAAAAATGTCAGGTGTAGCCATTATGCTTCTTGGAACAGGGACATTAGCAGGAATTATTGCCAACTCCCAGCTAAAAGACGTGATTATTCAAGGCTTGTCTGCCATTGGATTGCCAGCTTATGTTTTAGCTCCGGTTTCAGGTATTTTTATGTCAGCGGCAACCGCTTCGACAACAGCAGGAACAGCAGTCGCAAGCCAAGTTTTTGGCTCGACGATTTTAGAGCTGGGCGTTTCTGCTTTAGCCGGAGCTGCTATGGTTCATGCCGGAGCGACCGTACTTGATCACCTCCCGCACGGAAGCTTTTTCCACGCAACGGGCGGAAGTGTAAATATGAAAATAAAAGAACGTTTAAAATTAATCCCTTACGAATCGCTTATTGGACTCATTATGGCAATTGTATCCACGCTTATATTTGGTGTATTAAAGCTATACGGGTAAAAACAAAAAGGAGTGTTTCTATGAAAATTGTGATTGCACCTGATTCATTTAAGGAAAGCTTAACGGCTCTGCATGTTTGTGAAGCGGTTGAAAAAGGAATAAAAGCTCATTTTCCAGACGCTGAGATTAGTAAAGTACCTATGGCAGACGGTGGAGAAGGAACCGTTCAGTCGCTTGTGGACGCAACGGGTGGAGAGATTATACAAGCGCGAGTAACTGGACCGATAGGGAAAGAGGTGGAAGCTTTTTACGGAATTCTTGGAGACGGCAAAACGGCTGTTATTGAAATGGCAGCCGCTTCAGGTCTTCATCATGTCCCTGTCGATAAACGAAACCCGCTTATCACAACAACGCGAGGAACTGGCGAGCTCATTCTTAAAGCGTTAGATCACAAAGTGAAGCATATCATTATTGGCATCGGAGGAAGTGCTACAAATGATGGAGGAGCCGGTATGGCAAAAGCTTTAGGCACAAAGCTTCTTGATGCTAAAGGAGCAGAAATAAAAGAAGGAGGGGGCAGCTTAGATCAGTTAACTTCTATTGATCTTACAAACTTGGATTCTCGGCTTGCTGAAGTCAAAGTAGAAGTTGCGTGCGACGTAGACAATCCGTTAACGGGTGAAACCGGAGCAGCCGCTGTGTTTGGTCCTCAAAAAGGCGCAACTCCTGATATGGTTAAACAGCTTGACCGTAATCTAGCTCATTACGCAGCCGTTATTAAAAAAGAAATGGATATTCATATTCAGAACGTTCCTGGTGCCGGAGCGGCAGGAGGGCTTGGTGGCGGGCTGCTGGCATTTTTATCTGCGGAGTTAAAGCCAGGTGTAGACATTGTCATTAAAGCAACTCAGCTAGAAAGCTATATTAAGAATGCTGATCTTGTCATTACCGGTGAAGGAAGAATAGACGGACAAACCATTTACGGAAAAACACCCATCGGCGTAGCGAAAACAGCAAAAAAGCATAGCGTTCCCGTGATAGCGATAGCAGGAAGCATTGGAGCGGGAAGCGAAGCTGTGTATGAACACGGTATTTCTGCTTTATTCAGCGTCGTGCCCGGGGCAGTGACTCTTCCGGAAGCACTGGAAAAAGCCGGTGAAAACATTGAAAGAACAGCTAAAAACGTAGCGTCAGTTATACGCTTAGGCATAAAGTAAAGGAGTTACAGTTTTTATTGTTCCCTTTTTAATAAATAGTAAAAGGTCTCTTCTGATGAAAGAGGCCTTTTTTTCGTTTAGTGCTGAAGTAAGCTGCTATCATTCTTTTAAATTTTATATAGGAAATAGAACTAAACGTTTTCTGAAGCATCATAGTAAGTAAGCAGTTACAAAGATTCGTTAGCATTCTCGTCGGCTTACTAACTGCTACTTAAGGAAAGGAGAGGTAAACGTGCAAAAAAAGTTTAGGTTCTTGAGAATTCTACGAAATGTGATAGTAGCTATATTGGGGATATGCATCATTTGGGTTGTAACGAATCAAGTTATAACGGCAGTAGAAAAGAAAAAGTACCCTCCTATTGGTCAACTAGTAGAGGTTAATGGCAGAGATATTCATGTATATACAAAAGGTAAAGGGGAAAATACGATTGTACTACTAAGCGGGTTGGGAACGACTGCGCCTGCACTGGATTTTGAACCGTTAGTAAATGAACTGTCAAAGGATAATAAAGTCGTGGTGGTAGAACCATTTGGATACGGATGGAGTGACATTACGAATAAAAAACGAACGGTAGAAAATAGTGTAAGTGAAATGAGAGAAGCCTTGCAAAAATCGGATATAAAAGGCCCGTATATATTAATGCCGCACTCAGTTTCTGGTGTTTACAGCATGTATTACGCTAATAAATATCCAGATGAAGTAAAAGCAATTATTGGAATAGACCCTACGCTGCCACAAGCGCTAGATTATTTTAAAGAAGAAGCGCCGAATATACCAAGTTTGATGAGTGTTTTAGCGCCAAGTGGACTTGCTCGCTTAGCCCTGCTTACTAGTCCTAATCAGTATCTACCGCTAGCCGAAGAAGGAACGTATACAACAAAAAATTTAAAAATGACAAAAGTAATCTCCAGCTGGAAAGGCTACAACAAAAACGTCATCGATGAAGCAAAAGAACTGAACAACAATATAAATAAAACTCTCGATATGTC
This sequence comes from Priestia sp. SIMBA_032, assembly GCF_046535215.1. Lineage (NCBI taxonomy): Bacteria > Bacillati > Bacillota > Bacilli > Caryophanales > Bacillaceae > Priestia > Priestia sp. SIMBA_032. The sequence continues at coordinate 145,150 of NZ_JAWRXD010000004.1, read as the reverse complement.
ATTTCTTTCAAAGATGCCCGTAATGATTTTTACTAGAAAAGTAGACAAAGAACCAAAAGAGGGAAAATCAAATATTACGTTTTACCAGAATCAATTAAGTCACGTATCGTCGCAAAAGCTAGTTGTTTTACAAGGACATCACTATTTACATTGGACGAAGTACAGAGAAATGAGCGAATATGTGAATGATTTTATAGATACATCTATTAATTCAAGTAAAAAGAAATAAAGTTGATTTAAGAAAAGGAGTCCGAAAATTGGATCTCCTTTTTCTAGTACAGTGAGAACGATAACTAATTTATTCGTTCTATGTCTATAAATGTTATAATTAACCAATACATGGAGTGTTTTATATATAAATGAATTTCAAGAAAGTTGATAGGAAAAGGAGTAATATGATGAAAAGTCAAGTTCGTTTACTAAGGGATAAAGAATTAGAAGAAGCAGCAATCATCTATACAAGTGTTTTTAGTGGGTCACCGTGGAATGAGCCTTGGAGTATAAACACTGCTTATGCTCGTTTATACGATATCAGTAAAACTCCAGGTTACATAGGGATAGGTTACTTCCACAGTAAAAATAATAAACTCATAGGATTTATAATAGGAAATGAAGAACAGTGGGCGAACTATAAGACGTTTTATGTAAATGAAATTTGTGTGTTAAGCAACACTCAGCAAACTGGCATAGGAACGAGTCTTTTATCTTTCCTTAACGAGTTACTTATACAAAAAGAAGTGAAAGAAGTCTACGTGTCTACTGAAAGAGGCCAAGGCAAACCAGAACGTTTTTTTGAAAAGAACGGTTTTGTTACTCATGAATCCCGTATACTGATGACAGTGAATGTAGATGAAATATAAGTGGATGGGTGTAGGGGATCCGCTTTGTTATTTCAGGAGGCACGGTTCATAAAGCAGGAGGAAATAATTTATGATTTTTTCGCTACTAGTTTTAGTCGCTATTTTAACGGTGAGTATTCCGCTGATGATTATTATTATTAAAACAGTTTGGCACCGAAAGCTTCCTCGTAATTACTATACGCCGTTTGACTATCTTGCTGCACAAACAGAAGAAGAGTTTCATGAAGAGCAAAATGAACGAGAACTAGAAGAAAAAGAAGGAGATGTTGCAAACAGAAAGAGCTAAAGGTCGTTTTCAACTCCTTCTGTTTACAGCCCACTCCTCCACAATTTCCGTAAATTCCCTTAGGTGTTCTTCAAATATTCGTTTTCGATGTCCGTTTGCTCCTGATGGATGTGGAAAGCCAAATAAATACGTATGCTGAGAAAGCGAAGATTCACTTGAAAGTTTTCTTAAAACATTTTCAACTGCTTTTCCTAGCGGAACGATTAAGCACGGATTCTTTATTTCGTTCCATTCCTGTGGAAACACTTCAAAAGCATAGTGTGAAAGAAGTGCTGATCGTTCAATTGGCGGCTGATGACCCGTATAGTTTTTTCCTTTGTAAAACACAGGATACTTTAATACGGACGTTGTATGCAGCATATCTCGCTGTGAAGCAAATAACTCAGCGGCACTGTCCATAACGATCGCTTTTTGAACGCCGCATCGATCTAACATGTCTATTAAATTTACTCTCATCGTTCCGCTAAAGCTAGCGGCTTTTTTTGTTTCATACAGTACTTGTTCAAGCGGATGATGATGGGACAGGCTGGAAACGCATTGTTTAAAAGCGGTTTTCATTTGAAACCAGCCTGGTGTGATGCCGACAATAATAATATGAGCGTTTGGATTTATGTAATCGTTATGGGGTGAGTAGTACATGCTTAGTTCCTTTTCTTGACCGATTAAAAAGTCTTTTTGCAACAGCTGTTCTTTCGTAAAATTCATATTATGTAATTGTTGAAGGGCAGGCAGACATTGTTGAAAATAAGAATGTTGGCTAATCATAGGCTCTCTCTTTCCTTATCAGTATTTCTCCTTTTATTTTCCCCAACAAACCGTTTTATATCAAATATGAACAAATTCTTATGAAAATTAATATTTACTAAAAGTTTACTTAAGTTTTAGTGCGGTGTGATAAAAACAAAGTAGTAATAGCGGATTTTTGTCATTTTAACGGCGGAACTAACAAAAGAAATGAAGAATTTTGGGGAATATTTTAATAAATTTACTGAAATTTTAAAATTATTTATTGAAAGCGTTTTATTAATGTGCTATTCTTCCAATATAAGAGATAAATATTTAGTAAAAATAGAAGATTATAATAGAGAGGTAAAAAGATGGCAACTTTAAAAGATATAGCGGCGTACGCTAATGTTTCCAGTTCAACCGTATCCAGAGTACTAAATAATGATCATACGCTTTCTGTATCTGAGGTTACTCGTGAGCGCATTCTTCATGCAGCCAAGGAACTGCAATATACGCCCGTGAAGATACGAAAAGGAACGGCAAACGGAAAAGACATAGAAGCTCCAAAGATAGGTATTATTTTTGCTCAATCCCTTGAAGAAGAGTTAGTAGACCCTTTTTTTTCTTCTATTCGCCATGGAATAGAAAGTCAATGCGCAGAAAAAGAAATTTTTACAGTAAAGTCATTTAGACTAAAAGGCATGAAGCAAGAAGAGCTGCTGCAGGATCTTGATGGAGTAATTGTAGTGGGAAGAGTTAGTCCAGAAACGGTTCAAGAAGTGAGCAATCATTTAGATACTATTGTTTTTATCAATCACAAAGCGGATGAGGATTTGTACGATTCGGTCATGATTGATTTTGAGAAAGCTACTAAACATGCATTAAATCATTTATTTGACCTCGGTTATAAAAGAATTGGCTATATCGGAGGGACAGAAAGAGAACATTATATCAACGGAAGTTCTATTATTGAAGATCAGCGTCAAACGGTTTTTGAACGCGTTATGTATGAAAAAGGCCTGCTCGATTCTGAGAAAGTTTATGTCGGCGAATATTCAATGAATGAAGGATATGAGCTGATGGGACAAGCGATTAAGCAAGGAAATCTTCCTCAGGCATTTTTTATCGCAAGTGATGCAATGGCGATAGGAGCAATGCGTGCCTTGCAGCAATCAAATATAAAGGTTCCTGAAGACGTAGCGATTGTAAGCTTTGATGATGTGGATATCGCAGCATTTGCGAGTACGCCGCTCACCACAGTTAAAGTATATACCGAAGAAATGGGAAGGCAGGCTGTTAAAATGCTAGTAGATCGATTAAGCGGCAGGTCCATTCCTTTAAAAGTCATGGTGCCGACTAAATTAATTTATCGTGAAAGCTGCGGAGCCTTACTCAAAAAACAGTAGCCTAAAAGTTATAACTTGAAAGGGGGTGATAGAAAAGAAGAATTCATACATAAAGAGTGATAAGGGGGAAGAAAAATAGAAAAAAACATAGAAAAAGCAGGTTAAAAAGCCCTAGAAACTACATACTTATTGGCAGATAAGTATGTAAATGAAAAAGCTTTTTCATCTCTAGGACTCTTTGAACCTTTGTAAAAGTATAGGATTAAATTATAAGTGACTTTATTTCGTTGTGCAATGAATTTGTCTATGTATAAATAACTGAATATTCAGTTATTTATGTCTTGATAGAGTATAAGGAGGAAAAAAGATAAATGAAAAAGCTTACGTATCTTTTCGTTCTATTACTAGTCTTTTCTGTTGTGGCAGCGGGCTGCGGAAATAAAGAAGCGGCAACAGGCGGAAATGGAAAAACAACGTTAACGCTTTTTTCTACGATGAGTAATAAAGGCGAGAGAAAAGCGCTTCAAAACGCGATTGCAGAATTTGAAAAACAAAATCCAGATATTAAAATTGATGCAAATTTTCCGGGTAACGGCTATGAAGATATGCTTCGTGTGAAAATGGGTGCAAATGATATGCCTGATTTATTTGATACGCACGGCTGGTCTCAGCTTCGCTACGGTGAGTATGTAGCAGATTTAAAAGATATGGATTGGGTTCAGCATTTGGATCCGGCGCTAAATCAAATTTTAAAAGATAAAAGCGGCAAAGTGTATGCGTATCCTTTAAATCAAGCAAAAGACGGAATTAGCTATAATGCGACGCTGTTAGAAAAGTACGGAATAAAGCCTCCTAATACAATGGATGAATTTATAACAGCGTTAGAAACAGTAAAGAAGAAAAGTAAAGGAGAAGTAGCGCCTCTATGGATCCCAGGAGGAGAAAACGGCAATATTGCTCAAGTGTTTGATCAGCTGGCTACACCTCAGCTTATTACAGCAAAAAATAAGAACTACGCTAAGCAGTTGGAAAAAGGAACATTTAATTGGTCAAACTACACGCCGCTAGCGGAAACAATGGCAGAAATGAAGAAGAAAGGGCTGCTGAATGAAGATGTATTAACCGCAAAAGTATCTCAAGCAACGGAATTAATGGCTCAAAATAAAATTGCTTTCACATTTGTAGGCGGATCTCTTGGACCGGATGCAACAGAATTAAATCCTGAAGTAAAAGTAGGAACGGTACCGGTGCCTGCTATTCATAAAGGCGGTACGCAAAGCTGGATTGGCGGAGAGCGCTTTACTCTTGCTGCGTGGAAAGATTCTAAGCACCTTAAAGAAGCCAAGAAATTTATTGAATTTGTGTCGCAGCCGGAAGTTGCCAAAAAGATTGCAGAAGGAACGTCTTCAGCATCGGCTCTGACAAACAATAAAACACAAAACTACTACTCTGCATACTACGATAAGTATAGTGATATCAAAGTTGAGCCATACTTCGACCGAAAGTATTTACCGAGCGGCATGTGGGCAGTGATGTCTTCTACAGGTCAAGAAATGCTAGCGGGAAGTTTAACGCCAAAGCAATTATCAAATGAGATGGAAAAAGAGTACAAGCGTCTCAGTAAACAATAGAATAGTGTGCAAAAGTTCCTTGTTCGCCGAGAAGCAGGGAGATAGGCTCCTGCTTCTTTTCAACACAAGCTGAAATAGGAGTGAACACGATGAATGAATTAGTCAGGAAAGAGCCGGTTTCTGTAGTAAGAGATACGGAAAAACGAAGGAAAAAATTAAAAACAGAATCCTCTTTATGGTGGATGTACCTTCCCGGCTTAGTAATTATCACCGTTTTTATTATCTATCCTTTTATTAACGGAATTAGACTTTCCTTTACTAATTGGAATGGTTTTTCACAAACGTACGATTGGGTTGGGCTCGAGCAGTATAAACGTTTGCTTGCAGATCCAACGACTTGGCTTGTGATAAAAAATACGCTGCTCTACGGAATAGGCAGTACAATTTTCCAAAATATTATTGGCTTGTTATACGCTTTGCTTCTGAATCAAAGCATTAAAATGAAAGCTGTAACAAGAACAATTGTCTACCTTCCGGTTATTATCAGCCCAATTATTATGGGGTATATCTGGTACTTCTTTTTTGCCTACCAAGGGGGCGCTTTAAATGACCTTCTTGTGTTTTTAGGCTTTGAGAAGATTAATGCTTTGGGAACTCCGGAGCTTAACTCTTGGATTATCGTGTTCGTCAATACGTATCAATTTGTTGGAATTGCGATGATTATTTATTTAGCAGGGCTGCAAAGTATTTCAAAAGATTACTACGAGGCAGCGCAGCTTGACGGAGCATCTGCTCTTCAGCAGTTCAAAAACATCACGCTTCCATTGCTTATGCCTTCTATTACAATTAACGTCGTTTTAAATATTATCGGGGGTTTAAAACTGTTTGACGTCATTGTGGCGCTGACAGGAGGAGGACCTGGAGATGCATCACAGTCGATGTCTACTTTTATGTATGACTTATATTTTAGAAGACAAGACGCCGGTTATGCAGCAACTCAAGGTGTGTGCATGGCGCTCATTATTTTAGTCATTAGCTTATCAGCACTTGTGTACTTTAAACGAAAGGAGACAGAAGCGTGATGGACTATACAAATAAACGAAAAAAACGATTTTTTACCTTTCTCGCTCTTTGTATAACGCTTGTTCATATTGTCCCTTTTTATATTCTTGTTACGACTTCTTTAAAAGCAACCGGGGATTTTAGTTCCAAATGGGTATTTCCAAAAAGCGTACACCTTGAAAATTTCACAGCGGCTTGGGAGCAAGCGAATTTAGGCAGTTCTTTTATGAATACGTTTATCATTACGTTCGTTTCCGCGGTTCTGCTTATTGTTTTAGGATCAATGGCTGCGTATCCTCTAGCACGCCGCCAAACGAAACTAAATAAGTACGTCTATTTTATCTTTATCGCCGTGATGGTAATACCGCCTTTAACAGCGTTAGTTCCGCTGTACAAAATGGTTGTGAATATGGGGATGATGAACACGTACCAAATTGCTATTTTAAATAATGTCGCAGCATTTTTGCCGCTAACGATCTTTTTGTATGCGGGTTTCATTCGCTCCACTATTTCTAAAGAGCTCGAGGAAGCAGCAAGAATTGACGGTGCCGGTACGTTAACGATTTTCTTTAAAATCGTATTTCCACTGCTAAAGCCTGTTACTGCGTCTATTTTAATTATTGCCAGCGTCTACATTTGGAACGATTATCAGTTTGCAATTTTCTTCCTTCAAGATAAGGAAATGCATACATTAACCGTTACGTTAGCAAGCTTTTTTGCCGAAAATCAAAATAATCTTAGCTTAGTAGGAGCAGCTGCGATTATTGCGATGCTTCCAATGACCATTTTATTTTTAGTGCTACAAAAATACTTTATTGCAGGGCTTTCATCAGGATCTGTAAAAGGATAAAACCAATACGGGGAAGGAAGATGACAATGTCTAAAATCACATTTATCGGAGCGGGAAGTACAGTTTTTGCAAAAAATATTTTAGGAGACTGCATGTTTGTGCCTGCTTTAGCTGGCTTTGAGTTTGCTCTTTACGATATAGATGCTGAGCGTTTAAGAGATTCGGAAAATATGCTAAACAATCTAAAAGAAAACTATAAAGTGAATATTACGGTTAAAGCCTATTTGAACCGCAGAGAAGCTTTAACAGGAGCAAAGTATGTGATTAATGCCATTCAAGTAGGCGGTTACAAACCAAGCACCGTCATTGATTTTGAAATTCCTAAAAAATACGGCTTGCGTCAGACGATTGGAGATACAGTAGGAATTGGAGGAATTTTCAGATCACTGCGCACGATTCCGGTCCTGTTTGATTTTGCAAAAGATATTGAAGAAGTATGTCCGGATGCGCTGTTTTTAAACTATACCAATCCAATGGCAACGCTGACTGGTGCAATGCTGCGCTATACAAATGTAAAGACGGTAGGCCTTTGTCACAGTGTTCAAGTATGTACAAAAGATTTATTTGATTCTCTCGGAATGGATCATGAAGGAATACAAGAGAAAATCGCAGGCATTAACCATATGGCATGGCTGCTAGAAGTAAACAGAGATGGACAAGATTTATATCCAGAAATTAAGCGTCTGGCAAAAGAAAAGCAAAGAACAAAGCATCACGATATGGTGCGTTTTGAGCTAATGGATAAGTTCGGTTACTATATTACCGAATCGTCTGAGCATAACGCAGAGTATCACCCATACTTTATTAAACATAAATATCCAAATCTTGTTGATCAGTTTAACATCCCTCTTGATGAATACCCGCGCCGATGCGAAGAGCAAATTAGCAATTGGGAATCAATGAGAGAAGAAATGGTTAATAACAGTCAGTTAACTCATACACGTTCACATGAGTACGGCTCTAGAATCATTGAAGCAATGGAGACGAACGTGCCGTTTAAATTTGCAGGTAACGTATTAAATACCGGAGGCTTAATTAGTAACCTGCCGAAAAAAGCGTGCGTAGAAGTTCCATGTGTTATAGACCGAAGCGGTATTATGCCGACTTATGTAGGGGACTTACCTGAGCAGCTTGCGGCGTTAAATCGTACGAATATTAATACGCAATTGCTAACAATTGAAGCAGCAGTCACTAGAAAAAGAGAGCACATCTATCAAGCAGCGATGCTAGATCCTCATACAAATGCGGAATTATCTATGGATGACATCATTCGTATGTGCGATGATTTAATTGAAGCCCACGGCGAGTGGCTGCCTGATTTTACAGGGAAAGTGAACCAATACGTGTAATACAGGAATCCTCGGCTGTGATGGGCTGAGGATTTTTTTGTGCGTAGGAAAAGAAGGGAATATCATCCAAATCGATATTGACATTTAAAAATGTTCGTCATACACTGTAAGAAGTAAGTCATTTTATACTAAGAAAGGAAAGGTACCGTAGACAATGGATAAGTAATCCTATTTTTTTAGACATTCTTTTAAAACTTTATTTTAAATGAACATTTGTCTAGATAGGATTAGTCTGTACATTTTTAGGTGCCATTTCTATATGTCTTATATGAAGTGATTTCTCCCTTTTTTTACTCTATAAAAAGGGTGCATATTTGCGTATGCCTAATTATGACCTCTAATCCTCTCTAGAAATCCTAGGGAGGTTTTTTTATGTTATTGTTAGAAGCTATAAATATTGAAAAAAGCTATGGAGATCGCCTGCTTTTTCAAGCAGAGAAACTTCAAGTACATCGCGGCGAGCGAATTGGAATTGTAGGGAAAAACGGAGAAGGCAAATCGACGTTGCTTCATATTTTAATGAAAAAAATGAGTCCAGATCAAGGAATTGTGCAAACATATTGCCGTGCCGCATTGATTCCGCAGCTTGATGTTCAACCTACAGGAGCCGTTTCTCCTGATATGAAAAGTCAGTGGAACGTGCCAAATGAAGCCGACTTTCTTAGCGGAGGAGAAGAAACAAGAAAGAAAATTGCTGCTGCTCTTTCATCCGGCGCAGAATTGCTTGCAGCCGATGAGCCAACGAGCCACTTAGATGTAAAAGGCGTAGAAAAATTTGAAGAAGAAATGAAATCTTTTACAGGCAGTCTGCTGCTGATTTCACATGACCGAGAATTATTAAACCGCCTTTGTACGTCTATTTGGGAAGTAGAAGACGGCAAAATTCACTGCTATGAAGGCAATTATCAAGAATATGTGACGCAAAAAAAACACGCAGTGGAAAGACAGCAGTTTGAATATGAACAGTATGTAAAAGAAAAGCAGCGGCTTGAACTGGCCTCTGAAGAAAAAAGCCAAAAATCAAATTCGCTTAAAAAAGCGCCGAGCCGCATGGGGAACTCTGAAGCGAGACTTCATAAGCGAGCGGTCGGAAAACAAAAAGCGAAGCTAGACAGAAGTGCAAAAGCAATTGAAACAAGAATTGAAAAGCTAGAGAAAAAAGAAAAGCCAAAAGAAATGGAAGAAATTCATTTTGATTTATCGCAGTTTCACCAAGTACACAGTAAGCAGGTACTGAGCTTTGACAAAGTCTCGGCATCAGCTGGTAATCATATCTTGTTTCAAAATCTAAAAGGCGGTGTGAAGCCAGGAGCGAAAGTAGCGATTGTCGGCAAAAACGGTGCCGGAAAATCTACGCTGCTGAATATGATTGAACAGCAAACAGAAGGCATCACGGTTGCGAAGCCTGTAAAACTCGGCTTTTTCCATCAGCGCCTTGAAAATCTAGATCCCGCTAAAAGCATTTTAGAAAACATTAAAGAAGACAGTCCGTACACCGAGCAGTTTATTCGTACGGTGCTATCGCGCTTACTTTTCAAACGTGAAGACGTGTATAAAAAAGTAGAGATGCTAAGCGGAGGAGAACGAGTCAAAACGGCATTAGCAAAAGTTTTTTTAGGAAATTATAAGGTTCTTCTTTTAGATGAACCGACCAACTATCTTGATCTTCATACAAAAGAAGCGCTTCAAGAAGTGTTAAAAGCTTATCCAGGGACGATTTTATTTGTGACGCACGACCGCTATTTTGTTAAAAAGCTTGCGACGCATGTTTTGACGTTAAAACAGTCCAAAGCGGAGCTCGCGGCGATTGAAGACACGGGTAAAAGCAAAAAAGCGTCACAGCAGCAAAATGAAGCGGAGAAACTTGCGCTTCAACTAGAATTAACAAAAGTGATTAGCGAGCTTTCTATCACGCCAGAAGGAAAAGACAAGCAGCGGCTTGAAAAAAGATATGAAGAGCTGTTAAAAGAAAGAAAACGATTAAATAGAAAGGAAGGGTAATATCACTTCACCTAACAATGAATACAATGATGTTACTGAACATCAAAAGCGTATTGAAGGAAAACTAACAGATATGAATGTAAAAGGAACGCCCAAAAGAATAAAATGGATTGGCTATGGAATCATTATTTTCTTTGTGATCCTTATTTTAACGATGATCATCGGCGTATTTATCAATTAAAACAAAAAGCAGCCGCTTAAATGTTGAAGCGGCTGCTTTTTTATTTGCCTACTTTTGTAACAATCGCATCTCCGTTTTTTCCAACGCGTACAGTAGCAAAACGAGCTTCGCTTTCCACTTTGCTGCCGGTTCCTTCTGGAATAAAGTAATGCTCAATTCCGTACTGAATTCCCCAGTCGTGATACTTCCCCGTAATGACAACGTCTTTCCTTTTAGAAGTATACGGTTTATTCCAGTCATCATCCGCTTGGTAGATTTTTGCGTATTCATACACGCCTTGTTTGTCAGGGCGAAGAACGAGCTTCACTTTTTCTCCGTCTTTCACATGAGGTAAGGTAACGTGCGCAATGTTGTAATTAAGCTCAACATAATCGCCTTGCAGCAGCGAGCGTGGATCGATCGGCTGTAAAGCGAGCTTAATTTCTTTTCCGTTTTGAAGAAGCACTTCGTTTTTAGTGAAAATGCCGCCCAGCATAATAAGCTGAACAAGAATGATGATCCATACAGCGGTTCGGCTGCGGTCAAGAAACGACGGCTGCGGCTGATCAGGCGTTGACAGGTCCCATTTCCTGCTTAGGAAAAGAAAGATCAGACCTAAAATAACGAGCACAAGTGATTTATTAAATAAATCCCACACAAAGTCGTAATATTTCATCGCTAAAAAAACAAACCAGAAAATCATGCCAACAATAAAATCATATTTTGGCTCTTTTCGTACCGTCACAAATAAAAAGACGGTCGAAATTACAAAAAACACCGTGCAGTAAATAATATTTAAAAAAGAAGATTCGCTTAATTCAGTCAGCGACAGTAAAAAGATAAAAGCAAGAAGCAGCGCTGCTTTTTTAAACGCGTGGTGTACGTTTATCGCGTACACAGCGGCATTTAATAGAAACAAAGCGAGCAGCACATAATCTATTTTGATAGTGTCATAGTAAGCAGTGGGAACCTTTATTAACAGAAGCCCTTGCACTAGCACAAAAAGCAGCATGCGAACGGGCGTATGCTTCGTGAATACTAAAAGCGCTACAAGTGCGATGACGTAGATAAAAAACAGAATGTCGTTCACAAAAAAAGAAGCGCCGCCGCTAATTAATACGCCCATCATTAAAAGCGTATATTTTACGGTTGGAATATCTGCTTTAATTAAATAACATGCCACAATCAGCAAAACGCCAATCACAAGCATTCCGTTTGTTGGGTACGTTCCTGTAATAAGTGTGACAAGTCCTCCTAAAGAGCTGCTGCCGATCACCGATGCAATGGCCGTAATCCCAATCACCGCTATTCGTTTGATCACGCGGAGCGAGGTTTTTTGTGCTGACGTGTTAGCCGTGAGCCATTTGACAAACCATACGCTTGCACCAATAAATAAAATCACGAATCCTAAAGCTAAAAACAGTGACCATTCAGCGTAGTGTTTAAAAATAAAAGAGAAAAACTGTTCAATAACAAATAAAGCAAATGCCACAATGGAAATCCCTAAAAACGACCTTTGCGGCTTCACTTTTGAAAAATAAAAAAAGGAGCTTAGTAAAAACAGCAAATAAAAAATAATAAGACCAATCCGTAAGCTAGAGCTGCCTGTGAAATCCGGCAGGGAAACAGTTAAAAAAATGTAGTGAAACAAACAAAACGCTGCATACATGATCACAGGAGACGAGCGCTGTTTCTTTTTTATGATCCAAAAAATAATCAAGTTCACAAACGCCATTCCTGCGTAAAGTAAAAGCGTCTCGTGTTCGCCTCGCTGTGAAACTGCACCTGTTGGTGAAATAAAAAAAGCCATGGTGAATTGAAATAAAACAAACGATAACACGTAAAACGGCTGATACTTTGTAAAAAAGCTAAACAAAATAACCGGCACAAGCCAAATTAAAAACAGCCAGTACGATTCAGCGTGTGTGTTGTAAATTTGAGAAAGAAGCGCGATGCTTAATCCAAATGAAAGAGCGCCGGCCAAAAGCGTCCAGTGACTTAAAAATGCCTGCTGAGGAAGCAGCTTTCGCACCGCAAACGCACTTCCGTAAAACAGCAGCATCAGCCCCACACTCAGCGCAATTTTAGTGTAGCGGTCAAAGCCTTGCCAGTTCGATGCAAAGAAATATAAAATGCCGGACAAAACAAGAGCCAACCCCAGTAAATAACCGAGCCTTACGAGCTTTTCTCTCATACTCAACCTCCTCTTTATATTATGTATATACTAGCGCATGTTTAAATATTTGGAAATAGAAAGAATGAATGCGTTTTAACAAAAAAATTGTGTAAAAAGGCCTTTTAGTGGCGTGGAAATAACAAGTGAAGTAGTCCAAAAATCTTGATAAATTGTCAATGGTAAGATAGTTTTGGTTATTTTATCCTGAAGAGTGGGTATTGAACTAAAAACCTACATTATTCCCAAAAAATATAAGAAAACGTGCCGGTGTGCTCTCTTTCTTTATTTGATAAGCTATAAAAGGGAATTACTGTTAGAAGAACCAAGAGATAGATATAAAGGAAGTGTCATCATATGAATGAGATGTTTGTTGCTCATCTGTATACCCAAGTAAAGCAGGCACATGAAGATATCCAGCAGCTTACGACTAGTAAAAACACGTTAACGGAAGTCAAAGACGAGCTTGAACGTGCAAAGGAAAAGGTAAAAGAACCAGAGCTTACTTCCGCCACTTGGTCAGGCAGCCTTGCTGTTGGGTTTGAAGACATCCGTACGGCTATGTTAGACGAATACGATGATTTGCTGAACCGTCAGCTGGCGGATGCCATCACGACAATTGATGCAAAAATTACGACGCTTCAATCAGATATACAAGGGATGGAACGCGCCATTAAAATGCAAGAAGACGAAGCAAAAGATAAGGTGTGATACAGTATGGCAGACGAAATTAAAGTAATAGATGGTGAAATTAATAGAACGCTTAGTGACCTAAGCGCTGCTGCGCAGCAGTTTCAGCCGCTTTTTCCGTTTCACGTCGGAAGCGGACAAGAACTAGCGGTGCTCGATGAATTAAACCAGCTGAACCAGCAGCTGCAAACGTTAATTGTGGACTACAAGCAAACGCTCCTCGATGATTTGAACGCCACCAAAAAATCCGTGCAGTCCATAAAAGAAGCAGATGAAAAAGCTGCAAACGCCGCTAAATAATGTTCATATTTTATATAAAGCTATCAAAAACAACCTTTCAACCAGCATAGATTTGGCATTCAAATAAAAAGGTTTTATCTAGCGGATGATGCAAGCCTTGTAAAGAGGAGCGTCCGCTTAGGTTTAGAAAAATGACGGGCGGTTGTTCGTTAACCGTTTGTTGTTTTTCTACATCGATACAGCTAGGAGGTTACAGATTATTGAAAACACTTGATGTCGATGCTTTTCACGAAAATATTCAAGCTATCTTAGATTCTATTAAAAGTCAAAAAGAACAAATTCAGAGCCTGATTTCACAGGTTCAGGCATTTTCAAGCTTAGATGATGCGTTTAAAGGAAAAGGAGGAGAAGCGATTCGATCTTTTTACGAAACGGGACATGCTTCTTTTTTAACGCTGTATCATTCATTACTCACTTCCTATGAAGCTCGACTAACTCAAATCACACATGCGCTGCGCTCATTCGAACCGAGCGAAGACGGCTACATCACGCAGCCGTTTCTACAAGACACTATTCCCGCGCATTTAAATCAAACAAGAAATACAACCGTTTCGCTTGTCGATCAAGCGAATGCAGCAATTCAAAAAGTCAGTCATCTTGCTTCTGTTTCAGCGCTTAACGATCAAGGTTTTTTAACAGAAGTAGAACAAGCAAAAAACAAAGCGGACAAAACGATGAACGATTTAGTCCGTTTTGACGAACAGCAAACGCAAAGCCTTTCAGTCATTCAAGATCAGCTGACGTCTTTAAACTCGCTGCTTTCTAAAGTGAAAGCTGGGTTTCAAAATGGTTCCATTCAGCCGGGCAATGTAAGTGAGCTGAGCGCGTTGGCGAAAAAAGCGATGGCCGATTCAGGAGGCGTCTCGGTTTTTGAAGAAGGTATTCCAACAACCTTGACAAGAAAAGAAAAACAAGAGAAAGTGATAAAGGAAGTAGGACTTGAAAAACTGATTCAGCTTCAGGCGATGACGCCTGCTGAACAGTTAAAAGAAATTCACAGACTTGAAAAAACCTCGCCTTACATAAGAGAAGTGCTAACGCAAATTCAGCAGGATACAGCACCTGCTAACATGAAAAAACTAGCGGAACTGTCACTTGCAGAGCAAGCAGTGGAACTGGAAAAAAGTCCATACCTGCAGGCGCTCAACGATTCTTCAACTGTAGGCATGCTAACGTCTCAACAGATTCTTCAAAACGCTACGGGCGTTGAGGGAATGCTTATGCAGTCGGTGATGAGTCAGGGGCAGGTTAAGAGTGTTGGGACTAAAAAAACAGCTGAATCCTTTGACTTTACAGAAATCTGTGAAAATCCTAAAGCTAAAAAAGAAGAAACCGGTATAAAAGCTGTAGTCAAGGACGTAGGGGAAGGTGCTGTCACCTTAGCAAAAGGCACAGTTACGGGTACTAAAGGAGTAGCACAAGACGTTTGGGCCGGTATGGGGGAGAGAGGAGATAAACAGTTCAACTCCTTATATGATTTTGGAAACTTTGTAACGATGGGTGGATTTGATGGCGCTGTTGCCTTCAAAGAGGGGTTGAATGAACGAGGGGAAAAATCGTTTGATTCACCGTATGACTTTGTCAATCACGCAACGATGGGACTCTTAGATGTAGGGCAGCAGGCACTTAATCCTGACAAACCTCTTTCAAAAGAGCACTGGGAAAACAGCATGTTTCTGTTTGCGAGCGTCATTGGAGGAGCGAAACCCGCAGGAGCCGTAAAATCCGTTCCGCGTGTACCTGCACATAAAGCAACCAAAACATTAAGCGATATGCGAAATGTCGTCAGCCCAAAAGCAGCAAGCAATTGGTCGAAGAAGGTGTATGAACCTGTTCAGAAGCAGCTTCAACCTTTACTAGATGCTAAGATACCGACTTTACGCCCTCAACCTCAACTGGTAGGGATAGGAGAGGCGTTACCTGGACAGACCTTTGGTGAAGCGTTAAATGGATTAACGACGTATAAGATGGGGAATGTTTCAAAAGGCCAGTCGAAAGCGTTGGATAAAGTGGAAGAGTCTGGTGGTAAGGCGAATGTTGAGAGGATCAATGATCAGGGGGCTGTCGCTAAGGGTACAGGTAATGATAGTAAGAAAACCAGCGGAATTAACTTTGGGAGTATAGAAAAACTAGAATCACACTTTGGTAAACATGGTGGTGAATTCGGACGAGCATATTCTAATGCTGATGAGTATCTAGCAGGAGCTAATGATGTAATAAAAAATGGAATAAAAGTTCAATACAACTATAATGGAGAACTAAGAACAGGCTATGTTAAATTTATGAAAAACAGTAGTTTAACTAATGCTAAAGGTGTTCCTATAAAAAGTTATGCTAAGTTTGAATTTGTAGGAACAAATAACTTAGGAGAAATTACAACGTATCATGTTGAAAGTGGTAAAACTTTTTGGAAAATGATGAATAACGGAAAGAATATTCCTGTTATTAATCCTGTGGAATAGAGGAGAAATTATGAATAACAAAATAGAAATATGCAAGCTTGACTCTCTTGCTGAGGAAGAAATTAAATTTTTAGTTAATAATCAAGAAGTTATAGGATTTAATGTATCCCCTCAAAAACTGGAAGTAGGCAAAGAATATGAAGTTGAAATAGATATATTTATAAACGATAGTTTGGATATAGAGGAACAAAAAGATCAATGTTTGAAGAAAGTTAAGCATGTTAATAATTATAGTTATATTCTTTGGGGTAAGATGCTAGAAGATAATATTTTAGATGTAGGTTTTTTCATTACAAGTGACTTATTTGAAGATTATCAATATTTGATAGGACACTTTGTTTATTTGAAAGTTGATAGATTACAAGTGTATTGTGAGAATTAAGTAAGATAATTGAATGCTGCATCTTCTACAATCTAGCTGTCCAAAAAGTCCAAATATGTAAAGGTAACAAAATTCTTTGCAACCCTCTTTTACACTTGTCATAATTTAGTCATAGTGACACTTGGTGTGATAAAATATTTAATAAAAGGAATGGGGAGTGTTAAGCTAACGACAAAGCTTGTAACGCTTTAAGCTCCCAAATTCACGCTCCTTAGAAATAAAACGAAGAATGTCATTTTGAAAGTCGAGAGTTTATAAAGGTTATATCGTTATGGTGTTATTATACGAGGATAACGAGAAGAGACCAAAAATTAGGTGAGATACCTCTTTACATATCAGAATCACTTTATGGATGCCATAAACTCGAAACACATGAGATTAAACAAGCTAAAGGGTTTAAATGTTACACTTGCGACATGGTAAAAAACATGTCAAACTGTCAACTATAAAAATAACTTATAAAACTTACAAATATCAATAAACTTAGAAAATTTATGAACTTAAAGCACTTGATTGTCTATAGTAGACTACAAGTGCTTTTTGCACGTTTAAATACGTAAATTAAAAAGGCTACGATTACTTACTTAGTGTACTAAGTGCTAAATTTTATATAAATACTAACATACAACGCGAAGAACAAGCGAGGGAAATAGAGGTTTTGAAGGTATATATTTCATGTGAATATGTATTGTGTTTATATATAGAAATATAGTCTTGATTAATTATAAAGCGTGTAAGAGATAGATAACGTATTAATAGAAATAGAGGAGTGTATATATGATTAACTCGAGTAGGATAATGAACCCTCAAGCAGTTACAGGCATTTTTGGCAGGATGCCAATGTTTAACGATTCTGAATTATTGAGTGTTCAAATAAAAAGAGATGGTCCGACATTATTTATTCAATTATCTACTAAAGAGATTGTAAAAAATAAGCCTAAACGGTGGGGGGAATGGGACATAGTATATATTGAAATGTCATTTTTGGGTGTGAAAGAATTGGAAATCAATTCATTTGGAACTATTAATGAAATTGAGGAATTCGAAATTGAAGACATTGGTGAAGGGGGATCTATAAAAATTCAATGTACTAATAGAATGTCTATTACGTGTTTATTTGACTGGGCAAGGATTGAACAAATAAATCCTGGTTTAATAGGTACACCATAAGAATTTATTAAAAAAGGCATAAGTATAAGAACAAAAAAAACTTTGTATTTGCATTCAGAGCGCACGATAGATAGAATAATCTATTTAGATGAATATGGACAACGCCAAGGTTGTTTCTGGTGCCACAGAGGATTATTTGAATGGAAACATTTCACCAGGAGAAAAACAAAGCGGTATTGCAACGTTTGATATACCAAAAGAAGGCGATTTTAAGTTTGAATTAAGCGGTTTTAGTAAAAATCGTGGTATTTGGACGTTTACACAAGATGATATTCAACCAGCTCAATAAGAATTAAAATAAGTCACGTGCTAATCGTGGCTTATTTTGATTGAACTCAGCAACAACTATGGCGCATGAACAAGGCAATTAAACAAATTTAAAATGAAAGAAGCATGTAAAGTACTGTTAAGTATGTCCTATGTAAAAGTCAACATACATGTTAGGTTTTATAACATAAATTTCTGAATAATCATTTACTTATTCACTTATTTCATGGTATGTTATATGACAATAGATATTGCAACTTGCAATATCTGTTGAGAATTAGCTGTTGTAATATATACTTATTTTTCTAGATATGCACCTCTGGACAAGTTGGTGTTCTATACATATATATACATCTACGTATAACTAGTCAAAAAGAATGAAGGCTTTTCTATTTATAGTGCTGATTGTTCTTTGGGCTGAGTATAGTTATAGTAGGTGAAATTTTCAAGACAATTATTTTGGTTTTTAAGCTGAATTTTTGGAATAGTTTGTTATTTTATTAATCGATGCTTTGCCACTTAGAAGTAGGTATAAAAGTTTACTAATAAAAGAAAATGCAGACGGAATTCAATAAGTTTTTTGGAATTTGTGGGCGATTTTCTCACTTTTTTATCATTTTTGAATAGTTTATAATCATCAGACAATTATACTGTGATATAGTTATAAGTGAGACAGAAAAAGGTGTGTTCTTAGGTCGCACCTGAATTTTTTTACTACGTAAGCAGGAGCGCCTACATCTTTTTACAAATATAGGGGATGAGGAAGGTTATAATGAGCAACGTACAGAAAAAAACAGACGTTATCTTAATTGGTGCCGGAGTCATGAGCGCAACTTTGGGATCATTACTCAAAGAGTTAGCACCTGAATGGGACATTAAAGTATTTGAAAAACTCGCAGACGCAGGGGAAGAAAGCTCGAACGAATGGAATAATGCAGGGACGGGCCATTCTGCGCTGTGCGAACTAAACTATACATCAGAAAAAGCTGATGGATCTATAGATATAACGAAAGCGATCCGAATTAACGAGCAGTTTCAGCTGTCAAGACAGTTTTGGTCTTATCTTGTAAGCAGCAAGTTGATTCGCAATCCGCAAGACTTTATCATGCCAATTCCACATATGAGTTTGGTACAAGGGGAAAAAAATGTATCGTTTCTGAAAAAGCGTTTTGAAGCGCTGTCAAACAATCCGTTGTTTCAAGGAATGGAGTATTCCGACAGTCCTGACAAACTAAAAGAATGGATTCCGTTAATCATGAAGGGGCGCACGTCAAATGAACCAATTGCTGCAACTAAAATTGATTCGGGAACAGACGTAAACTTCGGTGCTTTAACACGCATGTTGTTTGACCATCTGAAGAATAAAGGGGTTCACGTTCATTACAAACGAAGTGTAAAAGATATGAAACGTAAAAGTGACGGTATGTGGGAAGTAAAAGTCTCAGATGTAGACAGCGGCAAAGTTGAGTACCACACGGCAAAGTTCATCTTTATCGGAGGCGGAGGCGGAAGCTTGCCTTTGCTTCAAAAAACAGGTATTCCCGAATCCAAGCATATTGGAGGATTCCCGGTAAGCGGATTATTTATGGTATGCAATAACCCTGAAGTGATTGCGCAGCATCACGGGAAAGTATATGGAAAAGCCAAAGTCGGAGCTCCGCCAATGTCGGTTCCGCACCTTGATACACGCTATATCGATAATAAAAAGACGCTGTTGTTTGGTCCATTTGCCGGCTTTTCACCAAAGTTCTTAAAAACAGGTTCAAACTTGGATTTAATCAGTTCTGTAAAACCGAATAATATTTTAACCATGCTAGCAGCAGGTGTCAAAGAAATGGCGTTAACAAAATATTTAATTCAGCAGGTGCTGTTATCAAATGAAAAACGTGTGGAAGAACTGCGTGAGTTTATCCCGAACGCGAAAAGCGAAGACTGGGATATCGTCGTAGCAGGCCAGCGTGTGCAGGTAATCAAAGACACGGAAGCCGGTGGGAAAGGAACGCTTCAGTTTGGTACAGAAGTTGTAAGTGCCGCTGATGGTTCTGTTGCTGCACTTCTTGGCGCTTCTCCTGGTGCGTCAACGGCCGTTCACGTTATGCTTGAAGTATTAGAAAAATGCTTCCCAGAAAACATGAACAAGTGGGAGCCAAAAATAAAAGAAATGATTCCTTCTTATGGCATGTCGTTAGTTGATCATCCAGACTTCTTTAACGAAATTCATGCTTCTACTTCACAGACGCTTGGTTTAATTAAAAAAGAGTCTGTTTATAGCTAAAGATTTTACGCCGCAACAAACGGTACATGTGTATGTGAAGAAATCTACAGGCGTGCACGAACACCACCTTTTCTTGAGGTGGTGTTTTAATGGTCTTTATTTATGTAGAGTTTGATTTAAGAGCGGTATTGATTGCTCCAGGCTGAAGTTTCAAATGCTTCCACGCCGCAGTTGCATCATCGCGGCTTTTTCCATTGTTTTTCGGATCCTTAAAAAAATCGCGAATAAAGCGGTTGTACTCAAACTGAGGCGCAATTTCTTTTTGATAGGGCGGCTGCTTTTTTCGTTTTTCTTCTTCATGCCACGCTTTTACCACATCTCGATAGGTTTTCCCTACATTTTCTTTAAAGTAGTTTTGAATATAAGTGGAAAAATGAAACGTAGGATGAATGGCTTCTTTAAAAAAAGCCCGTACTTCTTGACTGCAGCGGTGATTTTCCCCAATGACGGTATCTAATGTTAGCGGCGCTTGTGTTTTAGAGGACGAGCGTCTTTTAGAAGGTGCTCCTGAGTGTTGAGTCTCACCGGTTGTTAAAAACACTTCAATTCTTTTTGAAAGTTCTATTTTAGATTCAGACGGGCTCATGTTGTTTTCTCGGCAAAATTGCTGCAGCTCGGTTTTGAGCCAGTAAAAGTCCGTAAATTCGTTGATAGGTAAGTCTCTTTTAAGCTCGGGTCTCATTGTTTTACCCTCCATATATTTACAAAAAATAATTATAGAACACTTGTTCTTGTTGGTCAATTGTTTTAGAGAATTATGAAGGGATGTCTTTATATTTCTTCCTATTTTATAAAGAAGAAAAAGCATCTAGGCAAGAGATCTCTTGCAAATTCCAAAATCAAACAATTACAATAATAGAAAGGAGTTGATCACATGACGCTACATAAAAAAGTCCTTTCTACGATTCTAGGAGGAGCTGTGGGAGACGCTTTAGGCGTTCCAGTTGAGTTTAAAAAACGCGATTCATTTCGGATTACGGATATGACCGGCTACGGTACATACAACCAGCCTAAAGGAACGTGGTCAGATGATACATCTCTGACGATGTGCTTGATTGATAATTTACTAGAAAAACAAGATGAATATGATTTGATGCAAAAGTTTGAGAGCTATTGGGCGAATGGCTACTGGACACCGTACGGAGAAATGTTTGATATTGGCATTGCCACAAGCGAAGCGATTCGCCGCTATAAAAGCGGACTTCCTAAAGAAGAATGGGGAGGAAAAGGTGAGTATGACAACGGAAACGGAGCGCTTATGCGTATTGCTCCGCTTGCGTTTACACTATGTGATGAACCTAGCTTTACAAAAAGAAAAGAAGAAATAGAAAGAATTGCGCACGTTACGCACCGTCATATGCGCTCTACGCTTGGCTGCATTATATATGTGGAGCTGCTTATTCGTCTTCTTGACGGCAACGAGCCTTTTGAAGCATATGAAAACGCGGTAAATCTCTGTCAAAAGCAGTTAACAGGTACGGAGTATGAAGCAGGGTTTTCTTCGTATGAACGACTGTTAAACCTAAGCTTGCCGCACGCAGCGAGAAAGGAAATCGGGTCAACCGGATACGTCGTCAGCTCGCTAGAAGCATCTCTTTGGTCTCTTCTTCAAAGCGATGACTACAAAGAAGCTGTACTTACTGCTGTGAATCTTGGAGAAGATACCGATACAATAGGCTTTATTACAGGTACTATGGCAGGAGCATATTATGAGATGGATGGCATTCCTGAAGAGTGGGTTTGTCAGCTTGCTAAAAAAGAAGAGTTAGAGAAGGCTTGTAAGAAGTTTGCGGATATATGTTAATGGATAATAAAAATTACTCAAAAGTTCGGAGGAGATAAAGTGAAATTTTCTATGGATTTTGGCGATACCAATTTTATCGGAGTGGCAAACGCAAAAGAGTACCAATCATTTGTCGATGAGGATTGGGAGCTAGACCAGCTTCTGAACCACTTCGGCAGTGAAATGAAAAAGAGAAATATCCTAGTATGTCAAATGACAGAAGAAGGAATTGAACACTCTTGGAACGTAGAAGTGAATATTGGAACAGAGTCGAATATAGATACATACTTTAGGAAAGCAACAGGTTATATAAATGTAACCAATCATCAGCTTTATCTCGTAGATTATGACTGCCTTACGATGGCCGCCCAGTTTGAAGGTCAGTTAGTGCCTGATAAAAACTGTTCTAAGTATAGAATTGATATTAAAAACGGTATGTACAAGCTCGAGCTTATTCAATTTTATAATGTTGACCAAGATGAGTATACAGGAAATGACCAAACGGATTTTTTATTGAACTTTATTAAGATGGAGCATGTTGAAGAAACGGTCGATGAGGTATTTTGGTGTACGTATTAAGTAGTAAACGTACCGTAAGCTACTAACCTAGAGGCGGGGTGTACTGGTCTGAGGAATCTATTTTATTTATATATTCACTGAAACCCTCTGGCTTTGCGCCAGAGGGTTTTTATGGTCAAAATCATTTATAATATACTTTTACATAACATACAAACTTCATGTTAAAGAAAGGTGATCACAGTGCCAAATGCATGGGATGCAGAACAAATCGTATCAGCAGCGCTTGCCAAAACGCTAATCGAGACGCAGTTTCCAGTACTTGCGCCTGCTACAATTTCGCTGCTTGGCTACGGCTTTGACAATACGGTTTATCAAGTAAACGACCGGTTTGTTTTCAGGTTTCCTAGACGAGAACTGGCAGTAGGACTATTAAAAACAGAAAATCAGCTTTTACCAAGTCTTGCTTCTCAATTGCCTCTGTCGATTGCCGAACCCATTTTTTTCGGTAAGTCGAATGGAGGCTATCCTTGGCCTTTTACGGGCTATCACTACGTGCAAGGAACTCCGCCTGCAGGATTAACAGAAGAAGAGCGCATACAATCTGCTTCTGTACTAGCAAGATTTCTTCGCGCGTTGCATCACTATCCTTATTTAAAAGCTCAAAAGCTCGGCGTGCCGTTTGATGAGTTAAATCGGCTTGATATGATGAAACGAAAGCCGGCGTTAGAAAAGTATGTCAAGCAAATGAAGGAGCGTAGTCTTTATTCAAAACAAGAGATTCTTGAAGACTATGTAAATGACATACAAGAAATTCACTATCAAGAAAAACATGTACTAGTTCACGGAGATCTTCATATTAAAAACATGATTGTTAATCAAACCAATATGGTTTCAGGCATCATTGACTGGGGAGATGTTCATATTGGTCACCCGGCAGTTGACCTAGCGATTGCCTACAGCTTTTTACCGCCTCAAGGAAGAACGTGTTTTTTTAAAGAGTACGGAGAAGTAGACGAAGAAACGCACAGACTGGCAAAATGGAAAGCCGTATTTACAACCGTAGTGCTTGTGGCACACAGTGACGATCAAGGAGACAAACAAACGCTAGAAGCGGCTCTAGAAAGCTTGAACTTGATTTTTCAAGAGTAATAAAACTGTAATAGAATTTCTGTTCAATTCCTGTATAGTTAAGAAAGGATTAAAATAAAAACAACAGGTGAAGCAAACGATGAATACAAGCCACTGGAATGAATCAGCAGCGCAGCTGCTAGAAGCATGGATACAGCTATATAAGGAAAAGGGATTTCTTATTGGAGAAACGGAATCTTTAAACATGCTAAAAGAAGAAGTAGACGGGATGGATAAAGAAAAATTTCTCTCCATAGTAGAACGTCATCTGCAGAAAGTGTATGACGAACTGGAAAAAGAACGTACAGAGTACAACATAAATAACATTGAATATATGATGTTAAGGTTTCTTTCAAACGATTATCCGGATTACATAAAAAAGCGTCAAAGCAATATGGGACAGATTGAACAGTTAACAAATATACATAGGAATGTGACAGAGCTTTTCGGAAAAGAACTTGCTTCTGAAGCGGATATGGTAGCGTTTAGAAACGACTTTTTTCAACTAACAGAAAAACACGCTAACACGTCATCGTTAAAAGAATTGAAGGAAAACTGGAGTACGTATTTGTCAGCGTTCGTTGAATTTCAAAAAAAGCATGAACATGTAAAACAAGCGATAGCCACATTACTCGAAGAAGACAAGAGCTTGAAGCAAGAGTGGCATCAGCTAAGCAAAAATAAAGTAGTGACCAAACAAAAAGCGACCGCCTTTCGCACGAAGCAGCATGAGCTAAATGAAAGTATTCGAAAAGCCACGAATTTACAAAAACAGTTACTCGAACTTCACTGGCCTGATGTTCGCAGTCAGTTTGATGCGCTACAAGAAAAAATGAGTAAGAGTCTTTCTACTGTGCTGAAAGAAACGCAACGCAGTATGGAAGTCATTAGCCAAAACGATGCAAATGAACATGCCAAGTTAAAGCAATCACTTAACGACCTAAATGGAGTCCACAAAGTTGATGTTCATCAAACGTGGTTATCGGCTTTTATTAAAAAATCACGACCATTTTTTAACGAACTGAGTGAAGATATCAAGGATACTCGATGTCGAGAGCTATGGAACCGAATTTACGGCATGTATAAAGGAATAGCAGTAAATGAATTTATTGTTACATACGAAGAATTTTTAGCACTTCAGCGGCTTAACAGTATAAAGAGCACGGAGATGCTAAAGCCATTAGCTCGGTTAAAGGTAGATATAGAACCTGTTACGCTGCCATCCTACGCAGACTTTCCCGTGCTCAAAAAGCAGCAATCATCACGACGCACTTTTCCTATTTTAATAGGAGGCGCTATCGTCCTTGTCTTATTGCTGACGATTGTATATATGAATCGTGACAATCAAACGGCAGAAACAAGCTCAGATATAAAAGAAACGTCCAGCACGAAGCCGCTAAAAAATGAACAGACTAAACCAGCTGAAGTAAGCAAAACGGATCTTGAAAACTTTTTTATCTCCTATAAAGCTGCTTACTTTTCAAGTTTAAACAGCGGGGACTTTAGTTCGATGGCGCCTTATATCGACTCGAATCAGCCAGTATATAAACAGCTAAAAAGCTATATCACATCACTCGCCGGAAAAAACGTATCGTTTGCTAACGATCAGTTTCTAGTGAAAAAGACAGAATCACATGACAACGGAACCTACGACATTTATACAAACGAAGTATATACGTTCACTGACTCATATGACGCGAGCACGCAGTTTAAAAAAGAACGAATTTACCATGTGAAAACTGCTAGCAAAGACAAACTTCAAATTACTAAAATTGATACGTTAACAGATGAGCAGAAGCCGGTGGAAGAGTGATTGGTTTCTGAGAGATTATGAACAACCGCTAGTTCCTTTTTGGAGCTAGCGGTTGTTGTGGTTGGGGGGAGAGAAGAGGTTTAGTTGAATTGCTTGAGCGTAGGATGACCGCTACGCTGCCAGCGTGGATATCTTGTTATATAAAATTTTAAATACTTCCATATAGAAACAAAAAATTAATCTAAAGTACGGTCAGATTAATTCCAGTTTTTCTCTATAAAATGAAACGCAGGTCGTAAATTAGTTTTATTAGCAATTGAAATAAGAGCGGGCACCACAGAAGGATCGGTTTTAGAGAAATTAGGAATCCGCGGATTTAACCGGAAAAACTGATCGCCTAAAAGCTCAGAGCTAACCATTGATTCATAATAGCTCGATCCACCAGAGATAATCTGAAGAAACGGCAGCAACGGTTCATTAGGAGACCGGTCTAAAAGGACTCCCCAATTTGGCGGAAGGTCCTCCATATCTTCTGGTCGTATGTTATCCGCACTTACCATTCCCCATCCTTTTGTATCTCTTCTTAATTGAGTTGGCTGCTCACCTGTTCCGATGGATAATACGGCAATTTGATCCAACGGCTGTTTTGCTTTCCCTACTGCAAACGCGATACTAGCTGTACTGGTATTAGTTGCTACTGTATACCCATCCACGTAGTTTTGATAAGCTCTTTGCGTTGCGGGAGCACCGCTGCTCCGCAGGATTACGTCACTCGCTTTTTCATTAAGATAAGGGGAACCAGGAAAGTTGTGGAATAACACTGGATTCCAACGATTCAGATCCGGTGAAAATAAGTGGAATGCAGGCACAACAATTCGTTTCTTTAAGTCTCTAAGGCGAAGGTCTCGGGGGAAAAATGTTCGTATGGCTTTAATAAAACCAGAATAGGGTAGTTGCTGGTTAAAGACAGGTCCGCCCGGTCGGGAAACGCTGAACGCTGGTAAGATGTGATCTTTGAAAAACTGAAACGTCTCCTCCGGTGATCTTCCGCTTGCTAATGCAAGAGCGGTGAATGAACCAATTGAATTTCCTGAAAAAACATTGGTTTCACTAATTAACTTTGGGTTTTGATGAGCTAATCTATTCAAAAGCTGTAAACTTAAAGCCCCTAAAGTACCGCCTCCATCAAAGGTCATAATCCGATATTTTGTCAAAGGTGATTTCTCCTTTCAAATCCCATCAGAGTTATCATTCTGTATATGTTTATTTTATGTGTTGTAGAGGTATGAGTATCTCTTTTAGTGATTATTTAGGAGTCGGGTTATGCAGGTGATAATGGCAGGAGTTAGACAATAGGTCCCTTTGGAGTCTAAATAAATGGGATTTACTCATAAAATTCTGAACTAAAGCCATTTGTTGAAGAAATAAATAAGTATGTTGAAGGCATCCATAAGTTAAATTCAGGAGTAAATAAAAAGGCCTTAAAAGAGCTTGAATGGAAGCTTCATATTCAATTTCCTCAAATCTATAAAAATTTCTTACAAATGTATAATGGAGGAGAGTTATTCATTCCTGGAACAGCACTAAGTGAGATTTATATTCCCTCCAATGGTTCTAAAAAAGAGGAGTTTCTTATCCGGATGATTGATTTTATCCTGAACGAAGACCGATAGGATGGTTACCGGATTGATATTTAATTATGGCTGATTCAAACTATGGTGATACAATTTGTATAAACTTAAAGACAAATATGTACGATGCACTAATTATTTAATGGGATAAAGACATGAAAGATATCTCTAGAAGTTGGTGCGGTTTAGTAGAATCGGGCTTACTAATGAATTAGAAAAAGCGTCGTTAATTAGGGTGAGTTGAGTTGTTAGTAAAAAAATAAGCAGCGTACATTTTAGCAAATAAGAAGTAGGAAGGTGGAAAAATGATTTTACCAAAAGCGTTTAATAACTCCTGGAACGTTGAAAAAGACGGACCGCTAATAAAATTTGAATATGCTACTTTACAAAGCACAGGTTTTTCCGAAGAAGTAAAGCAGTTTTTATCTCTAGCAGGTTTACCTGAAACTCCCGCGCCGTATTTAGACTTTACTTCGTCACAAGGGGTATTAAAACCTATTACAAGTATATTCAGTATGTCAGAAGAATTTCAAAACTGTTGGTTTTTAGGGTCAACTGCTGCTGGTGATCCAATATGCCTAACAAAAGAAACGGAAAATGTGGTGTTTCTTGATAAGAGCAATGGTGACAAAAAAGTATTTATAAATTCTTCTATCAATCAATTTGCCGAATGCTTATTAGTATATTCAATAATGATTGATCAGGCAGTTCAACTAAATGGTGAAGATGCTTTTATTGATAACGATATACCAGAATCCGTCATTAAGTGGCTAAAAGAACGATTAAATAACATTGATCCTAAATCTATGGGAAACAAATGTTTTTGGGCGACTGAAGTTGGAGGTTTTTATGGATATTAACGCCTTTTGTAAATGATGAACATGTTAATTTTTTTCTTAGACAAAAAGAAATGAGCAGGGCTTATAGTCAATCAAAATTAAAATTCCCTCAATATTATAAACATCATATTTATCCAGAAAGTGGAAGGGTTCTGCCTTGGGGATATACGGAGAATGGTGACGAATTATATTGGCTAACTGAAGGGGAGCCCTGAAGAATGGAAAGTGATGGTGTATGAATCTAGATCGCCTGAACATCATATTTACTCACTGTCCATGACCGATTTTTTATGTGAAATCATTACAAAAAAGTTAGCCTGTGATGCATTTTCAGATGATTTTCCGAGTGATGTGGCTACATTCATTTGGGTAAATGTTGAATAGGCAATTAATTAGTAGAAAACAAGACATAGGAGGAATGTTAGATTAAGATGTTGCCAGATAAATTGAACCAAGCTCTTGAAGGGGAAATATATATACGTGAAGGTAAAACTGCAGTAAAGGATGCTTTAGCACGGCTAGAAGTAAAGGTATCCCAAACCTTCACAGAATTTTATAAC
The DNA here is from genome assembly GCF_046535215.1 of Priestia sp. SIMBA_032. Classification (NCBI taxonomy): domain Bacteria; kingdom Bacillati; phylum Bacillota; class Bacilli; order Caryophanales; family Bacillaceae; genus Priestia; species Priestia sp. SIMBA_032. Next base: position 117,007 of record NZ_JAWRXD010000004.1, on the reverse strand, counting down.
CGGTATGCTGGGCCATTCTGGGAAGAATACGTACCTTTTGAATTACTCGATTTAGTAGATCAAGAAAATAACATTGAAGCATATACGCTTATTTGCCGAAGAGAATACGGCTTTCCTAAACAATATCTGATTTTAAGTGAAATATCAGCTAATGCCGCACTAGTGCTTGATGCTTTAACCGATAGCGTGTACATAGTTAATTTCGAAGGAGGAGACGAGCTGCTGTTAAAAGGAGAATTAGAGGCAACGTGGCCTACCTTTTCTGATTTTCTGAAATCCTATTTTAATTGGTAGGTATGGATTTTAGCGGTTATATTCCGTGTGAATGGGACGGAGAATACTGAGTTGGAAATATAGTTGTATATAAGGTAGGGGGAAGCTTTTGAAACATGTAATGAAACAATATTTTAAGAAACTAACGGGAAAATGGGAAGAGTTCAATGGAACGTTGCCTTTGATTTCTTGGAATGAAGAAGCAGATGCACATATTTATGTAGGTTCTCAAGACGAAGAAGGCTATATAGCGTGGAAGCCTCTAGAAAAGTATGAAAATACAAATTTTCAACAGTTTGAACAAGAAATAAACGTGATACTTCATAATGATGTAAAAGCTTATTTTAACGCGTTTTGGTTTCTTGAAATGATTGGATGGGTGTCTCAGTATAATATTAACTTATATCCTGTCATTCCCGGTGTAGAACCTGAAACATTTTGTCAACGTGTAAAGGAGTATATTCTTGAAAAAGAAAACAGCACGTACATTCCGTTAGGTTTTGAAAGCAATGGCATGCTAGTTGTTATAAATAATGAGTCTGGAGAAATTTTCGTAGAAAACGGTGAAGAGAAAAGCTATAAATATTTGTCGTCTAGTTTAAAAGAGCTCATTTCTCAGCTGGATTTTAAGTGAAATAGATAGTTTGCACTTTCGCTAATCGTACACAGTCTTCACCATTGGAGTGAATCTAAGTGATCATAAAAAATGTATGAACGGCATCTCATAGGAGGTAACAGCAATGGCAGATTTTGCGTTTATTAATAATGGGAAAAATAACATTTATCATGTATCTGAACAGGAGATTTTACAAGCAGAAGAAAGAATAGGTATTCGTTTTCCTAACGATTTACGGCAGTTATATTTAGACGTTGGGTATGGATTTATTAAGGAGCCAAGTAATACGGCAATCAATAGAATTATGGGACCCAAAACGATAGCAGATGCTAAACTACGAAAAGGAATGTTTGAATTCGACTTCGATTTAGAAGAACTTTACGAAGAAAGTAAACTTATTTTCTTTGAAGTGAATGAAGGAGTATACATATCGTTAGACTTAACATTACCTCATAATCCAGTCTTTTATATGGACACGCCAATCGCAGACTCATTAGAAGATTTTTTTAAGAAATTTATAGACGATAATGAGTATTACATGGATTTAATTGAAGAGTAGAAAAAACGGTAGCTGCTACAAATAAACAGACTATGTAATTTAAAAGCTAAGCTAGGAGAGCGATTAGAATGACAAGGATTAATGATGAGTTATTTGGAAAGCTTGAATATAAAAACAACTTTTGGCGAGGGAAAACTACGATTAAAATGTTTGGTGAAGAAAAGGAAATTCTTTTAAGCATTGATGCATACGAAAACACTGATTTTTCAAATGTACAGAAAGAAGCATTTCTTAGCTTCATTCAAGACATGGAAAACATAATGAATGAGGCAGAAAAGCACATCTATGATTACTATATTGAGAACTATGAAGAGTATAGAGAGATGATAGGTAATAAATTAGAAACAGATCAGGTTGTTACAAACATTCATGCCGTCTCCGATTTTAAAAAATTAGTAGAGCCCGCTGAATTAATTGTAAGAAGAGTAAGGAAGAATGGAAAAAGAAGGCTAGGTTTACTTTGCGATGTCTCTTGGGATATTGAAAATGGAATAGGAGTTAAAATTGAAGATGAAGTTGTAGAAGAAGTAGGGTATCAGGACATTGTGTTGTAATTGATCTAATGGATGTTAATGATGCCTTTTCTCGTGAGGGTTACGTTAAGCGATGTGTAATAATGATGAGTGTGCATATGTGTAAGATCTAAAGGAGAGGAAATGATGAGATACGACTTTGTTGCGAATCAACAAGATAATCAGTTTTACCCCGTATGTGAAGCTGATATTGAAGAGGTAGAAGGAACGTTAGGCTTAAAGTTTCCTTTTGAGTTGAGGAAGTTTCTTTTAGAGGTGGGTTATGGTTTCCTCCAGAGCTCAAAAGATAATATAAACCGTATCATGGGTCCTTCCTCAATCAGAGACGCTAGATTAAAAGTAAACGATTTTGAATTTTACCCTGATATCGAACTTTACGAAGAGCTGGAAGAGGGTAAATTACTATTTTTTGAAGCCAATGAAAGTGCGCTGCTGCTGATAGAAATAAGTGAAGAACCGCATAATCCCATTTATTATGATGATATAAAAATTGCCGATTCTTTAGAAGAGTTTTTGAAGAAGATGGTGGAGGATGATAGGTACTATATTGATCTAGCATGATATGATATCTGAATAATAGATAAAATAAAGAATCCGAAAAAACCGTTGACTAAGCTTTAATCAATGGTTTTTAGGCAGATATAATTAAGAAGGTTCATTTTTGGAAAGACGAATCATTCATTTTAAGAATGCAAATTGCCCTATACTCAAATGAAAAAAATCCGTAATGTAGCGCGTTTAAATAATTTAACGGAAAATAAAAGTACTTCAATTTATGCAATTTACAATACCGCCAGGAAAACTTTAATATAAAGCAAAAATTTGTTCAATTGAAAACTTATCTACAACAAGAGAGTTGATGCATCGAAAATAAATGAGCATACTTGTCCAGAAACCCTCCGGTAAGTTTTCTCTTCTCTATTTCTTCCCTTTAAACTGTGTGTCTTTTCTGGAAAAAATTCATAGGATATAGCATCTTATCTGTATTATGTGAGAAAGGGGTTATATCGTGGAGGAAACAAAGCTTACTGGACGAATCGTTACACCTGATGATGCGGAATATGATCAGGCTAGAACAAATAATAATTTAGGTGTGCCTAAATTTCCAAGAATAATTGTATTTTGTCAGAATACAAACGATGTAGTAAATGCATTGAAGTGGGTAAAGGAAAATCATGTCCCATTTCGAATAAGAAGCGGCAGGCATAGCTATGAAAATTTTTCATTAGTAAACGGTGGATTAGTGATTGATGTCAGTGAAATGGATAGAATCACGTTCAACTCTAAAGACATGACAGCGAAAATAGAAGCAGGAGCTAATCTAGGGAAAGTATATAATGAATTATGGAAAAAAGGAACGACTATCCCTGCAGGAACGGAAAGCAGTGTTGGTCTTGTAGGCCTTGTGCTTGGCGGAGGAATTGGGATGTTATCAAGGTTGTTTGGGCTTACCTGTGATAATTTGCTTGAAGTTGAAATGGCGATCGTAAATGAACAGAGAGAAGTTGAACTCATTAAGGCAAATAAAAATCACAACAGTGATCTCTTTTGGGCTTGTTGTGGCGGTGGGGGCGGAAACTTTGGTATCGTTACGTCTCTTACATTCAAGGTACGGCCTATCTCAAAGGTGTCAATTTTTTCAATTACATGGGAATGGGAAGATTTTGAAGCTGCTTTTGATGCATGGCAGCACTGGGCCACGAATACCGATAAGCGCTTAACTTCGGAGATTGAGTTAAAATCCAAGGAAGCAAATCAGATTATCGCTCAAGGTGAATTCGTTGGCTCATCATTCAAGTTGAAGGAACTTCTGCAGCCTTTAATAGATGTTGGTTGTCCTAAAAAAGTAGTAATAAAGGAAGTTTCATATATTGAAGCTGTACAATTTTTTGACGATCCGAGTGGAAACCAACCCGCCCCTCGAAAAAGGTCAGGTTCTTTTCTTAATAAACCTTTTCCAAAAGATGCTATTTTAACAATGAAGCATTTTTTAGAAAATGCTCCAAATGAAAAATCTAGTATTTGGCACCAGTCTCTGGGGGGAGCAGTGGAGGAAGTTGCCTCTAATGAAACGGCCTTCTATTATAGAGATGCTATTATCGCACAGGAGTACCTTGTTACATGGAGCCATCCTTCAGAAGAGCGATCAAACATTAGATGGATTGAAGAATTAAGAAATGCTTTATCGAGATATACAACTGGAGATTATGTGAACTGGCCGGACCGGTTCATCAGAGATTGGCCAACAGCGTATTATGGAGAGAATTTTAAAAAGCTTCGAGAAGTGAAACGAGCATATGATCCATGCAATCTATTTCATTTCCCTCAAAGCATCCCGCCGTTTATTAACTGGTTTTAAAAATCATCTTTCAAGCCGGAGGGCCAAACAATACCCATCTTAAATGAGGTGGGTTTTTGTGTATATTTCCTTTTCTTTTCCTGAGAACGTGAAAAAGGCAGAAAATATTGTAGCAAACAGTAGTAAGCGGTTATTTTATCATTGGACGACTATATTATAAGGAGAAACATACATAAATTTCATAAACATTGACATTCCCTTCCAAAACGCATACAATAGCTACTAATAAAAGCACACAAATTCGTTGAAGAGAATCAGTACGCTGCAAGTTTGTTCCACAGAGAGCTGGTGATAGCTGAAAGCCAGTGTTCAAGCGGCAGCGGAATATCCTCTCTGAGAAGTCAAACTGAACCTATAAGTAAGTTTGAACGGTAGTCTACCGTTAAAAAGAACGCGTATGATTGTACGTTGCTGAGTGCTATTGATGAACGGATCAATAGAAGCCAGGGTGGTACCGCGGTTAAAACCCGTCCCTAGTCATAGGGACGGGTTTCTTTGTGTGCTTTTAACTTTAAAAGGAGTGGTATCACATGAAAGAAGTGAATGTAAGGGAGTCTTCGCAAGAGCGCGAGCAGCGTATCCAGCAGCAGTGGCAAAAGGGAAATGTGTTTCAGCAGTCGGTTCAAAATCGAGAAGGGCATCCTTCGTTTGTATTTTATGAAGGGCCTCCTACAGCAAACGGTTTGCCTCACGTTGGGCACGCGCTAGGTCGGACGATTAAAGACGTGGTGGCTCGTTATAAGACGATGACAGGGCATCAAGTGATTCGAAAAGCGGGCTGGGATACGCACGGACTGCCGGTAGAGCTCGGTGTTGAAAAGCAGCTCGGGATATCGGGGAAGCATGATATTGAAAAATACGGCGTAGAAGCTTTTATCACCAAATGTAAGGAAAGTGTGTTTGTATATGAAAAGCAGTGGCGCACGTTCACGGAGCAGCTTGGCTATTGGGTTGATATGGAAGACCCTTACATCACGTTGGAGAATTCATACATTGAAAGTGTATGGAACGTGCTTGGCACGATTCATGATAAAGGACTTCTTTATAAAGGTCACCGCGTATCACCTTACTGCCCGAGCTGTCAAACGTCGCTGAGTTCGCATGAAGTGGCGCAAGGGTATAAAGATGTAAAAGATTTAACGGTAACGGTGAAATTTAAAGTGAAAAACCGCGATAACGAGTATTTTTTAGGCTGGACGACAACGCCTTGGACGCTTCCGTCAAACGTGGCGCTTGCGGTGCATAAAGAGATGAACTACGTGCGCGCCGAGCAAGGCGGCAGCGTGTATATAGTGGCAGAAGCGCTCGCAGACAAAGTGTTAAAAGGAGAGTATACCGTTTTATCTCAGCATAAAGGAAATGAGTTAAAAGGGATGTCGTATGAGCCGCCGTTTAATTTTGTGAAAGTGGAAAAAGGGCATGAAGTCGTAACGGCTGATTACGTAACGGACCAAAGCGGAACGGGCATTGTTCATTTAGCACCTGCATACGGCGAAGATGATTACAGAGTCGTAAAAGAAAACGGCTTTTCATTTGTGAACGTAGTGGATGAAAAAGGACAGTATACGGCTGACGTGCCGCCGTTTAAAGGACGTTTTGTAAAAGACTGCGACGTTGATATCGTGCGCTACTTAGCAAATGAAGGCGTGCTGTATCATAAAGAAAAGCATGAGCACAGCTATCCGTTTTGCTGGCGATGCGACTCGCCGCTTCTTTATTACGCAAATGAAAGCTGGTTTATCCAAACGACGGCGTTGAAGGAACAGTTTTTGAAAAACAATGAAAGCGTGACGTGGTACCCGGATCATATCAAGCACGGTCGCTTTGGCAACTTTTTAGAAAATATGGTGGATTGGAACATCAGCAGAAAACGCTACTGGGGAACGCCGCTGAACGTATGGGAATGCGAGGGGTGTCAGCATCAAGTAGCGCCGAAAAGCATCAAAGAGCTTCAGAATCATGCGTCTTATTCTGTGGATGACAGCATTGAACTGCATAAGCCGTATGTAGATGACGTGCAGCTAACGTGTCCGGTCTGCAGCGGAAAAATGAAGCGAACGCCGGAAGTGATTGACGTTTGGTTTGACAGCGGCTCGATGCCGTTTGCGCAGTATCACTATCCGTTTGAAAACAGCGAGCTGTTTCAAAAGCAGTTCCCGGCAGACGTTATCGCAGAAGGAATTGATCAAACGCGCGGCTGGTTTTACAGCTTGATGGCAGTTTCAACGCTCTTTACAGGAAAAGCACCTTATAAGCGCGTTTTATCTCTTGGGCACGTGTTAGATGAAAACGGTCAAAAGATGTCTAAAAGTAAAGGAAATGCGCTGGACCCTGTTGATCTTATTCATACATTTGGTGCCGATGCGCTTAGATGGGCGCTTTTAGCAGACAGTGCGCCTTGGAACCCGAAGAAATTTTCAGAGCGCGTCGTGCAAGAAGCGAAATCAAAAGTGATTGATACGCTTGTGAACGTGTACGGATTTTACGTACTGTACGCCAAGCTTGACGGCTATGACCCGAAGCAAACGTATGAATTGAAAAAAACAAAATTGGATGAGTGGATTCTTTCGCGTTTGCACAGCACGGTTAAGCGAACAACAGCACATCTTGAAGATTACGGGTTTACAAGTGCCGCTCGTGAAATCGCAGCATTCATTGAAGAGCTAAGCAACTGGTATGTACGGCGTTCTCGCGATCGTTTTTGGTCAGAAGGAATGGACGGCGAAAAAGCAGCAGCTTACGATACGCTTCATGAAGTGTTAGTGAAGGTAAGTCAGCTGTTAGCACCGTTTACCCCGTTTGTTGCGGATGATATTCATGAAAATCTGACAGGAAAAAGCGTTCATTTGGCAGACTATCCTGTGTGTGATCAAACGAAAGTGAATGAAAAGCTGGAAAAAGAAATGGCAGCGGTGCTTCAAGTAGTGGAACTAGGCCGAAGCATCCGCAATACGCATTCGTTAAAAGTAAAGCAGCCTCTGCAAAGTCTTTCACTTGTGGTAACGGAAGAAGATGTAGAGTGGAAAGCATATCGTGATGTCATCAAAGATGAGCTTAATGTAAAGAACTTTAACGTGGAGCAAGACGACGACAAACTTGTTTCTTATGTATTAAAACTTGATTTTAAACAGGCTGGACCAAAATTTGGAAAACGAGTAAATGAGATCAACCAAGCGCTGAAAAACCTTTCAGAAGAGCAAGGAAAAGAGTTTGTTGAACAAGGCAAGCTGAGTGTTACGCTTGCTTCAGGAGAAAACTTAACGCTTGAAACGGCAGACGTACTTGTTGAAAAAGTGCCAAAAGAAGGTTTTGCAGTTGCATCAAACGGCACGTATACTGCGGTGTTGGATACGGCGTTAACCGAAGAACTCGTGCAGGAAGGAATCGCTCGTGAAGTAATTCGAGCGGTTCAAGACTATCGCAAAAAGCTGGATTTACCCGTGAATTTACGTATTGATTTGGAACTTAGCGGAGACGAAGAAGTGCAGAAAGCCGTGGCGAAGTTTGAAACATTGCTTCAAGAAAATCTTTTGCTGCACAGTCTCAGTGTGAAAGAAGCTATCAAAAACGGAGAGACGGTAAAAGTCGGAACAAAGCAAGTTAAGCTTCGTGTTTTAAATCAGAGCTGATAAAAAGCACTTACCTCATAACGGGTAAGTGCTTTTTTACCTTTAATCAAACTGCCCTAGAATATTTTTAAGACTCGATTAAACAATTTTAAAAGGAGCCGCTAATATATACTTTTTGTTGTTTTTACCTTTAGCATACTTCCGAAAGAACTCTCCCTCTTCAAGCGTGTGAAGAGCGAAGCCCAACCGTAAGGGGGGGGGGATGAATTTCGGCTGGGCGACAGCCCAAAAGCTTTTGTTTCCTAATCTTATATAATATAATCAGTCTTATAAAGAATAAGGACTGATAAATCAATGAAATTAGATAGCAATAATCATTCAGTGTTCTCGATGTATTACCATCTAGTCTTGGTCGTAAAATATAGAAGAAATGTCATTGATGATACCATTTCAGAATATGCCAAAGACAAATTTGTGTCACTGAGTGAAAAATACAATATTACATTGGTTGAGTGGAATTACGACTTTGACCACATCCATATCTTGTTCAAAGCTCAACCTAATTCGGAGCTATCCAAATTCATCAATGCTTACAAAAGTGCCAGCTCAAGGCTTATCAAAAAAGAATTTCCTTCTGTCCGAAAGCAGTTATGGAAAGAAATGTTCTGGTCGAGAAGTTTTTGTTTGTTGACTACGGATGGATCTCCTATCAAAGTTGTGAAAGAATATATTGAAAATCAAGGAATGAAATGAGGTGAATTGATATGGCTACACAAAATAAGGCATACAAGTTCAGAATATATCCAACAGAAGAACAGAGAATATTACTCCACAAAACCTTCGGTTGTGTTCGGTTTGTCTACAATAAGATGCTGGCGGAACGTATGGATACGTTCGAAAGGATGAAAGACGATAAAGAGAAGCTAAAAAAATCAAGCATCCTACTCCTGCTAAATACAAAAAAAGTTTGAATGGTTAAAGGAAGTGGACTCTCTCGCGCTGGCTAACGCGCAACTGAACTTGGAGAAGGCGTACAAAGCGTTCTTCAAAGGGAACGCGGGGTTCCCGAAATTTAAAAGTAAACGCCATAAACAAAGCTATACAACCAATGTGGTGAACGGAAACATTCAGTTGTTGGATGGTCATATCAAGTTACCTAAGTTAAAACAAGTGAAAATTAAACAACACAGGAAGATTCCAGGAGAATCAACAATTAAATCGTGTACATTATCAATGTCTGCTTCTGGAAAGTATTATGTCTCCATTTTAACAGTTTGCGAGAAAAAAATTGTTGGTAAAGAGGTTAAAAAAATTGAAGGCTTAGATTTTGCGATGGATGGGCTATTTGTCGATAGCGAAGGTAAGAAAGCCAATTACCCAAAGTTTTATTGTCAAATGCTTGATAAGTTAGCTACTGAACAACGTAAACTTTCTCGTAAGAAGAAAGGTTCTTCAAATTGGAAAAAACAGCGAGTAAAGGTTGCTAAACTACACGAAAAAGTGGCTAATCAACGCAAAAATTTTCTTCATCAAAAATCAAAAGAACTGGTGGCTACTTTTGACGCCATCGCGATTGAAGACTTAAATATGAAGGCGATGTCTAAAGCACTCAAGTTTGGAAAAAGTGTAGCTGATAACGCGTGGGGAATGTTTATTACGTTCTTACAATATAAATTAGCTGACCAAGGGAAACAACTGATCAAGATTGACAAGTGGTTCCCTTCTACAAAAATGTGCTCGAATTGCTGCTCAGTGAAAGAAGTAAAATTGTCTGAACGTGTCTATCAATGCGTTTGTGGATTACACCTTGATAGGGATCATAATTCGGCACTCAATATCAAAAAAGAAGGCATTCGCTTGTTAGCAATGGCCTAATCAATTGTAAACCAAACTCTTGGAACAAGAGGGTTAGCCTGATTTATTTTGTCAGCTATCAAAAGTGGCAATTACCCAGGAAGCCCCCCACTTCAAGCGATCCGTTAGGTTGGTAAGTGGTGGGTAGTTCACAAGAAGCTTATAAAAAAGGAATAATCTTAGCAGGAATAAGCGCAGGTTCGATTTGCTGGTTTGAAGAAGGCGTCACTGATTCAATGAACAACAACCTGTCTAAAATCGACTGTTTAGGTTTTTTAACGGGAAGTAACTGTCCTCACTACGACGGAGAAAGCAATCGAAGACCGTCGTATCATGAGTTAATGGCAATCGGAGAAATGAAAGAAGGCTATGCTGTAGATGATGGAGTCGCGCTGCATTTTAAAGATGAAAAGCTATCGGTATCAGTCAGTTCAAGACCAACAGCAAAAGTGTATGCTGTTAATCGAAAAGCAAGTAAAGTCATTGAGCATGAACTCCTGGTGACGTATTTAGGTGATGACAAGCAATAAATGGTCGCTTTCCATGTTTCTCTGTATAAAATGGAGCTTATTCGTACATATATAAGCAGAGACTCTATATAGGAGGTTACTTCAGTGAGTTATGAACGATACTGGGGAAACATACATGAACAAAGCGATAAGCTGCAGAAGTTATTATCGTCGTATTGGCATCAGTATTCAGATTTTGGGAACTGGCAGTTTTGGGTGGTACTTGCTTCGCTCGTTCTTCCTCTTGTGTTGTTATATTTTACCGCAGACCGGACACGGATCTTTGAGGTGTTTTTCTTCGGTTACACAGTGCATATGCTCTGGGCATATATTGATATTGCACTTGGGAGAAGCGGTCATTTAACGCACACGTTTTTCTTAACGCCGCTGCTTCCGAATGCAACAAATATTACCGCTTCTATTTTGCCTGTAGGCTTTCTGCTGCTTTATCAATATTGTACAAATCATCAAAAAAATTTCTATCTGTATACCATTCTGTTAAGCGCTGTTTTTTCGTTCGGACTGGCGCCTCTTGAACATCATTTTAAATTTATTGATTCAAGAAAAGGAATGAGCTTGTTTTATATTTTTCTTATTGATATAGGAATAACATTAGTGGCGTACTGGATTACAAGGCTGCTTGTAAAAGCGAAAGCCGCAGCCTATCGTAAAGCGGAAAAAGAACGCTGAAAAAATGTTTCAAAATGAGTAGTTAAGGGTATACATACACTTAAGACAAATCGAGGTGAAAAAATTGTATTACTACCGCATTTCAGAAGGGCAAGGCGAAACGTACTCTGAAACAATTGTTATTCATGAAGAACAATTTGATCAAGGTACATTTGAAAAAATGGTGAAAGAAGCGATGGTCGATAAGCCTGGCAAAATCGATCAAGTGGACATTGTTAAATATTTAATTGGACATTACCATTTCCAAGTTGCATATATTGAAGCCGCTTTTCATAGTACATATACAGATTAATAACGTTATGTATTCATTAAGAAACCCCGTTGCATTGGCAACGGGTTTTTTTGCTTCTACCAGTATCGATAGTGATAAGGGTTTTGAGGTTGATAATAAGAATTTTGAGGCGGAGGATACGTATAAGTGGGCGTCTGGTGGTGAACAGGGCCTCCTTGTTTTTTCTTTTTATAGTATTCTTTTTCTCCGCATTCGTCTGTTGGTCCAATTACGATGGTTTGATTTTTTAACGGAGCCAGCGCATTCTTTAGCTGCTCTGGATCTAAGCAGTACGTGTGAGCAAGGACTTCAATAGGCGTTTTATTTAAAATGTCCGATCCAAAAATATATTCCGGGTAAGGGGCGTCAAAAATGGCAAGTAAATGCGTATTGTCTTCAGACGCAATTTCCCAGTGCCACCAGCCTTGAGGGATATTGGCTACTTGACCGGGAGTAATCGGAATGTTTGTGACTTCGTTTTTAAACGGATTGATTAATGAAACGACGGCTGAGCCTGAAATGCAGTAGACAAGCTCAGCGGCATTTTGATGGTAGTGCGGTTCGACCACGCGGCTTTTGCTTAAGTAAATATCGAGTAACGATACGTTTCCAAGAGTATTTAGCACATCTCTTCCTAGCCGATTGATATAGTTCTCATCATTGCGCGTATTAAGTCTGTTTTTGTTCAAATCGGAAAAGTATTGTACGTTTGGATTATTATAATCCATATAGGGCGTTGACAACGGTCTCCAGCTCCGATCTTTGAATTTTTTATGATGCTGTATCGTATGTGAAGAGTTTTATTTCGTGACAGAAGCCTAGGAGGATATGTAGGTAAGGCCTATTTTTGATAAGGTGTACAAACATTTGTCCACTGATTTTCATACACTGTAACAGGTTCTTTTTTACAGAGCCATGATCAATGTCAGACGTATACGACGGATCATTTTGAGGAAAGTGAGTTGCAGAGCTGTTGCTTGATCAATATGAAAAAATAAATAGTACGTATGAGAAGCTGGACGAACTTCAGCTACCGTTTAATAAGCCCGTTTTAGTCGCGGTCGAGTGGAACGGAGTGCTGTTTGAGTTTTTAATAAGGCTGAAAAGAGAGTCTTCTCATTTGCTTGTGTTTGGATCAGGAGGAGGGGCAAGTCAAGAAATGCCGGCAGGACCTCCATATTTTCAGCGGCATTCGTGGATGAATGAATTCCAAGATTCGATTATTTATTACAACGACCCCACGCTTTATTTAGGAAAAGTGTCACTTGCATGGGGACAAGGGACAAGCGACCGTTTTTATTTAAAAGACATTGCGGTTTTAATTGAAAAGTTCATGAAAAAAGTACAGGTAAATTCGTCTAACGTGCTATTTTACGGATCATCGGGCGGCGGCTTTATGTCGATGTTTTTAGCGGGGTACGTAAAAGGAGCAAAAGCGCTTGTCAACAATCCGCAGACTTGCTTGACCAAGTGGCTGAAAACGCCGGTTCGGCAAGTGTTTAATTTATCTTATCCGGACTTGACAGAAGATGAAGTGATCGCCTCATACGGTGAGCGAATTAACGTAGTGAAGTTTTTTCGCCATATTAACTATGTGCCGAAGGTGTATTACTTGCAAAACGGGGCGTTTGAATACGATATGAACAATCACTTGCTGCCATTTTTAACGGATTTGCAGGATATGCCAGACCACTGTGAAATCAATAATATAAAAGTGGAGCTTTATTATAACCCAAAGCTGAAGCACGCGGCTGTTAGTAAGCAAGAAACGATTGACTATGTGAATATGGCGAAGAAGATATAAGAAAAAAGGCAAGAGTTTGTTTTTTAAGGAGCTCTTGCTTTTTCATGTCGAATTTTCTAACTCAATAGATACAAGTAGGAAGTTATGTTGCTTTTTCTTTTGAATATGATAGTGAAGATGAGGTGTAAGGAGGGAAAGTATGGCCGATCAAGATGAGAGAAAAAGATACTTAATGGAAGTTCAGACCTGGCTTGAACAAGTATGTGATCCTGTATTTGAAGAAGCCATTACAGAAGTAGATATAACGTCATATATAACGCGCACGCAAGAAGATGTTCTTGAATATTTAAGCGAAGAAGATGTTAACGAATATACGTTAGAAGAAATCAATAATGCAGTACGGCATATTGATAAAGTTTTAAAAGAGCGGCTTGGAGACGACGGCAGGGAGCGAGAATCGATAGCGCCAGGGAAGCACGAGCTGCCGCCGCTTGGCTATAGCTATTCAGCTCTTGAACCGTATATTAACCGGGAAATCATGCGTCTTCATCACAGCAAGCATCACCAAAGCTATGTCGATGGATTAAATAAAGCAGAGCTCATGCTGCAGCAAGCCCGTAACACAAACAATTTTGACCTCATAAAACATTGGGAACGGGAAGCTTCTTTTCATGGCTCCGGTCATTACTTACACACAATTTTTTGGGAGATTATGAGTCCAGAAGGAGGAGGACGACCGAGGCGGCAGCTGCTGCAGCAGCTTCAAAAAGACTTTGGCAGCTATGAGAAGTTTATGATGCACTTTTCTCAAGCCGCTAAAAAAGTAGAAGGCGCGGGGTGGGCCATCTTAGTATGGTCGCCGCGTTCGCGAAAGCTTGAAGTCTTGCAAGCTGAGCGCCATCAGCTTCTCACGCAGTGGGATACGATTCCGCTGCTCGTATTAGACGTATGGGAACACGCGTATTATTTACAGTACAAAAATGAACGTGATCCGTACGTGGATAATTGGTGGAAAATCGTTTACTGGCCGAACGTAGAAAAAAGATTTGAAGCAGCCAGAATGCTTCAGTGGCAGCCGTATTAACAAGTATTGCAGGTATTTTAATTTCAAATAAAAAGGCTATGATAAAAGCATTTTAGTTGAAGGAAAATCCGAACGGTGAATTGAGATTCTTGATGGAGAATCCAACTCGTTCGGATTTTTTATTGTTATGGCGGTGATATATGTATGCGCTTCTAGCAGTTGATTGGAGAGCAAGACGAAGACTCCTGCGGAAATAGTGGAATAGATGAGACCCCGCAGGAGCGCAAGCGACGAGGAGGCTCATCAGCCATCCGCGGAAAGCGAAGTCTTGCACGGAAATCAACAGCGGTGTAAAAAGTGATTTTATTAAGCTCCTTTAACGCATTTATTAATTTTAAATAAACTATGTTCTAAATAACCAATATAAAATAAAGTCTAAGCCTCTAGAACCAGTGAAATGTTACAAATGAAATAATCCATTATAAATGTGTGTAAATGCACCGTCATATACCTAAATATGTATGTTTTTGAAGAGTGAAGGTGATTAATTTACTAGTTTAAAAGGAAGAATCTTTATTTTTACTGTAACTAAACTATCAAACTATTGACATGCTACTGAAATATAACTGTAATATTCATGTGTTATTTTTTATGTATTGGTAGATAAAGGGGAAATCAATTACATGAAAAAGACAATGATTACGTTCAGTTTAGTTCTAATGTCACTGTTCGGAGTGGCAAGTGGTGCATCAGCTGCAACAAATACATATACAGTAAAAAGCGGAGATTCGCTATACAAAATTGCAAAGACATATAAAGTATCGGTTAGTCAGCTGAAACAGTGGAATAACTTAAAGTCAGACAGCATTCATCCGAAACAAGTATTAAAGATATCTCAAGTAAAATCAAGCACGCCTGCTAAAGCAGCGCCTGCGAAGTCTTCAAATGTTGTGAAAGAATTTAGAGTAACAGCAACAGCGTACACAGCGAACTGCAAAGGCTGCAGTGGAAAAACGGCGATTGGAATCGATTTAAAAAAGAATCCAAATCAAAAAGTTATTTCTGTCGATCCAAAAGTGATTAAGCTTGGTTCAAAAGTATACGTAGAAGGTTATGGCACGGCAATCGCAGCTGATACGGGCGGCGCGATTAAAGGAAATAAAATTGACGTTCTTCTTCCTTCTCAAAAAGAAGCGTTAAAATGGGGAAGAAAAACAGTAAAAGTTCAAATCTTAAAATAAGTATTTCTTAAGGAAATGAGAGCCTTCGTTGAAGGGCTCTTATTTTTTTCTTCATTAAAGGGCATGCTACTTTATATATACTGATGGAAAAGTTTTACGAAAATGATCATATTTGTTGACAAATATTTCGGAAACGGATATATTTATTCGGTATATAATTAAGTTCATTAAATATTCGTGACATAAATTAATAGAATGAACACATAAAATATATTCTTAACCTGTTTGTCATCTGAAGATTTACATACAGATAATTTTAAAGGGAAAGGTCTTGTTAAAATGAATACACAAACACAACAGTCCGATCAAGCCCGAACTCGGTCTATTTTTGGCGTAATGATAATGGGAGCGCTCGTCGCTTTTTTAAATCAAACGCTGATTAACATTGCGCTTCCGCAAATGATGGATCATTTCCATGTAACGGCGGCTACGGGCAACTGGTTAACAACCATCTTTATGTTAGTAAACGGAATTGTTATTCCAATTACAGCATTTTTAATGAATCGATTTACTACGAGGCAGCTGTATATTACAGCAATGGGGCTGTTTACAGTAGGAACACTGCTTTGCGGTATTGCACCGACATTTTCCGTTATTTTAGTGGGACGCGTCGTGCAAGCAGCGGGAGCGGGAATTTTATTTCCGTTAATTACCAACGTTATCTTTACATTATTCCCGCCTGACCGACGCGGCTTTGCGATGGGGATTTTTGGTGTAGCGATGAACTTCGCACCGGCAGTAGGGCCGACGCTTTCTGGTTTAATAGTTGAACACTACTCATGGCGCGTTTTATTCTTTATGATGTTTCCAATTGCACTCATTAACGTAATTGCGGCTATTATTTTAGTGAAAAACGTGACAGAAACAAGCCGACCTAAGCTAGATGTGTTTGGCGTTATTTTGTCAACAATTGGATTTGGAGGCTTGCTTTATGCGTTCGCTACGGGCGGTACAAAGGGCTGGACCAGCACTGAAGTATTAGCCATGTTCATTGTAGGCGGTATTTCAATTCTGTTCTTTATTTTCCGTCAGTTAAAAATTGATCAGCCGCTTCTTGAATTCCGTATTTTCCGTTACCGTATGTTCACATTAACAACAATTATTAACGTGATTGTGACAATGGCAATGTTTTCAGGTATGATTTTAATGCCGATTTATATGCAAAACGTACGGGGCTTCTCACCGTTTCTTTCAGGCTTGCTGTTACTGCCAGGGGGAATTGTAATGGGGATTATGTCTCCGATTACAGGACGGCTGTTTGATAAGTTCGGCGCAAGATGGCTTGCTGTTATTGGTTTAGCAATTACCGTTGTGACAACATATGAATTAACAAAACTTGAAACGACAACAACATTTATGTATGTGATGATTGTTTATACTGTTCGTATGTTTGGTATGTCGCTGCTCATGATGCCAATCTTTACAGCAGGATTAAATGAGCTTGCGCTTAGCTTAAATAAATACGGCACGGCGATGGTTAATACGCTTCGAATGGTTGCTGGAGCTGTAGGAATGGCGTTCTTTGTATCTATTATGATGAATCAAGGTGAAAAACACGTGAAAAACATCGTAACGAATCAGCAAATTTTGCTGACAGATAAAGGCAGTATGGCTGAAGCTGTGAATCAAGGTACGGCAATGGGTATTAACGATGCGTTTATGATTGCAACGATTTTAAGTGTGATCGCGTTTGTGTTAGCCTTCTTTATTCGTAAAACATCACCAAAAGAAGATACCATTACAAATCGTGTAAAAAAAGCAAGCTAATAAAAAATCCGTGCCTTTTGGTACGGATTTTTTTTATGAGTTAAATTTGTCTTTTTTATAGTCAATGTAAAGCGATCCGTCTGACTGAACCTCAGCGTAAAAGACGTCATCAATTGAGTTGACTCCCGCTTTTTCTAGCTGTTTATGCAGCCAATTATTATCTACGTGCAGGTCCTTCAACGCATCTTCATTCGCTTTTCCATCGTAAATAACGCCTGTTGAAGTGGGGAATAAAAGCGTTTTTGACCATGAGTTCGGCTTTTTATCTTGTTTTTGCATAACGGAAAGGTTTCCGTTGATTTCTAATATGGCGTATTCTACATCTTTTATGGAAAATACGTTTTGCTGCCTCAGCATGCCTAAAAGAGATTCAATATCTAGCCGGACTTGTTTTAACGCCTTTTCCATCACTTTTCCTTGCTTAATCACAATTTTAGGTTCACCTGTAATAAGATGCCGTGCTTTTTTCGATTTCATCCCAATATAGCCCATAGCAATCGTTAAAAATGTCCATCCTAGCAGTGAATAAATCCCTTTATCAATTTCCACTCCCTTATCAGTGGAGAGGGAAGAGGCAATATTACCAATCGTAATCGCCGTAATAAATGTAAACACATTTAACTGGCTGATTTCTGTTTTTCCCATGAGCCGCGTTAAAAGAAGCAGCACAAAAAATGAACAGGCGATTCGAAACGTCGATTCAGCATAGCCCATACATTTCACCCTTCCTTCATTTCATTGTTTTATGTTGTGAAAAAATAGAAATTTTATGCAGTTGAAAAGATAAATTCCATGCTTCTTTCCCACTAGCTTTTGCTTTTGCGCTACAATAAAGAAGCAGCATGTTTGACTAGACAAAAGAAGGTGAAAAGATGAAACCATTTAAAGCTTCAGCATTATTAGACGTTATCAGCGAATTGTTCTCTGATGAAGCGTCGATTGCCGTGTCAGATCTAGAAACGTACGTGTATTACCGCGCAAGTAAACGAATTAATTTAAAAATCAGCCCTGGAGATCAAATTAAAAAAGGAACGATTACATATAAAGCATTAGAACGAAAGCAAAAAGTATCGGAATTTATTCACCGAGACGTGTTTGGCACGCCCTACTACGGCATGGCCGTGCCTTTCTTAGACGAAGGAGAGGTTCAAGGGTGCGTGACGGCCATT
This sequence comes from Priestia sp. SIMBA_032, assembly GCF_046535215.1. Classification (NCBI taxonomy): domain Bacteria; kingdom Bacillati; phylum Bacillota; class Bacilli; order Caryophanales; family Bacillaceae; genus Priestia; species Priestia sp. SIMBA_032. The sequence continues at coordinate 98,829 of NZ_JAWRXD010000004.1, read as the reverse complement.
TTTCCCGCGTTAACGAGCGGAAAGTCAGTTGTGACGTTAAAGGTGAACGAGGGATGGATACCGGTTCCTTTCTCAAAAATTATCTACGTAGAAGCGCGTGACCGAAAAACATATGTGTACGCACAGAAATATACGGGTACGCATAAATACACGTTAAATGAATTTGATTATGTGCTTCCAAAAGAAGAGTTTGTGCGCTGTCATCGTTCCTTTATCGTCAATGTGACGCAGATTCAAGAAATTTATCCTGATACACATTCAACTTTTTTATTAGTGATGAACAACGGAGAAAAAATTCCGGTCAGTCAGTCGTACGCCAGCTATTTTCGAAAGCTGCTTGGCTTTTAACCGTCTTTTTGCTTAATTATCATCAAATATGCTGTTTTATCGCTATTTTTGTCCATTTCATTCCAAAAACTCTTGTAGCCGCTTGCTTTACAGTAAAATGGTAAAAAAGAGCAAAAACAAGGAGTGAACAGAATGGAAAACGTTTGCAGTCGAATTAAACATGAAGCACTAAAGAATCGCGTTGTCTCTGCTGAAGAAGCAGCGTCTTGGATTCAAGATGGAATGACTCTTGGTCTAAGCGGTTTTACACGAGCGGGGGATGTCAAAGCTGTACCGTTTGCGCTAGCGAAACGAGCGGAAACAGAACCGATAAAAGTTAGCGTGTATACCGGTGCTTCACTTGGGTCAGATGTGGATAAGCTATTTGCAGAAAAAGGGATGTTAAATAAACGCCTGCCGTTTCAAGCGGATCCGACCATGCGTAAAAAAATTAATGAAGGTGAATTTCAGTTTATTGACCAGCATTTATCGCATACTTCTGAATGGGTGCGTGCAGGCGTGTTAGATTCAATAGATTTCGCTATTTTGGAAGCGGTTTCTATCACAGATGACGGAATGATGATTCCAACAACGTCAATTGGCAATTCGATGGTTTTTGCCCAGCATGCAAAATCGATTATTATTGAAATTAACACAGCGCAGCCAGAGCTGTTAGAAGGCATTCACGATTTGTATGATCCAGGCGTTCAAGGACAGCGGGATGCAATTCCTTTAAAAAAATCTGATGACCGGATTGGTTCGTTAGGCATACCAATTGATGTGGATAAAGTAAAAGGTATTGTATTTACAAATCAGCTAGATTCACCGTCTACGATTGTAGCACCTGACGAAGAAACGGTTGTAATGGCTCAAAATTTGATTTCATTTTTACGCCAAGAAATTAAAGAAGGGCGATTAACTGAATCGCTTGCTCCTTTACAATCTGGAATTGGATCTGTAGCAAATGCCGTTTTCCACGGTTTGTTAGATTCAGAGTTTCATGATTTAGAAGTGTATTCAGAAGTATTGCAGGACGCCGTGTTTGATTTATTTGACGCAGGAAAAGTTACGTTTGCTTCCTGCTGCTCAATTACGCTTTCAGCAGATAAAATGGAACAAGTTTTCTCTAATTTTGAAGTCTATCGAGATAAGCTCATTCTTCGCCCGCAGGAAATTTCAAACCATCCCGAAATCATTCGTCGCTTAGGACTGATTTCTATTAACACTGCCCTAGAGCTAGACATTTACGGAAACGTCAATTCCACGCATGTGATGGGAACAAAAATGATGAACGGAATCGGAGGCTCAGGAGATTTTGCCCGAAATGCGCGTCTCGGTATTTTTGTAACAAAATCCATTGCTAAAAACGGTGATATTTCAAGCATAGTGCCGTTTGTTTCGCACGTTGATCATACGGAACACGATGTTGATGTGATTGTAACAGAGCAAGGATACGCAGACCTGCGCGGACTCGCTCCAAGAGAACGGGCAAAACGAATCATTAAAAATTGTGCCCACCCAATGTACCGCGACCAGCTTATGGCGTATTACGAAGAAGCGCTCACGCGAGGCGGCCAAACACCGCACGTTCTTGAAAAAGCCTTTTCTTTTCATACGTCTTATCAAAAAAATGGAACAATGCGAGAAGTTGTAGCGCAAACAAAGTAAAAGAACGCTTTGTCTCCTGAGGAGACAAAGCGTTTTTTCCCTGAGTCAGAAACTTGTGTTTGGTATCTCTTTGAATTACGATGAAAGGGAATACATAAAGAAAACGAGGTAACTTATATATGAAAGCATTAGTATTTGAAAGATTTGGAGGACCTGACGTTCTTCACTATCAAGATATACCGAATCCCTCTATTGGCCCAACAGATGTACTAGTAAGAACAAAAGCAATTGGGCTTAATTTTGCTGATGTGTACCGAAGAAAAGGGAACTACCACTTAACAGGTACACCTCCGTATATTTTAGGATATGAAGGAGCAGGTGTGGTAGAAGAAGTAGGAGCAGAAGTAAGTCATGTTAACGTAGGAGACCGTATTGCGTTTGCTGACGTTCCTTTTGCAAATGCAGAGCTTGTTGCCGTGCCACAAGATAAAATAATTGCTGTACCTGACAATATTTCGTTTGATGCAGCTGCTTCTGTACTTTTGCAAGGGTTAACGGCTCACTATTTAACACAAGACAGCTACAGCATTCAGCCCGGCGATTATGTGCTTGTTCACGCAGCTGCTGGAGGTGTAGGGCAGCTTTTAGTTCAAATTGCCAAGCTATTAGGCGGACAGGTTATTGGCTTAACGTCATCTTCTGAAAAAGCAAAAGCAGCCGCTCAAGCAGGAGCTGACTATGTTTTTTTATACGAAGATAACTGGGTGGAACAAGTGAAAGAAGTAACGAAGCGAGGAGCAGATGTTGCCTACGAATCTGTAGGGGTTACGCTAGAAAAAAGCTTTGAAGCCGTAAAAACAGGAGGAAACGTGGTGTTTTACGGAATGGCAGGAGGCGATCCGGCTCCAGTGGATCCGCGTATGTTGATGGATACCTCTAAAACGCTTACAGGCGGAGACTTATGGAACGTGCTTGTGTCATATGAAGAACGTAAAGTACGTTCACAGCAGCTGTTTGAGTGGATCAGTAAAGGTCAGCTTGTGCTAACCGATCCTGTGGTATTTGACTTAAAAGACGGAGCGAAAGCACATGAGCTTCTTGAAAGCCGAAAAAGTACAGGTAAAATTTTGTTAAGACCGTAAAAAAAAGCCCTTTCGTCAAGGGCTTTTTTCCGTTAGTAAAGGAGAAACTAAGGAGCTGTCTAATATATAGTAGATAAGTAGAGTAAAAGAGGTGAAGGTAGATGAAACATGCATTGATTACAGCGGGTCATAAAGGTATTGGCAAAAAAGTAACAGAACAGTTTTTAAAAAAGCAGTATTCCGTTACCGTCCATTTTCGAAGTGATAAAAATAAAGTGCGAGAACTGCAAGAAGAATGGCATCAATATAGCGATAACGTACAGTTTGTAGAAGGAGACATAACAAATAAAGCAGATATTGAACATGTCGTTGCGCAGGCCATGGAGCGGTTTGGACGTATTGATGTTTTAATTAATAATGCAGGTCCGTATGTATTTGAAAGAAAGAAATTAATAGAGTACACAGACAGTGAATGGTACGAAATGATGGAAGGGAATTTAAGCTCTGTTTTTCACTTTGTCAAAGCTGTTGTTCCTATTATGCAAAAAAAGCAGTTTGGAAGGATTATTACATACGGTTTTCAAGATGTAGAGCATACCCCTGGATGGATGCACCGCGCGGCTTTTAGTGCCGCTAAGTCAGGGCTGGCTTCTCTGACCAAATCGCTTGCTCTAGAAGTAGCCGAATACGGGATTACGGCCAATATGGTCTGTCCCGGAGATATTGTAGGAGACATGAAAGAAAATGATATCATAAAAGCAAGATTACTAGAAGACAAGGAAACGCCTGTGGGCCGATCAGGGACAGGAGAAGACATTGCGCGTATTATTGAGTTTCTTTGTGATGAAAACTCAGATATGATTACAGGCAGCATTATATCCGCTTCGGGCGGAGTAGACGTTGTTCATAAAAGCAAAAAACAAGCCCCTGGCAGATAATGCAGGGGCTTGTACGTTACAGCAGCGATTCTCCGCCGTCAATAAACATTTCACTTCCGGTAATATGTTTGGACGCGTCAGAAGCTAAAAAGGAAATTAAATCCGCTACTTCTTCGGGCTTAGCCGAGCGTTTAGCAAGCGGCTGATTGCCATTTGGATATTCAATTGGAATCGCGACTTCTTTTAATTTGTCTTCTTGACGGAATGTATTGCTTTCAATATTTGTATCAACTGCTCCTGGACAAATAACGTTAACGCGTATTCCGTATGTAGAAAGTTCAAGAGCTGCCATTTTGCCGAACGCCATTTGGCCAGCCTTTGAGGAACTGTATGCGCTCATGCCGATATTTGAAAATGTACGGTTGCCGTTAATCGAGCTAGTAATAATAACGCTTCCTCCCTGAGCTTTTAAATAAGGAATAGAATGCTTCACGCTTAAAAAAGTACTCGTTAAATTTGTATCAATCGTTTTTGTCCAATCTTCTGGTGATAGTTCTTCAATAGAAGAAAACGTACCGTTGATGCCTGCGTTAATAGAAACAATATGTAATTGACTCCATAAGCTGCTGATCGTTTCGATACTCTCTTTTATACTTTCAGAGTTAGAGACGTCTGTTTTAATGGCTATACACTCTCCGCCGCTCGACATGATGGTCTCTTTTACTTCTTGTAATTTTTCTTCGTCTAAATCTAAAAGAGCAACGCGCGCTCCTTGTTCAGCTAATGTGATGGCTGAAGCGCGTCCAATCCCAGATGCCGCTCCCGTCACAAGCGCAACTTTTCCAGTTAATGCAATCATTTGTAACCCCTCCATATAAAAATGTTGTTTCCTTTCTTTAACCTATAAGAAGGAAATAAAAACCTCTTTTAAACTATTTGTGTTTAAATTTGCTAAAAGATGCCAAAAGGAAAAGAGAAAACAGCGGCAAATTATTAATATGACGCCAGAACACGAAAAAGGCTAATGTCAAATGAGCTTACTTGAGTAGCTAAAGATATACTCTGTCTTTTCAGAAGAATGTTTATATAAAATTTTACATCAGAGGGACTTGCAAATCGTTCCTTGAAAGCTTACACTAGTAAAGCACAGAAAAAGGACGGTGTTTTATGAAGAAGAAAGATAATGTGATTCCATTCCCGCAAAGAAGGGAAGCAGCTGCTTATGTTCCCGCTTCTATTAGCTTAGATAAGGATATTGTGGAGTTTTTAGAAATTATGAATTTTGAAGATCGAAATGATTTCTTAAATGAAATGATTGATTCATTTTTTAAATATGTAAAAGGTGAAGAAGACGAAGTAAGATAAAAAGTAACGTAAAGACATCCAAAGAGATGTTTTTTATTTTGTGACCGATTGCTTAAAATGCATGCTTAAGCCTCGTATAGTTATTTATGGTATAGTATACATTAGATACTATCTAGCAGGTGCAAATGCGAGGAGTGATAAGATGAGTGGATTTAAAAAAGACATTCGTGCCGGATTTGAAGAGCCACAATCACTAGAACAATTAAAGCATGAAATGGAGCAAAGCCTGTGGAATTTAAGAAAAGATTTGCGAAATGAAAATCGTTCGGAAACGGAAATGGAAATGATTAAAATTTCGCTGCTGTCACTATTTGAGGAGCAGGCCAATAATTTGAGCAAAACGGAACTCTCTGATTACCTTGCGGACTATCACAAAAGAGTCGAGCAATTATTCGACAGGTATAGCTATAAATAAGACAAGCATCCTTGCGGGGATGCTTGTTTTTATTTGAGCAAAATTCGCTTGTATTCGCTGCGCTTCAGAGGTTTGGATACATATCCGTCAGCTTCTAGCTGATAAATAATGGTGGCAGCTGCATACACGCTAAAGGCATGATCAAGACCAAAGTAGTCTTGCAAAGCAGCGACGCTCACTTCCTCTTGAAAGATTTTACTGCGATTCGATAAGACAATAGGGTAGACGTTTTTAACGATTTGCTTTGAAATTTCGAGTGTTAACATATTGAATCCCTCCTGTGTGAGTGTACATAACTAAAGGTATTCAGCGCGGTGTACATTCATGAAAAAGGGAGCGATTACATTTTTAAAAGATAAAAAAAAGAGGAGTAAATGCCCATAAAATCAGATATTTTATCACTTTGTGAAACTTGTTTGAGAAGCTCAGTATTTTAGTGTATGACAAACATTTTCAAAAGTTCTATGGAATTATTAGGAGCAATTTAACCAAATCCACATATCTTAAAGTATAGCAAATGGAGGTGAAACACATGGGATACTACGGAGGTTACGGATACGGTTGTGGTTATGGCGGCGGTGGCTGCGGCGGCGGTTTCGCTTTAATCATTGTACTTTTCATCTTATTAATCATCATCGGTGCTTCTTGCTTCGGCGGCGGCTGGTGCTAATTATTAAAAAATGAGGACGATGCAACATCCACACTTTATTTCTTCAACTATTTCTTCCACAAAAGGTCTCTTCGGAATGAAGAGACTCTTTTAGTTTACTATTTATAATAACGTGTACAAACTACATGTTAAAAAAATTTATGCGTAGCTCTACATAAAAAAAGACTCTGATTGAAATCAGAGTCTTTTTACTACTTATGCTTTTTGAACGTTAGCAGCTTGAGGTCCGCGTTGACCTTCTTCAACGTCGAATGTTACAGCTTGACCTTCGTCTAAAGATTTGAATCCTTCGCTTTGGATTGCTGAGAAATGTACGAATACATCGTCGCCGTTTTCGCGCTCGATAAATCCGAAACCTTTTTCTGCGTTAAACCATTTTACTGTACCTTTTTCCATGAATGTTGCCTCCTCGTGTGCTATGCACACATTGTATTACTATCCTTGCTCATGATCAAAATCTTTAAGACGAAAGTATTCACCTATCGATTGTTGCCGAACAAAAATAATTCTTCTTATAGAATAGCAAAAGATAATGATAATTGCAAGGAATGAAGAAAATTTAACGAAGATGTTGCCTTCCTTTAACGAAAGAAAACGAAAATTATACGGCTGAAAATAAGTAAGAAAGAGCGTATCAGGTCACACTATCTCTATATATAAGAAGAAAGGGGTAGTCATATGTTTAAACAAAAAGCTGGAGAAAAACTGATTGAACTGCTAATTGAATGGGGCGTTGATCATATTTACGGCATGCCAGGAGACTCCATTAATTCAATTATTGAACCGCTTCGCAAAGTACAGGATAAAATTAAATTTATTCAAGTAAGGCATGAAGAAGCGGGAGCTCTCGCAGCAGCTGCATATGCGAAGTTAACGGGTAAAATCGGTGTATGTACGGCTATTGCCGGACCGGGAGCAATTCATTTACTAAATGGCTTATATGATGCCAAATTAGACAAAGCGCCCGTTTTAGCACTTACAGGGCAAGTAGAATCAGATCTCATCGGCAGCGATGCGTTTCAAGAAATTAATTTAGAGAGAATGTTCGATGATGTGGCTGTATATAACCAGCGAGTCATGTCCGCTGAGCAGCTTCCGACTGTTGTCAATCAAGCGATTCGAACAGCGTATGCTAAAAAAGGTGTGGCTGTGTTAACCATTCCCGATGATATTCCTCGTTTTGAAGTTGGATCAGAAGCACGAGAAACATCAAGCATAATTGTCAAACAAGACATTTTTCCCCATAGAGAAGATCTTGAAAAAGCAAAAGATTTGATTGGTAAAGCGGAAAGTCCGGTTATCCTAGCCGGTCGAGGCACACATGAAATGAGAGAAGAGCTGCTTGCATTTGCAGAAAAAATCGCAGCACCTATTGTCCTTACGCTTCCTGGAAAAGGCGCAATACCGGATGAACATCCATATTGTCTCGGAGGACTTGGATTAATCGGGACAAAGCCAGCGTATGAAGCGATGCAAGAAGCGGATACGCTCATCATGATTGGGACGTCCTATCCGTTTACAGGCTTTTTGCCAGACCATGCGAAAACGATTCATATTGATATTGATCCTGCACAAATTGGCAAAAGATATCCTGTAGATGCAGGGCTTGCGGGAGAAGCGAAAGCAACGGTTCAGTGGTTTTTAGAAAACGTTGGCCGCTCAGAGCATCGCCAGTTTTTAGAGCAAAGTCAAGAACGTATGAAAAAGTGGTGGAATCAGCTTGATACCCAAGAAGCCAAAGAAAGTGTACCTATCAAGCCCCAGCGAGTGATTCGAGCGCTTCAGCACGTAGCGGATGATAACGCGGTCTTGTCTGTAGATGTAGGAAACGTCACAGTGTGGATGGCGCGTCATTTTCGTATGACAAATCAGCAGTTTGTGATTTCAAGCTGGCTAGCGACTCTCGGCTGCGGGCTGCCGGGCGCACTTGCTGGGAAAATTGCTTATCCCGAGAAGCAGGTGTTTGCGGTATGTGGAGACGGCGGCTTTGCGATGACAATGGCAGATTTTATTACAGCTGTTAAATACAATCTTCCGCTAGTCGTAGTGCTATTTAACAATCATAAAATCGGCATGATTAAATTTGAACAAGAAGTAATGGGAAATGCTGAATTTGGGACAGATTTAACAAACCCGAATTTTGCTAGGTATGCAGATATCTGCGGAGGTGTTGGCTACCGAGTAGAAAAGGAAGACGAGCTGCTGCCGGCTTTTGAAAGTGCAGTTAGACAGAATAAACCGTGCATTATCGATGTAATCGTCGATGCAAATGAAGCGCCTATGCCAGCAAAGATTACGCTAGGGCAAGCAACAGGGTATGCCAAGCACATGGTGAAAGAATTGTTTCAAGAAGGCAAGCTAGATTTACCTCCTCTATAAAAAAGAGGCTGTGACAAAAGTATTTTAGTAAAGATCCGAACGATGAATCGAGATTCTTAATGAAGAATCAACTTCGTTCGGATTTTTTATTGATATAATGAATATAATTTAATTTAATTAACTATAAAATTATTATGTAAACTTAAATGCTAACAAATGAAAAGTAGTGATATCATATTTTTGTAAAGTGGATGAGCAAAAAAATGCCAAATTGGATGGTCTTTTTTTATAAAACTTCTTTAAGATAAGAGAGATAAAGGATAAACTACTAATAAGAAAGTTTAAATGTAAGGACTGACGCCGCATGAACTGGAGACCAGATCGCGCTAGCAAAAAAGCGATTTATAAACAAATTGCAGAATATATTGAAAGCTGTATTTCATCGGGAGCTTTTCCGCCGGATTCTATGCTGCCATCAGAACGAACGCTTGCCGCTGAGCTCAACGTGAACAGAAGCACGGTAGTAGCTGCTTATGAAGAGCTGCAGGCACTTGGAATCGTAGAACGTAAAAAAGGAAGCGGAACGCGAGTTAGTTCGAGCATCTGGGGAATTTCCCGAAAACGTATTCCAAACTGGGGGAGATATGTAGAAGACGGTTCATTTTTGCCTAATTTACCGCTCGTACAGCGAATCAGAAGCGAGGCTTTGCGAACGGATTTTGTGAACTTAGCCAGCGGAGAGTTAGCTCCTAGCTTATTTCCAAGCGAAGATTTTCAGCAAATATTAGCGGGCATGCCTTTTAATGAACATTTAGGCTATGATCATCCCCACGGCAATGAACGTTTGCGTGATGCTATTGCTGCTCATGTTCATGAGTACCGGAAAATCTCCACTGACTCCAATTCTATTCTAATTACATCAGGTGCACAGCAAGCACTTCATTTGATTGTGCAGTGTTTGTTAAAACCAGGAGATGCAGTAGCGATTGAAGATCCGTCCTATAGCTATTCACTGCCGCTCTTTCAATCAGCAGGTCTACGAACGTTTTTACTGCCTGTAGATAAAAATGGAGCCAACCCGGACGACTTAGTAGAATTACATAAAAAGCATCGCATTCGAATGGTTTTTTTAAATCCGTATTATCAAAACCCGACCGGTATTGTGTTATCAGAAGCGCGCCGAAAGCGGTTTTTAGAGCTTTCTTCAGAATACGGCATTCCGCTTATTGAAGATGATCCTTATTCACTCACGGCATTTGATGGCAATGTACATCAAACGCTGAAATCGATGGACGAGAACGGAAATGTCCTCTATATCAGCTCGCTTTCTAAAATTGTGGCATCAGGCCTTCGAATTGGCTGGATAGTGGGGCCGGAGCAAGTGATTCAGCGCCTGGCAGATGCTAAGCAGCAAATTGACTTTGGTCACAGCATCTTTCCGCAGTGGATTGCTTATCAATTCTTAGATTCTCCTACGTTTTCTTCTCATATTGCAAAGCTTAGACAAGAGCTTAAAAAGCAAGAGTATGCCCTGTCGTCGAGTCTGAACGAATTGCTTGGATCAAAAGTATCTTTTGATTCGCCTCAAGGCGGGATTCATTTATGGTGCAAAGTGAATCAGCCGGTCGATGACTATCGTCTATTGGAAGAATCGCTTAAAAAAGGAGTGGCTTTTGTCCCAGGAAGCGTGCTGAGTTCTCAAAGCGGAGCTATTCGCTTTACGTTTGGCAGAGGGGAAGAAGAGGTTATTCGAGAAGGAATTAAACGATTTGCGAGCGCCCTAGAGAGTCTGGAATAGCTATAAACATAGGTAAACGTGCCGGATGAAAGTTTTATTTTATTATTTCGTATAGATTGTTATGATCTTGTGCTATACTAAGAGTACCATTAACTTTACTTCTGTATTTGTACCGACTGGCCCTGTTGAAAAACAGGGCTTTTTTATGTTTGTACACAAAAAAACAGATCCTTTAAAGGATCTGTTTCTGATATGTTGTGTTTCTTATGCTTTTTGAACGTTAGCAGCTTGAGGTCCGCGTTGACCTTGTTCTACGTCAAATGTTACAGCTTGACCTTCGTCTAAAGATTTGAAGCCTTCGCTTTGGATTGCTGAGAAGTGTACGAATACATCGTCTCCACCTTCGCGCTCGATGAATCCAAAACCTTTTTCTGCGTTAAACCATTTTACTTTACCTTGTTCCATAATTGTTGCCTCCTCGTGCGGACTCGCACATTGTGGTACTATTCTTGCTCAAATCTAAAGACGAAAAGTGACAATACTCATACATCCCCACCGAACAAAAATAATTCTCTTATATCTTAGCAGAAATTTCCTATGCTTGCAAGCGCTTTATTTAAAAAGTATCCGTGTTTTTTTTGACAAGTTTTTTATAAGACACGTCTAAAAAATGTCACATTTTGAACATTTTAGAAAGGCTATTCTTTGTATTCGCTTTTACTGTAGTTATATAATAATGAAAATATAGTTTTTCTAAAGGTAGAAAACAAGTATAAATGTACATACTGAGTGCTGAAATGGAGTGGTAAAGATGAAAGTGGGTTTAATTGGTTTAGGAAATATGGGATTACCGATGGCGGAAAATATGATAAAAGCGGGTCATGAACTTGCGATTTATAACCGGACTGCTGCGAAGGCGGAAAGTCTTGTGAAAAAAGGAGCAAAGGTTGTAGAGACACCTGCTCAAGCAGCACAAGAAGCAAATCTTGTCTTTACAATTCTTTCAAATGACGAGGCTTTAGAAGAAGTAACGATGTCACAAGACGGTATACTTGCAGGCCTTCAAAAAGGCGGTATTCACGTTTCTGTGAGTACTATTAGCGTAGATTTATCCGAAAAATTAACAAGCGCACATGCTGCATCAGGACAGCATTTTGTTGCAGCGACTGTTTTAGGTCGCCCCGACGCAGCAGCTGCTGCGGCTCTCAAAGTAATAGTTGCAGGTAATAAAGAAGCAAGAGAGCACGTTTGGCCGCTGTTTGAAGCGATTGGTCAAACTATTTTTACTGTAGGAGACGAGCCTTACTTATCAAATGTAGCTAAGCTTGGCAATAATTTTTTATTAGTATCGATGTTAGAAGCTGTTTCTGAAGCAGTAGTCATGGTAGAACAGTATGGCATGCAAGCGGAGCAGTTTCTTGAAGTGGTTAATAGCTTATTTGCATCTCCTGTGTATAAAAATTACGGCAATTTAATTGCTAAAAGAGACTTTGATCCAGCTGGATTTAAGCTGGAGCTTGGACTAAAAGATGTAGACTTGGCTATTGATGCAGCCAAAAAAGTGTCCGCTCCGCTTCCGTTAGGAGAGCTTGTGAAAGGTCATTATGAACAAGGAATTGAAAATGGCTGGGGTCATTTAGACTGGTCCGCTTTACTAAAAACAGTTGAAGCTCTAAAAAAAGATAACTAAAAAGGCGAAAAGGAGTGCAGCCAGTGAAAGCGAAAGGAAAGTGGGTATGGATTGTATCCTTGATTTCGATTATTTCGTGTCTGCTGTTTGCAGCAGGGCTTGGAATGTCTATTTATGATTATGTTAGCGCCTCAAAAGCTACTGTAAAAGAAATGCCAAAGCCGAAGCAGGAAACAAGCAGCAGTAACAAAAACACCAAGGATTATACGATTGTCGCTTTAGGTGATTCCCTGACAAGAGGAACAGGAGATGCAGCGGGAAAAGGATACGTTGGGTATTTAAAAGATAATCTTGAAGAAAAAACGAAGAAGAAAATTCTCTTAAGTAACTTTGGAATAAAAGGTCAAACGTCTTCGCAGCTGGCAAGTCAAGTAAAGCAGCAGGAAATTCAGCGGCAGATTAAGTCGGCAGATACCGTGCTGATCACCATTGGAGGAAATGACTTATTTCAAGGTGGACAAACGCTGCAGAACTTAAATAAAAACAATATCCAAAAGCTAGAAAATGACTATTTAAAAAACGTAGACAGCATCTTAAAAAGCATCCGGTCGGCAAATAAAGACGCGACGATTTTTTTAATTGGTTTATATAATCCGTTTAGTAACCTGCAAGATGCAAAAACGACAACGGCTATTGTACGAGAATGGAATTACAAAAGCAGTGAATTAAGTGCTAATTATAAGCAAACTGTTTTTGTTCCGACCTTTGATTTGTTTCAGCTAAAGGTAGATGACTACTTATATACTGATAAGTTTCATCCGAATGCAAAAGGCTACAAGCTGATCGCAGAACGTGTAGCATCGCTTATTACGTGGTAAGGGAGGGAATGATATGAGTGAAGTAACGCTTTCAGTAAAAGGACTGAAAAAAGTAATAGGAAAACGAGAAATTATCAAAAATATTGATTTTGAATTAAAAAGAGGCGAAGTGTTCGGCTTTTTAGGACCCAATGGAGCCGGTAAAACGACAACGATTCGAATGCTTGTCGGCTTGATTCGCCCGACGGCTGGTTCCATTTCTATCTGTGGATACAGCGTATCGAAGCAGTTTACAAAAGCGATGGAGCATATCGGCTGTATTGTTGAAAATCCTGAGCTGTATCCATACTTAAGCGGCTGGGAAAATCTGCAGCATTTTTCACGCATGATTCCTTCTATGACGGAAGAACGCATTCATGAAGTTGTGGCATTAGTTGGCTTGCAAGAGCGTATCCACGACTTAGTTCGCACGTATTCGTTAGGCATGAGGCAGCGTTTAGGAATTGCGCAAGCGCTTCTCGGAAAACCAAAAGTGCTCATTTTAGATGAGCCAACGAACGGACTCGACCCATCTGGGATTCGGGACATGCGTAAATTTATTCGCTTTTTAGCTGAAAGTGAAGGTCTAAGCGTCTTAGTATCGAGTCATTTGCTGAGTGAGATTCAGCTGATGTGTGACCGAGTAGCGATTATTGCAAAAGGGGAAGTTATTCACACAGAATCGGTGAAGACCCTGTTAACTCAGCAAGAGCGCTTACTGTGGAAGCTAGATCCGCAGCCTGCGGGAATAGACGTCTTAAAACAAGTGACGGACTTTGTGCAAGTGCAGGGAGAATATGTCACGACGTTTTATGAGGAAGCTGAAGTGGGGGAGTGGAACAAACAGCTCATTCAAGCAGGAGTAACGGTAAAAGAAATGAACCGAAAGCTTCCAACTCTTGAAGATTTATTTATCGAAATGACAGGAGGCGAATCGATTGATTAGTTTGGTTCAAAATGAAATGATCAAGCTCGTTCGAAAAAAGCGCCTGTTAATCGTTACCCTTATTATGGGCGTTTTGATTTCCATGTTCACCTATGCTCAGCTTCGCGAAACGCAGCGCCTTCAAGAAAAGCTAGGAACGACCGATTGGCGCAGTACGCTGCAGCAAGAAATTATCGATACGCAAAATCGGCTGAGCGGAAGCCAAATTTCAGATGATTGGCGCAAGCAGCTTGAAATTCGCGTGGCGCAGCAGCAGTATTACTTAGATAACGATATCAATCCTTCAGAACCGGGAGCACCAACGTTTGTGCGAGGGTTCATTGAAAACGCTATTCAGCTTTTGCTGCCGCTGATGATTATGATTATTGCAGCGGATTTAGTGTCTTCAGAATACAGCTTGGGATCCATCAAGGTACTTTTGACGAGGCCTGTGAAACGGTGGAAAATCCTGCTTAGTAAATATATCACGCTCGTCATGTCCGTCTCGTTTTTAATTTTAATGTTTGGCGTGTTGTCGTATCTCATTTCTGGCATTGTATTTGGATTTAAAGGCTGGACAGCCCCGATTCTTACGGGGTTTAGCGTGCAGGGCAATGATTTGAATACAGCGGACGTTCATTTAATTTCGCAGTGGAGATATATTTTAATGGAGTTTGGCCTTGCTTGGTTTGTATCACTGGTGGTTGGAACGCTTGCTTTTATGCTGTCCGTTTTAATTAAAAGTACAGCTGCGGGTATGGGTGTGATGCTTGCTTGTTTGATTGCAGGTACGATTTTAAGCAGTATGGTTTCTTCGTGGAATTCAGCTAAGTACTTGTTTATGGTCAATTTAAATTTAACTTCTTACCTGCAAGGCACAGCTCCTCCGACTGAAGGAATGACACTAGGGTTTTCCTTGGGTGTTTTAACCATTTGGGGACTTGCCGGGCTGCTCGTGTCGTTTCTGGTATTTACCAAAAAAGATGTGTACTAATTCCATATAAGTTGACGATAATCAGGAACGTACGTTATGATTGTGTTAACAAAAAATGCTGTTTTGCTCAAAGGGGAGTAGCTCTTGCAGTAAAGTCGTCATTTCGAGATTATTATCTCCGGCTTTATTGACAATGTAAATTGTTAGCGAGACCTTTGCCAATGTTGCCATTGGTAAAGGTCTGGATACAAACACCTTTACCACATATGGTAAAGGTGTTTTTTGTTATTTCAAAAGAAGAGAGGAGCTTAAAAATGTCAAAACTATCGAGACTGTTAAAAAGCCCCGCTGTAAAAAAAGGAATAAAAAAAGCTGTACCCATTATTATGAAAGAGTTAAAGAAACGAAAATCGAAAAGAAGATAGCAAAAAAGAAAATAAGAAAGGTTGAGTGCTAAGTGAAAAAGTGGATGCTAGTCATATCAACTGCTGTTCTTTTTATGGTCGGCGGCTGTTCTTTTCTTGAAGATACAAGCAGTACGCTGAACTACGCAAACGATGCGAAAGATTACGTGAGTGAAGCACAAAAGTTTGCTGAAGAAATACCGCCTCTAGCGGAAAAAGCTGTTAATGACGATGAGGCAATAAAAAAGCTAGAGCAAAAGCTGCAGGAAATGAAAGGGAAAGCTGAAGAATTTAACCAAACCAAAGCTCCTGACATCGCTTCTGATGTGCACGATCAGCTTGTTCAACAAAACGAAAAAATCATTAGTGGAATTGAAGCGTATGAAGCCAATATAAAGGATGGCAGCTTCAATCCGGAAGCGCTAAAAAACAGTGAATTGTTTCAATCAATTCAAGATGTATCAAGTATTATGAAACAAATTAAAGAATTAGGTCAGTAAGAAAACGCGGCTGAGAAAAAAGTATGTTAACCAAAGAACATCCGAACGATGAATCAAGATTCTTGATGGAGAATCAACTTCGTTCGGATTTTTTTATTTGTAGGGTGAACGTAGGTTTCATGTGTATAGATGCTTTAGATTGGATTGATATAGTAGGTATGTCTTATAACTCAACCTCGTTTCCATGTTATAAATGTAAAATTATATAAATATATCTATTTGTTAGAAGACAAAAACCTCCTCTTTCTTTTTTATATCTACGAAATTTTGTTAGAAGCTGTGACAAACTTAATGTCTGCTTTTCATATCCTATGTATAGTACATATATACACACCGCTTGAAATAAATTTTTTTTGAATGAAAAGAGAGCGTGGGAATGTTGATTTATTAGGTAATAAGACTCATTTAAAAAGGAGGGTTCATCCAATTAATAAAAACTATAGTCCTTTGTTTTAAAGAGAGAAACTAAAAAAAATTTTTCGGTTTACAAAAAGTTAATAAAACGCATACAAATGGTTTACTAAAAAATCAAAAAATTTACATCCTTTATAAATCTTTTCTGCTATACTATTTTTGAACAGTTGCTAGATTTATAGCGATGATAACTTACTTGAAAGGTGAATGGTAGATGAAAAAGAATACTCGCAGTAAAACGAAGAAAATCCTTTCCACATCACTGGCACTTTCTCTATTATCGATGCCTCTTTTAACTACACAAGCAGGAGCGGAAGAACGTCATCCTGGACAAAGCTCACAGCAAAGCAAGCATCAAGGCCATAATAAAAAAGATGCGCTTGTGAACATACGCCTGATGGAAACAACCGATGTTCATACGAATCTATTAAACTATGATTATTTCAAAGACGCCCCTTATGAAAAAGTAGGTTTAGCTAAAACCGCTACCTTAATCAAAAATGCTCGAAAAGAAGTGAAAAACAGCTTATTAGTAGATAACGGAGACCTCATTCAAGGAACGCCTCTAGGCACGTATAAAGCCAAGATTAACCCGCTGAAAAAAGGTGAAGTTCATCCTGTATTTAAAGCAATGAATCAGCTGGATTACGATATTGCAACGCTTGGAAATCATGAGTTCAACTATGGATTAGACTTCTTAACAGAAGCGTACAACGATGCGAACTTCCCTTACATAAATGCCAATGTCTACGTTGATGATCATGACAACAACCCAAAAAATGATAAAAATAAATTTACGCCTTATAAAATTATGAATAAAAAAGTCGTCGATGAAAATGGAAAGAAACGAACGATTAAAGTTGGTTTTATTGGCTTTGTACCGCCTCAAATTAACGATTGGGATAAAGCAAACCTTGATGGGAAAGTCATTACAAAAGGCATTGTGGAAACAGCCAATAAGTACATTCCAGAAATGAAGAAAAAAGGCGCGGACGTAGTTGTCGCGATGGCTCACTCTGGGTTTAGTAGCAACAAGCAAAATACGGAAGATGTCATTTACTCATTAAGTGAAGTAAAAGGCATTGATGCTATTACGTTTTCGCATACGCATAAAGTCTTCCCTGCTAAAACGGAAGCTTCGCTAGACGGTTTGTTCCTTGGAGCAGATAAAAAGCCTCTTCCTGGCGTTGATAATGCAAAAGGAACAATCAACGGCGTTCCCGCTGTCCAAGCAGGTTACGGCGGAGGATCACTTGGTTTAATTGACTTAACGTTAAAAGAAGAAAAAGGAAAATGGAAAGTAGTAAGCTCTCAATCGTCTACGCGTGAAACGTATAAAGACGTAAAAGATGCATCAGGGAAAACGGTTACGCAAAGTACGGTAGAACCGGATAAAGGTGTTGTTAAAGCAGTTCAAAAAGATCACGATGCAACGGTTAAATATGTGAACACACCAATTGGTAAAACGACGGATGATATTCACAGCTATTTTTCTCTTGTAAAAGATGATCCATCTATTCAAGTTGTAACAAATGCACAAAAAGATTACGTAGAAAAATACGTTTCTCAAAACAAGCCGGAATATAAAGACCTTCCGATTTTATCAGTGGGAGCACCTTTTAAAGCAGGAAGAAACGGCGTCGATGAATATACAGAAATTAAAAAAGGTGACTTAACGATTCGAAGCGCAGGCGACCTGTATCTGTATGACAATACGTTAAAAGCGGTTAAAGTAAAAGGTTCTGTTGTAAAAGACTGGATTGATATGTCTGCCGGTAAGTTTAATCAAATTACACCGAACAAAACAGAAGAGCAGGAATTATTAAACCCAAGCTTCCCTGTTTATAACTTCGACGTAATCGATGGCGTTCAATATCAAATTGACGTCACAAAACCAGCAAAATACGATGTGAATGGAAATGTCATTCACGCAGATTCAAGCCGAGTTGTTAACTTAACGTATAACGGTAAACCGGTTGACCCGAATCAAGAGTTTATTGTTGTGACAAATAACTACCGAGCTGGCGGAGGCGGAAACTTCCCTGGTCTAAAAGGAAGCGAGCTTGTAGTTGATTCAGCGGATGAAAACCGTCAAATTCTCATGGACTACATTACCGAGCAAAAAGAAATCACGCCAACAGCTGACGATAACTGGTCCATTGCACCAATTAACGGAACAGCTAACGTGACGTTCACAAGCTCACCGCGCGGAGAAAGCTATTTAACTGAAGGAAGCAACATTACGTATACAAATAAAACGGACGACAAAGGATTCGGCATTTACAAAATTAATTTAAACGGCGAATCCAAAGATAATACAAAGATTCAGCTGTTAGGTATGAACGACCTGCACGGTCAGCTCGATACAGATACAAAAATCAATTCAAATGGCCAAACGCTGTTAGCTGGAAATATGAAGTATACGGCAGCAGCTATTCGTAAACAAGAAGCTGAAAATCCGAATACGCTTTTAGTTCATGCTGGAGATATGATTGGCGGAAGCCCGTTAGTTTCAGCGCTGTTTCAAGATGAGCCAACGGTTGAAGTGATGGAATCACTTGGATTTGATGTAGGTACGCTTGGAAATCATGAGTTTGATGAAGGCATTGCTGAGCTTCACCGTATGATTGAAGGCGGAAACCATCCAAAAGGCACAAAAGGATACGACGGCATGAATTTCCCGGTGGTAGCGGCAAATGCTTATGATACTTCAACTAATAAATTAATTACGGAACCTTACGCAATAAAAGAAGTAGGCGGCAAGAAAATCGGCTTTATCGGCGTTGTAACACAAGAAACGCCAAGCATGATCGTTCGTAAAGGAAATGAAAACTTAAAAATTACGGACGAAGCAGAAGCGATTGATAAATATACGGCAGAGTTGAAAAAGCAAGGTATTAAAGCCATTGTGGTACTTGCTCATAATCCATCTAATCAAAACGGAACTCCTACTGAATTTGATGCAGCGGATATCGCTAAAAAAGTTGATGATGAAGTTGACGTGATCTTTTCAGCTCACAATCACGTATACAATAACAAAGTAGTAGATAACAAACTAATTGTTCAAGCTTATTCATACGGCTCAGCGTTTTCTGACGTAGACGTTGAAATCGACAATACGGGTGACATCGTGAAAAAGGATGCAAAAATTGTGACCGTATATCAAAAAGACTATACGCCAGATCCTGAAGTTTCAAAGATTATGCAAAAATATGAAGACTTAGCGGCACCTATTAAAGCAGAAGTGGTTGGGAAGTCATCTACTGATTTAGCAAAAGGCTATCCGTCTAGCGGGCCAACAGGCGATATCGCGCTTGGAAACTTAATTGCTGACGGTATGAAAGCAGAAATGAACGCTGACTTTGCTTTAATGAATGGCGGAGGCGTTCGTTCACAGCTTGATGCAGGTGACGTGACATACGGCGATTTATTTGCGATTCAGCCGTTTGGCAACGTCTTAAATAAAGTAAAGCTAAGCGGAGCGGATTTAGAAACGGTGCTGAATAACCAGATTACCTCATCCGGACTCGACTTTCATGTTGCAGGCTTTAACTATACGTGGGACAGTAGTACTAATAAAGTAGTCGATATTACGCTGCCAGATGGAAGTAAAATCGACAAAGAAAAAGAATACACGGTAGTAGTGAATAACTATATGTACGGAAATGAAAAGTATGGTATTGGTGCACTTTCTTCAGATATGGAAGTGGGACCAGAAGATTTACAAGCAACGGTAAACTATATTAAAACACTTAAGAGCCCGTTTGAATACAAAGCTGAAGGCCGTATTCAAAACGTGGCAGCTGCTAAAACAGCTGAACAGCAAGAACCTACTTTAAAAATAGCTCAATAAGCCAAAAAAGGCTGTCTCATAACTCGGATTTCCGGTTTAGAGACAGCCTTTTTTTAATAGTTTAACTTAAATTTTAAACTCTCAGTCAATGAATTTACGTTAGAAAACATAGCTTAATTTTTGAAACAATCACCAAATTGTGGTATTCTCTCCATAAGAAGACTTACGTAAACGTTAAAAATAGTATCACAGATTTCACTATTTTTTCATTTATCTACGCTATTATGTAAAGTTATATAGAACCTGTAAAAGAACGTGTTCGCTATAGTAAAGGAGTAAATAAAAGTGGCTATTAATCTACAAAAAGGGCAGAAAATTGATTTAACAAAAGGAAGAGAAGGGTTATCTTCTATTACAGTTGGATTAGGATGGGATCCTGTAAAAAAACGCAGCTTTTTTGGTTTTGGAGGAAGCGGACCAGAGATTGACTGCGATGCGTCTGTTCTTATGCTCAATTCGAACGATAAGCTTGTAAGTAACTCAGCCGTTGTGTATTTTGGGAATCGTCACAGTAACTGCGGGAGCGTTAAGCATTCAGGCGATAATCTTACCGGAGCAGGTGAAGGGGACGATGAACAAATTTTTGTTAATTTAAAAAATGTTCCTGGAAACGTACATAAACTTGTGTTTATAGTCAACATCTATCAGTGTGTTGAGCGAAACCAAGATTTCGGTATGATTAAAAATGCTTTTATTCGTGTTGTGGACAGCGCTAAAAACGAAGAGCTTATCTATTTTAATCTATCTGAAGACCATTCAGGAGCAACAGCTTTATTTGCAGGTGAAATTTATCGAGACGGGAATGAATGGAAGTTTTCAGCAACTGGAGATGCAACGAGAGATACTGGATTAGGAGAAATTGCAAATAAATATACAAAATAAACAACTTGAAAAGAGGGAATAAAATGGCTATTAATCTTTCAAAAGGACAAAAAGTAGATTTAACAAAAACGAATCCAGGATTAACAAACGTAGTAGTAGGTCTTGGATGGGATGTAAATAAGTATGACGGTGGAAACGATTTTGATTTAGATTCATCTGTCTTTTTATTAAACGGAGCAGGAAAATGCGCTTCAGAATCTGATTTTATTTTTTACAATAATACGACGGGTGCAAACGGAGCAGTTGAGCATACCGGAGATAACCGTACAGGCGTAGGCGAAGGAGACGATGAGCAGGTTCAAGTAGATTTGAAAAATGTGCCTCAATCTATTGAACGTATTGCGTTTACCATTACGATCCATGAAGGGGAAGCACGCGGTCAAAACTTTGGCCAAGTAAGCAACGCCTACGTTCGTATTTTAAATGCAACAAATGACGAAGAGTTAATTCGTTATGATTTAGGTGAAGACTTCTCGATCGAAACAGCGGTCGTGGTAGGCGAGCTGTATCGACACGGTGGAGAATGGAAGTTCAATGCCATTGGCAGCGGCTATCAAGGCGGCTTAGCGGCACTTGTAAACGACTTTGGTTTAAACGCCTAATCATTAAAGTAAGAAAATGTACGGAGGATGTTTTTATGTCAATTTCTTTATCAAAAGGTCAGCGCATTGACCTAACCAAAACGAACCCAGGCTTAACAAAAGTAATAGTAGGTCTTGGGTGGGATACAAATAAATATGCTGGGTCTCAGGACTTCGATTTAGATGCATGTGCATTTTTAGCCAATAAATCAAGCCAAGTTGTAAATGACGAAGAGTTTGTTTTTTACAACAATTTAAAAAGTCCAAACGGAGCTGTGGAGCATACCGGTGACAACCGTACAGGTGCAGGAGATGGAGACGATGAGCAAATCGCCGTTGATTTTTCTCTTCTTCCTGACCACGTTGAAAAAATCGGAATTAGCGTCACCATTCACGACGCAGATGCTCGAGGACAAAACTTTGGACAAGTATCCAACGCGTTTGTTCGTCTCATTGACGCCGAAACAAATGAAGAAGTGCTTCGTTATGATTTAGGCGAAGATTTTTCAATTGAAACAGCTGTTGTGGTGTGTGAGCTATACAAGCACGGAAACGATTGGAAATTTAATGCCATTGGCAGCGGTTTTTCTGGCGGATTGGCCGATCTTTGCCGGAACTACGGATTATCCGTATAAAAAAGGCATGCGATAAATGAAAAAGAAAGGGTGCTTTAACGAGTACCCTTTCTTTTTAGCATGTATATGTCTGAAAAGAAAGGAGCTGTAAGGTGTGAGTAAATTAATTGATCCTCATATGATTAATCTTAACGAGCAGGATGGAACTTCTCTTTTTTCTAAAGATGTTTCTCTGCGAGGTGACTTTATACAAAATGAGCAGCAAACTACCTATAAACAAGTGGCAGGCAGATATTTAGGCACTCATCTTGATGCGGACGAGTACGCAGCTTTTCTTTATGAACTTGCACATTCATCACCATCAATTATTGTCTTGCAAGATAAGCTTGATAAGTCCATTTCTAATGATAGATTAAAAGAAGTACAAACGATCCTTAAAATTAATCAAGAAGAGCGCGGTCTTTCTGTCAATCGGCTATTTGCTTTTTTAGAAGGAAAAAAGCTGATCGTGAAGTCAGAAAATCCCGCTATACATAGAAGAGTACGTGAAAAATTTATTGAAACGTTAACTTGTTTTAAAGAACAGCACGCAGAGGGCTTTATGGACGGGCATTTTCAACGCGTATTAATCGATTTAATAAAGTGGCAGTGGAATCATGTAAAACCTTGGATGGTCGATAAAGCATTTCCTGAGCACGCGCCTCGCATCATGTGGTATGGGGATGCGAATAAAAGCGAGCAGTATTTTTTCCATTATTTAATTTTACTAGGTTTTGACGTCCTTACCTTTCATCCAGAAGGAAAGGATAATTTAAAAGAAGTAGATAAGAATCAGCATTTAACAACGGTTTATACGTTTCCTTCTACTAGCTCGCTTGTATCTTTTCCAACGGATAAACCGGTTCGAAAAGGTACGGTAGCATTTAGAGCTTCACAAGAAATTGAGCAAGTGCTTCATTCAGAGGAGTCCATGCTGTATAAACCGTGGCAATTTCGCTTTTACTTTCCTGCTTCAGTTACTCTTAAAACAACGTATGATGAGATCTTTTTATTAATGAGAGAACGGGCGTTTATCCGTCCTAATTTTGAAGTGTCAAAGCCATATGTACACGTGCCGGTCCTATTTTCAAAAGTACTTGGTATTTCTAAAAACCGAAAAGAGTACTGGAGTAAAGTGCATGAGCTCATGCAAACGGAAAATGAGTTAGCTCTGACGATTGGTTCTGTTCCTTTTGCCAAAAAGATAGAGGGGAATAATCACTTTCATTATCAAGGAGCTCTCGGAAGTGATGGGACGCTCAGTCCAGATAAAATGATTGAAAGCAACTGGTGGCGCTATAAAGAGCTGCCTATCGGGCTTCAGCAAGGGCTTGCTGAAGCTATTTCTAGGTATTGTGCACATCCAAAGCTTCTTCGGTTGGATCATGAAGATGCGTATCAGCATCAAATGTATTTGTTTAATCAGTCTTTGAAGCTTCCAAACAACGTGCTTCGTATGCTTCAAAAGTTTGATTATACGCAGCATGTACCCCGTCTCATTATTTATCATGGAAATGAACATGAAACGTTTACGCGTGAAGATGCAGCTTTACTGCTTCTGTTAAATGAGTTCGGCGTTGATATTGTTCTCTTTAATCCGACGGGGCAACTGGATATAGAAGCGTTCGTCGAAGAAAAGTATTTCGATATGCACTGGCTAGAAGATATTAGCTTTAATGAAGAATTCAAAGAGCCCTCGCTCATTCAAAAATGGTTAAAACGAATCTTTTAAAGAAAGAAGGGTTTTTAAATGGCAACAAACGAATTACAGCCTTTAGATGTAAACGAAGCCGAAGAAGTTTTAGAAACAAAGCCTAATGAAGTAAAAGCAAAACTGCGAGAAGAGCCGGAAGTACGTCGCTTAGCAGAACAAATTGATTATAAAAATCAGCTGGCTCTGCTTGAATACGGAAAAGAAACAGCCAATGAAATTTCCTCGTTTTCCGGAAAAGTGCTTAGTACAATTAAATCGTCTAGCATGGAAGAATCAAGTCAATTATTAAAGCAGCTTGGAAAGATTATGGATAAATTTGATGCAAAGGATTTTGTTGAAGATAAAGGGTTTTTCTCTAAGCTTTTTAAACGCGGTCAAAAAATAGTGGACAAGCTGTTTCAAAAATATGAGACGATGGGCTCTGAAATTGATAAAGTATATGTTGAAATCACAAAATATGAAACTGAAATGAAGCACTCAACCACAACGCTTGAACAGCTTTACGAGCAAAACTATCAGTATTACATGGAGCTTGAAAAATACATTGTAGCGGGCGAATTGAAAGTAGAAGAGTTAAAACAAGAGCTAAAGGTGCTTGAAGAAAGAGCGTCGAGTGGAAATCAGCTGACGGCAATGGAGCTTCAAACCTTAAAAAACGCAGTTGAGCTGATGGAGCAGCGATTATATGATTTAGAAATGGCAAAACAAGTATCTTATCAATCCGCTCCTCAAATCCGCATGCTGCAGCGAGGAAATACAAAGCTGATCGGCAAAATCAATTCTGCGTTTATTACAACGATTCCTATTTTTAAAAATGGACTTATTAACGCAATCGCAGCAAAGCGTCAAAATTTAGTAGCCGAGTCGATGAACGAATTAGACAAACGTACAAATGAACTGCTCATTCGAAATGCAGAAAATATTTCACAGCAAAGCGTTAAAATCGCTAAAATGTCCGGTGCCCCTAGCGTAAAAGTAGAAACGATGGAGCAAACGTGGAATATTATTATGAAAGGAATGCAGGAAACAAAAGCAATTGAAGAGGAAAATAAACGCCTTCGTGAAGAAGGATTTGTTCGCTTGGAGCAATTTCAAGAAAACTTCAAGGCGCTTGAACATAAGATGTAACGAAAAAGCGGGAATCTTTACGATTCCCGCTTTTTTTGCCTATACGTTTGCTAGAAGTCTGAACCATAAGCGATTAGTGAAAAGCGTGAAAGGGTATCAGATATAAAAGAAGTATTATCCAAAATAAGATAGTTATTTCCAGAAGGCGTTTGCGTACTTTTATAATTTAAGTTAAAAACGTAAAAAACTTAATTATTTTAAGTATTTTTGCTGGTTTTTAACTTTTCTTTGCGCTATAATTAGCTCATATCAAAGTAAAAAAGGAGGGTATTCGGGTGTATCAAGAGCAGCGCATGAGTGGGATTATTGAATACCTTCACACACACCGCACAATTACATTAGACGAAATTTGCGATATGTTCACCGTTTCAAAAGATACGGCGAGACGCGATTTAGTCAAGCTTGAAGAAAACGGCGAGGTTATGAGAGTTAAAGGCGGAGCGACGCTATCGTCAAGTCATATTATTGATTACAGTGAACGGACGCCTACCAAAGCGAAAGAACAAATTGCTAAAGAAGCAGCTTCGTTAATGTCGGAGGGGTATGACGTGCTTTTAGATACGTCTTCTACCATCGCACTGATGGCGAAGTATATGGATGTAAAGCATGTCACCGTTATTACGAATTCCATTGATAATGTGGATTTGCTCGATCAATATACAGCGTGTGATACGTTTTTGCTGCCGGGCAAGTTTAACGGGAAAAACCGTAACGTCAC
This sequence comes from Priestia sp. SIMBA_032, assembly GCF_046535215.1. Classification (NCBI taxonomy): domain Bacteria; kingdom Bacillati; phylum Bacillota; class Bacilli; order Caryophanales; family Bacillaceae; genus Priestia; species Priestia sp. SIMBA_032. The sequence goes on along the minus strand of NZ_JAWRXD010000004.1, from coordinate 73,273 downwards.
CGGGCCAAGAACGATTTCTACGTTGCAGGAATACAAAGTAGATCAGCTGTTTTTAGGTACGTGCGGCGTTGGTGCAGATGGTATTACATCTCCAAGTGAAGAAGAAGCGTTTTTAAAAAGACAGATGATTCAATGCGCAAGACAAGTGATTATGCTTGCGGATCATACAAAGTTTGAACGTGAATTTTTACATCGAGTATGTGATATGAGCGACATTGATATCCTAATTACAAATAAAGCGCCAGAAGCGGATGTAAAAGAAAAAATAGAACAAAATCAAGTGCAGCTTATCGTAACAGATTTTGATAAAGGAGAGGAAACACAATGAAGAAAATAAAAGTAGGATTAGTAGGATACGGATTTTCAGCAACGGTCTTTCACACGCCGCTTTTAAGCGTGTTAGAAGAATTTCATATTTCAAAGGTAATGAGTTCAAATCCTGAAAAAGTAAAGAGTGACTTAGAGGATGTTGAAGTAGTGAGCACTCTATCTGAACTTCTAGAAGATGACAGCATTGATTTAGTTATTATTACAACGCCTAGCGGCATGCACTATGAAATGGTGAAAGACGCACTACGCGCAGGCAAGCATGTAATTGTTGAAAAGCCAATGGTCGTATCAGAAAAAGAAGCAAATGAATTAATTCAATTAGCAAAAGAACAAGATGTTCAACTAAGCGTCTATCATAACCGCAGATGGGATAATGATTATTTGACAGTGAAACAGCTGATTGAAGAAGGGAAATTAGGCGACGTTAAAATGTATGAAGCTCATTTTGACCGCTATCGTCCAGCTGTTCGAGACCGCTGGAGAGAGAATGAAGGACCTGGCTCAGGAGCGCTTTACGATTTAGGCTCTCATTTAATTGACCAGGCCTTACATCTTTTTGGAATGCCTGACTTTGTTCAAGCTGATGTGTTTGGGCAGCGAGATCATGCACGTACGGATGATTACTTCCACGTAGTGCTTGGATACGGTTCTCTTCGCGTTATTTTGCATTCAAGCGCTATTGTGCCAAGCAACGGGCCGCGCTTTCAAGTTCACGGAACAAAAGCAAGCTATATTAAATACGGGATTGACGGCCAGGAAGATATGCTAAGAGCCGGCAAGAAGCCAGTGGATGATACGTGGGGAGCCGAGAGCCCTGAGCACTATGGAAAGCTGACAACTGGCGAAGGTGAAACGAAAGAAATTCAAACGCTGCACGGTTCTTACGTAATGTATTATCAAAAAATTGCCGACAACCTGCTTCGAGGAGAAGAGCTTCCGGTTTCAGCAGAAGAAGCTCGTGACGTAGTTAAAGTTATCGAAGCGGCATTTGAAAGCAGCAAAGAAAAACGAGCGGTTTATTTTAACTAAGGAGCGAGAAACAGTGAGTAATCATTCGGTAGAGACGCTGCTTGAAAAAGTAGTTCAGCAGGAAAAAGAACTAATCTTTCATCAATTTACAAATGACCAGGCGTTACGGATCGGCACGGCCATTATTAATGAATCAAAAAGCAAGGGTAAGGCAGTAACTGTAAGTATTAAACGAAATGGTCAAACACTTTTTCATCATGCGATGGAAGGGGCGATTCCGGATCATGAAGAATGGATTAAACGAAAATCAAATACTGTTCTTCGCCACCATCACAGCTCGTATTATATGAAGCTGTACTGCGAGTTAAAAGATCGTTCTTACGCGCAGTTTTATGCAGCGAACCCTCAGGAATTCGAAGCGGTAGGCGGGTCATTTCCGATTTCGGTTAAAAACGTCGGTGTAATTGGAAGCATTACCGTATCAGGCATGTCACAAGAAGAAGATCATGCACTGGTGACCGATACAATTCGTAGCTTTTTGCAATAAAAATAAGCGGACTTCATTGGAAGTCCGCTTATTTAATTAAAAGATGAGTGGCGATAAGGCGTGTGTTTTTTCTACATAAATAAAAGCATCATATCGTTTTGACAAGCGAGAAGGAACATAATTTCCGTATTGTTCAATCTCTGGGTCATATACAACACCAATGGCGCGGTGGCCTATCGTTGAATGAAAAAAATTTTGGTTTTCCTCTGTAAACATGAGATATTGATCAAAAGCACCTGCTCGGTGGATGGTATCTTCCCAGCTTCCTTCTATAGCTGGAGGAACGGTTAACTCCTGCTGAGGATTACCCCAGCTATCGGAAGCAATGACCGTGCCGTGATGAGTCCCGAATCCGACGGCGTAAACATGCTTCGGTCCGTATTCTTCACGGGTAAGCTGACCTACATTCACCATGCCGCTGCTTTTCATGTCCGTTGCTCTTGCATCTCCGATGTGAGTGTTATGCTCCCATACAATGCCTTTAGCGCTATCTTTGTAGTAAGCTTGAATATATTTTAAAGCTTCTACCATATGACGATCGCGAATATTCCACGATTCATTGTCGTTGGTAATCATCGTATGATAATAAGCTTCAGCATTGCTTGCTACCAGCGCATTTACCTGCATACTAAGCGCAGCCTCAGGCTCATGAGTATAGGTATCTTTTTTTTGCTGAATGGTTTGTAAAAGCTCTAAGATTTCTACCATGCAGTTTTTTCCGTAAAGAGCAGAAGAGATTCCGTACATCTGTGCTTCGCGATGAAAAGGTTCAAAGCATCCAAAGGCTTTTTTCGCTTTCTTTGCATCGGAAGCGTGGTTGTTTTCTAAGTACTCAATAATAGCTTCCATCGATTCCCACAGGCTGTATACATCTAAGCCGTAAAAACCTACTTTCGGCTGATGTGCTGGTAAGTTGTTGTTATAATCACGAAGCCATTCAATCAATTCTTTTATTTCTTGATTAGCCCACATCCATGAAGGCCAGCGGTTAAAAGATTTTAAGACATCTTCGGCATTCGCGTACTGAGTTGTATATCCTTTAATATAGCGATTAACTTCAAAACACGAAGGCCAGTCTCCTTCCACTGCTATAAAGGAAAAATCATGATGCTGAATTAATTCTTTCGTAATAGCTGCTCGAATTTTGTAAAATTCAGATGTACCGTGAGATGCTTCACCGAGAAGTACGTATTGAGCGCGGCTTGATTTGTTAATAAGCGGCAGTAAGTCATCGACATCAGCAAAAGGGATGGAATATTTTTTGATGGCTTCTATCATTTGATTGGCTTCTATCATTTGATTGGTTTTTAGCATATGATCACCTTGTTTTTAAGAAATGGATAGCAAGAGCTTCGTACAACAAGTCTTGCTACCAGTAAACGCGTTTTTATTTTTATGAATTACCTGCTAAAGTGCTTAATGGCAGAATCATTTAAAGAAAAATCTTCTTTAGTAAGCGCTGTTTGATTCTGTGTTTTGCATTCTTTAGTAGGGTGCTCTTCTTTTTTAGAAACAGCAGAAACTTCTTCGTTATTTTCATACGTGTGGTTTGTTGACATTATGTTTCACCTCTTATATCTAGTGTTTGAGGTACAGAAAATAAAATAAGAAGAAATATCAGGAATACCTTAAAAAGAAGTGTATCCTTTAAATTATTTGAACTCATGCAAAAAATTGTCTAAACTAAACACTGATACATAAATCAAGTGAGGAGAACGTGAAGAGTTTATGAAGTTGATTTCGTGGAACGTAAATGGCATTCGTGCGTGTGTGCGAAAAGGATTTTTAGATTATTTTCAAGAAGTGAATGCGGATGTATTTTGTATTCAAGAAACGAAGCTGCAGGAAGGACAAATTGATTTGCAGCTAGAAGGATATTATCAGTACTGGAATTACGCCGTGAAAAAAGGCTATTCCGGAACGGCTGTTTTTACAAAGCAGAAGCCTTTATCGGTTTCATACGGTGTGGATAAAGAATCAGAAGATGAAGGACGTATTATCACGCTTGAGTTTGAACAATGCTATGTAGTAAATGTGTATACGCCAAATTCTAAAAGAGACTTAGCGAGGCTTGAAGAAAGGCTTCAATGGGAAGATGATCTGCTCGTGTACTTAAAAAAATTAAATAGCCGTAAAGCGGTAGTTTTATGCGGAGACTTAAACGTAGCACACGAAGAAATTGACTTGCGTAATCCAAAGCCAAACCGAGGAAATTCTGGTTTTACCATAGAAGAGCGAGGGAAAATGACGACGCTTCTTGCTAGCGGATTTCTTGATACATTTCGTTATTTGTATCCGAATCAAGAAGGAGCCTATACGTGGTGGTCGTATATGAACAAAGTGAGAGAACGGAATATCGGATGGCGCATTGATTATTTTATCGTATCGGAGAGAATCAAAGATGTTATTCAAGAAGCTGCTATTCATCCGCATGTAATGGGAAGCGACCACTGTCCTGTGATGCTAGAATTAAATGTATCCCATCTATGATATCTTTCTATATAATAGAAGAAAAACGGAAAAAAGGTTGGTTCACGCGAACGGTTGCGGTATAGTAAACATATCGAAAAGTACAGAATGTTCTAGGAGATAAAGGGGGAGACAGAGGTGAAGCGAGACTCGCTGCAAACCATTGAGCACGAAATTGCGCTGCTTGTTCGTCTAACAACGACGCACAGTCCCAAGCTTGGAAGCTTGGACCGGTCTGAATATTTACTGTTAAGCGAGCTAGATCAGCGCAGTCCGCTCGGGATTAATGCATTAGCTGAAAATTTAAAGCTGAGCTTATCTACAGCTAGCCGGCAAGTATCTGCGCTTGAGACTAAACAGTTTGTTCGTCGCTTTCCAAGTCCAGAAAATGGGCGGATTAGTTTAATTGAAATGACGGATGCAGGGAAAGATATTTTGCAGCATGTACAAAGCAAGCGTAAACAAGCCTATGCTGAAGTGTTAGAAGATTGGTCGGAAGAAGAGATTTTAGTACTGGAAAAAAGCTTATCCCGCTTGAATCATAATTTTAAAAAATGGCGCAGCAATGGATGTTAAAGCGAATACATATAGATAAACAAAAAGGCTATTGAAAAATAGTCTTTTTAAGTTGAAACAAAGAAGTTGATTTCTTCATTAAAAGATGTATAATATGTAGTGCTGCTATAACTTGCATGATACAACTTGTACAATAAAATATGTAAGGAATTGTTAGTCATATGAAAAGAATTTAATAAAAGGAGGAATAAATATGAGTCAGAATAATCCAGCAGTAGCCTCCGACAAACAAGGTTTAAGCGTACCTAAATACTTAATTATGGCGATTTTAACGCTATTTTCAATTGGCCCTCAGTATTTTTTGAATTTATCTTACACGGTCAATCAAGTATTGATTCAAAATCGATTTGATGCGAGTACACAAAGCTTACTATTGCCATCTATTATTTCTAACTTGGCATTTGGACTTGGGGTACCAATTGGTCCGATGCTTGCGAAAAAATATGGCGTACGTAAAGCATACTTAACGTTCGTTTTAGTCTTTTTAGCAGGTTCGATTATCAACGTTTTTTCTGAAAATGTGGCATTTTTATCCCTTGGTCGTCTGATTCAAGGCTTAAGCTCAGGAATGCTGTTTTTAACCATTATTCCAGCTGCGCTGATCTCGTTTCCGAATAAAATCCGAAACTTCTTTTTAGTGTTAGCGATCGGCGGACTGTTCGGTTCAACGGCGATTGGAGCCTTTTTAGGTGCTGTATCTCTTAGCATGGATAATTGGCGCTGGGTGTTTGTTTTAGGAATACTTGCTTCTCTTGTCTGTCTGTTTATCGGATATAAGGTATTACCCGCTCATGATCCAACTCAGCAAGAAGAGCGTCCAGTGGATAAGAAAAGTATCTTTATTCTTAGCCTTCTTATGATTTTATTAGTTTATCCACTGTATGAACTAAGATACGAAGGATTTGCTTCTATCCAAGTGTGGCCGTTCTTATTGGCTGCAGCAGGGTTAGTTGTCATTTTTGTTTTAGTGGATTTAGCGGCTGAAAATCCGTTAGTACCATTAAAATCGCTGCTAGCTGTAAAACCAGTTGCGGGTACAATTATGGCCATTGGCGGTCATATGGCATACATCTTAGCAATCGCAGGTATTAATGGCGTCATGCAAAATGTGCAAAATGCATCGTACACTACGCTTTCTTATTTTTATTTGTACTTCTTTATTGGGGTACTGATTTCAGCATTTGCGACGACATTCTTGTATGACAAGTTTGGCCCAGGCTACCTTGGAGCGATTGGATCACTTCTTATTGTCATTGTGGGATTTAGCTGGGTGAACGTATCAGCTGATACATCACTAGTGAGCTTGTATGTTCACATTATGCTCTTTGGTATGGGTGTTAGTATGGCACTGGTATCTGGCGCGCTAGGAGCGGCACTAGCCGGAGATTTACATCAAGCTTCCATGCGTTCGATTTCACTGCACTCCATTCGAAATTTACTAGGAGCCATCGTAGCACCTGTAATAGGATGGTTTGTTGTTCGACAAAACGCGATTTATTATGAAGATTTTCGAGGACAAATTAGCTCAGTAGATCCTCAGGTGAAGCTGCAGCTGTCTGAAATGATCAAACGCTATATGGGTATGGGAATGAGTCAAGCGGACGCAAAGACATCGGCAGTGACGGCTGTTGTAGCAGGCGCTAAAAAAGCGTCGATTTTACATGCGTATCATAACTTATTTTTCATGCTTGGTATTTTAGGCGTAATTATGCTCATTGCTTCACTAAGTAAAGCGTGGAGCGGTAAAAATAGAATTCTTGTTCAAAAAGAAGAGGTGCAAGAAAAAGCTGAGCCGCAAGAAGAAAGAAAAATGCTGCCGGCACCTCAAACAGAAGAAACATCTGTATAATATACTAACTATAGAAAGAAGGAATTCCGATGAGTAAAAGTCGTTTATTGGTTACTAACATTGTTGGAATCATTGTGATTTTATTACTAGTAGGTTTTGGTGGATATTATTTCTACGAAAAAGCAAATTACGTTAAAACCGATGAAGCGCAGGTAGAAGCACCGCTTTCACAAGTTATGGCTTCAGCTAACGGTCAGTTGAGCGAATGGAATGCAAAAGAAGGAGATAGCGTTTCTCAAGGTGACTCTGTTGGAAGCTTAAAAGAAGGCGACAAATCAACAGACGTAACGTCTATGATTGACGGAACAATCATTAAAAACAACGCATCTCAAAATCAATTAGTAAAAGCTGGCGATGTGTTAGCACAAACAGCTGATTTATCTAAAATCTATATCACAGCAAACATTAAAGAAACAGACCTAGGTGATATCGAAGAAGGAGATAGCGTCGATATTACAGTGGACGGAGATTCAGGTAAAGTCTTTAAAGGTCATGTTGAAGCAATCGGCCGCGCAACAAACTCAGTGTCTTCTATGCTTCCTGCTCAAAATACAGGAAACTACACAAAAATAACGCAAAAAGTACCGGTGAAAATTTCAATCGATGATGCATCAGATAAAGTTCTTCCAGGTATGAACGCAGAAGTGAAAATTTCAATTTAATAACGGAAAAAAGCTGCTTCCTTCAAGGGAGCGGCTTTTTTTATGCCTAAACAAATAAAATAAAAAATGTGCTAAAAAGGGGATGTATACAAAGGAAATGTGTGGTAAGATACTTCTTGTTTGAAATTGGATATCGGTAAAGAAGGTGATGGGATGACCGCGGTCGAAACAAAAAAAGGGCCAAAAGAAAAGCTGAATTTGTTTTTCTTAACGTGGCCGATCTTTTTAGAAGTGTTTCTTTTTATGTTAATGGGGATTGCTGATACCTTTATGCTAAGTGCGCTATCGGATGATGCCGTATCAGGAGTCGGAGCAGCCAATCAATACCTTCACATTGCGATTTTGGTATTAGAGGTCATTGGTAACGGGGCGGCAATTGTTGTCTCTCAGTATTTAGGATCAAAACGGTATATGGAAGCGTCAAAGATTTCTGCTTTGGCCGTTACGTTAAATTTAGGAGTCGGGCTAGTCATTAGCGCGGGTTTTCTTTTGTTTTCAAGGCATATGATGGAAGCGATGAACTTACAAGGTGATGTGCTGATGTATGCACAAAGCTATTTATCCATCGTCGGAGGAGCTATTTTTCTTCAAGCGATTATTAACTCTCTTGCAGCGATTATTCGCGTACATGGCTTTACGAAGCAGGCAATGTTTGTTTCACTTGGAATGAACATTTTTCATATTGCAGGAAACTATGCTTTAATCTTCGGAAAGTTCGGCTTTCCGGAAATGGGCGTGCAAGGAGCAGCGATTTCATCTGCGTTCAGCCGATTCGTTGCCCTTATTGTGTTCTTTTGGCTGCTGTATCAAGTGATGGAATATAGAGTGAAATTTCAATACTACATTACGCTTTCAAAAGAATATATCGGTAAAATTTTAAAAATCGGTATTCCGTCGGCTTTTGAACAAGTGATGTATCAAGGCTGTCAAATTGTCTTTTTATACTATGCAACCTACCTAGGAGCAGAATCACTTGCTGCGAGACAGTACGCGATGAATATTTCAATGTTCATTTACTTATTTGCCATTGCAATTGGAATGGGTACAGCGATTATTGTCGGCCGTTTAGTAGGCGGAAACGAAAAAGATGAAGCGTACCATCGCGTATGGAAAAGCGTCAAATGGGCCAGTGCCGTAACGATGATGATGGTTGTTCTTGTGATGACATTCAGAACACAGCTGATCAGCGTGTTTACAGACAATCCGCATATCATTGAGCTTGGGGCGACAGTGCTGCTTCTGAGCATTGTGCTTGAAACGGGAAGAACGATGAACATTGTGCTGATTAACTCGCTGCGGGCAGCGGGAGATGCCAAATATCCGGTGTTAATTGGTGCGATGTCGATGGTCATGATGAGCTTGCCGCTCGGTTATTTCTTCGTTTTCCATTTAGACATGGGGCTCGCTGGCATTTGGCTTGCCATCGCAGCCGATGAATGGACGCGCGCAGTTATTATGTTTTTCCGCTGGAAAAGCCGAGCATGGGAAAACTACGGACTTATACAGCACGAACAAACAGCTGAAGAACCAACGCCGGTTCAAGTATAAAACAAAACCTCTGCAGGATGTGCAGAGGTTTTTTGCTGTGTAAAAAAACGAAGTGAAGTTGGTCTTTTTACGCAAAAAGCTTTAATTTGTGGGAAAAAACGGGTATGGGTACAAAGAAATGGTTTTATTCTACTTATTCTTTGTTTTAGATAACGGTATATGGTTGGATGACGTATTTAGACATGAGTCTTTTTTCTCTGATTTTCCATTTTTATCTCAATTCATAAAACTAGAAGCATAAAAAAGAGAGTTTTTTCCTATTTAGCTATAATGAGACAAATTTTATACTTATAATTATTGGATTGAACTTGAAATGTGCGGAACAGGAGGAACGATATGGGGTTAGGAAGCGTATTAGACGGACTGCTGGGTGAAGTATCTGGAAGAGTCTCAGATGTAGAAGGGAAAATTTCTAAGCTAAGAACGGCTAAAAGTAAAATTGAGCATGAACAAGCTGTTTCATTAAAAGAAATTGAACACATCAAAAAGCCTGAGCTGGGAGACAAATGGACGGGCACGTTATCGGATGATTTTGACGAAAAACGTACGGCAGCCTACGACAACATAAAAGGCATTTTAGACGGTGATTACGATGGATACATTCGTGAAATTGAAACAAAGATATGGGCGCTAGAAGCTGAAAAAGGAGCTTTGAGCGGCTTGAACGCCGTTATTGGAGAAGCGGATTCTTTATTAGCTAAAGGTGAAGAAGCCTATGACGCAGTAGAAAACAAGATTAGTGAAATTAGAAGGGGGCTGTTTTCATGACAATTAAGCTTGATCACGCTGACGTTATCAAAAAGCTTGAAGCAGTCAGCACAGCGATTGGAAATTTATCCATTAGCAAAATGCCTGACCTTGGAAAAAACAGCCTTGATACTACAGAGAAATGGGAAGCGCGCGAAGAAGAAATTCAAACGCTTATTTCTACTTATATAAAAGCACTAAACAAAAACGTAAAAGATACAAAATCTAATGTAGACTTACTAAAAGAACAAGACGAATCTATTATCCATTCGTAGCAGCAAAGGGGGATGACTGTGGGAAAGGTATACGATGCAAAAGCACTGTTTGATGTAGCAAAAGACAGGGAAAAAGCCTACGATGAGTTACTCAGCCAGCTGGGTGAACTGAAAAAAGCGCTGCAGGGCGTAGCGGACTTAGAAGGCAGCTTAGAAGGAAAAGGCGCTGACAATATAAAATCTTTTTATAAGCAGCACGCCGATACGGCCGGACAGTGGGAAAACTTAATTAAAATGCAGCAAAGCTATTTTTCAACGCTTCACGTTAAAGCTGAAAAAGCAAAGCTATCAGGAAGCACGATTGTAGATGAATCATTTTTAGAAACAGAGCTAAAAAACGCCAATAGCAATGCTAAAGAAATGGTTGCGCAGCAGCACGAAGATCTGCAGAGTATTTTAAACGGCATCGATGATATCGTCTCTATTTCAGCGTTTTCAACGAGTGAGTTTAACGATAAAATAGAAGAAGCAGAGAAAAAACGCACCGATACAATTGAAGCAGTGAACCAGCTAGACGCTGAATGGTCAAAAGAATACAGCGAAATGGACGACTTCTATGCGGTAGTGGATACGCTAGTAAGCGGCTTAGAGCTTGCTACGAGTCAAGGAGGAAGTGTCTATCAGCTTGCCTTTGACGAAAAAGCCTATCACGACAGCGAGCTGTATAAAGTTCAAACAAAGCTAAACGACTATGCAACTTCATATGTTGACTATAACAAGCAGCAAGAAGAAGTATACGAGCTGGAAAAAAAGCAAGAAGAAGAAGCAAACAAGCCGTGGTATGAAAAAACGTGGGACGCGGTTTCTACCTTTACAGGAGAGGTCAGCGGATATTATGATTATAAACGAGCAGCAGAAGGCGTAGACCCTGTTACGGGTGAAAAACTTTCCACCTCACAGCGCGTCGCAGCGGGAGCCATGGCAGCAGCCGGCTTCATTCCGGTTGTCGGCTGGGTAGGAAGAGCCGCAAAAGGCGGAAAAGCCATCTACAAAACGGCTAAAGGTCTAAGCGCAGCGGATCACGCCTTAGACGCCTACAAATCCGCCAAATCCTTCAAAGTCCTGGAGCAAACCGAAAAAGGCCTCTACGGTCTTGTGGCTGCAAACGGGCTAGGAGAATATATGACCGGACGCGACATGTTCGGGAATAAAATCAGTGAAGAACAGCGTAAAGCAAGTCTTCTGCAAGCATTAGGAATTGCTGGAGCTGGGGCGCTTTCTACGAAGGTAGCGGGGAAAATGGGACAAAGCCTTGCGACCAAAGGAACCGAAAAGCTCAACAACATGCGCAACACGCTTCGCACAAGCGCCGTTGCCAACGTCACAAAGCAAGCCTACCAAAGCGTCAAAAACGCACCGGCCTCTTGGACACAGTCGCTACATAAAACGTATAACAACATCCTAGACAGCAGTATACCAAGACTCATGCCAGAACTTGTGCCGGCTGGTCCAGCACTTGCCCAGCAGACGGTGAGGGAGACCTTGCAAAATGTGAAGAAACAGACGATGCAGATGATTGAAAAGCCTGTAAAAGCAGAGCGTGTGAGTGAACGTCAAATTCAACAGGATACGGGTGAAGTCAAGCATTTAGATAATATACCTAGAACAAAAGAAATTGAAGTGAAATTTAACTACAAAACTAAATTCGATTCAGAAGAATTTGCAAGACAGTTAAAGGATCAAGAAAAAGGTATGAATGAATTAACCGTACATGAATACCAGGAAAATCGAGAGCGATTTAATGATAAAGGTAGAGCGAAAGAAGGGAATGCAGCTCAAAAAATTGCTCGACAAAAAGCTTATGCACAAAAGGTAAATGAACTTCAAGGCGAAGGAATAACGTTATCGCAAGCAAAGAAAAAAGCTCAGGAATGGTTAGATACTCAAGCAGCACTTCATAACCCTGACCAGATAGCAGGTGGAAAAGCTGAAATAATAGGAGGAATGGGAGATAAGAGGGTTAATTTCTCTATAGGTAGTCAATGGAGGTCTAGAATCAAAATTGTTGATAAACAAATCGAGGAAATGGCAAACAACATGACAACAGAACAACTAAAAAATACGTATTTGAATGTAAAGTTAACACATTAAAGGAGGAGTTTAGATGGAGCAATATTTAAAAGATTTTAAGTTGCATAGTAAAGTTCCGAGTGAAATCATTGAAAAGTATAAAGAATTAGTACCAAATGAAGTAATAAATTTTTGGAGTAATTATGGATTTGGTACATTTATGCAAGGGTATTTTAAAAGCGTAAATCCAGAGGAATTTATAGAAATCTTGGAGGAGAGTTGTCCAAGATTTAAGGATTCAATCGTATTGTTTGCTACAGGTATGGGAGACTTGGTTATTTGGTCGGATGGATATGTTGGATTACTTAATTACAGGTATGGTATAGTAAAAATCATTATGTTTACATTTGAATTTTTCTTTCAAAATATTGCTGATTTAGAATTCAGGGATGAAGATTTATCTTGGCAGCCTTATCCCGAAGCGCTTAAACAATACAATGAGTTAGAGTATGATGAGTGTTTTGGTTATACACCTCTATTAGGGTTAGGTGGAGCAGAAAAAGTAGAGAACTTAAAAAAGGTCAAATTGAAGGAACATATTCTTATTATTACTGGTTTTATGGGGCCAGTAGAGGTATAAGGTTCGTTCAAATGAATTAGACTTACTACTTATTTTATATTTTACAAGCAAATATTATAATGAAACATGTTAACACATATATAAATAAATGAAAAACAAAATACATGTGAAGTGGATAGAAAAAATAATGGGGTATTTGAAAATAGATATTCTATGATGGTTGTACTATCATGGAGTAATGTGTGTAATGATAGAATAGAAAACGAAGTACGAGCTTAGGCGAAATGACATTTTACATGGCGGTGAATATAAACACATGGAATGAGCATGAAACTAACGAACTCGTACAAACTTGTAAGTTTTAAAGTAGTAGTTATCATGACATGTAAAGGGTATCATACTGTTACTACAAAACTTACAAATTTACGCTACTTAAAAAAAGATGAACTTAAAGCACTTGATTGTCACTTATGGCAACGAGTGCTTTTTTACATTTTAACCCAGAAGTATTATTGAGGAATTGTGTAACAATATTTTGTTGGGAAAATAGGTATACTTACTAGGCCGAATGGAATTTTAAATTCTAAAATTATTCGTTACATGGAGCATACCAAAACTTATGACTTATTTTATATAGCTAACTATAAAGCACTTGATTGTCTACAATAGGCAGCAAATGTTTTCTTTTATCTGAGGGTATATAATTTCAAAGGGTTTTTATTTTTCATTGTTTCAATTGAAGCTTAGTCGGATTAGCTAAAGGCCTAAGCCTTGCGACCAAAGGAACCGAAAAGCTCAACAACATGCGCAACACGCTTCGCACAAGCGCCGTTGCCAACGTCACAAAGCAAGCCTACCAAAGCGTCAAAAATGCACCGGCCTCTTGGGCACAGTCGCTACATAAAACGTATAACAACATCCTAGACAGCAGTATGCCAAGACTGGGGCCAGAGCTAGCACCTGCAGGTTCAGCACTTGCCCAGCAGACCGTGAGAGAGACCTTGCAGAACGCGAAGAAACAGACGATGCAGATGATTGGTAAGGTGACCTACGATCCTGTTCATAATCGCTATCGCAAAGCTGATGGAAGGTTTATGTCCAAGCGTGATGTGGAGAAGCTGGGTGATTCGGTTAAGGTAGAGACGGTTCGGAAAGTTGATAAGCCTGTAAAAGTAGAGCGTGTGAGTGAGCCTCAAATTCGAAAGAATACTAAGGGTACGGGTAATCGTTTAGCTGGAGAAAGTGAAGTTAAAACATTCGTGGGAAGAGGAGAACAGTATACAAATGGAAGAAAAAATAGATTAAAGCCTAATATAAGATATATAACAGGAGAGTATGACTACTTCTATGAAACAGATAATGCAGGTAGACTTGTGAAATTTGAAACAGAAAATTTACAATTAACAAACAGAGAAGAAAGATTACCACACAGTAAAAATACACCTGGTAAAGTTAAAGGGCAAGATCATGCAGGCCATTTGGCAGGTGATAGATTTGGTGGATCGCCTAAAATTGATAATCTAGTTTCACAGTTATCGGATGTTAATCTAAAACAATATAAAAAGATAGAAGAAGAATGGGCTACAGCCTTAAAAGAGACTCCTCCTAAAGAAGTAAAAGTTAATGTTGAAATTAAATACGAGGGAAATAATAAAAGGCCATCAGAATTTATCGTTGAATATGAGATAGACGGAAGATATGAGGGAATAAATATACTAAACTAGGAGTGAATATATTGGGAAAAGTATTTGAGGATTACTTTAGTGAATTGCAGGCGGATATGGTTTCGATATGTTTAGAGTATGTTTTCGATAGAGCAAATAAAATATATATATATTGTTCTTATGAAGAAGGTCTTATTTTAAATGATTTTTTTTATAATATCAATGGTAAAATTGTCGAGAGACATAAACTTAATGATGCATTGATCAATGTAGAGAATAAAGACGATTTTTCTTATGATACTTCTGTAGTCCGTCAAAAAGCAGTTGTTAAAATAATCAATGAAGATATTAAAGAAATGATTAAATTATGCAAAGAATACAATCGTGAAATGCCAACAGAGATTAAACTGGTTTACGATGTTAAAGCAAATAAATTAACCGCAGATTATAAGTATGAGCTTGTGCATACAATTGATTCTAATGAAACTGCAAGTTCCGTTGCTAGGCGGTGGTTTGAGCAAGTTAAGAGGGAACATATTTAATAATAAAATAGCTTTTTACTTATTAAGAACCCTTGATTGAGTGTCAGTTACTCGTTAAAGGGTTTCTTTTTATAAAAGGCAGTTTCGCTACTGAGAGAAGGCGTAAATTTTGAGGAGGCTCCTAAGGGTACGTTTGAAGTTGGGCAGAAGAGCCCAGCTAGAACCTTTAACAATACGTATGGAGAAAGACTTGCACAAATGCCGGTGAATAATGGAAAATAGAATGAAGAACGTGGTGACTCCACATTTGCTTATAAGAATGAGAGGGTCAATGAAACCCTAAGTGGAGTTTTTAAGGCAGGTAAAGTAAAAAAACAAGTAGAGGGTGGCAGCAATGAAGACCATTCAACATAAAATGTTTGGAGAATTAGCCTACTACCATGGTTGGAAGAGGGCTATGAACATTACCTTGTTTGGACATGAAAAGACTGTAACATTAAATATTGAAGCGGAAGATGATGCAGAATTTGAAGATGCACAGGTCAATGCTTATCATAAATTTTTTAATGACAAAGAACGTCTTTTGAACTTGGCTGAGGATGCTATATTGAACTATTATTTAGAAGTTTACGAAGATTACAGACAGCGGCTCGGTGAGAAATTCGCTGATAAGATGGCTCCTGTCATATCTACAAAGGACGAGATAGCTAATATTGTTGAACCTAAGCAACTGATATTTCCTATGGTCTTTGATGAAGATGTAAGACAAGTTGGTTTGTTACTTGAATGCACGTGGGAACCTGAGCATGGTCTTGCGGTAAAATTTGAGGATGAAGAAATAGTCGAGGTTGGTTTTCAAGATATTGTTTTATAATTTGGGGACTACCCAGTGCCGAATGGACCCAACGGTTTTTATGAGATAAAACTAATAAATAAGGTAGTGGTTAAAGAGTTCATTAATTATTTAAAGGATAGTAATACTTCGCTAAAAAAAGATGATATTATGAACTTTTTAAAAGGGTTACAATAGAATTTAAAGCACTTGATTGTCTACTTTAGGCAACAAGTGCTTTTTGTTTTTTGTGAGAAATTTATGCTTTGGACTACATAAAAAATGCTAATGAAAATCAATAGCTTATGATGGTTGTACCATCAAGGCATTATGTTTTAATACTTGGTTTGTGAAAATAATATAATAATTAGGCGATAAACAATGGATAAAGTAAAAGGGTGTTCGAACTCTGCTTTGGCTTAATAAATTATGAGTTGTATTTTTACTAGATACGGCCGTATAATACTCGCTATTCGTTAAAAAAGCGGTACATAAATTTTAATTTCGTAATGGGAGGCTGAAAAGTTAAACGTTGTTGGGTATACACAATTCTCAACTTAAGGACAGGTAAGTTGAAATATCAAAAAGACGAAATCAAAGTATACTGTAAGGAACAAGGCTTGAACTTGATACATATTGTTAGAGATTGAAGGAATAGAAGAGATGGCTAAAGATATGACGCCTGAACAACTCAAAAACACGTGTTTAAATGTAAAGCTTACATACTAGGGAGGAGCAAGAATTGAATATATACAATGATTTTCGGCAAATTGGAACAGTAGAAGAAGAAACCATTAATAAATATAAAGAGTATCTTCCAAAAGAATTGATTGAAGCGTGGAAAACATATGGATATGGAACTCTTCTGAATGGTTATTTAAAAGTAATTAATCCTGATGATTTTAGAGAGTTGATAACTGACACATATTTAAGAAATGAAGGGACCATTCCAATTTTTGCTACATCCATGGGTGATATTATATTATTTGAGGTGGATGAA
This sequence comes from Priestia sp. SIMBA_032, assembly GCF_046535215.1. Taxonomy (NCBI): domain Bacteria; kingdom Bacillati; phylum Bacillota; class Bacilli; order Caryophanales; family Bacillaceae; genus Priestia; species Priestia sp. SIMBA_032. The sequence goes on along the minus strand of NZ_JAWRXD010000004.1, from coordinate 56,733 downwards.
AATAATGAGTCCTATGTAGTAATGGTTAACTATCGTAAGGCTAAAACGAAAGTGCTAGCTTCAAAATATTCTTTATTTATTAGATTTTTAGAGGAAGAACCATTTAGACAGAGATCATTAGAATGGTCACCTTATACAGAAGCAGTAGACCACTATGAGTTGCCAGCTTATGATGAGTGTTTTGGTTATACTCCATTATTAGGGCTTGGTGGAGCAGAAAAAGTAGAGAATTTAAAAAAAGTCAAATTGAAGGAACATATTCTTATTATTACTGAATTCATGGGACCAGTTCAGTAATGTTCAAGGCTATATTACAAAATGAACTATAAGCACTTGACTGCCTTTTAGGCAACAAGTGTTTTTTTGTGAGCAATTTTTTGTTTTTAAGTCATCCGATGTGAATGTGAAAAATATCAGAAAGTTAAAGAGAAATAAGGTTGGATTTTTAAAAAAATATTTCAAAAAAATAAGTGTTGACGTTAAAAACATTTATACTGAGAGTAATATGCAAACAAAGAAATTTATAGTTAAATATATTATTGATGGCAAGCATGGCCTTACAGCATTTTATTAGTGTTAAAGAAGTAAAAGTAGTATGAAAGAATTTGAAGATTTATTCAGGGAATTGCAGGCTGATATGATATCTAGTATGGAAGGAGGATATAGATGAAACCTAATTATTTTACGATTGCAATGTACCCAACAGTAGCTTTTAACGAAGAGGAGCTATTAGGTCGTCTTTTGGATGTGTTTGAGTCAAATGAAAAATTTGCTCCTACTCATTGGGGGAACGCTGAAACGGTACGGGTGGAATATAATCGTGAGGAAATTCTAGAAGAAGTAATTTCGGGACGTAAAGTATCTGAAGTTCATCTGTATCGTGATAAAACTGTGCACTATAGAGGACGCTTTGAAGTTAACTTGAACTATGGTTCATTTCTGAAATTTGAATTTCAAAAATCTATTCCTCAAAAATTTTGGTCAGATTTTTTTGTGCTATCTGATCAAATCGCAGAAGTTGCAAAACCTTGTTTTGGAGTAGCCCAAATTTGTTGGCCAGTACCTAATCCTTGGAATACTGAACGTGAACGTTTACAAAAGTGGATGAATATCTCATCTCTACCTATACCGGTTAGATTTCTTCCTAACGGTCCTTTGGGGGTAGGAGCTAGAACATATTTTAGTGGTCAGGTTTTGGAAATGTTTGATAAAGAATTCTTACTAAATACTCCCGCTGTCGTATCAGAATTAGAATGGGGCGGAGTTTGTATGGATCTTTTACAAAATCCATTAGAAGCTGATAGGGATACATGGCTAGATCGTTGGTTACATGTAATGAAATACTTAGAACCAGCTCAAGTAATAGCTGTGCCAAGTTTTCATGAAAGTCGAATGGTTGTCACGTATTCGCCCAATGTTGCTTGGAAGAAGTATCTAGAAAATTAAAGGAAAGGAATTTGTAATCATGGATGAGAAAAGTAATGATCGAATAAGGGTTATGGAAATAGTAAGTAGATCTCAATATAATGATGAGGTTATAGATCAGGTAGATATGAGTGATTTAGACCTTAGTTTTTCAGACCTGTCAGAAGTAATGGCAAGGCGTATTATGGCAAAACGTGTTGTGTTGAGAGCCTCTTCACTAATGAGAGCAGCGTTTCATGACTGCGATTTTGAGTTAGCTGATTTCAGAAGTTGTAATTTAGAGGAAATTAACATGGCAGATTGTAGGTTTGGCGAAGCGGATTTTTCTAAAGCAAATATGAAATATGCAAAGATAAATATAAGTAGTTGCTTTGAAACTCGTTTTGATGAGGCTGATTTTTCACATGGAGAATTAGTTGGAACAATTTTAAATCATGCTACATTTCGCCATGCAAATTTGTCAGGAATTGATGCGGAACAGGCCGACTGTACGGGAACGGATTTCAGCGGTGCCAATCTGACAAATAGTAAATTTGAAAAAGCGCATTTGGAAAATGTAAATTTATCAGCCGTAGATGCTAGAAATGCTAATTTCACAGAAGCGGATTTTACCGGAGCAATCCTTTTAAATGGGGATTTCACAGAAGCGGATTTTACTGGTGCTAAACTCGACAATGTAGTTTGGACAGGAGCAAATGTAGAAGGAGCTAAGTTTGACGAAAATGTGAAAGAACAAGTGTTGAAAATGATATAGAAGTTGATTTTAAATAGTATGTAAAATTGGCACACACGTTTTAATGTATGATTTGTTACAGCATGTAAAGGGTGTCACACTCTCACTATAGAACTTGAAACTAAAAGAAAGAATCTCTAGGGATGATATGGGTTGCAAAGTTATGGACTGAGATAATTTATAGAGGGAGGTTAATATTTATTTATGAATATAGAGATTAAAAATAATAGTATGCCTGCAAATTTTCAAGAGATTCAATCATTTGAAGAAGAGTGGAATATTGAATTGCCCGATGATTATAAAGAGTTTTTACTTAAAACCGATGGCGGCAACCCTACTATACGAAGGTTTCAAACCTTAGACAAAAAAATCACGTCATCTTTAACATCTATACTTCCATTTACTAAAGAAGTGCATAAAAATGTACAGAATGTATTTTTAGCTTTTCATAATAACCATATAATACCTGATAATTTTCTAATTATTGGCGAAGATCCAATTGATAACAAAATTTGCTTGTCATTATCAGGAGAAGATGCCGGAGCGGTTTATTATTGGAGCTTAGACATGGAAGACATCTACGAAGAAGAGTATGAACCTTCTAACACGCATTTTAGCCTTATTTCTTATAGCTTTGAAGATTTTATAAAAAGCCTAAAAGACAAATAACTCTAGAGGGCTGCTAAACTTATTTGTTTGTTAATTTTATTGGGAAACTTATAAAACCTACGTTCGTAAATAGGTATAAATTCTTTTATTCCTGAATTAATGAGATTAATTTGGGAATAAAAAATTTGCAAGAGTAAGTGGGAGAACCGATTGCATTTTCTAGGCAATCGGTGCTTTTATTAAACGCATTTGCGCATTTCAGTATTTATTTTCTATTTTATAAAAGTTACGGCTTATAAAATAGAATAGCGCCAAAATAGCTTATCGCAATCGCTAGTCATTGCAAGTATCTAAACAAATAAGGTGGGTCACTCTATGATGACTAAAGGAACGAAAAGATTTTTTAGGTAAGGTTAACTGGAATTCTTGAGAGTTAATCTAAGGAGTGAAAACAGCAAAATGAAAGAATATGAAGATAAGTTCAGTGAATTACAAGCTGATATGATATCTATATGTATGGAGTACGTTGAAGATAGAGCTGATAAAGTGTATGTTTATGCTTCTCGTGAAGAAGGAGTTACCTCAAGTGACTTTTTTTATTTGATTAATGGTAAATACGTAGAACCCCATAAATTGAATGATGCTTTGGAAGAGGCGGAGGAAAGCTACGATACATCCGCAGCACGAAATTTTATGGTATTAGATATTTTAAATGAGGATATCGGGAAAATTAAAGTATTGTGTCAAGAGCATCAAAGAGACATGCCTACTGAAATGAAATTAATCTATGATGTAAGAAACAGAAAATTTAAAGCTGAATACAAGTATGACTTAGTTTATACGCATGACGATATTAAAACAGCCAGTCATATTGCTGATGAGTGGTTTGAAGAAGTGAAAAATAATAAGCTTTAATTTCGTATTGATATGTGAGCTTAGTAGAATTCATTTTGGTTTGAATCAATAGATCATCACATTTGATATTCTTTTGAAGTTTTTTGGTATATAACGACTGATTATACAGATTGGTTGAATACAGATTACGGATTTGTAGCACAGAAAAAGATTTGAAAGTACAAATATTTAGATGAAGCACCAGCGGATGAAAAAACTAAAAGTTTACTAAATCAATATTTAAAAGAGTATCCAAATAATCCTATTTAAATACTGATTAAGGCTATACAAATGAAGAAGGCAGTAAACATAAATTGAAAATACAGGACTTAATAGCTGGACTTTAGAAGAATAGGGAGTGGGTAGAAATGATGCTTCAAGATAAATTAGATTTCTTAAATATGTATACATTAAGTAAGAAACTATCTGTAAGCTTAATAGAGTCTACTAACATCGATCATATCCAAAAGGATTTAATTCCTGATGAATGGAGAGAAATTTTTAAAGAGAAAAATAAATCTAGTAAGATAAGTAGGGTATTAGATATATGGAAAAGATATGTAAGTAATGAAATGAGCAACACCATATCTTTTTTAAAGGAATGTTTGATAGATGTTGAATTAATGGCTATTGGTGATCGGTATTCGATATTATATTCGGTGAAAAATGCCAGAGGGAAAATTTTATATTATGAAGGTCGAAATCCCAAAGAGTACTTTAATAACGAACAGCTTGAAGAAGATTGGAGTGAAATTCCAGATAAAATTAGAAACTTTTATGAAAATGTTCATAGTGGGTTTTACTACTATCCAAGTAAGTCAATGGGGTTAGAGTCCCTAGAAAATATTACGTATTTAGACGATTATGAATGGGACATTGTTGATGAAATTGGAGAACATAATTTAAAAATTGACTTCGCATCTTCATATGGGTTTTTCAGTAATGGAATGGGAACTTATGTAGTAGTGGATTATAAAAACAGTTTCGGTGACAACGCTACTTTGTGGTCTTCAAAAGAAGAGCCAGAGTATAATTTAAACTTTTGGAATGTAGTAGATGAATGGATGGTTATAGGATTTGAATAAGTATATAAACGTAGAGAAAGAAAGTAACAAGGAGTGAAAAAATATGAAAGATGAAAAAAGTAGTTTTTAATAAAACCATTCATAATTGGATAATCTGAGATAGCGTATTTTTGGCGAAAGGAGAAAAAAGTGAAAATTAAACGAGACACTGTAGTCAAGCCGTTACCTTCAGCGGAATTAATAAAAAAACATGAAAAATTTTGGAGGCTTACATTACCAAATTCTTTTTTAAATTTTATCAAAGAAAATAATGGAGTAAAGGTTGAGGGCGCGACATTTGAGTGTAACAACCGTGGTTATGCTGTAGAAAGATTTTTGTGTATAGTAGATGATATCGAGAATCATCCAAAAGGGATTTATGACATAGATGTTGTATTTTCACAAATAGGTGAAAGGTTAACTGATAACGAAGACTTATTAGGAGCAGAGGTATTGCCAATAGCTAGTGTATTTGCGGGTGACTTTGTATGCTTAGATTTTAGAACAGATAAAAATAATCCATCTGTTTGTATATGGTCTCATGAAGAATCCGGTGAGTTTGAGCCTGTTACATATAATGTGGCAGATAACTTTACTGAATTTTTAAATGGTTTATATGAACCTAAATGACTAAAAAATGAAATGTTTATAACATATGAATAGAAAGCATTTGATATTCTATATGAGTATTAAATGCTTTTATTTGTCTAAGAACATATCATTTCAAGCGTCTTAAATTGTAATCAACTAGAACACCTAGCTTGAGAGCAAGAGACGTAAATAGGAAATGTAGAGGAGAGGTCAAAAAATGATTAACTACGGAGAGCTTTATTACGATCATTACAGTAAGTATCTAGGTGAGCCAATAGACCGAGAAATTTATCGGAATAATGAAGAGCTTCCTAGTATACAAATTTTAAAATATGAAAATGTCTTTGAAGAATGTTTCGTTTTTAATACATTAGGATTAAGTAACTATGAAGAAGTTTTAAGAGATAATATGGAAATTTCAATGGTAGTGGATAAAGCATTCAATAGCACAGGATATATCTTAGCTAATGTGTTATTTTACTGTCTCGGTAATGAAATAGAAATAGGGCGTGGAACAGCGGTTAGCGGTATTGAAAGTATTGAAAAGTCATTTTATCAAAAATACGATAAAAATGCCGTTTATTTTACTGAACCGTTTGCTTTTCCCGAAGAATATCATGAGCTAGATACTGAGAGCACACAACAAATGGGTAAAGTTTTGTTAGGTTTCTTTATTTCTCAGGCTGAATATGACTTTTTTATAACATACGGAGCGGAAAAGTTTGAAGAGTTGTTAGAAGAAAGCGATGTAGATCCTTTTAATGTTAATAGAAAGTCTGTAACTTGATAGCTGGTACTTACTGAAAACTATAATTGTAAAACACTTAGCTGTCTATATAAGGGCGTCACTGCAAAATACGAAGCAGTAAGTGATACAGATGGTTTTGCGGGTGACCTATAATCCACCTCGTAATCGATTACAAACATAACTGATACTAATTCATTTAAAGAATGTACAGGATTTGACTCCGCGGGGAATTTAATATGTTTTGATTACAAAGGGCATGAAGATAATCCAATTGTAGTTTTTGGGGAACGTGAAAACGCTTGGTAAAAAGAAATGTTAATCGAGGAAGAGGGTTTAACGGAAGAGCAGGCGGAAGAGCGTGAAAGAGAAAATGTATTTTATGTTGCACTAACATTTACTGAATTTCTTGATAAGTTACATGACTAAAGATTACATCAGCAAGTGACCGTGAATGTTTTGATGACTGAGTAGGAGGAGTTGTACATATGGATACCATTAGTTTAGTAGTTTTTAATGACTCAAATGTTAATAAATATATTCCTTTATTAAGACAAAAAACACTTAAATCTATAAGCGACATAAAACAAAATATCAGTATGAGAATCCCTGTGATTGTATGTGATTATTATGATGCAGAAACCTTGGAAGGTTTAGTAGCGTCTGCTGAAGAGTTACTTTTAATGGGAGCAAGTATTAAGGTTTATGAAGATGAAGAAGAGATCACACTTAATATGGTGAAAAATTTAATCAAAACGACAGAAGGCATTGCAAAAGATAGGGAAGAAATGGATAACTTAGTGCTTAATGAAGCAGAGGGAAATCATATGTCATTTGAAAATGAACTTCAAACACTTTATCGTAAAATTACTCAAAAGATAAGCGATATGATTCCTGTTGAATGGGGCAGCTTTTACTTTAATGGTGAAGTGAAAGATGGACAAGGTGGAGTATACTTCTTTTATAAAGTTGTAGGAGAAGAAAATGAATATCAATATTCACATTTAATACCTCGAACATATCAAGTCGAAAAAAAAGCGTACAATCATTCTCTTCATGAATTATTTCATTTAACGGTTCAATTGCAAAACGTATTTATGGAGAATCAACAAGAACCTTGGTATTCAGTTAGGATGATAGTAAATGATGAAACAAAATTAAAGGTGCACTTTAGTTATGTAAACTGGAACGACTCACTATTTGGCCCTTCAACTCGAATTAAGTATTTTGAGTACAAATATTTAAGTAGAGAATTGGCGGATGAAAAAGATAAAGAACAAATGATGAAAATGAAAAGATATGAAGAAGATTTTAACAGCAATAATCAATGAGTTATAGCATTTGAGTGTTTTTAAAAGGAGGCACGAACTTATGGATAAGGACGATATTCATTTTCTTCAACAGTTACTTAATAGCACAGATAAGGATTATATAATAAGTTATTTGTAGATGATAATGAAGGAGTTTGCATAGTGGACCGAAACCATAGTAAGAAATTGATAAGAAATGCCATTAAAACTGGCGATATCAACGCAGTGAAAAAACTAATAGGTGATGATATAGAGGTTTTAAATACTTTGACTGTATTTGGTACGTGGTTACATGTAGCGGTTAAAAAGGAGAACCTTCAAATCGTCCGATATTTAGTTGAAAAAGGAATTGACGTTAATGCGAAAGGCGGGACATTTGATGCTTCTGCGTTAAATCTAGCAGCTGGGTCCGGTAATTTAGAGATAGTAAAGTATTTAATAGAATCTGGAGCAGAACTAGATGTGAGCTTAGCGAAGAGAAATCCGCTGTTTGGAGCAATTTATGGGGGGCATCAAGAAGTAGTTAAATATTTAGTACAAAAAGGAATAGATGTGTCTATTAGATACACGGGAAAAAATATCAAAAATATGAATGCTTATGAATATGCAAGAGAGTTTGGGCAGACTGAGATTGCTGAATATTTAAAGCAAAGGATGACTGAAAATTAATAAGTATTTAAATGAGTATCCCAATAATCCCATTTAGCATAAATTCAGTATTTGTGCTTAAATTCCCATCTCATGAAGATACTAAATTAACCCTAAAGAATTGCATCAAGAGAGCATTTTACAAGCGTAGAATTAAAAGTTTATAAGTGAGGTGCACCATCATATGAAAGAATTTGAAGACCGATTCAGTGAACTCCAAGCTGATATGATATCAATTTGTATGGAATATATTAACGATAGAGCCGACAAAGTGTATATCTATGCTTCGTGTGAAGGAAACATTATCGCTAGTAAGTTTTTTTATCTTATTAACAATCAATATGTAAAATCTCATCAAGTGAACGACGCCTTAGAGGATGAGGACAAAAGATATGATACATCTCCGAAAAGAGGATTTATGGTATTAGATATTTTAAATGAAGATATTGAAAAAATTGAAGCGCTGTGTAAAGAAAATAACAGAGACATGCCAACGGAGATGAAATTAATTTATGATGTGAAGAGCGGCCACTTTACAGCGGAATACAATTACGAGTTGGTTTATACAAATGATGATGTTAAAACCGCTAGTTATAATGCTAATGAGTGGTTTGAAAAGGTGAAACGTAATAGGCTTTAATATTTTGCTAGGGCTTCTTAGGCAATTTAACAAGGCAGCAGGAGGAATGTTAGATGAACGAAGAAAAAGTGAATAAGCTATATCAAGACATAGGCAATATCGTAATAGAGACCATTCCGGAAGCGTGTTCTAAAGTTTATCTTTATGGTGAAGTTGTTGAGGGTGCCCAAACAGCGTACTTCTATTATTATCCTAATAACAGTGATGAAATTATATACAGTCATGACATTCCTGAAATTTTTGCTGTAAGTGAAGAAGACTATGTTAAATGATGGAAAAAATTATTAGGCTGTATCCAAGAATTGTGGAAAGTGTTTACCGGAAGTGAGAACCAAGAGCCATGGACCAACTTCACTTTAATTTTTAATCACAAAGAAACGTTTACGATTCAATTTAATTATGATGATCTTTCAGCCGCAGATTCCCATGCTAGGAAGACAATATGGAAATATGAATACCTTGGTATCTTGCCAAAAAGTAAGCTAGGACAAAAGCATCTAAAGAGATATCTCGAGGCTGTAAAAGATAGATAAAAAATGAACAGCTTATAGTGTAATTCATTATGTTAAATATACATATTTCAATAGGGAATGAAAGAATACTACAGAGAAGGAGTACATTCAATGGAAATAAAAAAAGATTCAATCATTTATCCATTACCATCGGATAATTTACTAGCTGAAAAGGAAGCGTTTTGGAGAGTGAAATTACCTCCAGACTATAAACAAATGATAAAAAGAAATAACGGGGCTTCTCCAGAAGCAAAAGCTTTTAAAGTGAAGAGTCATAGCTATGTATTAATAAGGTTTTTATGTATTCTTGAAGCCCCAGAGAACAATGAAGCTGGTACGTTTGATATTGATGTAACATGGACTCAATTAGAGGATCGGCTTACAGATGATGGAGCTTTATTGGGAGTAGCTTTATTACCAATCGCGACTTTATTTGCAGGAGATTTTGTGTGTTTAGATTATAGAAATTCAAGAGATAACCCTAGCGTTTGTGTATGGGATCATGAAAATTCTGCTGAGCTTGAGCCGAACACGTACCCTGTTGCAGATACATTCAAAGAATTTTTAGCTATGCTTCATTAATCCGCAGCTAAAGTAGGGCATGAAAATAATTGTGGATTTTTTGAGGCTCTCATAGAAGTAGGCGTGATCAAATAGTAAATGTTGATTCAATTAATTATAAAAAGGGGATACGAATGAAGAAAATCGTAGAATTATTTCATGATATAGATTGTACGTTGTCTCCCATGATAAGTTTTTATAGCGCTTTATCAGATCAAAAATTTTTAAAAGTCTTACACTATTTTTCAGAGGAAACTGGTTATGGAAATGAGTACTACACTTGTACATTTTCAGGGGACTTAGAGCCGTGGGAAGAGGGCTATGTGGAAAACGGCATTGAATTTCTAGACGGTACGGGTGACACTGACAAAAGTGTTATCGTTGATTATGAAACGTTTTTAACTTACTTGCACAAAATCTGCCACGTATATATTGAAAATCATGCACATGATAAAGAAAAAGTGATGGCTCTTTTACATAAAATTAAACAAAATCATAGTAAGGAAGACTAGTAGGAGTACATAAAGGAGCCACGAATCGAGCCTTGCTATAGAGCATAAGCTCTCCACACTACAGCGCATCACACCAAGCAGAGAGGCGATATATTTTTGAGAGAATTCTATAAGGTAGAAAGTAGAGGGAAAACGAAAAATGGAAATAACTCAAATGACAAAAGCTATTAGAGGCGCTATAAAAGTTGGTCACTTAAATAAGGTAAGAGACTTATTTGAGAAAAATCCAGAAATGTTAACATGGATCACACCTTTTGGCACATGGCTACATGTAGCGAAAGCTCATGGTCATTTAGAAATCGTACAATACCTTATTCGTGCTGGAATAGATGTTAATGCACAAGGAGGAACTTTTTCTACCAATGCCTTAGAAAGAGCGGCTGCAAAAGGACATATAGATATTGCTAAGTATCTTATTAACCATAATATTGAAATTGATATCAGTGAACCAGATAAGAATCCGCTGTTTGCTGCTATATATAACGGTCATTTTGAAATGGTTAAACTGTTAGTTGAGAATCATATTAATATATCGATTACATACTCTGGTGAAAATATGAAAGAGATGGATGCTTATGCATTTGCGATTGAACGAGGACAAATAGAAATTGCTGAATATTTAAAGAGAAAGTTGAAATAGATAATTTACTTAGCGAAAGCAGGTGTAATGATGGTAGGCTCAAGAAACCTTATGAATAGTATATGGTTTGGTGAAAAGACCACTTTATCTCAAGCTGAAATAAAAGAACATCTATTGAAAAGCCATACAGAAAGGGACATTTTATTTAATTTAATCGAGTTATATAAAATAGGGGATTTTACTCAAAAGCCGCTATTAATTCAATTGATGAACGGGACTCAAGATGAAGCGGTTTTGAATTTGTGTATAAGGGTCTTTTTCGCTATCGCAACACATGACGACTTAAGAGATTAAAATAATCTGCGATTTTTGAGTAAAGGTACTGAAGAAACGGTTGATACGTTTGCATCCGCAGCGACAACATCACTTTCTCTTGAAGTAGTTCCGTATTTATTGGCTTTACTTGAAGACTGGAATGAAATTGACGATACGGCTATTATCATAAAGGATTCGCTTGATTTTTTCCTTGACTATGAAGCGAAAATCGGAGAAGAGGCGACTGCCGAGGAAATAGGAGACTATTATGTTGAGTATTGCAATGAGAATGATCCAGAAAGTTATTACTTTCAACAAAATGTAGCTTTTACCGGAGACTTAGCACAAAAATTAGTCCAAAGAGCGATGAGTGCAGCACATAACGAAGAACCATTAAAAATGGAGTTAATACCATCTTTATTATCCATTTTAACTGGTGAAAAAGTACCTGGAGATTACCGCACAATTATGAATGCAAGCTATTATAAAAAAATGATGGAATATATCGATAATCTTTCCATTAAAAACTGGGAAAAAGGACAAAAGTATTTTTATGGGTATAAGCTATAGAAAGCAACCTTATGTACTGTCCAAACGCAATATATTTGGCAACAAAATTAGTGAAAAAAGAAAGGGAAGAATAATTGAAAAAATTCATTAAAAATATAGGGGATAAAGTAGTCGTAGTTCAAGCAGAACACGAATTAAAAATGCAGGTTCAGAGTCTATTTCGTATCTTTGAAACGATAGAAAGAGAAAAATGGACTGACGGCTTTTCGATACAAATAGGGTGGTCGAACTTTATTGTTTCTGTGAAGAATGAAGAGTATTACATTCTTTCACCGGACTATTCAGGGAATCCCTTTGAGGATTATACAGAAGATTTAACGCTTGCTCTATGGGTGCAGTTGGAACAAGTTCACTTTTTGCGCAAGTTAAACATGAAAAATGGTGAAGGTGTCAGCTTTAGAGATAAAGTCGTGGTAGCTAAAAATATACTAGAAGTAGATAGTATTTACTTACAAAGAAGCGGCGGAGCTGAACGAGGAGATTCTGGCTGGTACATAGGGCCGGTAAATGAAGAAGATGATACAGAAGAGCTTGAGGCTTTTTATGTTTATCAATTATTAAAGATTCGTCCATCTCTTATTCAAGTTTTAGCTTTACCATATGAATATATGGTGATTTTTGAAAGAGATCAAGTGAAGGCAGTATTAAATGAAAGAGATGAAGATATTTTGAGTGGAGGAAGAAATGATACAAATTGACCCTGAAAAGCAAGTGAGAATTGAGAAATATAAGACCAAAAGCGATGAATGCTTTGAAAATAATGATTACGAAACATCTATAGATTTATTGGTACAAGCTTGGGGTGAAATTCCACAGCCTAAAGGTTTATATCCTAACACTTACATACAATATTGTACGGGATATTATTGATACATTTACAGTGATAAAGAATTACAAAAGCGCTAAGCAATGGTTAAATCATTTATATACATCGGATTTTGAAAGAATAGATGACGGAGAGCGTGAATTTTTATCAGGAACTATTTATTATGAGTTGAGCGAATTAAATGTCGCAAAAAAAATTTTTGATATTGCTAATAAAAAGTCAGAAGGAAGATCGTTCGAAGGGCAAGATGTCAAATATATAAAGCTGCTAAAAGGATCATGAAGATGAAACCTTATTATTTCAGTAGGGAGATGCTGTAATGGAAATGAACGAGCAACTTCACCAGCAAATTGTCAAGTTATGTGAAGAAGGTGATCAATTCGCTGAACTGAAACAAATGAGTGAAGCGATTGCTTCTTATCAACGAGCACTTGAATTAGTTCCAGAACCAAAGGAAAAATGGTCAGCGGCTACGTGGATTTTCGGAACTTTAGGTGATACATACTTTTTAATAAAAAACTACGAAGATGCTATACGCAGCTTGGAATATGCCTTGAAGTGTCCGGACGGAAATGAAAATCCTTTTCTGTTGTTGCGGTTAGGGGAAAGTTTTTATGAGCTTGGAGAGTTTGAAAAAGCAAAAGCGTATTTGCACAAGGCTTATCAAATTGAAGATTATAAAATCTTTTTTCAGGAAGATGATAAATACTTTAAACTTATTATAGAGTTAATTTAAATAGAGAAAAAATATAGTTTAAGTGAAGAGTAAAACCCTCAGTAGAGCAGGCTATTGAGGATTTTTGGTTTTAATGCATAGGAAGAGAGCCGTGAACCAATATGTTGAAGTAGAGTAAGACAACGAATCTAAAGTAAATATGAACAGGAGGAGAGACGCCGTATGATGGATATAGAAAAGCAATTGGAGAAGCTTTATGAAGAGATAGCAGAAACAGTTAACAATATGATTCCAGAAGACTGGGAGAAATTTTATTTTTATGCACAGGTATCAGAAGATGGAGGAGGAACGTATTTCTTTTATAATCAGCCTTGCAATAAAAAAACGTATCATTATAGCTTAGATATTACAGAAAGGTTTGCTATTTCTGAATTAGAATTCTATGAACAAGAAGATAAACTTTTGGATCTTAGTAGTAAAGTGAGAGAAGTGTTTGAAGAACATAATCAGGATTTGTGGTATTCCTTTACAATGAGCCTTGATAGAAAAGGAAAATTCTCAGTATCTTTTGATTATACAAATTGGTTTCAAACAGATTATGGTTTCTTAGAGCAGCTCAAACTTTGGAAGTACAAATATTTAAATGAAGTACCAACAGATGAAAAAGGTAAGAGTTTAATAGAGCACTATTTAAAAGAATATCCACATAATCCTATTTGAATCATTAGATGGATTTTGGAAGGAGTTTTAGAGAACTAATCGTAATTTGCCTGATACTATGAACTGATGAAGAAGTCGCATCAACAAAAATATCTTAGGAGGTTTCTATGGATAATAAGGAAAAAGCAGTTAAAACCTATGATTTCATTAAGAACGGTGATACAGAACAAGCAAAAGAGATTCTGATTGCAGATAAAAGGCTGCTTGAATTTATAACTCCTTTTGGAACGTGGCTACACGTGGCTGTTAGAGCTGGTAGCCTTGATATGATAAAGTTCCTAGTTGAATACGGGATGGATATTAACACAAATGAAGGTGTACCAAAGTCAGCGCCAATTGCACATGCAGCGAGTGTAGGTGAATTTAGCATAGTTCAGTACTTATACGATAGAGGTGCAGTATTAGATGTAAGCGATTCGAGTAGAAATCCTTTATTTTCAGCGATTTATGGTGGTCATCTTGATATTGTAAAATACCTTGTTCAGAGTGGTATTGATATTACTGTAACATATACAGGGGATACGATGAAAAATATGGATGCCTATGAATTTGCGATTGAACGAGGACAAATAGAAATTGCTGAATATTTAAAGCAGAAGGTGGACAGTAAATGGAATTAAAGCTTAATAATATTTATCAAAAGGTGGCCGATAATTTAAAGGAAATGATACAAGAAGACTGGCGAGAAATCTATTTGTATGCAGAAGTAGGAGAAGGTTCTCAAACAACGTATTTCTTTTATTATCCAAAAGGAAGCGATGAACCTATATATAGTCATGATATACCTGAACTATTTGAGGTGTCAGAACAGAGCTACTTAGTGTTATTAGATAAACAGTTAGAGTGCTTTCGTGAGTTGTTAGATGTATTTATAGAAAACAAGCAGGAGATATGGACAAGTTTAACTCTGCATTTAGATCATGATGGGGAATTTGAGATAGACTACGGGTATGAAGATATTCTTACTGTTGACCCGTATGAACAACAGGTGATTTGGGAGTATAAGTACTTAGGGATTATTTCAGAAGATGAATATGATAAAAAGATCATAAAAAAATTTCTTTCATAATCATAGAAGAGCAAAAGATATATGGAGGGAGGCATTAAGCTCATCATAGTGAGGGAATTAGTAGAGCATTTTATAAATGGTTTTAAAAGATGTAGAGAATGCGGATAGTTACATAGAAAGATTAACTTCTTTATTAAATGATGATACGAATAGGAAAACAGTGAATGATCTGCGAACAAAAGTGTTAAAAGAACTACGAGTATGACAGTGAAGTTCACTGACCACAACTATTTAAAAGTAAAAACGGTAGAAACAGCTAAATTAAGGGGGATATGATTTGGAGAAAAACAGCGTCAATAAGGCAATAAGAAATGCAATTAAACGTGGTGACATTAACTCAGTCAAAGAATTAATAGGTAGGAATAAAGAAATTCTACACACCATGACTCCATTTGGCAGCTGGTTGCATATAGCAGCAAAAAAAGGACAGATGGACATAGTAGAGTATCTAGTGCATAAAGGAATCGATGTAAATATAAAAGGTGATATATTTGATGCTTCTCCCTTACGAGTGGCAGCAGGTGAGGGGCATGTAGATATAGTACAGTACTTAATCCAATCTGGAGCAGAATTAGATGTAAGCTCAGCAAAAAGAAATCCATTATTCGCAGCAATTTACGGTGGTCATAAAGAAGTAGTTGAACATCTAGTTGATCAAGGTATAGATATTTCCGTTCAATATGCCGGAGAGAATATCGAGGATATGGATGCGTACCGATATGCTAAGGAATTTGGACAAATAGAAATTGCTGAATATTTAAAGCGAAGGCTGAATGAAAAAGTACAAAAGAGAGTGCTTAAAGATTAATTAAATCGTATATAACAGTTCACAAAGCTAATAAAAGCAAGGAGGTCCATCTCATGCTAGAACCTATATATGCTGAAAACGTAATTGTCGGAGTGGTACATAAAAAGCAGTTTCAATGGTATGTAACCGATCGAGAGCTATGGTATTTAGATTATGTAAAGTTTGCACAAGCTTTTGAAAATGAAGGTGATTTAGCCGTTGATGAATACATGGAACCTGAACGAAAAGGAATCGAGGTTCTTAGCAGTGAAAATGCTGAGCTTTTTTTAAAACGTATAGAGTCGTATAAAGCAGATGCAGCTACTCTTTTAAAGCTGTTTGAAGATAAAATAGAAAGCGTAGATGAAGAAGACGTATTAGATTTTAGCCCTTCGTTTTTGGTGGACTTTGATGAAAAAACGTTCTACTCACTGTTTCCTGAGTCGGCTTCATTTGAAGAATATATTCCAAGCGATTGGGAAGGAACGTATGAAGACTTTACAGGTTTGATTCCAGAAATAGAAAAGTATTGGATAAATAAGGACGCAGAAAATTTATTTGAGCTGTGAAAGTAAACAGAGCATGGAGGGATAACGTTGTTTCGTGTTCAAACATTCATTAAGCGTCCAGATATTTTGATTACCGATTTATCATCTCTATATGAAAAGGAATCTACCTATTTTATCGAGATATCAAATGAAGCAGAACTCATTCGTTACGGTAATCAGCTTGATTTTACTTGCCTTGAAGGAGCTATTAAGCTCGAATACTACGGTGAGCCGCTTCTTGATGCATCTGCATGGGACGTTATAGATGGGATGTGGCTTTATTTGTTGAATGCAATGGAGAGTTTAAAAGAGACCGGGTATGGAGAGATGAATTTTCCAGATCAAGCGTTAGCATTAACCTTAAAATCGGCTTCTGAACAGTTTATACTGTATACCTTGCATACATCTCCTCCCGTAAAAGCAGTGCTTCTGAAACAAGACTTTTTTATGATGGTGTTAGGAGGAGCGGAGCAGTTTTTTAAAACGATGGAGAGATGTTTTAAAGGGAACTTTCAGTATTTCAATGAAATTAAACGTATTGAAGCGTTAAAAAGGCAGTAAGGAAGACGAGGTTACTAGTAAAAGATTACAGGAACTATGGCCACATTGTGACGGCAAGTGTAATTACTCGGCGGGCGCTGCCTTTTTCGAGCTGTTGTCCGATAGTACTTGATGTTTGCACCCAATTCACTTCATCAGGATAATTTGTAATCACTCCGTCACTTTTTGTTTTCCACAAAAATGAAGCGGGAAGCCGCTTGGTTCCAGACCACGGCGATATTTTCATTCCGGCAGAATGAACTTGGTGGATGAGAGCAGGCGTTAGTATGTCATAGGACGGGTTAAAGTAAGTGGCAAAAGCGGCGAATTGCTGGATTGAATTTGGGTTTGCGTCTCGTTCTGAGGAAGTTAGTATGCCTATAGGAATGTTTGGGAGAAGCTCATGCATTTTTTTCATGGATGAAACGTTAAAAGACTGAATGATAATGTGATCGAGCTGTCGCTTGTTGATTTCAAAAGCTACTTTTTTTTCAATTCCAGGATAAAGTTCCGGCGCTTTTAACTCTATTAATATACCGATTTTTCCTTGAAATTCATCTAACACTTGTGAAAGAGTTGGAATTTTTTCATTCGCAAATGAATTGTCTTTCCAGCTTCCTGCATCCAAGCGCTGAAGCTCAGCGTACGTTAGCTCTCGAACGTGTCCGCTTCCGTTTGTTGTTCGGTCTACGGTACGGTCGTGCATAATAACGAGTACACCGTCTTTGCTTTGCTGCACGTCAAGTTCAATGTAATCCGCATTCATTTCTAGCGCTTGGTGAAAAGCAGCCATTGTATTTTCAGGTGCGTAAGCAGAGGCTCCTCGGTGCGCGATATTTGTGAGTTTTTCTTCCGTGCGTGCAAAAGCAGAAGAAGCAATCGAACAGCATAATAAGGCGACTGCGCTTAGACCAGCTAAATATTTTTTCATCACGTTTCTCTCCTATGCGTTAGTATAGAAATAGCGTAACGAAAAAATGTGATGCTGATATAGAGGAAGTGTGTAGAAAGCGTTGACATTTCGTAAAGAAAACTAGGGATTTTTTCATGGTGATGTTTACAAAAAATGCGTAAACGAATAGGGATTTTAATCAAACGTTAAGGAAACAGCGCTATAATAAAAAGGGTGAAAAAAAGAATAGGAATTTCTTAGAAAATAGTTGTATAATAGGTGAGTCAGTCAATGAAAGGAATGGAACATGGATATTCAGTACATACATACGTTTACGATGCAAACGAAAGAAGAGTGCCGGACGCTTCAGCAAAAGCTAAAAGCACAAATTGATTTAACATCACGGGTCAAAATGACGCATATACATAACTGTGCTGGTGTTGATGTTGCGTATTGGGAAGAAAACGGCATATCTTACGGAGCTTGCAGCATTGTAGTGGTTGATTATCAGACGAAAAACGTTGTAGAAAAAGTGCACAGTGTAGGAGAAGTAACCGTTCCTTATCTTCCTGGATTCCTAGCTTTTCGAGAGCTTCCTTTAATTCTTGAAGCGGCTAAAAAACTTCAAATAGAGCCCGACGTGTTTTTATTTGATGGCAACGGATATTTGCACTACGAGCACATAGGAGTAGCCACACATGCTTCGTTTTTTCTCAATACACCTACCGTTGGAATTGGGAAAAGCTATTTAAAGATCAAGGGACATGATTACGTTATGCCTGAAGATACAGAGGGCGCTTATGAAGATATTGTGATTGATGATGAAGTTTATGGTAGAGTAGTAAGGACAGCCAAAGGGATAAAGCCTATTTTTCTGTCGTGCGGAAACTATATTGATTTGGACATGTCATATCAGCTTATGATGCATTTTATTTCAAAAGAAAGTAAGCTTCCGATTCCGGTCCGCCTAGCGGATCTGCATACGCATGAGCTGCGGAAAAGGTACCGGCAGTCAGCAGGGAAGTAAGCTGTTCATAGTGAGTTCATAGTTTCCTTTTATACTGATGGTTGGAATATAGTAGTAGTGTAAAATTATTAAAGAATGAGTAAGGTGATTAAAGGTGAGTTCATTTGTTGCGAGTATATTGGATTTTTTAACGAGCCTTGGCTATTTAGGTATTGCGCTCGGCTTAATGATTGAAATCATTCCAAGTGAAATTGTACTAGCCTACGGGGGGTATATGATTTCTCAAGGTATGATTAGTTTTCCTGGAGCAGTCATTGCCGGAATTATTGGCGGGACGATTGCACAGTGGTTTTTATATTGGATTGGAGCCTACGGAGGACGTCCGTTTCTTCAAAAATACGGCAAGTACTTATTCATTCATGATAAGCATATTGATCTTGCGGAAAACTGGTTTAATAAATACGGCGCGGGCGTTGTTTTCTCCGCTCGTTTTGTCCCTGTTGTTCGACATGCAATTTCGATTCCTGCAGGTATTGCTAAAATGCCGTTTTGGAAGTTTACGTCTTTAACCGTGTTAGCGATGATTCCTTGGTCGATTTTATTTATTTACTTAGGCGGAAAGCTAGGCGAGAACTGGGCAAACATTGAAGACGTAGCAAGCAAATATACGCTTCCGTTTGTGGTTGCGGCATTTGTGATTATTGTTCTTTATTTCGTATTCAAACGCACGCGTACAAAGCGCGTATAAGATCGTTTTTGGACTAAAAGCATGGCAAAAAAGCCATGCTTTTTTTGCATGCGCAACCAGAAGCTCTTTTATTTGCTCATGACTTCTTCAAGTGCTATTATTTTTCATACGCACTAAAAAAGGAGACGATTTAACGTGGTACAAGAAATTGTATTAAATGATATGCCTATTCAAATTTACAGCTATGAACAAGAAATTGTAAAAGGCAAAACAAAAGTTTCAGTTGATTTTAAAGTAACAAGTGAGGAATATCATGATATTACTACACTTTTATATAAAGGTACTTTTCATGTAAATGTCCCGGAAGAAGATCTGGATTTTCAAGGAACGATTCATCAGTACTCTACGTCTTTTACCAATTTATATGAAAAAGGCCAGGTAGGGGATTTTTCATTAAGTTTAATTGAAGTGAACGAATAAGGAGCAGATGCGTGATGAAAGTAAGTATACTCGACCAATCGCCCGTTTCATCCCATCAGACCCCAGCGGAAGCGTTAGAAGCATCGATGCAGCTGGCCAAAGCGGGTGACAAGCTTGGCTATGAGCGCTACTGGATTGCAGAGCATCATGATTTGTCTGGACTTGCCTGTTCGGCTCCTGAAGTGATGCTTGGCTATATCGGCGCACAGACTAATAGAATTCGAATTGGATCGGGAGCGGTGCTGCTGCCTCACTACAAGCCGTATAAAGTAGCTGAAACGTATAACATGCTCGCAACGCTGTTTCCAGGGCGCGTTGATTTAGGGATTGGGCGCGCGCCGGGTGGATCAGCTGAAGCAACAAATGCGCTGTCGGATAATTTTTTGCAGCAAGTATTTAAAATGCCTGAACTTGTTAAAGAGCTTCTGCAGTTTTTAGACGATAAGTTTCCGGCTGAACATGAATACGCAAAGCTTTCAGCTTCGCCGCTTCCGCCTGTCACTCCCGAACCGTGGCTGCTTGGCACAAGTAAAAAAAGTGCCGAGCTTGCCGCTAGGAACGGAATGGCCTATACGTTCGGCCAGTTTATGAGTGAACAAGACGGTTCAGCTATTATTGATCAGTACAAACAGGCATTTCAGCCGAGACGAAACGGAGATCAGCCCTATGCGATTGTCACTGTATCGGTCATTTGCGCTGAAACAGCCGAGCAAGCCCATCGCATCGCAACGAGCTCACTTCTATGGAAAATTCAGCAGGATAAAATGGAAGCAAAAGGTGTGCCTTCTATTGAAGAAGCGGCCAGCTATCCGCTTACAGAAGAAGAAGAGAAAAAAATGAAGAAAATGAAAGAAGCCATGATTATCGGAGACCCGGAAGAAGTACACGTCCGTCTTCAAGAAGTTCAAGCACGCTACGGAGCGGATGAACTCATGCTTGTCACCATTACGCACGATCCGGCTGACCGATTAAAATCGTATGAGCTTGTAGCAGAGAAATGTAAAAAATAAGAGCCTTGATTAGGCTCTTATTTTTTGTATCCGTAATAGCGTTCATATAAGTGCTGAAATGCTTCTATAGCACGTAAAAAAGAAGCGGCGTCTTGGCGGTCCTCTATTAACCAGCACGTGGCTAGTACAGAATGAGCGTATCCCCACAGTAAGATGCGTTTTTTACTTACGTTCAGTTCTTGTACAAATATATTGATTCGATGGTCAATTGTCTCTGCCACGTTTGTCTTAGGCAGATGATTTAAAAGAAAAGGGATGATTTCGTACTCTTTTTCTCCAATTAACCCTTTTGGATCAATTATTTTCCACGCTTCACCAGACTGTAAGATGTTATCATGATGCAAGTCGCCGTGAAGCAGAAAAAGCTGCTGAGAAGTGCGGTTTAATTCAGAGAAAACGGATAGTGCGTGTTGAAGCGTTTCAGAAGAAAGAAAATCAATACCGCTTGGATACATTTGTGTATACTCTCGAAGCTGTTTCTCTCTTTTAACGGCTGTTTCGATAGTGGAGTCCGAGTGAGGCACGCGCCACAGAGATTTCATAAGCCTAGCAGCGATTAACGTAGCTTCTTCTTTAGTTGATAAAGAGGAAAGCGGGCATCCGGGAGATAGCTTTTCAAGCAGTAAAATGCCTTTTTCAGCATCGCTGTCCACGACCTTTACCGTGTTCTCACCAGCTAGTGCTGTCAGTGCTTCTTGCTCATGAAGCAGCTCTGAAGGCTCTACAAAGAGTTTGGCAACTAGTTCGCTTCCATCTGCTTTGCGCGCAGGGGCAACAAAGTGATAAGAAAGAGGGAAGTGACTGTGAATGTTGATAAGCCAGCGCTCTTCACAGTAGTGAATAAGCTGAGGAAAGTCAGTTAGCCATTTTTGACCTTTATAAGAGTGAAGGTGAGTAATCGTATCACAAAATGTTTGAGGCAGCGTATACATGCGTCTGTCTCCTTTGTTGTTTCCAATTTTTTCTGATAAACTCATCATATACAGTCTACATAGAATCTGTAAAGAAAGAGGAGATCCTACATATGAAGAAAAAGAAGGTGAAATTCCCTTGGGCTCTCGCGGGGTTTCCGGTTTATATCATTGGGTTTTCACCTTTACTTGCTGGAAGCGCACCGGAGTGGCTAGAAACAGTGAGTAAAATCATGATTGTTCTTGGAGTCATTTTGCTTATCATTGCAGGAATTGATCTTAAAAAACGAAAAAAATCAGTACAAGCCTAAAAAACTGCCGTTTGGCAGTTTTTTTATTTGGAGAAAGGGTAACAAGATAACTAGATAAAAATGTTGAATTATTATTCTTTTTGATGTATAAATATAATATAGAAAGTAACGGTATTGAGAGGAGAATGAACGTGTCCTACGTAATAAAAAAAGAGGTTCCGCCATTTGAGCAGTTTGCTGATCTGCATGAAGCGAGCGGATTACATAAAAGTAAAAAAGGAAATTATACAAAAGAGCAGCTGTTTGAAGCCGCAGCCAACAGCTGGTTTAGAGTCGGTATTTATGACAATGAACAATTAATTGCATTTGGCCGTATGATTTCAGACGGAATTTACCAAGCGCTTATTTGCGACGTGATGGTGGATCCCACATACCAAAACAAAGGGCTTGGAAAGCAAATTATTCAAGAGCTGTTGACGAAATGTCAAGAAAGCGGAATTGAATCGATTCAGCTGTTTGCAGCAAAAGGAAAGCATCATTTTTATAAAAAATTAGGGTTTCAAGAAAGAGAAGAAGACGCGCCAGGCATGTCGCTTGTTATGTAAAAAAGCTCAGTGATCAATCATACTCACTGAGCTTTTTGTATTATGCCGTTTTTAAAACCGTATTTTTTTGGACTAAATTCCAAGCAACTTTTACTAAATAAACAACAAGCAAAACGTTCAGCATAGACGTAGCAAACATAGAAAACGGGTATGACGTGCTGTTTTGCATATTACTGTCGCCGTATAAAACAAAAAAAGTGTTCATAAAAATACTGATGCTAAATCCAAGGGATAAGTAAAGCAAGTTTTTGTCTTTTAAATAAATATAAGCCACTAAAGCAAGCGCTGCTGCTGGAAATAAGTAGCGTTCATGCATGCTTGAAGAAAACGTAAATACCCCTGAAATTTGAATAAGCGCTGCAAGAGCGGCGTATTTAAAGCTCCGTCCTTTTATATAAATAAGCCATGAAAAAACAGTTGTCGCGACAATAAAAATAAGTCCCCACGTATGATAGCTGAAAAACAGCAGCGTTGCAGAGCTGTCTTTATAGTTTGCGCCGATTAAACTAAAAAAGTTATAGGCGTTAACAGAGGCATACGGGTACTCTCCAATGGTGGATAAAAATAAATTAATAATCCACGTAGGACTTTTTCCAGCTGAAAAAGGCAATAAAATCACCCCAGCAGTGAAAGCAGCAGTGAAAGCAATGCCGAAGAAATGCTTCAGTTGCTTCAGGCGAATGAGTTCGAAAAATAAAATAGGCAGGATAATAATCGCCTGCGGCTTCATTAAGACCGCTGCTGTAAAAATAACGGCCGACGCGTAAATTCTTTTTTCCGTAATCATTACAATTGCTAGGACAATAAGCAAAGTGAAAAATGAATCGACTTGCCCCCAAAACGTTGAATTAACTAAAATGGCTGGATTAAATAAATATCCAATTGCTAACAGATAGGCAAAAGAAGATGCCAAGTATTTACGAGCTAAACGATAGAGTAAATAAGATGTGACGACATCGGCTAAAATAGGCGGAATTTTAATCAACAGCGAAAAATACTGCTGAAAATCCGGTAAACTGCCAACTTTCCCAACGATAAACAAGATATAAATATAAAACGGCGGATAATCGCTTCCGCTTTTAGCGTAGAAATTTGAAAAATGATTAGCCGCAACCGATGCCCAGTTTTTGAAAAGCGACGTATCCATATGAGAGCCTACCCACGGAATCAGTGCAATCCGGATAAATAGTCCGGTGCCGAGTAATGAACATAGAATAACGCGAGAATGCCCTATCGAATGATGCCATTTCTTTTTCTTTACTAATCCGTAAACGAAAGCTGCTGCTATAAAAAAGCCCACCGTATAAAGAGCGAGCGGCGTTTCATAGTCTTTATTAGCTCCTTGACTTCCGGCACCGTTATCCATAGATAGATTATGAAAAGGCGTTACGTGTTCTCCGGAATTGCTGGGTGAAGCAGGACCGTTTCCTGAAGGAAGACGATGATCCCTCGAATTATTATCAGGAGCAGATATACCATTCGTAATCTTTTTTAACTGATGACTTTCTTGAATCGAAAATAAATGTTCTTCTCCTTTATAGTGTGATAGTGAAACGATACTGAAAACAAATGCTAAAAGAAAAGCAGCCATTACGATAAAAGCCGTTCTTTTTTGTAGTATGTTCATATAAAATCCTCCGATGACAATGTATCGAATAAGTAGTAGTGTGTATCCATACTATAAGGGGAGTTGGTGAAAATAAAATGAAACTTCGTTAATAAAGAAAGGAAGAGAGAGCATAAAAAAACAAGGCCTTAGAAGACCTTGTTTTTTATATTGCTTATAGTACAGCATCAAACTTATTCACTTTCCACTGTGAACCAGATTTATAAAATGTAACGGTGCGTTTTACACTTCCTCCGTCAACCGTTGGAACCGTAAATTGATAAGAGCGAACATCGGCACGCTGATAAGTTAGTTTTACTTTTGCTTTGTTCCACTCTAGCATGCTGAATCCGTCACCGACAGGACGAGCAAGCTTTCCGTTATATGTGATGTAGCGATAATTTGTTAATCCTTTTTGAATAGCACTGTTTGTAAAAGTTTCAGATAAGTAGCTTACTAGTTTGCTTTTGGTATTAAAATCTTGACAAAGATATGAGTACTGAGTGCCTTTATAATTAAATGTTTTTTGAGTACATAAATTACCTTTAGATCCATGAAGTGCATTCCAGAAATGGTTGCTTGCGTTTGCTGCAATTTTTACCGCATTAGTCGTTGATAGATTTTGTGATGCTGCTTGAGCTGTAACTCCTGTGCTTAGTGAAAAGAAAAGAGCAAGTGATGCTAAGATTATTCCAATTTTTTTCATTTCCATTTCCCTCCTACTCATTCATTGAAATATATGTAACATTCATGCTGTTAATATTACAATTGTTACATTTATATTACAATACTTCTTTAAAGAAATAAAGAGTATTTCTTATATATGTTTGAATTATTCCCGTATTTTCTTAAATAAAACGTAGAATTAAAAGAAAACATATAAACAGTATGTCAATTATGTGTCACATATTTCGTCGCTTTACAAGTTCGTATATAATAGGAATAAACCGACCACTATGCTGATGTAGATAAATAGGTCAGGCACAAAAGGAGAACGTAGACTAATGGGTGTTTCAGAAGTAACATCAGGAATTATTATTACCACTGCTGTAATTGCTATTGTGATTATTACAGTCGGTGTTTTGGCTACAATGATTGCGATTGCGAAGAAAGCAAATAAAAAGTAAGTATGTAGAGGAGAGTTAGTATAGTAACTAATTCTCTTTTTTTTGAAAAAAACCTATCGCTATTTTTATAATAAAAATGCATAAATAACGCGTGCATTATTCATAGAAAAAAGCAGGAAATTTACGTTTTGAAGCTAATAGATACATAAGGCAAACTGCGTACTTTCATTATAAAAACAATGGAAGGGGTTCTAACAGACTTCAAGTGATATCGCCTATTTTATGTCATAATGAATGATATTCATTAACACCGCACCTTAGACGCACTTTATGACCAAATAATGAGGAGAGTGGTTGAGTTGCAACGACAAAAAGTAGCAGTGAATGGAGAAAGGTTAAAAAATACGCTTGAACGATTTGCCGAGTATGGACGAACACCTAATAACGGTGTAACCCGCTTAGCGCTGTCAGAAGAAGATCGCTTAGCACGAGACTATTTTTGCTCATGCTGCCGGGACCTTGGAATGGATATTAAAATTGACGATCTTGGATGTATTTATGCCACGCTTGAAGGACTAGAAGATAAGCCGCCTGTTGTGATTGGCTCACACATGGACAGCGTAAAAAAAGGCGGAAGGTTTGACGGAATCCTCGGTGTAGTTGCAGGATTAGAGTTAGTAAGAACGCTGGTTGAACATAATATTAAGCCGAAGGTGCCGATTACCATTGTTAACTTTACGAATGAAGAAGGAGCGCGTTTTGAGCCTTCTATGATGGCTTCAGGTATTTTATCGGGCAAATTTCAAAAAGACGTTATGATGAAGAAGACAGATGTTGACGGCGTGACGTTTGAGCAAGCCCTTCAATCATGCGGATATGAAGGCGATACAAGTAACCGCCTTACTGAAGCATCGGCATTTGTAGAATTACATATTGAGCAAGGGCCTATTTTAGAACGAGAAGCCAAATCAATCGGTGTAGTGGAGTGCGTGCTCGGCATGGTATGTTATGAAATTGAAGTTACCGGGGAGTCAGACCACGCCGGGACGACGCCGATGGATATGCGGAAAGATGCGCTTTTTGCAACCAATAATTTAATTGCTGAAGTTCGTCATGAGCTCGGCAGATTAGATTCAAATTTAGTCTATACAATGGGTCGTATGAATGTACTGCCTAATATTCATACCGTTATTCCAAATAAAGTTATTTTTTCGCTTGAAGCGAGACATACGGATGAAGATGTCATTGCATCTGTGGAAAAAATTATTCAATCACTGCCTAATCAAGCGGAGCTGTTAGAAGGCTGCGAAGTGCGGGTGACCAAGCTTTGGGGACGCGATACCGTATGGTTTGATAAAACCGTTTGCGATGAAGTGGAAGAATCCGTTCGTTCGCTTGGGTATTCCTACAAGCGAATGGTAAGCGGAGCTGGACATGACGCACAGTTTTTAGCTACCTATATTCCGGCGGCTATGATTTTTATTCCGAGCGTAAACGGAAAAAGTCATTGTGAAGAAGAATTTACTCCTTGGGAAGAATGCGAAAAGGGTGTAAATGTACTTTTAGAGACGGTGATTAAGTTAGCTCAGAAGTAACGGAGCAAAAGAGTAAACCTGCGGAGGTTTGCTCTTTTTTAGTGCTTAGAAAGACTGCGAATTATCGCATTGAACTTTTGGTTTATTATGGCTACAATAAATGAGAAGCATGCGGATGGATGTGAAAGAAGGATGTGAAAAAAAGTGAGATGTTCTCACTTAAAGAAATGAAAATTACTATTATTATTGCAGATGATAATTCGTTTATTCGAGAAGGAATGAAAATTATATTAAATACATACGAGGAGTTCGACGTTGTCGCTACTTTAAAAGATGGTCAGGAAGCCGTTCAATATTGCAAAAACCATTCCGTCGATATTGCATTGTTAGATGTAAGAATGCCCGTTATGGACGGTGTAGAGGCTACAAAGCTTATTTCAGAGTTAACGAAAGCAAAGCCGCTTATTTTAACTACGTTTGATGATGATGAATATATTATTGATGCCGTAAAAAACGGAGCTAAAGGCTACTTGTTAAAAAATACAGAACCAGAGCGCATTCGAGACGCAATCAAAAGTGTCTTCAACGGGCATACGGTTCTGCAAGATGTTGTGCTTGATAAGATTAAATCAAGTTTAAACGCTGCAACTGAGCGCCAGTCCAAAGCGGATATGACACAGTTTACCGAGCGTGAAACGAGCATTATGACGCTGATTGCCAAAGGGCTTTCAAATAAAGAAATTTCTAAAACGCTTTTTATTTCAGAAGGTACCGTAGCAAACTATATTAGTTCGATTTTAAGTAAAACGGGACTTGAGCACCGTACTCAAATTGCTATTTACTATTTAACCGGTAAAGGGAAGTAGGAATATGGAAGTCGGATTAATGATGACTAAGCTCATCCTTATACTGTTTTTGGCTATTACGTACATTCAGTTTAATTATGTACACTCGATTTCAGCTATTGTGTTAGCACTGCTTCTTTACAGCTGTGTTAATATTGCAGCGTCCATTGTGAAAAAGAGCGCGTTCAAGCGCATGTTTATTGTTAGTTCAATTGTCCTTATTCTATATTGTGCGTATAAACTTCATCCTTTGTTTTTTCTTTTTTTGCCGCTAAATCTTTGTGAGCTTATTGGAGAATCAGTCGTGAAAAAATGGATGGTGCTGCTGCTCGTTTTGCTTCCAATGCTGCTTGTTCCCTCTGATAGTAGCGCGCTGTATGTGTTAGTCGCTGCGTTTACTTTCTTTATTTATACAGGAGCAGCTCTCTATCAAAAGCGGACAATCAATTACGAACAAAAGCTTGATGAAATGAGAGTAAGTATGCAAAAGCTGCAAAAGCACGTGAATGAAAATAAAGAGTATGTGAGACAGTCTCAATATGCTTCAAAGTTAGAAGAGCGAAATCGATTATCACAGGAAATTCATGATAAGATTGGTCATTCAATGACAGGAGCGCTTATTCAAATGGAGGCAGCAAAGCATGTGATGAAGCAAGACGAGGAAAAAGCGCTGTCTCTTCTTCAAAATGCGATTACGATTTCGAAAGAAGGCATTGAAGAAATTAGGTTAACGTTAAAAAGTATAAAGCCTCCAGCTGAGCAAATAGGAATCAGCAGGCTTAAATTATTTATTGGTGAATTTGAGGCTAAGCATAGTATCGCAATGCCTCTTGTATATAAAGGGAATTTAGATCTTATCACACCTCTTCAGTGGAAAATTATCCATGAAAATATAACAGAAGCTATTACGAATGCTTTGAAATATGCAGAAGCAACGATGATTGCCATTGAGCTTCACGTACTAAATAAAATGGTTAAAGTAGAAGTCAAAGACAATGGAAAAGGCGCTCACTTGTTTCAAAAAGGACTTGGCATAGCAGGGATGGAAGAGCGAGCCGCTTCCATTAACGGAACGGTGATTGTTGACGGAGCAAACGGATTTTCTGTTACCACATTGCTGCCGATAGGTGAGAAACTTCATACATAAATAGTGAGATTTCTCATGGGGAAAAGGTGAACTTATGCACTGACGTAAGTTTGCCTTTTTTTCATAAAATAAGGATATACCAACACACTAGAGGTGAAATGATGAACGTATTATCAATTCAAAAATTAACAAAGAAATTTGGAGATTTTATTGCGGTAGATAATTTGTCTTTGCAAGTAGAAGAAGGAGATATATTTGGCTTTTTAGGAACAAATGGAGCAGGAAAAAGCACAACGATTCATATGGTGGCTAGTCTGCTTCAAAGCAACAGCGGCGATATTGAAGTGCTTGGGAAAAATATAAAGAAACATCGAAATTTCGCAAAGATGAACATTGGAATTGTTCCGCAGGACTTGGCGATTTATGAAGATTTGACAGCCTATGAAAATGTGAAGTTTTTTGCAGGTCTCTACGGATTAAGAGGATCACTTCTTAACGAACGAGTGGAAGAAGCTTTAGCGTTTGTAGGGCTTTTAGATAAACAAAAGGCTTATCCGAAAAGTTTTTCAGGAGGAATGAAAAGAAGGTTAAATATCGCATGCGCAATTGCTCATCGTCCTAAGCTGATCATTATGGATGAACCGACGGTTGGCATTGATCCTCAGTCGCGAAATTATATTTTAACATCTGTAAAAAAGCTAAATGAAATGGGAAGCACAATCATTTATACGAGTCACTATATGGAAGAAGTAGAAGAGGTATGTACAAAGATTGCAATTATTGATCACGGCAAGATTATTGCAGAAGGAACAAAAGAGCAGCTGAAATCGATTATCACCGATACAAAAGATATTTGGATTGAAGTAAAAGAAGCGGACGATATAGATTGCAGCGGTCTAAAAGACATTCCGGGAGTAACAGCCGTTACGTACGAAGATGGAATCATTAAAATTAATTCAAATGCCGAAGTGAATAACTTGAACAAAGTCATTCATTATTTAATGACGCATCATATCGAAATTAAAGCAGTCAAGGAGCAAGCACCAAATTTAGAGACGGTCTTTCTGACGCTCACAGGACGCAGTCTAAGAGATTTATAAAAGAAAGGAGGAATAACGAATGAATATTATTGCAATTGCTTTGAAAGAAATGAAAAGTGATCTGCGAGATAAGCGTGCATTTGTTTTTATGATTCTTTTTCCGCTAGCTCTTGTCCTTATTTTAGGAACAGCTTTGTCCCAAGCCTTTAATAATGACATGACGATAGACGACAGTTACGTTCTCTACAAAATGGACACAAGTAAGGAAACATATGCTGCCTTTAAGCAGTTTGCTGCAAACGCAGAAAAATCCGGCATTCACTTTAAAGCGCTGAAAAAAGATCAGGATGGAAAAAAAGAAGTAAAAGAGCAGCGGTATACAGCTTATGTAGAAGTGAAAGACGGAGGCATTCATCTCTACGGAAATGAAGAAAACAGCATTGAATTTAACATGGTGCAAGGTATGTTAAGCACATTTGTTGATAAGTATAACGTGGCTATGGAAGTGGCCAAAGTAAATCCTCAGCAAGTCGAGAACCTGTTGCGTGCGTCTAAGCATGATTATATTCAAGAAACATCCCTTCATTCTCAAAAACAGCCCAATTCAATAGACTACTACGCTATTTCAATGACAACCATGATTGTTTTGTACGGATCTATCTCAGCGAGTTATTTAATTAGAGGAGAGCGTATGCGAAATACGGCCAATCGATTAGTAGCCGCTCCGATTAAAACAGCTGAAATTTTTGTCGGGAAAATTTTAGGTACTGTTTTGGTTCACACTATTTGTGTATTAGTGGTGATTATGTCGACTAAATACTTTTTTGATGCCAACTGGGGAGATCATTTACTTTTAGTACTCGTAATGTTAATATCTCAGATTCTTTTTGCCATTAGCTTTGGACTAGGAGTTAGCTACCTTACGAAGACAGAAGCGGCAGCAAGAGCAATTATTATGGTTGTTATTCAAGTGTCTTGTATTGTAGGAGGAACCTATTTTCAAAATGGATCTGGAGAAGGCTTCGTCAATGTATCACCTTTAACTTGGATGAACAATGGACTTATTAAATTGATTTATACAAATGATATCGGCGCTTCTCTTTCAGTTATCGGGTTGAATGTAGGCTTCTCTATTTTGTTCTTGGGCATAGCCATTGTGCTTTTGAGAAAAAGAGAGGGGTTATAACATGAAAAATATCGTGTGGCTTGTCACAAATATGCTAAGAAATATGCTGCTTAGAAACAAAAGAACGCTTGTGCTTGTTATTGGTTTGCCTATTGCAGGGGTTTTAATGTCCGTTCTTATTTATGGAAATGCAGGAGGGGCTTCGGTGAATATCGGAGTTGTCAATCACGACTCAACGGATATTACAAACGATACCGTTCAGTTTTTAAAAGGGCTGCATAAAACAAATGTTAAAATGCTCACGGCCAAAGAAGTGGATCATGAGATTACGTCAAAGAAAGTGGATGCGGTTATTACCTTTGAAAAAGGGTTTTCTAACAGCGTCAAAGCGAACAAACCAGATCATATTACGATTACTTCAATAAAAGGAGCAGAGGTAACGAGCTTTATTAAGTCTTATTTGTATCAATATATTGATACTATTTCTGCGCTGAATCAAGCTGCTGAAGGCGACGATGCTGCGTTTAAACAAATGTATGAGAATTATCAAAAAGCGCCATTCCACGTCTCTACGCATGCCCTTGAAGACAAAGGAACCGATCAAAACATTGTCAAGCAGACAATTGGGTATTTAATTATGTTTATGCTTTTTTCCGCGGTGAATTTATCGGCTCTTATCACAAAAGAAAAAGAGCAGCGAACGTATTTCAGACTGCTAGCTTCGCCAGTTAGTGCAAGGCAATACGTGATATCCAATGTTATGACAAATATGATCTTATTAACTCTGCAAGTAATGATTACACTTGTTTGTATTACGACTCTTTTTCACGTCGATATGAACATTCCCGTATGGCAGCTATTTTTCATTTTAGTTTTGTTTGGTCTAGTAGCCATCGGCTTGTCTCTTGTAATTATCGCTTTTACAGAAAGTTCAAAAGCAGCGAATGGTCTTCAAACGCTTATCATCACGCCAACTTGTTTACTGTCCGGCTGCTTTTTTCCACCTGAATTTATGCCGGATGTGATGCAGAAAATAGCCGACTTTCTTCCTCAAACGTGGGTATTAAGTACGTTGAAAAGTGTTCAACAAGGAGCTGGTTTAAGCAGCCTATGGTTGAATATCAGCATTTTACTAGCTTTTGCACTCGTTTTTTTCCTGCTGTCTATTTATAAATTAAATCGAAATAATACTGTTCAAAAGTTTATTTAAATGGTAAAGTCAGAGAATACCTCTGGCTTTTTTTGTAATTTTTAAAAAGTTACAAAAAAAGATTGAAAAATATAAAATGAAATTTTAGAATGAAAGAGGAAAGGGGTATACAAAAAGAGAATAAATAGGGGAGAAAAACGAAGTTCATGTCGGTTTTTTGCACAAATAAATGAAATCGCTTACATAAGGCAGCATGAAATACGGAAGGAGAGATTGTCAGCGAGATAACAAAGGGGGAAAAACAGTGGGAATTTATGAACTACTTGTACCACGCACGGTTTTATATGGAGAAGGATCATTTTCTAAAATTGGAGAACAGGCTGCACTGCTTGGGACAAAGGCATTGCTTATAAGTGATGACGTTATGGCGAAAGCAGGCAATGTAGAAACTTGCCGTCGTTACTTAGCAGAAGCTGGCATGGACTGTGCCGTGTATACAGGCGTAAATTCAGAGCCAACGGATATTCATCTAGATGAAGCACTTGCCATATGTAAAACGGAGCAGTGCGATGTGGTTATTGCCTTAGGGGGAGGCAGCTGTATCGATACTGGAAAAGCGGTTGCCATTATGATGACAAATGAGGGGCATCTACGAACGTATTTTCAAAATCAACAAGATTTTCAAGATAGTCCTCTTCCTTTGGTTGCCGTGCCTACGACTGCTGGAACAGGCTCAGAAGTGACGAAAGCGACGGTTATTACAGACACGGCGTACGATGTAAAAATGATGCTCGCAAGACCTCAATTATTGCCTGATACAGCCATTGTTGATCCGTTATTAACTCTATCATGTCCAAAACACGTAACGGCAGCTACAGGAATTGATGCACTCAGTCATGCGGTCGAAGCGTATTTATCTAAAAAAGCGCATCCTTTTACGGATTCACTTGCGCTTCAAGCAATTGAGCTAATTATGAAAAATATTCGTCTAGTGTACAGAAATGGAGAAAATCTTCAAGCAAGAAACGAAATGGCCTATGCTTCTATGCTGGCGGGAATGGCGTTTTCAAATTCATCCGTTGCTCTAGTGCACGGTATGTCACGACCTATTGGCGCGTTATTCCATGTGCCGCACGGTATTTCTAATGCGATGCTCCTGCCTGCGATTTTGGACTATACAAAAGAGGCTTCAATCGACCGTTTAGGTGAAATAGGACAAGCTCTTTTTCCGAACGTATCATATACAAAAAAAGAAGGAGCAGATGTGTTAATTGAAGCCATCAAGCAGCTTTGTATCGACTTAGAGATTCCTAATCTTCAATCGTGGGGCATTGATCGCCAGTTATTTTACGCGGCGGTTGAGAAAATGGCAGCGGATGCGATTCAAAGCGGAAGTCCTGCTAACCATCCGGTTGTACCGACGGCAGAAGAAATTATCCAGCTGTATTACACGTGCTATGAATATGAGTTTGAGTCAGCACTTTATAAAAAATAAGATACATTCAAGACAAATTGAATGAGGGATGAAAGGGGAAACGTTATGGATTTGCTGATTATTTTGCTGTCTCTGGGGCTTTTGATGCTGGTTGCTTACCGCGGATTTTCAGTTATTTTGTTTGCTCCACTTTGTGCGCTGCTAGCCGTTATTTTAACGGAACCAAGCTATGCACTCCCGTTTTTCTCAAACGTTTTTATGGAGAAAATGGTTGGGTTTATTAAAAACTACTTCCCTGTCTTTCTATTAGGAGCAGTCTTCGGAAAGATGGTTGAAATGTCTGGAGTCGCTGAGTCGATTGCGAAAACAATTGTTAAAGTAGTAGGGGCTAAACGCGCCATCTTGGCTATTGTTTTAATGGGGGCAATCTTAACCTACAGCGGCGTAAGTTTATTCGTTGTTGCGTTTGCAGTTTATCCGTTTGCGGCTAACTTATTCCGCGAAGCGAATATTCCAAAACGATTAGTACCGGGAACGATTGCACTAGGAGCTATTTCCTTTACCATGGATGCACTTCCGGGTACACCGCAAATTCAAAACGTTATCCCAACGACTTTTTTTAAAACAGACATCTATGCTGCTCCGACACTGGGGATTATCGGATCGGTTATTGTCTTTAGCTTAGGTCTTTGGTATTTAGAAAGCCGAAGCAAAAAAGCAAGAAAAGCTGGAGAAGGCTACTACGGATTTAATAATGAACTAGCGGCTGCTGCAGAGCTAGAAAAAGAGTCTGTGCCTTCTACAGAACCTAAATATGAACCTAGCGTAGCAAGACAGATTTTAGCATTTGTTCCGCTTGTGCTTGTAGGGGTTGCAAACAAATTTTTCACAGTTTCTATTCCAAAGTGGTACCCAGACGGTTTTGATTTTGCCAAAATCGGTCTTGAAGCGTTCGGAAAAGTAGATTTAACCGCAGTTGTCGGTATTTGGTCAGTGGAATTGGCACTTGTTATTGGAATTATCACAACGATTGCGTATGACTGGAAGAGAGTGACCACCGGTTTCCAAGCGGGTCTTAACGCAAGTATTGGCGGAGCGCTTCTCGCTGCGATGAACACGGGAGCTGAGTATGGCTTTGGAGGCGTTATTTCATCTCTGCCTGGCTTTGCAACCGTTCGTGATGGTATTTCACATACCTTTACAAATCCGCTTGTCAATGGAGCCGTTACGACAAACATTTTAGCCGGTATTACAGGCTCTGCTTCTGGAGGTATGGGAATTGCGCTTAGTGCAATGGGAGATAAGTATGTAGAAGCTATTAATCAGTACAACATTCCTCCTGAAGTTATGCACAGAGTTGTAGCGATGGCATCAGGCGGTATGGATACGCTTCCTCATAACGGAGCCGTTATTACCCTGCTTGCTATTACCGGGTTAACACACAAGCAGTCTTACCGAGATATTTTTGCCATCACTGTTATAAAAACACTTGCATGTTTCTTAATCATTGGAATCTACAGCTTAACTGGACTCGTATAACAAATAAAGAGGCTGAGTGTAGTTGAAGAAAGATCCGAACGATAAATCGTTCGGATCTTTTTATTGTTGCAGCGATTTAGTTGTATATCAAGCTTTTGGCTCGAAAACAGATTCTTTGACTTTCTAAACTGTAAGTATTATGATTACAATACTTTCTGCAATACTATATGCCGTTACATTAATTCTTAGCATGTTTATGAAGAAAGGAGAATGACTGTGAAGCTATTTGAAGGAAATTTAAAAGTAGGCGACTGGGTCAAAGGAAAGTCTCGCGACGGTGAACTTATATACGGATATATAAAAACGATTAATCCATCTAAAAAAGCAGCACTAATCAACGTTGTAAAAAGTGATGATGAAAAAATGGTCGGCACAACCATTGGAATGATGGATGAAAAAATAGAGAAGCTGCCCCTTCAAAAAACGGCGCACGAAGAGCAGATTCTTTCATTGATTGATCTTGCGCTGCTAACAAAAGACGAAGCGTGGTTTATTGAATTAACAGCTGAATTAAAAAGAGTACAAGATAAAAAGCAAGGCTGACATTCCTAGTAAAGGAATGAAGGCCCTGCTTTTTTTTATTATTCATAGGGGAAAAGCAGGAATGAAAAGCCGCTTGCGAGAAGAAGTAAGTGACAACATTAAGAAAGAAAAGGTGATAAAAGATGAGTAAACGTGTCTTGATTTTAACAGGAGATGCCGTGGAGGCATTAGAAGTTTTTTATCCGTATTATCGCTGTTTAGAAGAAGATATTCAGTGTACCATTGCTTCTCCCGTGAAAAAGAAGCTCCAAACGGTTGTTCATGATTTTCTTCCAGAAATGGAAACATTCACAGAGAAAACGGGATATAAAATTGATTCTCACGCTTCTGTCGATGAAGTGGATCCTGCCGATTATGATGGTCTTATTATTCCTGGAGGACGGGCGCCTGAATACATTCGAATGAACACACAAGTTCAGGAAATTGCCGCGCATTTTTTAAAAGAAAATAAACCTTTAGGCGTTATTTGTCATGGTCAGCTCGTATTAACGACGGTTAGAGAGTATCTGCAAGACAGAGAAGTGACAGCGTATCCTGCTTGCCGACCGGAAGTAGAAGCGGCGGGTGCTGTATTTATTGAACAGACGCTTCACGTAGACAGAAACCTAGTAACCGGACAAGCTTGGCCGGATTTACCTAAATTTATGAAAGAGTTTTTTAACGTGCTAAAAAAAGCTGAAAAAGTGAACGCATAATAAAAAACGCGGGCTGAGAGAAAAGAATTCTTTCAGCTCTTTTAATTGATTATAGATGAGGTGTAGACAACGTGCAGCTAGTGTCTGAACTATCGAAGAAAATTATAAAAGAAGTACAGCTTGTGATGAAAGAACATGTAATTGTAACGGATATACGCGGAATTATTATTGCGTCTACAGAAGAAAAGCGGGTTGGTTTTTTTCACGAAGGCGCGTGGAACGTGATGCAAAAAAAGCAAAAACTATATATCTCCAAAAAAGAAGCAGCGGATTTAAAAGGAGTTAAGCCAGGTATTAACTTGCCCATCAGTTATCAAGGAGACATTATTGGCGTTATTGGCATTACAGGTACTCCGGAAGCTGTTGAGCCTTTTGCAGACATTATTCGAAGGTTAACAGAGTTAATTATTCGCGAAGCATACTATATAGAAGCGAAGGAATGGGAAAATAAAGGAGTAGAAGCTTTTTTTCGTGAATGGATTTATAGCCAGCAGGTAGATGCAGAATTTATTGAACGAGGCCATATTTTAGGAGTGCAAGTAGACAGTTCTTACTGCTGCACGCTGTTTCAATTTGATTCATCTCTTTCGAAAAATAAGCAGCAGCAAGTACAAGAAATGATTCGCTACTGGTTTGAAAGTCATAAAGGTGAAGGAGATTATATCGCAAATTGGGGATACGATCGCTTGCTTTTACTGAAAGAAGCGGTAGGTGAAAAGGTAAGACAAGGATTTAAAGAAGAATTAAAAAAATGTCAGCAGTACATTCAAGCAAACAACCAAGTTATCATCACTATTGGTGTAGGAAAGCCAGCGGAGCAATTTAATTTGCATGCTTCATATGAAGAAGCAAAAAAAGCGCTTAAAGTAGCTTCAAAACGTCAAGCCGTTGTTTTTTATGAGGAGCTACTGATGGACATGATTTTAGAAGATGTTTCTGAACCTGTAAAAAAGGAATTCTTGAGTCGAGTGCTTTCCGCTCTCTTAAAAGAAAAAGAGCTGCTTGAAACGTTGAAATGCTATTTATCCAATGATCAATCATTAAAAAAAACGGCAGTTGATTTACATATTCATATCAATACGC
The DNA here is from genome assembly GCF_046535215.1 of Priestia sp. SIMBA_032. NCBI lineage: Bacteria > Bacillati > Bacillota > Bacilli > Caryophanales > Bacillaceae > Priestia > Priestia sp. SIMBA_032. The sequence continues at coordinate 19,303 of NZ_JAWRXD010000004.1, read as the reverse complement.
TTCATTACCGCTTGAAGCAAATGAAAGAACTCACAGACATTGATCCTAAAAGTGTAAAGGGTCTCACGCTTTTTCACCTTGCGCTGTCTCTACTAGAATAAAGTGCGCTATTCATTAGATGAACATACAAAAAATAAGTTTTTGAAGCGCTTTTTTTTAGTTCTTTATCCATAGTCCCTCATTGCTTCTGCAACTATAATAAGAGTAAGAGATACATATAAGGAGGAACGTTATGCTTAATGAACGAACAAAAGCAAAGCTCATTGAAGTTGTAGGATCGGCCAACTTTCAAGATAGCAGTGAAGCAAGACTCGTATATTCTTATGACGCAACCCCTAACTTTCAGTCGCTTCCTGATGCAGTTATTATGCCTGAAAACAAAGATCAAGTGAAAAGAATTTTAACGATATGCAATGAAGATCATGTTCCTATTGTGCCAAGAGGTTCAGGTACAAATTTAAGCGCGGGAACGTGTCCAACGCAAGGCGGAATTGTTCTTACATTTAACCGAATGAATAAAATTTTGGAAATTGATGAAGAAAATTTAACCGCTACCGTGCAGCCAGGTGTTATCACGTTAGACTTAATTAACGCCGTAGAGGCAAAAGGTTTATTTTATCCTCCTGATCCAAGCTCTATGAAAATATCAACCATTGGAGGAAACATCAATGAGTGCTCAGGAGGATTACGAGGCTTAAAATACGGCGTAACAAAAGATTACGTTCTTGGGCTTGAAGTAATTCTTGCAAACGGTGACTGTATTAAGACGGGAGGCAAGCTGGCTAAAGATGTAGCTGGCTACGATTTAACGAACTTGTTTGTTGGTTCTGAAGGAACGCTTGGCGTCGTGACAGAAGCGATTTTAAAGCTCATTCCAATACCTGAAACAAAACAAACTCTGCTTGCGCTGTTTGAAGACATGGATGCAGCCGCTAAGACCGTTTCAGCTATTATTGCACATAAAATTATTCCAGCTACGCTTGAATTTTTAGATCAGCCGACGTGTGAGGTAGTAGAAGATTTTGCACAAGTTGGTCTCCCAACGGATGTAAACGCTGTCTTATTGATTGAACAAGACGGACCGCCAGAAGTAGTGAGTCGGGATATGGAAATGATTTCACGCATCTGCAGTGAAGGAAGCGCTGTATCAGTAAAAGTAGCGGCTTCGCAAGCAGAAGCAGAAGCGTTAAGTACAGCAAGAAGATCAGCTCTTTCTGCTTTAGCACGAATGAAGCCAACGACGATTTTAGAAGACGCAACTGTCCCTCGTTCTAAAATTAGTGAAATGGTCAAAGCCATTAACGAAATTGCTGTAACATATAACGTTAAAATCTGTACGTTTGGTCATGCGGGAGACGGAAATCTGCATCCGACTTGTTTAACGGATGCACGTGATGAAGAAGAGCTTCACCGCGTTGAACAAGCTTTTGAAGCAATTTTTCATAAAGCCATTGAGCTTGGAGGAACGATTACAGGTGAACACGGAGTGGGAGAAATGAAAGCACCGTATTTGGCGTTGAAGATGGGCGGAGAAGGAGTAGCCGCGATGAAAGCAATTAAGTATGCTTTGGATCCGCAAGGAATTATGAATCCAGGGAAAATTTTTGCTAAAGACACGAGAAAAAGAGTGGTGGTTCGTTCATGACGGCGACAAAAGACATTCAGCAAGCGTTTAAAGAACGGTTAGATTATGATGAGCTAATGAATTGTATGAGATGCGGTTTTTGTTTGCCAAGCTGTCCGACGTATGGACAAACGAATCAATATGAAGCAGCGTCACCACGGGGAAGAATTGCTTTAATGAAAGGAGTGGTAGACGGACTTATTGAACCTGATGAATCCGTTGAAAAGCAATTGAATCTTTGCCTGGGCTGCCGAGCGTGTGAGCCTGTTTGTCCTTCGGGTGTGAAGTATGGACACTTATTAGAAGAAGCGCGTGATATTATTCAGCAGAAGAAAAGACATAAATGGCCGGTAAAAGCGCTCAGACATATGGTGTTTGAGCAGCTTTTCCCGCATAAAGAACGATTAAAAAATGTACATTCTCTGCTTGCTTTCTATCAAAGAAGCGGCTTGCAAAAAGCTGTTCAAAAAACAAACATACTAAATGTCCTTCCTGGTAATCTAGCGCAAATGGAAAAAACGCTTCCGCCTGTGCCAACAAAAAAAGAAATGAAGAAACGTCCCTTTTTATTTGAAGCAGAAGGAACAAGAGAGCGTACGGTTGCTTTTTTTACAGGGTGTTTAATGGATACGATGTTCATGGAAACAAACAACGCGACGATTGCACTTTTACAAAAAGCGGGGTGTAAGGTCGTCATACCAGAAGTGCAGACATGCTGTGGCGCACTGCATGCGCACGGAGGAGAAAAAGATCAGGCAAAGAAGTTAGCGAAGCAAAACATCATGGCGTTTGAATCTATTCAAGCGGATGATATTGTTCTTAATGCAGGAGGCTGCGGTGCGCTGTTGGTAGAATACGATCATTTATTAAAAGAGGAACCGGAATGGAAAGAAAGAGCAGCTGCTTTTTCTGCCAAAGTCAAAGATTTTTCAGAGATTTTATTGCAGCAGCAGTTTGTGGAAAAACAAAAGTTATCGCTTCCAAGTCAAATTATTACGTATCAAGACTCGTGTCATTTGAGAAACGTGATGAAAACGTCCAGCGCACCGAGAAGGCTAATTCAAGCGATTAACGGAACGGTGTTTAATGAAATGGAAAATGCGGATCATTGCTGTGGCTCAGCTGGTATTTATAATCTAACGGAACAAGAGATGTCTATGCAAATTTTAGATTATAAAATGGAAAAAGTGAAAGAAGCGCATGCACATACGATTGTAACAGCAAACCCGGGCTGTCTCATTCAAATGAAGCTAGGGGTAGTTAGAGAAGGAGTAGAAGAAAGTGTAAGGGCCGTTCATCTTGCAGATTTACTTCTTGAAGCAGTAGAAAGCAAATAAAAAGGCCGGACGTGTCCGGCCTTTTTATTATTTGAACAGCTGAGAAACAATTTCGTACGAACGAAGGCGAGCTTTGTGATCATAAATTTGAGCGTTAATCATCAGTTCATCTGCTTCTGTTTCTTCAATAAACTGTTCCAGCTTGACTTTAATCGTCTCAGGACTTCCGACAATAGAAGAGCCCAGCTGCTGTTGAAGAGAAGCTTTTTCAAAGTCAGTCCATAGTTCATCCATATTATCCACAGGAGCTTTTAGTTTACCCGGTGTGTTTCGAATTAAATTTAGAAACTGCTGTTGCATAGAAGTAGCCAAACGTTCAGCTTCTCTATCTGTATCAGCAGCGATTACGTTTACACCTAACATTGCATATGGTTTCTCTAACACGTCGGACGGCTTAAAATAACGGCGATACATGTTAAGAGCTGTCATTGTATTATTAGGTGAGAAGTGACTTGCAAATGAAAATGGTAAGCCTAGCTGTGCAGAAAGCTGTGCGCTAAAACCGCTTGAGCCAAGCAGCCAAATCGGAATATTTAAACCTTGACCTGGAACAGCTTTAACGCGCATCTGACTTTCTGAAGCCGGTTTAAAGTATTCTTGCAGTTCAGCCAGCTGTTCTGGGAAGTCACTGCCGTCGCTTCTGCGGTCGCGTCGCAGTGCCTGTGCTGTCAGCTGATCTGTCCCTGGCGCTCTTCCTAAGCCTAAATCAATACGTCCTGGAAATAGTGATTCAAGCGTGCCAAAATGCTCAGCAATAACAAGCGGAGAATGGTTAGGAAGCATAATACCGCCAGAGCCTACGCGAATGCGTGACGTGCCTGCAGCGACATGACCAATTACAACAGATGTAGCGGAGCTTGCGATACCTGTCATATTATGATGTTCAGCTAGCCAGTAGCGGTTATACCCCCCTTTTTCAGCGTGCTGAGCTAAATCTAATGTATTTCTAAGTGAGTCAGATACAGTTCCTCCTTCAACTACAGGAGAAAGATCCAATACAGAAATCGGAATATCTTTTAATGCTTTACTCATCAATTTCATCTTCTTTCTTTAAAGACTTCATAGGCCTTGTTATTTCAATGGAATACAAGTATTTTAACAATAATCTTTCGAGTTCCAAAATATTTTGCTTCGGTTATTTTCCTTTACGTTATTGTTCTTTATTTACACAAGCTTTTGAGAAACAAAAAGCTTGTACGATATAAGGCAGAAGCCGCCTCTTTCTATAAAAAGCTGTCATATTTTATAGTAGAAGGGAAGATGAATATGGTTACTTTAAATGAACTAAAAAGCAAGCAGTACGATATGATATACAGTTTAGGCTATAACTGTTTTCCAGGGATATACATGAAAAAATATGCTTTGCGAAAACAAGCCGGCGTGATTGATTGGTGTATTAGCATTTCTCTTTCTTATGTTAACCAGCTGTTGAAACATCGCTGTAAAGACTTATTTGTATATGAACACTTAACCTATGTCAGTTCTTTCGGAGATGGTTCCACGCTTAGACTGCGTGATAAGGTGTATCAAATTGATTCTGCTCATGATTTTCCGTCGTCTATTAATACAGAGACTAACTGGCTTTCATATAATGAAGTCAAAGAAAAATATGAACGGAGAACGGAGCGGTTTTTAACGTCGATGGAGACCAGTTCTTGTATATTGTTTATTCGTATGGGCGGAACGTATGAAGAAGCGAAAGAATTAGAGAATATTTTAAAGGGAATGGTCAAAAACGATTTCTATATACTGCTGCTGACAAACAGCGAAAAAGAACTTTTGTCCGAGGCTAACTGGGACTTGCCTTGTACATGTGTCTTACATGCACCTATTTTTTCAATGGACGTGCTGCGCGATGATACAGTATGGGAAGAGCTCTTAAGCGGGCTTGTTATAAAATAAAAGAAACTCTTTTTGTTTAATACGGGAATGAAAAAGCTCGTTTTTTTCATAGACTTTGTTATATCTGTGTATCAAAGGAGATGAAAAGATGGAGTCCAATATGCGGAAGGCGATAAAAGAAATTGTATGGCTGCTGCTAGAACAAGACCAGCGCTGGAATGAGTATCTAGTACAGCTGGAGGATTTGAAAATACAAGTGGATTTGAATAGTTCCGCATATGAAGTTCTGAGAAAGATGACGGGTAATTACGAAATGCTCCTTGAACATATGGATCTCATTCAGCAGTTTGAAAATCATTCTAAAAGTGAAACAGCGCTGAATGACTTAGTTACCATTGTTATGAAGCATTACTCATTAAAAAATTCATAAACCTGCTTTGTGCAGGTTTATGGAGTTTAAGCTCTCAATGGAATTCGGTAGAGATAATCGTTTATAATAAGTACATATGGTGATGAAAGGGTGATCGATATGGAAGAGAAACAAGAAATTGTACCCGTTCGGACAGAGGAAACAGCCAAATATTATTCGGAAGAAAAATTTTGGGACAAGCTTAAAAAGTTTGGTAAAAAAGCGGGAGCAAACGTTGTTTATGCCGTATTGCTTTTATACTACACGCTGCAAAAACCTGATATTCCCCCAAAAGCAAAAGCAGTCATTATAGGAGCGTTAGGTTATTTTATTCTTCCTTTAGATTTAATTCCGGACTTCGCAGCAGGAGTTGGATTTACAGATGATTTAGGAGCTCTAGGGCTTGCATTGATTCAAGTTGCCATGTACATTGATGAAGGTGTTAAACTGAAAGCAAAAGAAAAAATTAAAACGTGGTTTTCAGAAGACCACAATTTTTCCATTATTGATGCTAAAATAAAGTAACGTTATGATCGAAATGTAATTATTAAATAAAGTGAGCAAAAGAAGGTGATAGATGAATCATCTTCTTTTTAACCGTTAATATATAGGTCTTTGTGACTATTCTAATCCGTTTTATGTAAAAAAAACAGGATTAAAATATTTTTTTCATTAAAATTTTAATCAATGTAATTGAATAATTGCCCTACAAATGTTAAGTTAAAACATGTTCATAAATTCGTCACAGAAAGCAATATACAAATAAGTAAGATGGTTTGTAAAAACTTTGTGAAATTATGGAACTTTTTAACTGAGAGTTTCAAACTCTTAGAGATTCTTCCTCATCAATCAGAAGTAGCTTTCTTTCGTCACAAGATTAAGCATCTTTCATTTGAAGGTGTTTTTTTTCAGCCTAAGTAAGCAAACAACATGATTGTATGACAAGTTTTTGCTAAGGTTGTAGAGTTACTGTATTGTATGACAAGTTTTGTGTGATTTGATGTTAACTAAATGAACAGCTTCGAAGTAAATAAATGATTGCAGAAAAACAAAGTCCATGCGTTTTCATGAACCATTATACGTTACTTCATATTTGTAGAGATGTTTAGCAAAAAGGGAGATGAATGGCCTGACGTAAACAATATCCATAGACAAGCCTTAGAAGATAATTATCTTTCTAAGAAAGCAAATTTATATGATTGATTCTAATCTAAACAATGGAGTGTTCAAAAATGGAAATTAGTCAAATCTTTATTATTTTAACCCCAATCTTTTTTGTTATTTTGCTAGGTTATTTAGCAGGGTACTTTAAAAAGTTTGATGCAACAACATCTAAAGGGTTAAATACGCTTGTAACAAAATTTGCGTTACCTGCACATCTATTCGTTGGTATTACGACAACATCAAAACAAACGCTTATTGAAAAATGGCCGTTTTTATTAGCATTAGTTCTTGGTATTATTGGATTTTATGTTCTTTTCTTACTTGTTGCAAAATATGTATTCAAATACTCTTTAACAGGCGCGTCTATGTTCTCTTTAAACTCTACGCAGCCAACGTTTGCGTTTATGGGTATTCCAGTATTAGGTAGCTTGTTTGGCGCGGATGTAGTAGCAATTCCAATTGCCATTACTGGTATCGTAGTAAATGCGATGCTTGATCCTTTAGCAACTATTATTGGTACGGTTGGACAACGTGAAAGAAGTGAAGGCGATTCAGAAGAAAGCTTATTTAAAGTAACGATTAAATCAATCTTACACGGTCTTTCTGAGCCGTTAGCCTGTGTTCCTTTAATTGCAGTAATATTAGTATTATGCGGCTTCCAAGCTCCGGATTTACTATCAAGCAGCTTAGATCAAATCGGTTCAATTACATCTGGTGCGGCACTATTCGCAGTTGGGGTAACAATTGGTATCCGTAAAATTCAATTTAGCCCAGCGGCATTTGGTATTGCCATTCTAAAAGTGGCTATTCAGCCGCTTGTAATGTTAGGAATTGCAACAGCAATGGGTCTATCATCAGCTGACATCGTAAAATTAGTATTATTAGTAGCGTTCCCAGGTTCAGCTGTAGCAGCGATGATTTCAGTTCGCTTTGACAGCTTAGCTGGTGAAACAGCTTCAGCATTCGTACTTAGTGCCATTATGTCACTTGTTACATTACCGCTGTTAATTTCTTGGTTAATGTAATCACATATATGGATATAGAACAAAAAAGGCTTTGCTATTTTAGCAAAGCCTTTTTTTGTGCATCTATACTTAAAAAAGCTTTAAAAATTCTTGAGCGATTTTGGGAAGATAACTGTCGGTACGCCACGTAACTAAAGGTTCAATTACAAATGGATTATCTTCTATGTTTAAAATTTTAATATGTTCTAGTGAAAAAGAGGAAAGCATTGAATAAGGAACAATGGCAGCACCAAGGCCACGACATACTAAATTAAGAAGCATCGCTGAGTCATGGCATTCGCATAAAATATTAGGTGTTATATCCATCTTTTCAAATTCTTTTATAATGCGATTGTATATGCTTATTTCCCGATTTGAACGAAGAAGAATAAGAGGGAGAGAAGCAATTTCAGCGACTGAAATCTTTTCTGTTGCATAACCACTTTCTTTGGGAATGGCTACAACAAAAACATCTGGTGCAAGTGTTTTTGTTTTGACATGTTTATAAGGTAAGTCAGTAGTAGTGACTGCTACATCGATTTTTCCTTCCGTTAATAATTCGTTTAAGTGAGCTGGTTCGTTTTCATAGATGTTAAATGTGCTGTTTGGATACTGTTTTTGAATAAGAGTTAGCTTGTCGAGCACCGTTGATGCACAGTAGATCGTACATCCGATTTCAAGCTTTTCATTTGTTACGTTTTTACATTCCTGTACTTCTAGTACTGATTTTTCGACCCTTTGCACAATTTCTTTCGCTCGTTTTAAAAAAAGCTCTCCTTCAGCCGTTAACAATAAGCGCTTGTTATTGTTTCGTTCAAAAAGCAAAAGGCCTAGCTCATTTTCGAGCTGTTTTAGCTGCCTGCTTAAAGGAGGCTGAGCCATATGCAGGCGCTTTGCTGCTTTGGTCACATTTAATTCTTCAGCTATGATAATAAAATAATGCAGCTGTCTTAATTCCACTGTATTCAACTCCATACTTTAAAGGTATTATTATATACTTTATCAATATTTTAATTGTATGGAAAATACGTGTAAAGTTAAATGTGTAACCAAAGCAGAGAGGAGGAAAAGAAATGAAAATAGCTGTAGGAATAACAGGAGCCACGGGAGCGATTTTAGGTATTCGAATTTTAGAGCTTTTAAAGAAGACTTCTGTGGAGACGCATTTAGTCATGTCGTCTTGGGCTCATGCCACAATTAAGCTGGAGACACCGTACAGCGTTCAGCAAGTAGAAGCGCTAGCAGATTATTGTTATTCATATCAAGATCAAGCAGCAAAAATTTCGAGCGGTTCATTTCGTATAGACGGAATGATTGTAAGTCCTTGCAGCATGAAAACATTAGCATCTATTCGAATGGGACTAGCAGATAACTTAATAGCAAGAACGGCAGATGTGATGTTAAAAGAAAGAAAGCCACTGGTGCTACTTCCTCGAGAAACGCCTTTGAATACGATTCATTTAGAAAACATGCTGGATCTTTCAAAAATGGGCGCTATCCTCGTGCCTCCTATGCCAGCTTTTTATAACAAACCTGAGACAATTGATGATCTTGTCACGCATATTGCTGTTCGAACGTTAGATCAATTAGGAATTGAGCTTCCTGAGGCAAAAAGATGGAATGGAATTAAACATTTATCACAAGGAGGAAAATAAACATGGCTTATAAAGACTTTAGAGATTTCCTTGATACGTTACATAAAGAAGGGCAGCTGCTGACGATTACAGATGAAGTGCAGCCAGATCCAGATTTAGGTTCAGCAGGTCAAGCCATCAGTAATTTAGGAGATCAAACGCCAGGATTATTATTTACAAATATTTATGGATATAACAACGCAAAGGTAGCCCTAAACGTAATGGGTTCCTGGTCAAATCACGCGTTAATGATGGGATTGCCTAAATCAACTCCTGTAAAAGAACAGTTCTTCGAGTTTGCTCGGAGATATGAAAAATTTCCTGTCAAAGTAAAAAGAGAAGAAACAGCGCCATTTCATGAGTGTGAAATTAAAGATGATATTAACTTATTCGATCTTTTGCCATTGTTTCGCTTGAATCAAGGAGACGGAGGCTACTATCTAGATAAAGCGTGCGTTATTTCTCGTGATCAGCATGATAAGGAGAACTTCGGCAAACAAAACGTAGGTATATATCGTATGCAGGTCAAAGGGAAAGACCGTCTAGGCATTCAACCTGTGCCACAGCATGATATTGCCATTCACTTGAAACAAGCCGAAGAAAAAGGCGAAAACCTCCCTGTATCAATTGCTTTAGGATGTGAACCTGCGATTGTCACAGCAGCCGCTACGCCGCTTCATTACGATCAATCAGAGTATGAAATGGCAGGAGCTATTCAAGGTGAGCCATACAGAATTGTGAAGTCTCAGCTTTCTGATTTAGATGTACCTTGGGGAGCAGAAGTGATTTTAGAGGGAGAAATTTTAGCTGGTGAACGTGAATATGAAGGTCCTTTTGGTGAATTTACAGGTCATTACTCCGGTGGCAGAAGCATGCCTGTTATCAAAATCAATCGCGTATACCATCGTAAAGATCCTATTTTTGAAAGTTTATATATCGGTATGCCTTGGACAGAAACAGATTATTTAATTGGAATCAATACAAGCGTTCCTTTATATCAGCAGCTAAAAGAAGCATATCCTGAAGAGATTGAAGCTGTGAACGCGATGTATACTCATGGTCTCGTTGCTATCGTTTCAACAAAAAGCCGATACGGAGGATTTGCTAAGGCGGTTGGTATGAGGGCATTGACTACGCCGCATGGATTAGGATATTGCAAGCTAGTTATTTTAGTAGACGAAGATGTGGATCCGTTTAATTTACCGCAAGTCATGTGGGCGCTATCGACAAAAATGCACCCAAAACACGATGTTATAACAGTGCCTAATCTTTCAGTTCTGCCACTTGATCCCGGATCTGAGCCGGCTGGTATTACAGATAAAATGATTTTGGATGCTACAACACCGGTTGCACCGGAAACAAGAGGCCACTATTCTCAGCCTTTAGATACACCACTTCAAACTGAAAAATGGGAAAAAATCTTAACGAATATGATGCAAAAATAAACAAGGAGGAATCGACATGCATACTTGTCCAAGATGTGAAGCCAAACAAGCGAACTTAGTATCTAAATCACCAGTTGAAGGAGCCTGGGAGATTTACTTATGCAACGTGTGTTTGTTTACCTGGCGTTCTTCTGAGCCTGAGACGATCACCAACCCTGAAAAATACCCTCGACCATTTAAAGTCAATCCAAAAGACGTACCGCTGGCAACGCACGTTCCTCCTGTGCCACCCCGATCTTAATCAGCAAAGGTGGTACGTAAAATGAATAAAGCAGAGCTGCCAAAAGCCGTGCGCGTATTTTTAAATGGAAAAGATCTAGAAAGGAAGCAGCATGATGCGATGTTGCTATCTACAGTGACATCCGAGGGCTTTCCTCATGTAGCAATGATTAGCGCAGGAGAGCTGATAGCTATTAGCTCTTCACGCGTCAAGCTGTTAGTATGGAAAGATACAACATCTTCAACAAACATGATACAGAATCATAAGGCAACCGTTACATTAGTTGTTGAAGGAAAAGCTTATTACATTAAATTTTCGCTGAAAAAAGAAGCTCCTGTGTTATCAGGCTATGAGCTATTTACGGGAGAAGTAGCCGCTGTTAAAGAAGATTACGCAAAATATGCAGTTTTAACATCAGGAATTCAATTTCAGCTTCATGATTCCAAAGAGGTACTGAACCGTTGGAAGCAATCAATTGAGGCTGTTCTTTCTACCGAAAAAACCGATTCTTAAAAATAAGAATCGGTTTTTTAGCTGTAGTGAAATTTTTTTAAATAGCATGCTAGCTGAACTTTTAATAGGTGTTCACTGTTCGTAAATGATATGTTCATTTTTTCTTCGATTTTTTTCAACCGCTGATAGAGTGTATTAACATGAATATGAAGCTGCTTAGCTGTAAGTGAAGCAGAGCGGTTATTATCGAAATACGCTTCTAGCGTTTGCTCTAAAGATTCGTCGTTTAAATGATTGTTCTTAAGAGGGAGAAATACTTCATCAATAAAGGTTTTGACTTCTTCTTTCGATTGATTAATAAATAGCCGGTTAATTCCTATTTCCTCATATAACATGCATCCATCTTGCTGCTGAGACAGAAGGTAAGAGATAGCTTTTTCAGCTTCACTATAACTTTTTCCTATTTGAGTAAAATGAGAATAACGACTTCCAATCCCTGTTTTTACATGACATTCATTGTAGTAACGCCATTTTGAGAGTAAATCCTCTAATTGTTTGATAATAGCATGCTGTTTTTCATAAGGGTCAAGCGTAAATACAATGGTTACTTTGGTGTCGAACCCGTATACGACCGGTGCTTTTGAGCTGAAAACCGATTTGATGTCAGATACAAGGCGATGAAGGTGTAAGTTTAAGAGCTGCAGGTCTGCTTGTGAACGAATGGTAATGAGAACGACTAGAATATGCTTTTTTGTATCAATATTTAGCTCAGCTGCTTTTTGATACAGCAAAGTGGTGTCATAACACGATAAGTATTCACTAAATAATTCATGTGTTCGCTTGTAAAATAAATCAACTAACGTTTGTTTTTTCAGCATTTCTAATGCAATAACAGAGCTGCTTTGTTCGAGTGCCACTTGATCTAGAGAGGAAAGATCTCCTTGATTTGCCTGCATAATAAGTAACCCTAAGAGCGTGTCAATGCCGTGTATGGGGTGAATATAAACACTGTGTGCCTCATTGTTTGCCTCAATAGTATAAAAACAAGGCTTTGTATGTGAAAGAAAATGTGTGTGAAATTCAGCTGTTTTTGTGTCTATATCAAAGAATTTCAAGAAGCCATAGGTCTTATTATCAACAAAATCTACAATGGTGACAGGAGATGTAACCATTCGGCGCAATTCGGTAAGTATTGGTTCAATTCCTTTACTTTGAAGTGAAACATTCATGAAGGTGCGATGAATTTGATCGCGGCGTATTAAAAGTTTATTTTGTTTTTTTACATCTTCAAAAAGCGCTGAGTTTAAGAGAGCAATCGATACTTGATCGGAAAAGCTTTCTAACAATTCTTTATCCTCTTCATTTAAAAGAGGGGTTTTACCATTTTGATAAATAATGAGCACGCATACCGTCTGTTCTTCCATACAAATGGGGACAGAAATAATAGATTGAATGTTTGTAAACGTATAGGACTGATTAAGATAATGAATATTATCGTCAGTCATAGTAGAAGAATCGCGTAATATATCTTTTAAGTTCGTATACATATAGCTTTTATTATGCTGAAATGTCTTTCCGATAATTCCTTCGCCAACTTTCATTCTCATGTGTTGAATTTCATTGTTTGGCCCCCCGGACCAGGCGCGAGGCAAAAGAAATTGAGTGGAAGAATCAAACATCCACAGCACGCCCATATCCGCAACAGAAATAACTGAAAGAGCATTTTCAAGAATTCTTGTTAATAGATAATCTGAGTCTTGTAAAAGTGAGATTTCCTTAATGCTTTTCATAAGCACGTTTAAAATGTGCTCATGCCGCTCTAGCTTTTTTTGCAGCACATAAGGAGAAAAGGTAGCCGATAGCTGTTTTATTTGTGGGGGTGTCCAGTAATGCTTGGCAAATATGCGAACAACAAACGCATAGCGATTTGGAAAGGATAAGTAAATTTCCTCGAACTCTTCATATGCCGTATGCTTTTGAAAGGAATCACTGCCGTTATGTAGACTAGTGGGAGGAGCATAAAGTAGAGATAAGCATGAAGAACTGGAAAAAATCATATTGAAATTTGCAGAATCAATACTTGCCCAAATCTGATAAGGACTATTTTTGATAATAGATGTAAGATAACCTTTCACATTAGCTAATAAATCACTCATGTTAACAACCCCTTATAGACTACTTAATGTAAAAAAATACATAGTTATAGTTCTTATTATATAGAAATACACATTGAAAAAATAGTCAGAATTTTTTAATATTTATATAACGAATTGATTTGTTACAAAACATTACATTAAATGGAATAAAAAGGAGATGAGTGCATTTATGCTAGCAAGGTCGAACTGGAAATACGTCATTTTATTTTTATTATTTTTAGGCTGGTCGCTTGGAAACTTAGATCGTTTTATTATTAATTACGCTATTTTAGATATTTCGAAAGATCTACATCTGAATGCTTCTTCTACAGGCATCATCTTAAGCAGCTTTTTTGCAGGATACGCACTGATGCAAATACCTGGGGGGTGGCTAGCAGACCGCTTTGGATTTAAAAAAGTCATTACAATCGCCGTGCTTTTATGGTCTTTGTTTACGGTTTTTACCGGAATGGCCTGGTCTTTTGCTTCTATTATTATCATTCGCTTTTTATTTGGTTTAGGGGAAGGGAGTTATTTTCCATCTGCATCAAAAGGAATCGCAGGGTGGTTTCCTCAGCAAGAACGCAGTAGAGCCATGTCCTTCTTATTATCGTCAGGTACGATTATGGGCGTGGTTACACCAATTCTAGCGACGCAGCTGATGCAAACGATAAGCTGGAGAAGTATCTTTTATATCATAGGAGCCATCGGACTCGTTATTACAGTTCTGTTTGTTTTTTTACTAAAAGAAAAGCAGCAGAGAGGAAAAACAGAGACTTCTGCTATTCCTGCTAAGCAGATGACATTAAAAGAAATTATCAAAACTCCGATGATTTGGAATTTATTTATTGCATACTTCAGTATCTACGCCATTAACTGGGGGCTCATGTCGTGGATGCCTACATATTTAGCCGAAGTAAGACATCTGAATTTAACGGACATCGGTTTTCTTTCCGCTATCCCAGCATTTGTAGGCATTATAGGAATGTTTGTTAGCGGCTTTGTTTTAGACAAGCTTCCGGATGGAAAAGACAAGACGATAGCGGCGGTGTTTGGTTTACTGATGGGTATTTTTCTTTGCTTCATGGCCATTTCACCTAGCGTAGGCATGTTTATCGGTTTTCAAAGTGCAGTCACCTTGCTGTTTTCGTTTAATGTAATTTTAATCGCTTCAGCTCCTTTAAAAATGTTACCTGAATCAGTGGTCGGTTCAGCAAATGGTTTTATCAATACAGGAGCTCAAGCAGCCGGCGTATTAACACCGATGCTCATTGGCTTTTTAGTACAATCGTTTGGCGGGTCGTATAATGCAGCATTTGCTTTATTAATTATCTGCGCTCTTGTCTGTGCTATTTCGTTGTTTTCGATTCGACCTGCAAAAGTGGTAGTGGACGCACAAAATGCTGTTAAATAATGAAGAAAAAGGAGAGTATCTCATGGATATTATTAAAGAAGTAGAACACCTTATTGAAAAAAAGCGACACGAGCTGACTCAAATCAGTGATCAAATATGGGAATATGCAGAAACGAGGTTTGAAGAGTATAAGTCGGCACAGCTGATTTGCGACATGTTAGAAAAAGAAGAGTTTACGCTTCGTACACATATTGCGAACCTTGAAACAGGTTTTATTGGAAGTTACGGGCATGGTTACCCGATTATCGCTATTCTCGGTGAATATGATGCGCTTACCGGGCTGAGTCAAAAAGATAAGTGTGCAGTAGCAGATCCAGTCAAAAAAAATGGAAATGGCCATGGGTGTGGACATAACTTACTTGGCGTAGGCTCACTAGCAGCTGCGCTTGCTGTCAAAGAATATTTAAAAGAAAAAAATGTCCCGGGGACCGTTCGATACTATGGATGTCCAGCCGAAGAAAGTGGTTACGGAAA
Organism: Priestia sp. SIMBA_032; assembly: GCF_046535215.1. NCBI lineage: Bacteria > Bacillati > Bacillota > Bacilli > Caryophanales > Bacillaceae > Priestia > Priestia sp. SIMBA_032. Next base: position 4,148 of record NZ_JAWRXD010000004.1, on the reverse strand, counting down.
GACGTATATGGTACGAGAAGGATTTTTTCAAGATGTAGACGTCGCGTTTTCATGGCATCCCGCTACCGTTAATGGTGTTATGCATACGTCATCGAATGCGGTTATGCAAGCAACTTTTAAATTTAAAGGAAGAAGCAGTCATGCAGCTGCTAGTCCTCACCTTGGCAGAAGCGCTTTAGACGCTGTAGAGTTGATGAATATTGGTGTGAATTATATGCGTGAACATATGATAGATGAAGCGCGCGTACACTATGCCATTACAAACAGCGGAGGCATTTCTCCTAATGTTGTTCAAGCAGAAGCGGAAGTCATGTACTTAATTCGTGCTCCGAAGCCATCTCAAGTAAAAGAACTTTATGAACGGGTTGTGAAAATTGCAAAGGGAGCGGCTTTAATGACTGAAACACAAATGGAACAGGAAATTCAAGGAGCCTGCGCTAATCTAATTCCCAATCAAACAATGGAGCAGCTGATGCATAAGCAAATGATGCAGATAAATTTGGCTGAAGTGAAACATGAAGAAGTAGCTTTTGCCAAAGCTATTTACGAGTCTACATCCACCGAAGATAAAGAAGCAGCAAAAAAACAAGTGGGTTCACTGCTAGACAGAGCTTTAGCGGATCATCCAGTCTTCAACCAAATTGCTCCTATGTCTAAAAATGTTTCCTTCATGACAGGATCAACTGATGTCGCAGACGTTAGCTGGAATGTTCCCACTGCACAGTGCGTGACTGCAACGTGGGCTTATGCTACGCCGTTTCATACATGGCAAGCTGTTGCTCAAGGGAAAACGGAGTATGCCCACGATGCGATGTTATTGGCTGGAAAAGCCATCGCGGCTACGGCGATTGAAATGATAGAAAATCAAGAGCTGATTAGTCAAGCGAAACAAGAGCTGGAGGATAGGCTAGAAGGGGAAAGCTATGAATGTCTTGTGCCTTCCTATATACAGCCACCTAATTACTCAGAAAGTGAGGAGGAAGACTACAGCGTGGTATAAAAAACGAGGCGGGGAAAAACGTATTTTGGTGTAAGGAAGATCCGAACGCTAAATCGTTCGGATTTTTTTATTGTTAGGTTGAACACAGGTTTCATTTATTCCGTTTGTTCGTCTTTAGATTGGATTGATGTAGTTATGGCTCAATCTTTTTTTTGTTTTCATTAAAAATAAATGGTTAAAAATATATCTCTTTGCTGAACCTAACCCTATCTAATTGTTTAGGAAAAGAGGTAAAAAAACATGAGAGCATATAAAGTAGAAAAAGATGGGTCAATTTTAACTTCACTAAAAGGAAAATCAGTTTTATCCACTTCTTATTTAAATAAAGGTTCTGCTTTTACTGAAGAAGAAAGAGAAAACCTTCATCTGCAGGGACTTCTTCCTCCAACGGTTTTAACGTTAGAAGAACAGGCAAAAAGAGCATATGAGCAGTTCAAAAAAGCACCGAATGATCTTCAAAAAAATAATTCGTTGAATGATCTACATAACCGGAACGTCGTCTTATTTTATCGTTTATTAACCGATCATTTAAGTGAAATGCTTCCCATTATTTACACACCTACTGTAGGTCAATCCATTCAAGAATACAGTCATGAATACCATCGACCTGACGGACTATATTTATCCGTAAATGAAGCGGATCGATTAAGTGAGGCGATTGAAAACTTAGGACTCGACAGCGAAGATATTGATTTGCTTGTTGTAACGGATTCAGAAAGTATTCTCGGCATTGGGGACTGGGGTGTAGGAGGAATAAATATTGCCGTTGGAAAGTTAGCGGTCTACACAGCGGCAGCGGGAATTGACCCAAGCCGCGTACTGCCTGTTGTTCTTGACATGGGAACCAATAATAAAAAGCTTCTTCAAGATCCTTTGTACTTAGGAAATCGTCATGAACGAGTAAAAGGAGAAGACTATAATCGCTTTATTGCTCAATTTGTAAAAGAAATAACGACCAAGTTTCCTAAAGCGCTTCTTCATTGGGAGGATCTTGGGAATATTAACGCGCGTCACATTATGAAAGAATACGGCGATAAAATTTTAACGTTTAATGATGATATTCAAGGAACGGGAGTAATTACTCTTGCAGCCGTTTTAACAGCGGTGCGTATTACAGGAACGCCCCTAAAAGATCAGAGAGTTGTTGTATTTGGACCGGGATCTGCTGGAATTGGAAATGCTGATCGTATTCATAGTGCGATGATGCTTGAAGGGCTGTCTGAAGAAGAAGCATATGATCGTTTTTGGGCATATGATTACAGAGGTCTGTTAACCGAAGATATGGAAGATTTAGCTCCTTTTCAACAGCCGTATGTTCGCCAAAATGAAGAGATTAAAGAATGGGAAAAAGACGATGAAAATAAAATTTCACTGTTGGAGCTTGTCAAGCAAGTGAAGCCGACGATTTTAATTGGAACGTCAGGCGTCACGGATGCTTTTACCGAAGAAATTATTAAAGAAATGGCAAAGCATGTAGAGCGTCCGGTGATTATGCCGCTTTCAAACCCAACTAAACTTGCTGAAGCTGTTCCGGAAAATATTATAAAATGGACGGAAGGAAAAGCCCTGATTGCAACGGGAAGTCCATTTGAACCCGTTGAATATAACGGACACACTTATGAAATCGGACAGGCTAATAATGCGTTTGTGTTTCCGGGTCTTGGTTTAGGTGCAATTGTGGTTCGCGCTCAAAAGTTTACTGAATCTATGTTTGCAGAAGCAGCCAATGCAGTAGCGCGTATAGCAGAAACAGATACAAAAGGAGATACGCTTCTTCCCAACATTAAAGATCTTCAAAAAGTATCAAAAGCGGTTGCTGTAGCAGTTGCTGATGCTGCTGTAAAAGATAACGTAGCAACTGTTACCGAAAAAAATGTAACTGAACTTGTAGAAGCAGCGGTATGGCAGCCTGTTTATAAACCGGTTAAGGCAAAAAATGAATGAGGTGAATGATAAATGAGCATAGGTCAAATTTTTCTCATTCTCGCGCCTATCTTTTTTGTCATTTTGCTTGGTTATTTAGCAGGGCACTTTAAAAAATTTGATAAGCAAACGTCTAAGGGGCTCAACACATTAGTAACGAAGTTTGCGCTTCCTGCACACTTATTTGTAGGTGTAACGACAACGCCAAGAAAAACACTCATAGACGAATGGCCGTTTTTAGTAGCGCTGATTTTAGGCATCGTCGGGTTTTACCTCATTATATTGCTTGTCGTGAAGTATGCAGGGAAGCATACGTTAACTTCTTCTTCTATGTTTGCTCTAAACTCAGCTCAGCCAACGTTTGCTTTTATGGGCATTCCAGTACTTGGAGGATTGTTCGGTGCAGGCGCCGTAGCGATTCCAATTGCCATAACAGGAATCGTAGTAAACGCGATTTTAGATCCGCTGGCAACGATTTTAGGAACCGTTGGACAACGGGGGCGAAAAGAAGGGGAAGAGAAAACAAGTTTATTCAAAGTAACGATTCATTCCATTTTGCATGGTTTATCTGAGCCTTTGGCATGTGTCCCGTTAATTGGAGTGATTTTAACGCTTTGCGGCTTTCAGTCACCTAAACTGTTACAGGATATGCTTGATCAAATCGGAAGTATCACATCAGGAGCAGCTTTGTTTGCTGTAGGAGTAACGATTGGAATTGGAAAAATTAACTTCAGTAAAGGCGCGCTTGGGATCGCCGTCTTAAAAGTAGCGGTTCAACCGATCGTTATGCTCGGAATTGCAGTATGGATAGGGTTGTCTTCAGATGAAGTGACAAAAGCTATTTTGCTGGTAGCTTTTCCTGGGTCTGCTGTAGCTGCGATGATTGCTTTGCGGTTTGAAAGCTTGGAAAATGAAACGGCGTCTGCTTTTGTCATTAGTGCTATTTTATCGTTGATTACGCTGCCGCTTCTTATTTCTTGGCTTATGTAAATAAAAAAACGAAAGAGGAGAATTCCTCTTTCGTTTTAAGACGGATTAATAAGCTAATGCAAATAATCCTTTGATATGAGATAAGTAACGAACGTTACTTGCTTCTTTCATAAGTGATGCTGGTAAACCTTTTAATTGCGTTTTGTTTCCGCCGATTGTACCAATTGCATCTTTGCGTCCAAGACTTCCTAGTGTACCAGAGAAGACAGGAACGAATGATTCCATTGCTCCGCCG